>WRJZ01000030.1 GCA_009778325.1 Candidatus Endomicrobium neocapritermitis | reverse complement strand
GGTGTTTTCGCGAAGCGAAAACCTATTAATAGATTTCGGCTTCGCCGAAATTCAATAACTATTAGTTATTATCTATTAACTATTAACTGTCTTAAATTGTATTTGATACAAATGCCTGTACACGCCTTTTTCTATCTTAAGAAGCTCTTCATGCGTGCCTTGCTCAACGATTTTTCCGTTATCTAAAACAAGTATTTTGTCCGCATGCTGTACCGTTGAAAGCCTGTGGGCAATAACAAATATTGTTTTATCTTTCATCAGATTATCAAAAGCTTTCTGCAGTTCTTTTTCGGATTTATTATCCAAAGAGCTGGTGGCTTCGTCTAAAATCACTATCGGGGCATCTTTTAAAATCGCTCTTGCCACTGCTACGCGCTGCTTTTGCCCGCCTGAAAGAATTATTCCTCTTTCGCCTATCACGGTATCTATGCCGTGTTCAAATCCCGCAATAACTTCGTCAAGGCAGGCCATACTGACGGCTCTGCGCAGTTCTTCTTCGTTCGCGTCAGGCTTGCCGAGCATTATATTATCCTTTATCGTGCCTGAAAACAAAAAATTGTCCTGGAATACAACCGCGATCTGGTCTCTCAAAGATTTTAAAGATATCTTCCAGAGTTTAATGCCGTCAATTTTTACGAACCCGTTTTTCACATTATAAAATCTTAAAAGAAGATTGACTAAAGTGGTTTTGCCGCCGCCGGAATTGCCGACAAACGCAACGGTTTCTCCTTTTTTTACGGTAAAATTTATATCGTCTATAACGGTTTTAAAGTTGTCATAGCTGAAAGATACTTTTTCAAAAATTATATCTTTATTAAAACCGTTAAGTTCCGCCGGAGTTTCGGTTTCGACGTCTCTTACCGCCGGCTTAACTTTAAGCATATTAAGCAAACGCTCCATAGCCATCAAAGAGGCCTGAATGCCTACAAACTGCTGCCCTATAGACTTAACCGGCGTATAAAGCATAAGCAAAGCCGCTATAAATGAAACGAAGTTTCCGCTGGTTATCGTGCCGTTTAAAACAAGATAAGTTCCGAAAAAAACTACTCCGGCAACTCCTAAAGAAGAAATTATGTGCATGACCGGAGAAAGCCATGCCGTATTTTTAAGAAGCGTCATTTTAAGGTTAATAGATTTGCCCAAAAGAGCGTCAAAACTATCAGACTTATGCTTTTGAAGATTGTACGACGTTATTGTTTTATTTCCAGCGAAAGCTTCGTTATACGCGGTTACAAGGTCGCTTTCAACAGACACGGATTTCTCAAAAACCATTTTCATTCTTTTTCTTACAAAATACAAAGGCAGAAAAGCGCAGCCCAAGACAAAAACGGAAATAACGGTAAGATGCACCGAATTGAAAAGCAAAACTCCTATAAGCGCGATTATCGAGAAAACTCTGCTTACGATTGTTTTTACATTATTAATGAGCCCGTTACTTGCCGTTTCCGCATCTCTTGAAAACCTGAAAAGCACCGAACCTGAACTTATTTTATCAAAAAATGAAGGCGAGAAAGTAAGAAGTTTATTAAATAAAGTCTGTTTAATTCTGTTGGTTATTTTGTTAGCTGTCCAGCCGTTTACGTAAACGGCAAGAAAATTAAATATCCCCTGCACAATCGCAAAGCCTACGATTACAAACGGCACGTAAATAAACGCGGACGACTCTTTCGCGACCATGACATTATCCATATAAGGTTTTAAAAAGAGCGCTATAAGCGCGTCCAGCATGCCGATAGGAATAGTAAGCAGCAAACCAAGAATAACTCTGGGAAGATACGGCTTCACAAAAGGCCACATCCCTCCAAAACCTCTTACAAACTGATTCCTGGTTAAAAGCCGTTTCGCTTTTATAAATTTTTTTATAAAAAACAATTTCATTACACTTTTTGCCTTTCGCCGTTTAGAAGTAATTGCCGTTTTGCCTTTGCCGTTAATTCGTAATTAGTAATTTGTAATTGCCGTTAACGCACTACCTCTAAACTTATTCTTTTTAATTCAGTATCAACTTTCAAAACTCTTACTTTCACCGTATCGCCAACGGAAACGACTTCGTGCGGATTTGTTATATATTTATTGCTGAGTTTTGAAATATGCACGAGCCCGTCCTGATGAACGCCGATATCCACAAAAGCGCCGAAGTTAGTCACATTTGTGACTGTCCCGTTTAACACCATATTTTCCTGAAGGTCGTCCAAAGTATTGACATCGTCGCTGAATTCGGCGGTGGAAAAATCTTTTCTCGGGTCAACGCCGGGCTTTCGAAGCTCTTGTATTATATCATTTAAAGTCAGAAGCCCTACGCTTTCCGAAACATACTGTTTAGGGTCAATTCTCTTTATCAGCGTTTCGTTTCCTATAAGTTCTTCCATTTTAACGCCCAAATCAGACGCCATCTTTTCAACGACTAAATATCTTTCCGGATGAACGCCTGAATTATCAAGAGGGTTCAAACCGCCCGGAATTCTTAAAAATCCGGCGCACTGTTCAAATGTTTTATCGCCAAGGCCGGTAACTTTCGTAAGCTCTTTTTTATCTTTGAAAGAACCGTTTTTCGTTCTGTAGGCAACAACATTTTTTGCCACGGTTTTGCCTATGCCAGAAACATAAGATAGTAACTCTATCGAAGCGGAGTTCAAATTCGCTCCTACGAAGTTAACTGCGGACTCCACGGTGCCGTCAAGCTGTTTTTTGAGCTGTATCTGGTTAACGTCATGCTGGTACTGCCCCACGCCGATCGATTTCGGATCGATTTTGACAAGTTCGGCAAGAGGGTCCTGCAATCTTCTTGCTATGCTTATCGCGCCTCTTACGGTAACGTCCAAATTCGGAAATTCGGCCGTTGCCAAAGGCGACGCCGAATAAACAGAAGCGCCCGCTTCGCTGACCACAATAACTTTCGGGCTTACTTTAAAAGTGTGTTTCTTTAAAACATTGTTGATAAATGTAGTTGTTTCTTTAGAAGCTGTTCCGTTGCCTATTGCTATAAGCTCAACATAATACTCTTCTATAAGGTCAACAACAATATCTTCAGCCTCTGCAACTCTTAAAGCAGGTTCATGCGGAAAAATCGCGTGAAACTCTTTAAAATTTCCGTTTGTATCTATAACAACTACTTTACAGCCTGTTCTGAATCCCGGGTCAACACCCATAATAACTTTGTGTCCGGCAGGAGGAGCTAACAAAAGATTTTTGGCATTTTTTGCAAAAACGTCTATTGCGTCTTTGTCAGCGTCATCCATTTTAGCCAAAAATATTTCAACCTGAAGCGAAGGATACAAATGTCTGTCATAAGAAGTCTGTACCGCCTGAAAAAGTTCAGGATAAAAAAGCGACATGTTTCCTTTATTTTTTATCATTTTGGAAAGTATCAAATCCACGGCCTGATCGTCTTCAAGAACTATCTTCCATGATAAAACTTCTTCTTTAGCGCCGCGGCGTATTGCCAAAAGCCTGTGTCCGGGAATAGCTTTTAAAGATTCATTATAATCATAGTACATGTCATACTTTGTTTTTAAGTTTGCCGCAGCCTTTGTAGCTTTCGAGCGCAAGTTCCCGTTTGCCAATATAAATGCCCTAAGCATTCCTCTTATTGCGGCATTGTCGGAAATTTGCTCGGCTATTATGTCTATTGCGCCTGTAAGAGCTTTTTCTATTGTATCTATTCCGTTTTCAGGATTTAAGAACGGTTTAATTATCTCTTCTTTGTTTTCTTTCATGCCGCGTTTCTGTTCCATAATTTCTATGGCAAGCGGCTCCAAACCTGCGGCTTTGGCTATAGTGGCTTTTGTCTGGCGTTTTGGTTTATACGGCAGATATATATCTTCAAGCTTTGTTTTCTCTTTGCATTCCTCTATAAGCTTTTTAAGCTCAGGAGTCATTTTTTTCTGCTCTTCAATACTGCTTAAAATCGTTTCTTTTCTTGTTTCAAGCTCTATATAATATTGAAGTTTATCGTTTATATCTCTGATGTTTACTTCATCAAAATTGCCGGTTTTTTCTTTTCTGTAACGCGATATGAAAGGCACGGTATCCCCGTCGCCCAGCATCATCACTGTATTGCGAACGCCGCCTTCCGGCAAATTCAAATCAGAAACTATCCAATTAATTATCCTGTCGCCGCTGCTCATAACGCTCCTTAAAGACAAAGTTCAGAGTTCAGAGTTCAAAGTTCAAATAATGTGTTTCGCCTTCGGCAAAACTAATATAGGTTTTCGCAAAGCGAAAACTCCTCATTTAAACTCTGAACTCTGAACTTTTAACTCTGTAGTTAAAAAAACAGAGTTAACCTTTAAAGTTTAATTTGAACTTTATAAAGGTTAACTCCGTGATTTTTTCAGTTTACTTATTTTTACCTACGATTTTGAAAACTTTTGTTCCGCAATCAGGGCATACGCCTGAGATTGCTTTCATTCCGTTTTTCATTACAACATCCTGCGCGTCTTTAACTCCTACCTGTTTTTTGCACTTCATGCATCTTGCTTCTGCCATAATAGGCCCCCTTAAATATGAACATCTTTGTATTTGGTGCTTAAACACAACAATTATTTATACTTTTTTTTACTCTGTTTGTAAAGACTTGGCACAATAAAAACAGTTAATAGCTAATAAGTAACAGGCAATAAGTTTCGTAGTTTTCACAGTGGGAAAACATTCAGAATTGACACAGACAAAATTTTTCAAGAATCCAAATTGCATTTTGTCTTTGTTGTTATTCGTAATTCATCATTGTATTTTTTTTACGCGGCGGCAAGCATTGAAGATATTTGTTGAAAGCTAATATTTTCTGTGGGAATATTTACAGTAAAATCTTCACTTACCGGGTCTATCACTATGTAAAGTTCCGTTATGGCAATAAGAATTTTATGATCCTCTGCATTACCGGTACATTGATTCTTTGAAGCGGCTTCCACTTTTGAAGCAAGGTTTAAATCATTCGTTTCAACAGCACAACGCATTATTAAATGCAGATCTTTTAGTGATAATGAAGAGAAATCAACTTTTAATAACTCTTTTACTTTTTCATGTTCGTCGGATGAAAGATTGCCTTTAGGAAATACAGATACAGGTTTTAATCTTGAATTTGCCAATTCGTCTATTGAAACTTTTACGTCTTTTTGCTGTCTGTCCGTAATCGGATTTATATTTGCATTATATAAACCTGATCTTATGCCATCTTCAACAAACGCCGGCGATACCGGCAACGCTTGAGGACTTATGAATTCCAAGCTGCCCGCATATCTAGATTCGTTCCAAAGCGATATGTCAACTTGAAATTTTAATATCTTACTGTCTATATATACTATTATAGTTTGTTTATCGGAATTATCAAAATATGTCTTAAAATCTTCTTTTATTGCGTCTTTTATAAGACTCGCGTCAACGGCAGGTAAACCTCTTTTGGAAAGCAATACGCCTTTTACCCTTTTAACCGTTGCCTCTTCTTTAATTTCATCCGATTTTGCTATAGCGCCTTCGTCTTTTACTACTTCTATCTTGCTAGTAAGTTTAAGCTCTGCTTTTGATTTATCTTCCTGCCTGTAACGCACTACAGCCGTTTGTCCGTCTTTTGTTTTTCCTATAACTGCCGCATAATCGTCGTCAAGTTTGTATAATTTACCCCAATTAATTAAAAGCCTAAGCTTTGACGTTAATCTGTCAGCATTGTTTTCCGTAAATAAACTTTCTATTGACAATGACAGCATATCTAATGAATTAAAGATATCTATATTAAATTTCGCACTTATTCCGGCATTTAATAAAGAGCTTTTTTCCTGCGCTGAAATGCTTTCGAATTCTTTACGTTCATATGAATCTAACTTTATGTTGGCAATATTTATAAAATTCGACATCATTCTTTCTTTTTTTCTTTGTTGTTGATTATTGTCTTGTTGTTGTATTTCATCAGGATTTCCATTCGCTTCATTATTAAAATTGTGATTAACTATCCCCTGTTTCACATCCTCCATTGCAAATCTTACGGCAACATTATCGGAAACAGGTATAATATATTCGTTGCCTTTTATATATACTCTTTCAAATAGCTCATTTTCTATAAGCGATTTTATTTGCTTTAACTTTAAAGTTTTAAATTGCTTTTCACCTAACAACGACTCCTCTTGCAATATTTGTTCTTTAACTTTTTCCTGAGATACTAGACGCCAACTACGGTTATCTTGCAAATTTATATAAGGATAATAAACTTCACCGTTAAATTTTTTTGACACTGCATTACTTTTTTTACTTATATCACTGCTGTTTGAAATTGAATTTACATAAACTTCTTCAAAACCGTTCCTTTTTGCAAATTCTATAAGATAATTCAATGCTTTATAATATGCGATATCCCTTTGATCTATTAAAGAACTCGTGCCGTCCCTAAACTGGGGAATATTTTCCTGTGCGTGAATAAGTATTGCCGGCTTGTCATTGACTTTTCCCGCAATAAAATCAAACCTGTTTGTAAACTTACCGTCTATAAACACCTGCAGCACTTCATAATCAGGATGCATCAGCCACTTGCCTCTAAAATTCGCTCTATTAACAGCTCCGTGATTTGTACCTGTGCAATCGCCTGTTCTGTCGCCTATCGCGTAATTGTCAACATTTCTCATTGTCAAACTATATTCTATTCCGTTTCCTCTGACAAAATGATAATCATAATCACGGCCATTGGGCTTTCTATTCAGTATACTGCTTAAAGCGCTCGTATCTTGCTTTTTATCTTTCAATAATCTCTCTATATCGTAAACCGCGTATATTATTTCATCTATATATAATCTTAACCTGTCATCATTCTGCAATAATTCATCCAATGTATAATTTGTTCTGATTTCAAAAAATTTGCCTACTTTATAAGCTTTATCGTATTTCGCAATCACATCGCTTACTTTATCCAAATCCTTCCTTAATTTTTTAATGCTTTCAGGATATGTACCGTTTATATTATGTTTATTTGCGTCTTCCGACCATATAACCAATTCTTTAAAACTCAATTTACCTTCCCTTAAATTTTGAATAACTTCTTCCGGAGTATCGTCAAACAAATTTTCCATTGAAAGCATTTTTAAATATATTTCTTTTTTATCTTTTAATATTTTATCGTTAATATCTTTCATTTCTATTGCAAATTTTATCAATTCTATAGTTATTTCTTCTATTGAAAAGACAGATTTCATTTTATGAATATATTCTCTGTGTCCTGCCAACTCCCAAGAAACCACCGCAGAATTTATAGCAAAATTGATGACATTTTGGGCAACATTTACCCCAAGCGATAATAATATTTCTATTTTTTTTATACTTTTAGGAGTTAAATTCCATATACGATACTTTCCTGAAAACAGTTCTTTAAACCACGATTTTTTGCCATATTTTTCAATAAGTTTTTCGATCTGGTCTGAAGTCATTTCAGAACGTACGGCAAAATCAATATTTTTTTGATTAATATAATCATCTCCAAGAGATACCAGTATTCTTATTTTTTCTATACTTTCAGGAGTTAAATTTCTAATATCATACTCTCCTGAAAGCAGTTCTTTAAACCACGGTTCTTTGCCATATTTTTCAATAAGTTTTTCGAACTGACTTGAGTACATTTCAGAACGTACAACAAAATCAATATTTTTTTGATTAATATAATCATCTCCAAGAAGAGATGACAGTATTCTTATTTTTTCTATACTTTCAGGAGTGAAATCCCTAATATCATACTTCCCTGAAAGTAGTTCTTTAAACCACGGTTCTTTGCCATATTTTTCAATAAGTTTTTTGAACTCCTCTGGGTAGGAGACTAGTACAGAATGAGGCCTTGTGGCAAAATTAATAGTTTTTTCATTAACATAATTATCTCCAAGAGATGACAGTATTCTTATTATTTCTATATGTTTAATTTCTAAAAATGTAATATCATACTTTCCTGAAAACAGTTTTTTAAACCATAGTTCTTTGCCATATTGTTTAATCTGTCCTTTTAACTGCTTTAAGGGTGTTGTACTATATTGATCTCTAGCAAAATCAATAGTTTTTTGATTAATACAATCATCTCCAAGAGATGCCAGCATTATTATTTTTTCTATAAATTCAGTTGTTAAATCCGACCATATACGATACTCTCCTGAAAACAGTCTTTTAAACCACGGCTCTTTGCTATATTTTTCAATAAACTCTTCTAACTGCTTTGAGAAATTGCAGGCAAAATCAATAGTTACTTTATTAACATAATCATCTCCCAAAGATGCCATTACTCTTATTTCTTCTACACTTTTAGTTGTTAGACCTGAAATATTATATTCTCCTGAAAATAGTTCTTTAAACCACGGTTCTTTGTCATATTTTTCAATAAGTTTTTCGAACTGACCTGAGGTCATTTTAGAATTTATAGCAAAATCAATAGTTTTTTTATTAACAAAATCATCTCCCAAAGACGCCAGCATTCTTATTTTCTCTCTTGTTTCTTCTATATTTTTAGTTGTTAAATCTGAAGTATCATATTTTCCTGAAAGTAGTTCTCTAAACCACGGTTCTTTGCCATATTTTTCAATAAGTTTTTCGAACTGACCTGAGGTCATTTTAGAATATGTGGCAAAACCAACAGTGTTTCGATTAACAAAATCATCTCCCAAAGACGCCAACATTCTTATTTTTTCTATACCGTCAGTTTTTAAATGACTCAAACTATACTTTTCTGAAAACAATCTTTCAAGCCAGAGTTCTTTGCTATATTTTTCAAACTGACCTGAAGTCATTTTAGAATCTATGGCAAAATCAATAGTATTTCTATTAACATAATCATCTCCCAAAGACGCCAGCATTCTTATTATTTCTATATTGTCGGTTGTTAGCTGCCATATACTATATTTTCCTGAAAACAGTTCTTTAAACCACGGTTTTTTGCCATATTTTTCAATAAGTTTTTCTAGCTCCTGCGGAGTTATTTTAGAATATTCAGCAAAAATAGAAATATATTCCCTATCCTCCCGGTCTCCAAAAGATAACAACAGCCTTCTCCTTTTTTCTATACTGTCTGCTTCTTCTTCATTGCCTATCGAAGAAACGGGATAGTCTTTCAATATGCCGTATACTACAAGCGCGTTGTATACGGTATGCGCAACAACCGAAGGTATTATAAAGCCTGTTACAGATTGAAGCGCCTCAAAGAGAAATCCCGTCACCGGAATTGCAGGCAGAATAAACGCTCCTGCCGTATATACCGCTGTCACTATGCCAAGCTTTGCCAAATCTTTCGGCGTCAATGTTTTGTTAAATATTTTATGCAGTGCGACAAACAATATGCCGCTTGGTATTAAAAGTATCAGCGGATTTATTGAAACCGCCACAGCTATAATTATGGGAAAGCCTCTAAACACCCACTCTTCCCACAACGGCGCGATAAGTATTGTATATGCTTTGTAAAGTCTGCTGTCTTTGTTTTTGAAACGATCGTTTAATAGAGAACCTGGTTTTAATTTTGTGTCTTTGCCGGATATTGTCTGACCAGACACCGCTACATCGCCGTTTTGGTTTATGGTGATAGTATGTGTTTTATCTTTGAAGGTTAGTACTGCGGAAAAGCCTTTTTTGTTATTTTTTACTTCTATTACGGAAACCGTATTGGAAGGATTTTCTTTTATATCTTCTATGTTATTATACTTATCGATTATTTGTCGAAAAACTTCTTCTAATGTAAGATTGCCGAAAGCTTTATCTTTATATAATCTGTTAACATCGCTTAAAGCGCTTATTAATTCTGTTTGCTTTCCGGGGCTGTTTAAATATGATCTCAACGCATACGCGTTTATTGCGGCGCCTATTGTTTCTGCTTGTACTTGTTCGCCGAATAGTTTTTTATACTTTTTTTCCGCTTCTTTTATTCCGCCGCTTATTTTCGGCGTCAGCACCGCTACGTCAATGTTTTTTTCCAATAACAACTCTTTCAGCTCTTCCGTGTGAAATCCGCCCGTTATTGCCACCGTCATGCTTTGCGTTTTTCTTACATCTATGCCCGATATTATTCTGTTTGCGAATTCAATGTTTCTTCTGTTATTCGCGTCATAATACGCATTGTATATTTCAATATATCCGGATATCTTCTCAAAAGTTTCGCTTTCTATGTTTTTATTCCAAAGTTCACCGAAATAATCCAATCCGAATTCCGCCAAATATTTATAATCGCTGTCAGTGGCATTGTTTGTCATAAACCTTTTAAACTTTTCAAATGCCAACGACAAAATTATCGTTTCTATCTCGCTGTTGCTCGCGTTTTTTATCAGTATTTCGTTTACCAGACTTTCTTCTTCGTTGTACAGCTTCAGCATATCGGCATTTTTCGCGTACTCATAGGCTCTCACGGATTTTTCCAGTTCCGCGTATTTTTTCATGTCGATATTGTAATCTTTGTTTATTTTTGACAGGTTTTCGTATATTTCATTGTTCTTTACAAGTTCGCTGTACGCGCTGTAAGGCAGTATGTTTTTTGCGGCGTTGAGATATGCTTGAAGCTCTTTTTGCGCTTGTTTATAGTTTATTTTATCAGGCAGATTTATAAACTCTTTAATATGCGCATAATCAGACGTCTTTAAATTACTTACCCCCCCCCGTGCCGTTTTTTCGACATTTTGTAAACATTTATAAAGATATTTATAGTAGTTATTTTGGCTTATCTTCCCGTTTTCGTATTTCAATAATGCCGAGAATATCTTTTTATTTGCGTTCGTCAATTTTTCCCTGCGCAAACTTTTAATCTCTTTTTCCATCGCTGATATTATTTTCCCGGCTTCTTTTTGCGTATTCAGTATGTATTCCAGCCTTTGGCCGTTATCGGAATACAGCTTCTCGTCTTCAAGCGCATACAGAGGCATATCTTTCGTCGAATTTAAAAAGAAATATTCCGCACCGCTTATCCTTCCTTCTTTAAATAAATTTTCAATTAACGGATTTTTGATGTCTTCCGGGAGGTTTTTTATGAAATTGCCGTTTATGTCTTTTGACAAACCTTCCACATATATTTTGTTGAAGTTTTCATTCTCGCTTATATTCTTTAAAAACAGCGCTATTTCATTTTGCGTCCCGTAATGACAGTGCAAATCCTGCACAAGAAACACTATATTTCCGTTCCCGCTGCCATACAAATTTGAAGCAAAACTTTTATTTAAATTATATTCCGCAGGCAATGAAACGGCAATGGAAGAATAAGAGGATTGCGCCGCTATATTTAAAATAAATGTTATTAAAATTAATAATGATATTAGCTTCTTAAATTTCATAATATTAGTATACCTGAATCATCATTAATTTTTGCAACAATATCGTGAAAAAAATGTGAATTTTCCGGCAGACGATTGTGTACGGGGTGGGTGGAGTAATTGACCCAACCGCTTGATGGGTTAGTTGTACAGAAGTCATTGCTGCACATCTATGCATTTTCTCTCTGCCTCCGGCCGTTTACCGGAAAGAGATCAAGCAGTTTTAGTTTTTGCAACAAAGCATATATTCAGATTATCCATAATGTTAACAACATTCATAAGCAATGGATTGCTGTCTTTTGATAATATGTTATATACGCTATGCCTTTGAATTTTTGATTTCTTAGCCAAATCAGATACATTACCGCTTGCCATAGCCAATATTTTTAAATTTTCCAAAAATAATGCCATATCTTTAGTTTTATTATACTCTTCTATTATGCGCTTTTTAAATGAACGCAGCTTTGCCGGATTATTTTTTAATGTTTTTGCATAATCTGCAAAAAAATCCGTCTCAATTACTTTTGTTTTCATGATATTATTTTTCATATTAACCGCCTCTCATAAATTTTCTTTTAAAACTTTTGCTTTTATTATATCTTCCTGCTGCGAGCTTTTATCGCCGGCGCATAAAAGAATTATTATTTCACCGTTAATATTTGTAAAATAAACCCTTATACCTTTTCCGTAATGTATTTTTAATTCATGCAACCCGCCGCCCAAAGACTTGCAATTGCTCATATTTCCGAGAACAACTCTGTTTAAATAAATAACTATTATTTCTTTTATATTATTTTTTTGTTTTGAAAACCACTTTTCAAAAACAAATGTTCTTTTTATTATCATTTCAATTATCTCCGTTTAACGATTATAGTGTATCATATAAAATACACTGTGTCAATATATATATGGTGTAACTACAGAAATTCAGAAGCTCGGAAGTTCAGTAACAGAAACAACAAATCTTTTGTCTTTGCCGAGCTTCTGCCGCTCTAGCTTATTCTTATTGTTCTGCACCGCTGATTCCTTTTTGCGGCAAAAAGATTTATATCCGTTATGTTTTGGCTGTAAAGCATCTCTTTTGTAACTCTCAAAGCAAGCTCCGGATGATTGTGATGCCTGCTTATATGCGCCAAAAACACATACTTTAAACTGTCCCGGACAGAAGAACGCATCTTAATCTCGGCTATTGCTCTTGCCGCGTCCTCATTGTCAAGATGTCCCCACTCGCTTAAAACCCATCTTTTATTTTCATACGGTCTGTAGCTTGTATCAAGCATTTCACGGTCATAGTTTGATTCGATAACCAAAATATTACTGTCGGCCAGACTGTTCGCAATATTCTTACACACTTTACCCGTGTCCGTAAGGTAACCTATTTTGTACTTTCGTCCGTTTACGGTTGAAGAAAACGTAAATCCGATTGTGCGTTTTATTTTGCCGTCTCTGTGGTAAACGTCAAAAGGAATTATAGATATATCTTTTATTTTAAAAGGTTCGTTGAAAGATACGGTTTGGCACCCGTCAACTTTCGCGCCATACTTTTGATAAACCTCATCTAAAGTGTCGTCGTGAAGATAAACCGGAATCTCATTTTTTAAAAGAAAATTCAGCCCGGAAGCGCTTAGATGGTCTATGTGCGAGTGAGTTATTACAGCAGCCGTTAAGTTTTCTGCTGCAATGTTTAGCGCGGAAAGATTTTCGGCAATATACTTGGCGCTGCAGCCGCAATCTATTAAAACCGCGGCTTTATCATTCCATAAAACCGAACAATTACCGCTTGAACCACTGGCGAGGATGCAAAAATTCAACATAACGGCAGAGAATAGGTAACAGGTAATAGGTAATAGGTAAAAGACTTTATAAGCTTTATCATCTACTGTTTTCCTTTTATTGTTGATGTCAACTCAGCCACAACACCTACCGCGACAAACGCATGAAAGACAAATTTTCAAAATTTAACAGCATTATGTACGCCTTCGGCGCATGATGTTTCCTTCGGAAATGATGTATTGCCGCTTTGCGGCAACATGATGTAATGTGTCACTACGTGACACATCATTGCTGTGTGCGGCAAAGCCGCACTTAATTAATAGGTGCGCTTTGCGCACTCCTTAATGTATGCCTCGGCATACACAGCATGTCTCGCAGAGATACATCATGTCCCGTAAGGGATACATCATTGCCGTTAAAAATTCCCATCATATCAATGCTTTGCCGTTATTTATTATTATTATTCCTTGTTACTTATTACTTGTATCACTTTAACCGCCAAATCTATTGCCGCTTCAACATCTTTTATATTAAAAACCGACGAAGGCGCGTGAATGTATCTTGTCGGTATGCTTAAAATGCCCGTCAAAATTCCTTCTCTGTTTGTATATATGATAGCGCCGTCAGTCATTCCGCCGTCTATAATGTCAATCTGGTGAGGAATATTGTTTTCTTTTGCGGCGTCAAGAATAATTTTTCTGGCTTTGTGCGGAACTATAGTGCCGCGTCCGCTTGCTTCAATCATTGTTATAGCAACGCCTTTACCCAGCTTTAAATCCGAAGTTTTCGGATCAATTCCGGGCATATCTCCGGCCACGGTCGTATCTATTACCAAAGCAAAATCAGGGTTAATTTTGAAAGACGCAGTCTTTCCGCCTTTAAGCCCGACTTCTTCCTGAGCGGTCGCGCAGGCATAAATTTCAGCATTTAAATCTTTCGGCAATTTCTCCATAACCTTTGCCATTGCGTAGCAGCTTATTCTGTTGTCAGCGGCTTTGCCGTAATAAAAATCTCCGTTTAAAACGCCTGCATTAGGTTCAAAAATTATCTGGTCGCCGATATCAACAACTTTTAAAACTTCTTCTCTTGAACCAAGCCCTATGTCAATAAACATATTTTCAAATTTAACCGGAACTTTTCTTTCTTCTTCGTTCATCAAATGCGGCGGTTTTGTTCCTATTATACCGGTAATCCGTTCGCCTTTTTTGTTTATGATTTTAACAACTTTACCCATAAGTATCGGGTCGTTTATTCCGCCGACTTTAATAAAATATATAAAACCTTTTTCATTCACATGCTTTACAATCATGCCGATTTCGTCCATATGCGCGGCAATCATTATTTTTTTGGCTGAGGGTGAAGCACCCTTGCCCCTTTTGCCTATAACATTGCCGAAATTATCCGTTTCAACGCTGTCGCAGGTTTTTGAAAGAGCTTCGGACATAATTTTCCCTGCATTTTCCTCATAGCCTGAGATTCCGTCGGACATTAACAAGTCCTTAAGCAATTTATCCATTTTCTTCTCCGTTATTTAAAATTTTAAGTTCACTAGAGGTAAAACTTTTATTTTTGCGTTTGAAGCTATATTTACAACGCCTATCTGTATCCCGTCAAGTTTTTTTGCGTAATTTATAAAACCTATCTGCAAACCGTTCAATTCCGTCGCGTGATTTATTGCTCCGGCTTGCACGCCTTTAATATTTCCTCCGCCGATGTTTAAACCGCCCAGATGTACTCCCTTAACCATATAATCATCGCCAAAATAATCGCCGCCGAAACTTATAACGCTTGCGACAACGCCCGTATTTCCTTTTTTCTGATAAGCAAATAATCTTATCGGAACAATGCTTAATCCTTTCACGGAACCGCCGCCCGCGCCGCATGTTACCTGCACGCCTGTTGATTCGTCGCCGGCATAAGCGGCAATACCGCCTATTTGAATACCGGTAAACGAAGCGGCTCCCGAGAAAAGTCCGGCCGCCTGAACCCATTTAATTTCATCCGCGTAACACGCAACTACTGCCGCCTGAATCCCTTTTATTTCGTCAGCGAATGAGCCGATTCCTGCTATCTGAATTCCTTTCACGTCTCTTGAGGCAATCGTAAAGCCGGCAGACGCCTGCAACCCTGTCATATTTTTGCTGTAATTAAAAATTCCGCCGAATAATATGCCGGTAAAATCACCGGTATATACGGCGCCGGCAGACATCTGCAGTATTTTTGAGTTATTATCGCCGCTTACGGCAAAAAGTCCGCCGAACATTATGCCTCTAAAATCACTGCTGGCCGAGCTAATCGCGCCGATTTGCAAACCTCTCATTTTTTCGTTTACGGTAAGTCCGCCGGAAAGCTGTAATCCCGCAATGTCCGCTGAATAGGAATAAAGCATAGATAATTGTATTCCTGTACCTTCTTCTTTAATACTCGATACGCCGCTTAACTGTAAACCGTATAAAATGTCAATCTTTGAGGCAAACAGCCCGAAATCCAAACCTATAACGCGGTTAACTCTCGGAGGCAAAGAAGCGTAATAATACCAATGCGAGCCGTCTTGATCGGACATAGCCCCGAGCACCGACAGCCTTATCGGAGAAGTTCTATATTCCCCGCCATACGCAAAAGCAGAAAGTGAAAAAATAAATAATACGGCTAAAAATAAAACCTTCTTCATTGTATGTTTATCTTCCTTATCGCGTTTATTCTTTCCAAAACAGGCGGGTGCGAGTATTCCATAAAAACTTTGAAAGGATGCGGGTGAAGATTTGATAGATTATCAACCGACAGCTTTTTTAAAGCGTCTATCATGGCTTCGGGTTTTTTATATGTTGTTACTGCGTATGCGTCGGATTCATACTCATGTTTTCTTGAAAGGCTGCTTGATATTATTCCTATAATCATGGATATCGGAGCGTATAAAAACCCGAAAAAGATTATGCCCGCGTAAACCGAAGAGTTTTCCATGCGGAAAGCTTCAAACAGCCACGGTGAATTAATAAACAACGACAGCAGGAAAAACATAAAAGCCATGGCAGCAAATCCGAATATCATCTGCCTTATTACGTGCCCGAGTTTAAAATGCCCCATTTCATGCGCCAAAACGCTTGTAAGCTCGTCAACAGTATGTTTTTGTATTAAAGTATCAAAAAGCACTATCCTGCGGAATTTACCGAAACCCGCGAAAAAAGCATTTGATTTTGTCGAACGCTTTGAATTGTCCATTTTGAACAGACCTTTCATTTTAAAATTTTCGGCTTTTGCGTAATTTTCAACAGATGTCTTAAGTTCGCCGTCTTCCAAAGGAGTGAACTTGTTAAACAAAGGCATGATTACTACGGGATAAACAAAAGTTATTAAAAGTTCAAAAGCAACGACGGCCGCAAAAGCGTAAAGCCATGCGAATTTTCCGAAATACGAAAAAACCCATATTATCACGGCAAAAACCACGCCGCCCATTATTGCCGCGATTATCCAGCCTTTTATTAAATCCGCTATAAAAGTTTGAACTTTAGTTCTGTTAAATCCGAACTTTTCCTCTATTACAAATGTGCTGTAAGCAGAAAAAGGAATTTTTAATATTGCCATAGTCAAAAGCAGAATACCTGCAAAAATAAGACCCGTAACAACTTCGCCGTAACCAAAAGAACGCGCGATAGTATCGACAATATTAAATCCGCCTTTTACTATAAAAACTATCTGCAGCCCAAGAAAAAAAGTGGCGTAATTTATTGAAAACTTTGTCCTGGCCATGAGATAAGCCTGCGCTTGTGCGTACTTTTCCATGTCATAATATCCTTCAAACTCTTTCGGAATATCATTTGAAATATTTTTAACGTTAAGATAATCGGCAACCGTTTCAACAAGGTAAACAATAATCAGGAAAGATACTATTAATAATGCGTATACGTTCATTTATGCACCCCTTTTAACGGCAAAGTTAAAAGTTCAGAGTTCAAAGTTCAAATGTCGTGTTTCGGCTTTGCCGAAACCTATAATAGGTTTTCGCTTCGCGAAAACTCCTGATTTGAACTCTGAACTTTGCACTCTGAACTTTGTCTTTATAAGTTTCTGAATTTAAAAAACACCGCGCCTAACGGCGGTATGGTTATATCAAGGCTGTACGGTCTGCCGTGAGCGCCCCAGTCAATAGTTTCTTTAAAGCCCATATTTCCAAGCCCGCTTCCGAAATATTCGCCGGCGTCGCTGTTTAATATTTCATCCCATACTCCTCTATGGTCAACGCCTACTTTATAATTGTATTTCGGCACCGGAGTAAAATTGAACACGCAAAGTATGGTTTCTTTTGTCGAAGGAGATTTTCTTACAAACGATAAAACGCTGTTATCAGAATCATTCGCGTCTATCCACTCAAAACCTTCCCAACTGTTGTCATTGTCAAAAAACGGATAATTATCTTTATACGCATGGTTGAGATCTTTTACCCATCTCTGCAAACCCGAATGCTGCCAGAACCGGAGCACATGCCACTCAAGGCTTTCTTCATGGTTCCACTCCCTTACCTGTCCGAACTCGGCGCCCATAAACAAAAGTTTTTTTCCGGGATGCGCGTACATATACGCCAAAATAAGCCTGAGATTTGCAAATCTCTGCCATTCGTCGCCGGGCATTTTGCCTATTAAAGAACCTTTTCCCTGCGTAACTTCGTCGTGCGAAAACGGAAGAACGAAGTTCTCGCTGAAAGCGTATAAAAAACTGAACGTTAATTTGTTGTGATGGTATTTTCTGAAAACAGGGTCGACTTTCATGTAACTTAAAACGTCGTTCATCCAGCCCATGTTCCATTTGTATCCGAACCCAAGCCCTCCGAGATAAGTAGGTTTTGAAACCATCGGCCATGAAGTGGACTCTTCCGCGTATGTCTGAACGCCGTCGTAATTTTCATAAACAACGTGATTAAAACGTTTTAAAAATTCTATTGCTTCAATATTTTCTTTTCCGCCGTATTTATTGGGCAGCCATTCGCCGTCTTTTCTTGAGTAATCAAGATAAAGCATTGAAGCGACAGCGTCGACTCTGATTCCGTCTATATGGTATTTATCAAGCCAGAAAAGAGCGCTGGAGATTAAAAAGTTTTTCACTTCGTTTCTGCCGTAATTAAAAATCGCGCTTTTCCAGTCGGGATGAAATCCGAGCCTGCTGTCCGCGTGTTCATAAAGATGCGTTCCGTCAAAGAAAGAGAGTCCGTGCTGGTCATTGGGAAAATGCGAAGGCACCCAGTCTAAAATAACCGCTATGCCGGCCTGGTGGAGAGTGTCGACAAGAAACATGAAATCCTGTGGAGTCCCGAACCTGCTTGTCGGCGCGAAATATCCGAGGCTCTGATATCCCCATGACGGCCCGAAAGGATGTTCCATAACGGGCAAAAACTCAACATGGGTAAATCCCATTTCCACGCAATATTGGGCAAGCTGCGGCGCAATTTCCGTGTATGAAAGCCATCTGTTGCCGTCTTCCGGATTTCTTCTCCATGAACCGAGGTGAACTTCATATATTGATATAGGCGCTTTAATCGAACTTTTTGATTTTCTTGAAAGCATCCAGTTTGAATCGTTCCATTTGTAATCCAGACCCCATACTTTTGATCCTGTTTTTTGCGGCGTTTCCGCGTGGAACGCGTAAGGGTCGGCTTTTTCAACGCTGTAATTATTTAAGTTTGACTGAATATAATATTTATAAGTATCGCCTTCTTTCATACCGGGGATAAATCCTTCCCAAATGCCGGAAGCGTCGGTTCTTGCAAACAGATGATGCGCGTTTTTATTCCAAAAATTAAAATCGCCTATGACGGAAACCTCTCTGGCGTTCGGAGCCCAAACGCAGAAATAAACCCCGCTTACGCCGTCGTTAGAAACAATTTTTGAACCCATCTTTTCATATAATCTGAAATGACTGCCTTCGCGGAACAGATGAATATCATCTTTACTAAGCAGAGAAAATCCCTGTACATGATTGTCCATAGTTTAACCCCTTAGACAAAAAGTGAATTTTTGTATTTTTTTACCAGCATGAAGAAAATAGTTTTTATTATTGCCGCGACGGGAACCGCAAATACTATGCCCAGAAAGCCGAAAACCTGCGCTCCGGCAAGCATTGCGAAAATCATTGTGACCGGGCCCAAATCCACATTTTGCCCTACGACAAAAGGCTGCACAAGATTGTTGTCAAGAAATTGTATAACCAAAAATGCCGGAATTATTTTGATAAGAATTGTAGCGCTTTGAAACTGCACAAGAGCGACAATTGAAGCAAAGGCCAATCCTATAGCCGGCCCCATGTAAGGAATCATATTCGCTATTCCTGCCGTCACTCCTATCAGCAAAGCATAGTTTACTCCGAACGCGAGCAAAACTATGCATGAGAGCGTTCCCACAAATGTGGCTTCTATAAGCTGGCCCCTTATAAACTTTCCGAGAACGGAATCAATCTCATAAATCATCGACAGAAAAGTTTCGACATATTGGGACGGAACGAGCTCAACTATCGTTTTCACTCCTTTGCCGCCGTTGACAAGCATAAACAAAACAAGCAGGGGTATTAAAACGATAATCGAGAAAAGAGAAAATATATCCATCAGGTATTTGGGAACTTTCTGCGCTTCGGAAGTCAGAAAAGAATTAATGTTTGCAATAGCCGTTTCGGAAAGCTTGTATTCTTTTATTACCGGAAACATAGATTCCAGCTTTTCTTTCAGTTTAACCGCGAAACCGAACACATAATTATAATATATGTCCATATTCATCGTCAATTTTTCAATTTCTCCGATTAAAGCCGGTATTATCAGCCAAAGAGCTATAGTCGCGGCAACGGCAAAAATCGCGGCGAACAAAACAACCGCCACCCATCGTCTGTATCCGTAAACCTGTATTTTTGTGACAAGAGGAGATAAAAGATAACTGAAAAAAGCCGCCAAAACAAAAGGCGCCAGAATGCTTCTCGCGAAGTATAAAAACAAACACCCCGCTAGAAAAAACATTATGCCTATTATAAATACACGGTTATTTGACGCTTCTGTCATTATTTTCCTGTTTTTGTTCAGGCTGCGGCAATACCTGCTCGGAACATTTTAATCTTGTTTCAAGTATCGAAGAAATATTTTTCATTATTCTCAAACCGACTTTGGCGTTTGAGTCCGCCATATCGTCAAATTTAACTCTGTAAATAAGATATAATTCGCTGTCCTTTAAAGCGGACGCGACAGAGTCATGCCTTCTGTTTTCCAGAAGAGAGATTTCTCCGAAAAAGTCGCCTTCCCCCACTGTTTTATCGACTCTCTGATTTTTAACAAGCACTTCGCCTTTTTTGACTATATATAAAACGTTTGCTTCCTGATTCGGTTTATATATTTGCTCTCCGGTCATATAATTCTTTTTAAAAATTATAAGGGCTATCTTTGCCAAAGCTCTGTCGTTTAAATGCGAAAATATAGAAACGCCTTTCAAAAATTCAATATCGGCTTTAATAGCGTCATCGATAAAAATATAATTCAGAAGTTTCTTTATCTTGCTCATAACTTTATTCTTGTTCTTCCGTATTGACGGTGTTGTCAGCGGTATTTTCCGTCTGCTGAATTAAAGCTCCGGTGCTGTCAAACTGAAACGGTCCCCACACTTTTACGGTTCTGTCATCGCTTCCCGAAACCAAGTGTACTCCCGACTTGGAAAACACCAAATCGTTAACTCTGTCGCTGTGACCTATGAGAGAAGCTATCTGCATTCCCGTTTCTACGTTCCAAAGCTTTATGTCATTGTCATCGCTCCCGCTGGCAAGGATCAGACTGTCTCTTGAAAACGTAACGGTGTTAACTTTGCTTTTATGCCCTGTTATATGGTTTTTCATTGTAATCTTCCCGTTTGAAAAATTCCATATAATTATGTCGTTATTATCACTGCATGACGCCAAATATTTTCCGTTGGGACTGAAAGCAACGCAGTTGACTATATCATTGTGGTCTTTTGCCGTCTGAAGAAGAGTGCCTGCTTTCGACCATATCCTGACGGTTCTGTCTTCGCCGCAGCTTGCTATAAAATTTGCGTTCGGGCTAAAAACGGCCTTCCTGACTATATCCGTATGGCCGCTGAATACTCTCTGCAGCGAATATGACGGCGCAAGACTCCATAGCCTAACCGTTTTATCCGAACTTGCCGAAAGAATATTTTTTCCGTCTTTTGAGAAATCAACGCTGTTAACGTAATGGCCGTGGCCTTTCATTGTTCTGCTAAGAGTATTTGCTCTGACCGACCAAAATTTTATCGTATTATCATTTGCC
The DNA here is from genome assembly GCA_009778325.1 of Candidatus Endomicrobium neocapritermitis. Classification (GTDB taxonomy): domain Bacteria; phylum Elusimicrobiota; class Endomicrobiia; order Endomicrobiales; family Endomicrobiaceae; genus Endomicrobium_B; species Endomicrobium_B neocapritermitis. The sequence continues at coordinate 23,760 of WRJZ01000030.1, read as the reverse complement.
GCGGAGGCAAGAATATCCCCTCCGACGCTCACTCTTACGCAGTTAATTATATCGGTATGATCTCTGAGATACACAAGACCTTCCGAATTATCCAGCCTCCATTTAATTATTCCCGTTCTGAAATCGTATCCGGCGGAATAAACATATTTTTCATCGTTTGAGAAATCAACGGTTCTCACGCTGTCCTTATGCGCCATCATGGTATGCAGAAGATAATCCTGTCCGTAAGAAACAGCGGATGTAAACATTAACAAAAATACGGGTAAAAATTTTAAGAATTTCATTTTTTTCTCCTTTTTATTATATGAGCTATTATATTATAATCTGCGTTTTTTTCCAACCGCAGACATTTTGTCTGCGACATTTTTTCAAACCTAACGCCGTCTTGAATTGGATTCTAATATGGAAATTATTTCCTTATTAGAAAATTTTTTCGCGTAGTCAATAGGCGTAAACCCCGAGGCATCGCGGATATTTTTTTTCGCTCCGTTAGCAATAAGAAATTTTACGGCTTCGGCGTTATTCATACTGACAGCCGTAATTATAGGAGCGGTTCCGTTGAAATCCTTGGCATTTATTCTGGCGCCCTTGTCTAAAACAAGTTTTGCCATGTCAAGATTACCCAATTCAATTGAAACATTTAAAGGCCTTCTTGAACGCTTTGAATTTATGTAAGCGCCTTTCGCAATAAGTTTTTCAGATACGCGCCTGTTGTTTTTGCTTATGGCTATGACTAAAGGAGTCAGTCCGTTGTTGTCTATGCAATTAACGGATTTGGGGTCATAGTTTATCATTGCATCCACAAGCGAATCATTTTCAAAAAACACAAGAAACATTAAGGCGTTAATACCGTTAACATCCTGAATAAGCGCGTCGGCTTTATTATCAAAACACAAAGCGAGCAAAGCTCCGTTATTTGCCATAGAAGCGATTAATACAGGGGCAAGTCCGTAATAATCTCTTACATTTATGTCGGCGCCTTTTGACAAAAGAAAGCTGGCCATTGAATAATCTTCATAAAGAAAAGAAACAATCAGGGGAGTTCTGCCTTTTTCATCCCTTACTTCAATATCCGCGCCGCCGGCAATAATCTTTTCAGAGGCTTTTATGTCGGACAAATACGCCGCTTCCAAAAGATTTAAAGGTTTTGCCCCGTTTTCATGAAGCATTTTCGCTATTCTCATATTTCTCGCTTTAAGCGCTATTGAAAGAGCGGTAGCTCCCTGAGAGGTTTGAGCATTAATATCTACCTGCCTTCTTAAAATTATTTCCTTTACTACATTTTCAAGGTTTTTTTCGCTGGCCATCATCAAAGCGTTTGAACCGTTGCTGAGCTTTGCCGTAGTATCCGCGCCGAACTTTATAAGGCGGACGGCGGTTTCGTCCATTTGTTTATTTATGGCAAGCATAAGCACGCTCATTCCCCTCATATAACTTTCGCTTGTGTATGCTCCGCTTTTTATTAAGGCGTCGGCAATTTCTTCGCTGCCGTTATTTACGGCCATAACAAGAGCCGTATTGCCCATAGAATCCTTTGCGTCCGGGTTTGCTCCGCGTATAAGAAGCCTGCGGACTTCGGTATAATCGTTGTCTCTGACGGCCTCTGTAAGTCTTTTGTCTAAATCTTCACCGTAAGCGAAAACAGTAAAAATCGTAAGTAAAAATACGGATAAAAAATTTTTCAATGTTTCTGCCTCACGCTCTTAATATCCGACTGCATTGTATAGCCATCTTCTTCGGTTATTACATACTGCCTTACGGCAATGCCGTTTCTGTAAACATAAAATATTTCCGCTCCGGGTATGCCGCTGAAATCGTGTATCATTCTTCTGTCGATTTTTATGATAGCTACTTTAGATTTATCCAAATCCTGAGGAATATCCCAAAATGCAAATTGGTTGAATCTGTCGTTATGCACTTCGTCCAAAACCGGCGTAACTTTTCCGCGCGCGTAATACGCTATGGCGCCGCCCCATTGGTGAGAATCGGTAACCGCATATTTCACGCCTCTTTCAGACAAGTTTTTACCCATACTCTTCCAGCCTGTAAACCAGTTTGTGGCGTCTAAGAGAGCAGCGCTTTCTGAAAACTTATAAACTGGGATTATGCCGTATGCGGCATGAAGCCCCCCGGCGACTGAAATAAATATATTTAATATTATACCAATTATAAGAATATTTTTTTTAATTTTCGAACCTAGCATATACTGCGCCGCGGCTATGGAGAACGCAAAGTACGCAAACGCAGGCCAGTTGGCTTCCGGCAGCCTTTTTAACGCGGTAAACGCAAAAAAAAGTATAATAGGCAGCGAAAATGACGCCAGAAAGACTTTTTTCGTATCTTTTGTTGTAAAATATACCGCCGCAGCAATAACGCCGGCGACAAACACAACAGGCCCGGCAATAAGCGCCTGTCCGCCTAAATATTCAAATATATAACCTAAATTAAATTTTGGATTGTGAAGACCGTGATTAAGCTGGAATATAAAAGAAATCCAGCCGTTTTGAAAGTTCCAGTAAATAACCGGAAGAAAAATAACCAGAGAAACCGCAAACATAAGATAAAAATGTTTATTCTTAAACCAGATTAATTTCCGGTCAACCAGCATATAAACAAGAAGACACGGCAAAAACAAAGCTCCGGTATATTTTGAAAGCATTGCAAGTCCGAAGAAAACGCCTGTTATATACCAATACTTCGCTTGATTTGTATCAATCAGTTTCCAAAGAAAATATACTGTAAAAGACCAAAAAAGAAAAAGCGGAGTATCCGGAGTTATTATAACGGAACCGACAAGCATTAAAGGCAGCGTATTTACAACCATAACGGAAGCTGCCGCGGCTTTTTCATCAAAAAGTTTTTTTGCGAACTTCCATATGAGACCGCTCAAAATGACGGTTGTTAATATCGATGAAAACCTTACAAAGAGTTCCGAATCTGAAAATAATGTGGTAATTTTAATAAAATAAGCGACCATCGGAGAATGGTCGTAATAGCCGGGCGCAAGATGTACCGACCAAAGCCAGTAATACGCCTCGTCGGGGTGAAGTTCTAATACCGCTGAAAGAAAAATTTTAAAAAGAACCGCGAAGCCTACAAGAAGAAAAGTATTTTTTTTATTGAATATTTTTTCCATTATTAAGTCTCCAGACAAAAAGCCAAAGAATGCAGCAGCCCAGCAATACGGGAATCACTGTTGAAGGAATTATTTTATTAAACTCCTTAGCGGGAATATACGACATATAAATGACAACAGCCGAAACTGCCATTACCGCCGCCATTACTGGAGGCGTATATTTTTTTATGTACTTAGCCGTGCTTCCAGCAAACAAAACGCTAAGAAGCGCTGCCCAAACCATTAATGATAATACTGAAATCACATCAGCATTTTTTATGTAATAGTAAAACGCCGCAAAAGGCTCAAAAACAAATCTCAGCGCGGAAGCCGACTGTTCTTCGCGGTATACAAGCACTTTAATTTCGCTTTTTTTATCCAATACGTCTTTGAGATTTTCTTCAGGCTTTGCCGAAATAACAGTCCAAACATCCGTCATATAACCCCAGCCGTGCCAATCAGTAGAACCGACCATTAACAGGTTATTTTCTTTTGAGATGTTTATTAATTGACCAAGTTTTTCTTTTGTAAGATATCTGTAACCGCAGTTGTATATTTCAAAACCGTCTATTCCCAAAGCAACAAGCTCCTGCAGGGCCGGCCTGTTCCATTTCCACCAATGAGGCATTATTACAAGCATATTGTTTTCGTGAGCTTTTTCAATAATTTCGTTGAGAGTTTTACCCGTATACTCCTCGCCGTCAAAATGTTTTCCGGAAAGCAGAAGAACCGAAACGCCGTCTTTCGTCTGCATCTGAACTCCTGGAAAAACTTTTTTATATCTTGCGCTTTCCGGAAATTTATCAAAACTTTTTGTATGGCCATGTTCGGTTATAAAAAATGAATCGTAACCCTGCATTTCGTGAAACCGCAGATTTGATACCGGTGTTGATAAAGCGTCGTGGGAATACATTGTATGCGAATGCAGGTCAACGGCAATAAATCCTTCCGGCTTATTAAGCTTCGGGCCCGGCAGAGGAACCAAAGCAACAAACAAAAAAACACTGACAAGAATCATGACGGCATAAAAAACGCTCGAAAAAGTCTGCCCTATCGTTCTTTTTCTTATCCCGCAATAAACAAAAACAGCCAAAATAACCCACCAAAACCACGATATAATCGCCGGATGGTAAAAATTTCTGTTTAAAGTAAGCGCGTAAAACGAAAAAGCGTATATGGGTTCCGTCAAAACTCTTACAAACGGCCACGAAATAAAAAAACCGTCCGCCGCTTCGGCTCCGGTTATTAAATCATATAGATGCATCGGCGCGTAAAAAATGACGCTTGCTCCCGCTATAAGGCACAAAAAAATAAGCGCCACATTCAGAACTTTAACCATATGCAGTACCGTTTATCTCTTAGAATTATCGACTGCCAGAGCAAATTTAGTAGCGCCGGCTTGTTTGGCCGTATCCATAAAACTTATAACAAAATCATACTTAACGTCTTTATCGGCTTTTATCACAACCGGTTTATTTGGCGAGGCCGCAAGAAGATTTCTTATAGTCGCTTCAACGTTTGTTTCATGAATCTGCTTGCCGTTCATGTTAATATAACCTTCTTTTGTTATCAAAACTTCGATATTCGACGTATCTTCATTATCCGTAGTCTGTGTTTTCGGCAGATTTATTTTAATACCCGGCTGCATAAGCATGGGAGTGGTTATCATAAATATGATAAGCAGCACCAAAATAACGTCCGTAAAGGGCGCTATGTTTATTTCCGCCATAACTTTATTTCTTTTTCTTCTATTTCTCTTCATCATTTGATTTTTTCCCGGATATGAAATCTTCCACCTCAGAAGCGCAGTATTCCATGTTTACTACAAAGTCATCTATGCGTTTGGTAAATAAATTGTAAGCCACAATCGCCGGTATTGCGACAAAAAGTCCGGCTGCGGTAGCAATAAGAGCTTCCGAAACGCCTCCGATAACAATTGAAATGCCTCCGGAACCCGCGCCCGATATATCATGAAACGCTCTTATAATACCTATAACGGTTCCGAACAAACCTATATAAACGGCAACGCTGCCGATTGTTCCCAAAATAGTGGTAAATCTTTCGAGTTTAACGGTTTCTATCATTATCTCTCTTTCCATTGCTTCGCTGATATTGGCGAGTTTGTCCACGCGGGCTTTTATGCCGGCTTTAGCCACCGGAGCCATGGGCGAGTTCGTATTATCGCATATTTCAATCGCGCCTTCCATATCTCCTTTTTTGAGCCTCTTCATAATTTTCGTCACAAAATCTGTTCTCGTGGCCTTTGATTTGTTCCAAAACTCAATCGCCTTAAAAATAATTACCGTGAACGACAGAATTGAAGCCGACAGCAGCACCCATAAAGCCCATCCTCCCATCTGCAGGATGTCAAAAATACTTTTTCCTTCAAACATTTTAATCCCCTTGTAACGACAATTACGAATTACTAATTACGAATTACAAATCAACAACAAAAAGCCTTTTTGTAATTCGTTATTCGTTAATTTATTTTATTATTACTGTGTCAAATTCGGCGACCATGAAGGCGTGAAAGAAGCACCCGGAATTTCGGCAAGCTTTCTCGTGCCCGAACCGTCAATAGCCATTATATAAATTTCGCTGCGTCCCGCCCTGGTGGAAGAAAATGCCACAAATCTGCCGTCAGGCGACCACGTAGGGTTTTCATTGTTTCTCTGGTTGCTTGTCAGTCTTGTAATTTTTGACGTCGGCAAATCATAAACGAACAAATCATAATTGCCTTTTTGCTGTCTCATCGTAAATACTATTTTGTCGCCTCTAGGAGACCACGCCGGCGAATCACAAAAATCGCTGGTTGTAAGACGTCTGACGTTTCCGCCCTCGATATTCATAATATAAAGCTGCGGAAAACCCGGCCTGTCCGATATAAACACAATTTCCTGCCCGTTAGGAGCAAAAGACGGGCTGGTATCAATATACGAACCGTCCGTCATTCTTCTGAGTATTTCGCCGGTTGCTTCGCTTATAAGATAAAGATTCGGATATCTTCCGCGCGAAAGGGTTAAAATTATTTTTGTCCCGTCCGGGGAAAAAGCGCCCGCGGAATTCAAACCCTGGTATTTTGATATTATCCTTCTTCTGTTGTTCTGCAAATCAATGGAAAATAAATCGGGGTTATTGTACAGATAGCTTGTATATATAATCTGATTGCCCAGCGGAGACCATCTAGGGAGAATATTAAGCTTTTTATCATGCGTAAGCCTTCTTATATTACGCCCGTCATAATCTATAATATACAATTCCTTAAAACGGGTATTATTATTTATAAAAGCCAGTTTTGAACGCGCTATCCCCTGCTCGCCCGTAAATCTGCGCACAATTTCATCGCTTACTTCATGCGCAAGCCTTCTGTAATTTACCGCTTCGTTTTTGTATGTCTGCTGCCAGATTATCTCTCTTGAGACAACGTCATAAAGTTTTACTTCAAGCGTAATTTGGTCAAGTTTCACCCTTACCGCGCCGGTGATAAGAACCGAAGCGCCTTTCTTTTCCCAAAACAGCATCCTGGCGTCAAATGGAGCGCTCCTTTCGGGATCTCCGACAATAACGTTAAAATATCTGCTTAAGATAAGGTCATTTTCAACAACTTCTTTTAAAAGCTGCGCGTACTTTATGTCGTCAGCAGCATTATTCGGCGCAGTAAAAGACTCTATCGCGATATCCGATCTTTTTCCCATAGCAGAAAGCGAAAGATAAACATCGCTTTGGGCAAAAACAGCGGATGCAAACACAGCCGATGCAAAAACCGCAAAAACTGTTCTTTTTAATAGTTTAATAACAATAAAATTCAATTTTAAACTCCGGTAGTTATAATTTAATTTCTGTATTTAAACTCAAAATAAACGCCTAATGTATCACCTGAATAACCTTCCGGCAAAGGAGCAAACGGGCTGGCCCGCTGCACTGCCCTGAGCGCGTTTTGGTCAAAACCGTCGTCGCCCGAAGAATCTTTTATCCGTAAGCCTTCTATGCTTCCGTCCCTCAATATTTTAAAGTAAACTACTGCCCTCAATCTCCCGTAGCTTTCCGACCACTGCCAGCGCCTGCCTATGCTTCTTACAATCGTATTTGTATAGTAAGCGTATTTAAAATTTGCCGTGTCAAAAGCTACTCCTTCAAACTGAGCCCCGGCAGCATTATACATGATTTCCTGAGGCGCCTGCACAGTGCTTACATTTTCAGCCGTACTTGGCGGCGCTTCAGTCTTTTTAGCTTCTTGCTGAGGCGCGGGTTTCGGAGCGGGCTTCGCGGCCGGTTTTGGCTGCGGTTTAGGCTTAGGCTTTTCTTTTGCTTTTACTATAACATCTTCTTTAGTTTTCGGCTCTTCTTTAACCGTTTCCTTAACCTCCGGCGCGGGAGGCGTTTTTTCTTCAACTTTTACGGGAGGCGGCGGATCTGCCAGCCTATGAGCCGGCGTGTAAAAAGTTACGTCTATCGGCGCGGAAATAAATAACTGTTTTGCCCTGTTGTTAACCATAACAAACAGCATCAGTAAAACAGTATGCATAAGAACCGATATTATGAAATAAATTAAAAAATCATTTTTTCTGAGCATTATTGTATATTCTGATTTTTTCTTTAGCCGTTAAAGCTTCCGAACTCTGAGGAAAATCTTTTACTATAGAGCCGAAAACATTCATAGCCTGACTTTTTTTACCTAAAAGTTCATAAGAAAGAGCTATTTTTAATCTCGCCGCTGCAACGTGTTCCGATCTCGGGTATTTCTGCTCGACTTTCTGATACTCGTCAATAGCTTCCTGCCATTTGCTTCTTGAATAAAGAGATTCTCCCATATAATAAATCGCCTGCGGAGCCAGCTCTGCGTTTGGAAATTTCTCTACAAAAGCCTGAAACCCTTTATACGCGAGCTCGTACTTTCCCATAGAATAATCACTGTAAGCGTTCTGAAATATATCGGAAGGCAAAACAGAGTCTCCTGACTCCCTGTTTTTCTTTCCCGCTATTACTTCCAAATCCTGAATTTTTTGCGTAAGCGCGGAAACTTTTCTCTGCAAATCCTGAATGGACGCGGCCAACACGTCTAAAGTTACAAATTCAGTATCGGCTTTCGCGTATAAATCCGCGTGATTACGCTGAAGCTCTCTAAACTGAATCTGCATTTGCGCCACTTCGCCTTTCAAATCTGTAATCTCCTGATTGCTTCCCGGCACGCATCCTGAAACGGCAAACGCCAAAAATATAAAAAATAAGCTTAAATACCTCATTATTAATTCTGAGCCAGAACCTTTGTTTCAGCTCTTCTGTTTTTTGCCCATGCGGCTTCATTGCTTCTCGGATCAACAGGTTTTTCTTCGCCGTAAGAAATAGTCGCGATTCTGTTTGCCGCTATGCCGAGCTGCGTGTAATATTCTTTGACCTTTACGGCCCTGCGCTGTCCTAAGGCCAAGTTATATTCAATAGTTCCTCTTTCATCCGTATGGCCTTCTACAACAACTTTAACTTTAGGATTATTTATAATATAAGCCGCGTTTTCTTTTAATATACTTAAAGCATCCTGCCCCAAATCGCTTCTGTCAAATTCGAAAAATACTGTTTTTAAGTTAGTATCTTTGTCAAAATCGCCTCTTAATGAGGGCTCATCGCCAAAATCATGCGCTTGAGATGTAGTAGTGCCGGCGCCGGATCTTAAGCCGTCGTTAATGCCTTTTTTCTTACATCCAACCGCAAACACACAAACTCCAAGCAGCAATAAAGCCAAAACTTTCTTCATGTTAATACCCCCAAACTGTTTTTTGTTATTCCTTTGGAATCTAATCTTGGATATTTTAATATTTATCAGACAAACTGTCAACAGAAAAATTCGCCCAAATATATCCTTTTGATCAGTTTTTTTGCCTCTAGAGTGTGTTAACACACTCTAAGTGCTCTTTTAAATAATGCCCCGTAAACGAACCGGAATTCTTCATTATTTCTTCAGGCGTGCCTTCAGCTATAACTTTTCCGCCTCTTTCGCCGCCTTCAGGCCCTAAATCCACTATCCAGTCGGCTGTTTTAATTACGTCTAAATTATGCTCTATGACCAAAACCGTATTTCCGGCATAAGAAAGCCTCTTTAAAACTTCCATAAGTTTGCCTACGTCGGCAAAGTGAAGGCCGGTTGTAGGCTCGTCAAGAATATAAATTGTCCTTCCTGTCGCTCTTTTTGAAAGCTCCGCGGCAAGCTTTACCCTCTGGGCTTCCCCTCCGGAAAGAGTGGTCGCGGGCTGGCCTATTCTTATGTATCCCAGACCGACATCGTCCAAAGTCGATAAAACTCTTTTCAATGACGGAATATTTTCAAAAAATTGCGCGCTTTCTTCAACGGTCATATTTAAAACTTCGTCTATATTTTTGCCTTTATATCTTATCTGCAAAGTTTCTTCGTTAAATCTCCGTCCGTCGCAAACTTCGCATTTAACATAAATATCCGGCAAAAACTGCATTTCTATTTTCAAAGTTCCGTCGCCCTGGCAGTTTTCGCATCTTCCGCCTTTAACGTTGAAAGAAAATCTTCCCGGCTGGTAACCTCTTGCTTTAGCCTCGGGCAGCTGCGCGAAAATATCTCTTATTATCGAAAAAGCGCCCGTGTATGTCACGGGATTTGAACGCGGCGTTCTTCCTATAGGCGATTGGTCGACTATAACGACTTTATCTATATTTTCAAGCCCGTGCATATCGGCAAACTTACCGGGTTTGTCTTTAGCTCCGTAAAGATTATGCGCAAGATTTTTATAAATAATTTCATGAACCAACGTTGATTTTCCGCTTCCGGAAACGCCCGTAATGCACACAAAAAGCCCGAGCGGAATATGAACGCTGACTTTTTTCAGATTAAACTGCTCCGCTCCTTCAACAACTAACCACTTATTATCTATAGGCTGTTTTCTTTTTTTAGGAAGCGGTATCTGCAAATCTCCTTTTAAATATTGCCCCGTGAGAGATTTAGGCGATTTAATAATAGCATTCACATCGCCTTCGGCGACAATATGTCCTCCGTGGACTCCGGCTCCGGGCCCCAAATCTATTATATGGTCGGCCTTTCTCATCGTATCTTCGTCATGCTCGACAACAATAAGCGTGTTTCCCAAATCGCGAAGTTTTAAAAGAGTTTCAAGAAGTTTGTTATTATCTCTCTGATGCAGCCCTATGGACGGCTCGTCAAGCACATATAAAACTCCCGTAAGGCCCGAACCTATCTGCGTCGCAAGATGAATCCTCTGGGCTTCGCCTCCGGAAAGCGTCGCGCTTTCTCTGTCAAGATTAAGATATCCCAAGCCGACATTGTTTAAAAATAAAATTCTTGCCTTTATCTCTTTTAATACGGCTTTGCTTATCATCTCGTCTTTTTTGCTGAATTTTATTTTGTTAAAAAAATCCAAAGCTTTTTCAACGGACATTCCTGAAATATCCGCGATAGTTTTATTTTCAACATAAACCGATAAAGCTTCCTTCTTAAGCCTTTTGCCTTTGCATGAAGGGCATATTTTTTTGCCCATATATTTATTAAAAATTTCTTCCCTTACGAAGTCGGATTCCGTTTCATTATAACGGCGCTGCATATTTCCGATAACGCCTTCAAATTCGCCGTCATAGCCGTAAAGTATTATTTCCTGCTGCTCTCTGGTAAGGTCTTTCCACGGCTTATTCAGCGGAATTTTATTGGCTTTTGCCACCGAACTTAAAAGATCCCAATAATATCCGCCCCATGAATTTTTCCATCTGTTTGTTCTCGTTGTAACAGGCTCCGACCAGGCGACTACAGCTCCCTGCTGAAGCGAACGCGTTTTATCCGGGACTATGAGGTTTTCGTCTATTTCAATTTTATTTCCGAGGCCGCCGCATTCCGGGCACGCGCCGTAAGGCGTGTTAAAAGAAAAAAGCCTTGGCTCTATTTCAGGAAAGCTTATTCCGCATGCAGTACAGGCGTGATGCTCGCTGAATACCGTTTCACTTTCAACCTTTCCGCTTTGATTCAAAACCGAAACTCCGACAGTACCCTTGGATTCTTTTAATGCCGTTTCAACGGAATCCGCGACTCTCAAGCGCGCATCGCCGCTGATTTTTATTCTGTCTATAACTATCTCTATTGTATGTTTTTTATATCTGTCCAAAGCTATTTTTTCATCAAGCGTATAGACTTTTCCGTCAACGCGCACTCTTGTGTAACCGCCTTTGGCAAGCCTTGCGAAAAGCTCTTCATAAGTGCCGGTTCTTCCCTTTACCAAAGGAGAAAGAATATGCGCCATACTCCCGTGCGGCACTTTCATTATTTCGTCTATTATCTGCTGCGAAGACTGCGGCTTTATTATTTTTCCGCATTTGAAACAGCGCGGAGCTCCGACGCGGGCGAACAAAAGCCTGAGGTAATCGTATATTTCCGTTACGGTTCCTACGGTAGAACGCGGATTGTGGGAAGGATTTCTTTGTTCAATTGAAATTGCCGGCGAAAGCCCTTCAATTATGTCTACATCAGGCTTTTCCATAAGCTCCAAAAACTGCCTGGCATAAGCTGACAATGATTCCACATAACGTCTTTGCCCTTCGGCATAAATCGTGTCAAAAGCAAGCGAAGACTTACCCGAACCCGAAAGCCCGGTAATGACAACGAGCTTATTTCTGGGTATATCCAAATCAATATTTTTTAAATTATGCTGTCTGGCGCCGCGTATTTTTATGATGTCCACATTAAACTCCAAAATAAAGAAGCTGGGAAGCGGAGAGGAGCTTTGGCCGTTAAAGTCCTTGCCGTTGCTCAACTTCCTATCATCCTATCTTCTGCCGTTCCGGGTACGGAGGAATTGACCACTTCTTATTCTTGCCGATTTTATAATACAACATGCACGGCAAACGCATGAAAACTGAAATGATATATTTTGTCGTCGTGTTTGTTTCCTTCTCCCCTTGCGGGAGAAGGTTAGGATGAGGGGTTGCCTCGTCTGTAATTTTTTTTCATGCGTTTGTCGTGTACAACATGCCTCACCAATTGACGCTTACATATTGAGGATAATTGTCCTCAATCCATTTTTTTACTTCGGCTTTAAAGGTTTCGGCTTCTTTTATTAGCTCTGCGACTTCGGTGGACGAAACGTTAAAAACGCCGGTATAGTCAACTTCATTTCTTTTTGCTCTGCAGGAATCAAAATATATTGCCGTTTTTTCGTACTTTTTCCCGAGTATGTCCGTTATCGCGTCAAAAACTGCAGCGTGATGGCCTGCGCCTTTTGTGTCATAACCGCTGCACAAAAGCGCTATTTTGCCTGCCTGCAGAACGGCATTATAAGCCGTCGCATACCTTCTGTCATCGGAAAGAGCTTCAATCTTTGCGTCTTTTATATCACGCTCGGCAACTTTAAGCAAATTTGAAATTTCGTCTGCGGACGTTTTGTGTTTCTTTAAACGGTTAGCCGCCAAAAGTTTTGCTAAAGTCATTTTCATTCCCCGTTAAAAAAATCTTTTTAGTCTTCATAAGTTCCGTCACAAAATGGTTAGACGTTTCAAGCTTTTGCGTAAATTCACTTTTCGTCATAAGCATATAGTTTACTTCTTTGAAATACCCGTCTTTAAGAAAACTGAAAGCCGCGGATAAATCTTTTGCGCTTATGTTTCCTATCACGAAAATATCCAAATCGCTGTCTTTATTTTCCTTTCCTGCCGCATAAGAGCCGTAAATAAAAGCAAACTCCACCGCGGCGGTATTATCTTTCAGCGCGCCTTTTATTGCGTCTTGAATATCAGGAAATTTCAGAAAAATATCTCTCATCTGTTTATATACGGCCCAGTTTTTATTTATAGAGTAATATGTGCTTTTTGAATCCGCGGATTTGTTCAGCACGCCGATTGAATCCAGCTTTTTTAGTTCCCTTTTTACTGCCGTAACAGGCTGAGATATAAGTCGCGCTATCTGCTGTTGGTAGAATTTTTCATCACTATGGAGCAAAAGCAAACGCAATAAACCAACTCTTGTTTTTGAAGAAAATAAAATTTCTAACATATTTTCACTCTCATTTAGAACACAATTTATGCACCATTGTACACAAATTGTATATTAAAAGTCAAATAGACAGCACGGCAAATTATGGTCAAGGGAATGTTGACAAAGAAGCTTGGAAGCTTGGAAGTTTGAAAAGCTTAGAAGCTGAGAGGAGCTTTGTCGTTAAAGTCCTTACCGTTGCTCAACTTCTCAGCTTCTAAACTTCCCAACTTCTGCCGTTCCTGTGTCAAGGGTGCAGTCTAGCAGCCTTCTTCCCTTATCTTTACTTTCTTTTTCATGCGTTTGTCGCGGCCTTTTTCGCTTATAATGTTTGGGTCAGCGCCGGACTTTAAAAGTATTTCCACTATTTCCTCATATCCGTTTTGCAAAGCTAATGTTAAAGTGGTATCGCCCTGACCATTTTTTATATTCGGATTTGCTCTGGATTTAAGCAACAGTTCAACTATTTCCTTATTCCCACTTCCAGAGGCTGTTGCTAATGCAGTATTACCGGATTGGTTTTTAAGATTTATGTCTGCTCCGGATTTCAGCAAAAGCTCAACTATTTCCTTATGCCCTCTTCCAGAGGCTGCTGCTAATGCAGTATAACCCCGTATCGTTTTATAATGTTTGGGTCTGCTCCGGATTTCAGCAGCAACTCAACTATTTCCTTATTCCCACTTTCAGAGGCTAATGCTAATGCAGTCTTACCGCCGTCGTAATTGCTTATAATGTTTGGGTCTGCTCCAGATTTAAGCAGAAGCTCTACTATTTCCTTATGCCCTTTTTCCGAAGCTAGCGTTAAAGCCGTATAGTAGTCCATTATATAGTAGTCTATTATATTTATATCCATCCCGCTTTCAATATAAGATTTTACCGTCTGCACATCTCCTTTCTCTACGGCTTCAAAAAAACCTTTTGACGTTTGTTCGGCAAAACTTTTGGAAAGCAAACCGCCCCCGCCCGTATAATCGTAGTTATTTCCATCCTCTTGACCACTTTCTGGATCATCTTCCCAGCATTTATTCGGATCGGCTCCGGATTTTAGCAGCAGTTCAACTATTTCCTTATTCCCGTTTCTAGAAGCAAAACCTAAAGCTGTATCACCAAAAAACTCTTCGTTAGATCCGGCTATAACATTTGGGTCGGCTCCGAATTTAAGCAACAGTTCAACTATTTCCTTATTCCCGTTGCTAGAAGCTAACGTTAAAGCGGTATCATCCGACGCATTTACTCTAAGTATATTCGGATTTGCTCCGGATTTCAGCAAAAGCTCGACTATTTCCTTATGCCCGTTTTCCGAGGCTTGTATTAATGCGGTACCGGGGTAGCTATTAGAATTTATGTCTGCTCCGGATTTAAGCAAAAGTTCAACTATTTCCTTATGCCCGCTTCCCGAGGCTGCTACTAATGCGGTACCGGAGTAGCTATTAGAATTTATGTTTTTTCCGGATTTAAAATTTATGTCTGCTCCGGATTCCAGCAAAAGTTCAACTATTTCCTTATGTCCACTTCCCGAGGCTGCTGTTAATGCGGATGTCCCGTATTTGCCTACAAGATTTATGTCTGCTCCGGATTTCAGCAGAATCTCAACTATTTCCTTATGCCCACCTCCAGATGCATACATTAAAGCTGTACCGCTATCATAACCTCCGCCAACTGTGGTTATAACATTTGGATCTGCTCCGGATTTCAGCAGAATCTCAACTATTTCCCTATGCCCACTTCTCGAGGCTATCATTAATGCAGTATCACCATTTCTACAGAGATTTATGTCTGCTCCGCTTTCAATATAAGATTTTACCGTCTGCACATCTCCTTTCTGTACGGCATCAAAAAAACCTTTTGTATCCGTTTCTCCGGCAAAACTTTTAGAAAATAAATAGCCGATAGAAATTGCAAAAATAAAAAATAAAATAATGCTTTTCTTTAACATAGCAGTTCCCCTTTATAGAAGCTCGGAGAGCTCGGAAGCTCAGCGGCTCGGCAACGACAACATCTCATCATCTATTTTAGACGCTTAGAAGCTGGGCAACGACAACGGCAACCCATCAATCCTCTATTCGCTTCAGTTTTTAGATTCCGGTGCGCTCATATCTCGCGCCCATTCGTGGCTCGTGCTTATTCGTCGCACACTCACCCGCAAGGGGAGAAGAAAAAAAACTGTCAATGGAACATTGAATACAAAATTTCTGGTCATTTTAATTTTTCATTGTTACTTGCCGTTATGTATTAAAAACAATTAACAATTAAGACCTAATTCTTTATGGAAATATTGAAGAGTTGAAAATTTATAAGCCGTAGGCATATTTTTCACTTCCCTTTTTACTATTGAACAATAATTATTAAAAAACTTTTTAAACCCTTTTAATATAAGATGTTCTTTGCCGAATATGGCCGTTTTTTCTTTCGGGTCATTAAAAATAGGTCTTTTAGCGTCTATATATTCCCGCTTTGTAATTATTATAGCTTTCGTGTAGTCAAGCCCGCGTCTTTCTTTTTTCTGAAGAGAGGAATTAAAAACTTCCCCTGTAATATAAGAAAAATTATGACGTATATTTGATTTAAAAGGTATTCCAAATGTTTGCCCTTCTATCGTTAAAAGAAACAGCATATACGGGCGATCTTTTTTCGTCAAAATCTCAGGAAATTTATTTTGAGGGAAATCATTATAAAAACTTTGCGAGAGTAAAATAAGCTCTATTTTCGAGTTATACATACATATCCTTACAAAACAAAACTCCTCTTCTGTGACGCAGAGAGGAGTTTTTCTTCAATTCTTGAGCTCATTTGTTTTTTTAACCTCGGGGGGAGCCCTCCTACGAGTATCTTCCATTTGAGCTTTTTTTATTTTACCCTCGTGGCTTAGCTCTCCCACGAGTATCTTCACTGCAGTCATATTATACCACATAATCCCTATTTGTCAATATTTATATCAGGTAAAAGGGGAAGGGGACGTAGCAACTTAGGGTGTGTCGACATATATAACAAAAGCTAAACTTTTCCCGTCACTTATTACTCCCTGCGACAATTTTTTGCCAAATTGCGCGGGTATATTCCATTTCAAACCCCTTAGCGATGTAAATTATGGATTGCAAAAATACGTATATTTTGCAATGTTCAATTTGCATATTAGCAATAATTGCAATTTACCCAATATTATTACAAGGTTTTCTCGAAAAACCTCGCGTTTGCGGGCAGAGCGAGCCTGTCCTCGAATGTCTCAATCGGTGAACCCGCAATCTATGATTTACGGCAAGATTGCGGCTCGGCGGCCGCAATGACGACATAGAAAACACAGATTTTAGAGATGTCAAGCGCGAATTGTGCGCTAAGAAAGAAGCTTGGAGAGCTTAGAAGCTTATAGGAGCTTTGGCAGTTTTATTTTTGTCGTTGTTGTCTTTGCCAAACTTCCAAGCTTCCAAACTTCTTATCTTCTGTCGTTTTACTCAGCTTCTGCCGTTCTTATAATCGTATCTTTTGCTTCCGGAAGCGTAAAAGGATAGTCGATATTATAATGCAGACCGCGGCTTTCTTTTCTCAGACACGCGGAGCGCGCGATCATTTTTGAAATAAACGCGATATTTCTGACTTCTATTCTGTCAACCGTAAAAGGCAGACTCCAGAAATACTGGTCAATTTCTTCTTCCAGAAGATCAATTCTTTTTTCGGCTTTTAAAAGCCTTTCGTCGGATCTTGAAATGCCCAGATAGTTCCAGTTCAGCCTTCTTATCTCGTTCCAATCCTGCACAAAAACGGTTGACTCTCCCGACGCGGACTGCGAATTCTTTATCTGTTTCGGATTAATATCGGCATATTTTTTGCTTATGAGCGCCGTTGAATCGCTGTAAGCCCTGTGGGCGTAAACCAAACCTTCAAGAAGCGAGTTTGAAGCAAGTCTGTTCGCGCCGTGCAGGCCCGTACACGAGGTTTCGCCTATGGCGTAAAGATTTCTTATCGTTGTTTTTCCGTTTTCGTCAACCAAAACGCCGCCGCAAAAATAATGCGCCGCCGGAACGACGGGTATCATGTCTTTTGAAATATCTATGCCGTATCCCAGGCATGTCGCGTAAATATTAGGAAATCTTTTTATAAGGTAATCTCTGTCTTTTGCGGTAATGTCCAGATACACAAAACTGTCGCCGCTCGCTTTTAGCTCGCTGTCTATGGCTCTTGCGACAATATCTCTGGGGGCAAGTTCTTTAAGCGGATGATGCTTTTCCATAAAAGCTTCGCCGTTTTTAAGCCTTAAAATTCCGCCTTCGCCTCTGACCGCTTCTGAAATTAAAAACGATTTTGCGTCGGGATTAAACAGACATGTCGGATGAAACTGCACAAACTCCATATTCGCTATGTCGGCTCCGGCCCTGTAAGCCATTGCTATTCCGTCGCCTGTGGCAATATCGGGATTTGAAGTGTACAAATATGCTTTCCCGGCTCCGCCGCTCGCTAAAACAGTTACTTTGGCTTCAAAAATCTCAACGTCTGATTTTTCATTTCTGAAAACATAAGCACCGCGGCAAACGCCCTTGTCGTCAAGTATCAAGTCTATGGCCGTATATTCTTCATAAACGATAATGTTCGGGTTTTTGGCAATATTTTCTATCAGAGCTCTTTCTATTTCATTACCTGTGCTGTCGCCGGCGTGGAGAATTCTCCTTTTGCTGTGGCCGCCTTCAAGCCCGAGTTCAAATTCCGAATCGGAGTAACTTTTTTTTGAAAACTTTACTCCCATTTTTATGAGTTCATCTATCCTGTCAGGCCCTTCTCTGACAACCATATCAACTATTTTTTTGCTGCAAAGACCGGCTCCGGCCACTATCGTGTCCTGAATGTGCTGTTCAAAAGAATCGGATTTATCCGTAACGCAGGCAACCCCGCCCTGAGCTTTTCCCGTGGCGGAGTCAAAAAGTTTTCTTTTTGTTATTAAAGCGACATTTCCGCTTTTACATGCTTTTAAAGCAAAGCTCAAACCGGCAATGCCGCTTCCTATGACCAAATAATCGGATTTAACCATTTTTACTTATCTTCGGCGGTAACTTCCGTCTTGCACCATTTTGTAACGCTTGAAAGTATATCTTTCGCCTTTTCATTATTTCCGGCGTCAATTGCTTCAACGGCTTCCTTTATTTTCCGCCTGTCTTCCAAAACGGACGCTTTCGTATTTTCTATCGCTTGTCCTATTAAAGTTGCAAGCTCTTTTGTTTCGTCTTTTTGTCTCCAATGGATTTTGATTGCGAAATTGCCCTCTGAAAGCTTTTTCATAACTTTTTCAAAGAAAAACAGCGGGCCTATAATTCTGTGAAAATAAAATATGCTCTGGATTAAAACAAAAATAACAAAAACAAATATTATCCAGAAAAATCCGCTGGTATATGCCCTTTGGAAATTTTTAACGGTACCCGCGCTCAGTTGATCCATACCCGGAGCATTCTGAAGAGAAGTTAAAAACGCGTAATAACAAAGCACCGCGCTTATAACCATGACAAGCGTGAGAATTATCAAATACTTCCATTGCACTCTGGGCTTTACTATATACTTTTTTCTCAGCATTGCGCCCCCTTTAACGACAATTAATAAATAACAAATAATAAGTAATAATTATGGTGTTTTCGCAAAAGCGAAAACTTTTAAATAGGTTTAGGCTTCGCCGAAACACAACATCTCCACTCTCAAAACTTCACACTTTATTTTACAAGCACAATATTATCAATCAGCCGGGTTTTGCCTATCCGCACGGCAACCGCTAAAACAGCTTTTTTTGTATTAATATTTATCGGCGATAAATTATTATAATCGCGCATTTCAACGTAATCTATTTTACTTTCAGGCAAAGATTCAAGCCTTGCGCGCGTTTTTTTTACAATCTGCAAAGCGTTTTTATTTTTAAAATCGGTTTTAGCTTCTTTAAGTATTTTTGAAATTTCAGCGGCGGATTTTTTTTCATTCTCTCCGAGATAAGAATTTCTGCTCGACATTGCCAATCCGTTTTTTTCTCTGACTGTCGGGCACGGAATAATTTTCGTCCTGAAGTTCAAATCTTTAGCCGTCTTTTCAATTATTCTAAGCTGCTGGAAATCTTTAATTCCGAAATAAGCCCTTTCTGCAAAAGTTATGTTAAAAAGTTTCGCGACTACGGTGGCTACTCCTCGGAAATGGCCTTTTCTGTATTCGCCGCAAAGAACATCCTGCATATCTTTTACTTCTATAAATGTTTTGTGCCCTTCGGGAAACATATCCGCGGTTGAAGGAACAAAAACATAATCAACATGATTTTTCCTGCAAACCGCAATATCCTGCTCAAAAGGTCTCGGATATTTTAAATAATCTTCATTCGGGCCGAACTGCGTAGGATTAACAAAAATTGAAACAATAGTTATGTCATCCTGCTTTACGGATTTAGCTATCAAAGAAACATGCCCCTCATGCAAAGCGCCCATCGTCGGAACAAGCCCGACTTCTTCCCCGTCTTTAAAAAGTTTCAAAGCAATTCGCTGCATCTCGGAAGCTTTCTTGATGATTTTCATTTATACGTATTCTCTTCCTGAGGAAATTTGCCGTCCCTGACTTCATTTATATAATCTTTAACGGCGTCTTTTATCGTTTCGCCGACATTAGCGTATCTTTTTACAAATTTCGGGGTAAAGTCCGTAAACATGCCAAGCATATCGTCAATTACCAAGACCTGACCGTCGCAATACTTTCCCGCTCCGATTCCGATTACAGGTATTTTTAACGTTTCGGCGGCCTTTTTTGCAAGCTCTTCCGGAATCGCTTCCAGCACTATCGCAAAAACTCCGGCTTCTTCCAAAGCTTTTGCGTCTTCAATAAGTTTTTTTTGCGCGGCTTCTTCCCTTGCCTGCACTTTAAATCCGCCAAACTTATTTATCGCCTGAGGCGTGAGCCCCAAATGCCCCATAACCGGTATTTTAGCGTCCAATATGGCTTTAACTTTGTCTGCTATTTCAATTCCGCCTTCAACTTTAACGGCTTCCGCTCCGCCTTCTTTTATAATACGCGCGGCATTATAAACCGCGTCCCGAATGCTTACCTCATAAGACATAAAAGGCATATCCGTAACAAGAAACGCTCCGGAATTGCCGCGTTTTACGGATTTTGTATGATAAATCATATCATCAACAGTAACGGGTATAGTATTTTCATACCCAAGCTTAACATTGCCTAAAGAATCGCCTACAAGAATGATGTCTATATCCTGCGAAGATATAAGCTTTGCCATCGCATAATCGTAGCACGTAAGCATTGCTATTTTCTGCCCGTCCAGCTTCATTTTTATTATTGACGTAACAGTCTTTTTCATACGTTTATAATTCTAACCTTTTGATTTTTAAGTGTCAATCTGTTTTTTTTCAAAATCGCATTGATTTTTCTATTTAAAACCGGATGAACAAAATCCGCGGCGATTTCATTAAGAGGATATAATACAAAAAGCCTGTTTTGAATTTCTTTGTGAGGCAAAATCAAATCAGAGTCAAGCCTTGCCGCAAAACTGTCTTTTCCGATAATTTTATTTCCGAAAAACAGTATGTCTATGTCTATGAGGCGAGGCCCCCAGCGTTTAGCGTTCTTACTTTTTTTTCTCCCCAGCAAAAATTCGCCGTGCTTAATCAGCGCAAGCAGTCCGTACGGAGAAATCTGCGTCCCGGCCTCAACGGCTATATTATAAAAATCCCTCTGTTTCGGTCCGACAGCGGAAGTTTCATAAAAAGACGAAATTTTCTTAATTTCCACAAAACCGCTGCTTTGCAAAAAAGACAAAGCGGACAGAATATTTTCAGCCCTGTCTCCGATATTTGACCCTAAACTCAAATAAATTTTATTTTTCATTTGTTTAATTATACAAAATTTACGTAAATAAAAGTAAATCCCGGCAAGGCGAATACTTCCGGCCTGCCGGGATTTTTTGAAAGTACGGATTATTTTTAAGCCGATGCCAAAATTGCCAGAGTTCCGGCGCGTTTATCCGTGACAACTATTTTTTCCACATTGCCGGCTTCTTTATTGTAAGCTGCCAATAAATCTAATAAGTAGGTAAGCGCTATCGGTTTATTTTCAGGCGAAACCTTTCCGCTTTCTATAATCCATGCAAGAGTATTGATTGCTTCACGGAGCTCTTCAGGCTTAGGCCCTTTATTATTTTGAAATATAAGCCTTCCAACTTTTGCAAGATTTTCATCAATTTCCGTATCCTTATTTCTTATTTCTTTAGCCAACAATCCTCTTGCATTTGGAATGGAAGTATCTGTAGTTAACTTATACATTCTTGCTTCAACCAAAGCAGACCTGTAAATATCTGCGTCAGTTTTTATCTTAAACTTTAACCCTTTCGCATGCCTGTCATACTCTATTCTTTCAAGCATTCCCTGCAAATAGCCTATTACTTCTGCAAATAATAATTTTTCGTCATCCAGGGAAAGCTCCTTACTCGCTTCAAGCATAAATGATTTGGATTTGTTAGTAGGCACTAACGCACTCAGATCTCTAGTAAACTGCTGCAAAAAATTATGTTGGTCATTATTCGATTTCACTACGCGCATGCCACGTAAAATTCCATATAACCGATTTTCAATATATGCCTCATCCACGAATGAAACAGGAATTTTCTCATTAAGGCCCGAACGTTTGCCTTCTCTATATCTTCCCTCTGGAGTCTTTTTAAGGGCGGCAACCCATTTAGCAACGATTCCAAGTATCAATGCCGTAAAATTAAAATTAATTCCCTGATTTTCAAGAAGCTCAATATCGTCAATGCTAAATCCGATTGCTTCCGCGCCGTTTTCAATTTCTTTAACCGCTGATTTCGCAAGTTCGTTTGCTTCTAATGTTTCTTTATTATACTCTCCGCTGCGCTTGAGTATTTCTATCCATTTATTATTAAAATCCGTAAAGCCGTTACTTTTAAATTCATCCGTATAATGAGAAGTTTTTACAGCCAGCAAACCGTCTGCATTTTCTCCTTTTACGGCAGAAAGCAGTCCTTTTACTGCGTCGGACTTCGTTATTTCCGATATATCATCTTTATTAAACGAGTCAAAATCAAAAATCATTCCGTCAATACCGCGTCCGCTTTTATCTCTTAAAGCTTTTATGCTGCCTGTGTTATTGCCTAAATCAATAAACATTTGACTTGCTTCTTGGACGGTAGATGTTTTGAATTCAAGTATTACGCTTATATCCATTTTATGCGCTTCCGCAATAAATTTACGAATAGCTTGAGCATTATCTTTAAAACCGGAATAATTCAACCTTATAATAGCCGTATTTGACCCTACTTTATCTATTTTTCCTAAAACTTTTGTATCTGTAATTCTGGAAACATCGGCTATTGTAAAAGTTCTGGGCTGATTACGCATATCGTTGCCTTCTTTCTTTATCTTTCTTTCTTGCCCTAATTGTTTAATTTTATCTTCTTCAGTTTTGCCGTATGTAACATTGGAATATGATTTTTTTTGCGCATCCTTATCATCTTCGGTACTGTTTGTTCTCGCGTAAACAGTAGATTCCGGAGAAAGAATCAACAAATCAGCGTAAGAAATACCGGAATCTAAATCGTTTTCAATAACCCCGACAGAACCTTCAAGAACATGCCTTACTATATGGGACAAAGCGTCATAAGAAGCATTTACTTTTTTTGCCTTGTCATCTTTATCCGCAGTATAATAATACATATTTATTGAAAAACCGGAATTATTAACAAATGAAATACTATAAATATGTCTTAATCCTGTTTGTAAAACTTCAACGTCTTCTTTCCCTTTCTTTTTCTTAAGGTGCCAACCGTTAGATTGCATTTTTTCAGATGTGTCATCAATATTCATGTCTTCCAGAGGCATAACAGCATGTACGTTTTTACCTTTTTGAGCCTTTTCAATCAAATTATTAAAAAGAGCTTGTTCGTCGGAGTACTTGCCAAGATTTATTACATCATCAAGTCCTGAAAGTTCTGGATAATTTTTAGCAATATATGTACCTTTTAATTTTATTCCCAACAGCTTGGCAATAGCTTTGAGAATATCACCTATAAATTTCGCGGTAAGGGAAATCTCAGTCTGCGCGCCTGTTTCGGCGGCAGGCTGTGCTTGAGCTGCGATTACTTTTGATTTTTCATCTTTATATTCTTTTACCAACTCAGATAGACTTCCCATCATTTTTCTAATTTCTTTTTTATGGTTGTCATTTAGCCTATTATTTTTATTATTTAATATATCATTTGTTAATACTTGTATATCTGAATTTAAAGCATCCAAAATATCGCGGCCAATTATGACATAGATGGGAGGATTAGCTAAATTAATAGCTATATTTGGCTCTGTAGAAAATATGCCAGTGGCATTTTTGGAATTGTTATAATTTGTAAAAAAATCTTTAACCTTTTGGACATATTTTTCATTGATGTCTTCAAGCGCTTTTCTTTCTGCTTCTCTTTTTGCGTGTTTTTCTTTAACATTAACGCGATATTCCGGACTTTCGTACTCACCATCTCCAACAAGACCCGCGAGAGCTCCGTGTTCGTCTATAACATTCTCTTGATCTGTTAAGTAGTGATATGCAAACCTCATAGCTGCTCCAAACGTATTTCCGGTATGATCATCAGATAAGCCAGGACATTGTTGACGTTGTTCTTCGGAGCCAAGTT
>WRJZ01000029.1 GCA_009778325.1 Candidatus Endomicrobium neocapritermitis | reverse complement strand
AACAACGGAGTTGGCTCTTTTTTGACCAAACCCTTCGGGCTGCGCCAGCTTTTTGGTAAATTTTAACTTTTTTATTCCTTACATAGCTTCGGCTATGCGCGTCATAAAAAAGTTAAAATTTCCTCAAAAATCTGAGCAGCGCAAGTGCGTTATGAATGTCGACACACCCTAAGGTAAAAAAGAGGGTAAGAAAATCAAAAAAGAAATTGATGAAGGCGAAAAAGGTTTAAAGCGTCTTGATGAGATATTTGAAGAAGCAGACTCTTTAAAGAGAACAAACAAGTCCATATCAATGAAACGTTTCATTGATGTAATGTACGAGGTTTCGGCAATAAGCAGGAAACATGGCGTAATGGCATTTGATGTATTTGGCATAGAATCCGACGGTATCGGCAAATCCTTGGAAGAATCAATGGCTCAGGAGCAGCCATTTGAGAAGATGTTTAAAAGTATAAAAAATGATATAGCCGGAAAAGTCGGAAATGTTCTGAAAGTTTTAGGGGATATTCCTATCGGTTCAATGCCGGTTGTCGGAGATATAGTAGATTTATATGAATTAATCAGCGGCGAGGGTTTTTTTACAGGCAAAAAACTTACAGCTCCGGAAAAAGAATCAGCGGCATTCGGCTTGCTTATCGTAAGCGGAGCAGCCTGGCCTGAGGTAGCAAAAAAACTTGACTCTGAACTTGCAAGTTTGTCCTACGGCTACGAAATGAGTATTTTTAAGGCATTACAACAAATAATAAAAAGTTTTATGAATTATATTAAACGAATATTGAAAGTTCTTGGTTTATGGTTGCGAGGACGAAGGAAATGACCGGCTAAGAAATACTATGGTCAAGGGGACGTCCCCTTGACCGCCTTGCTTTAAAAGGAGAATGATTATTTATCCGCCCGGGCGGCATATTTCCCAGATTTTAAGATTATAAATAATCTCAAAACCGCAGTTGCATATCTTGCGCCGTCAAGATGTTCATCCATTGCTGTATTTCCATATGACGGCACAACCCGGACGGATTTCGAAGCGGATTTTTGCAAACACCGCTCCTGACATATATTTTAAAATATTGCTATAAAAATATATGTTGCCGCAGCAACGTTTTTGTAATTTTTTGCTAATATTATTAATGAGGGACGTTCTTCAATATAAAATACGGGAGGAATATAATGCTGCATAATTACTATGAAGTGCTTAAAAAGAATCATATTTTTTATGACATTTCGTCAGATGACATGAAAGCTTTAAGTCCGTGTTTCAAACCCATATTTTCCAGCTATCTGAAAGGCGCGTCGGTTTTTTCCGACGGCGATGTGTATGTAAATCTCGGTATTATCGTTGACGGAATAGTAAATATTATAAAAGACGACACGGATGGAAACAGGGTTATTTTAGAGCAAGCCGAACCGGGGTCGGTTTTGGACGAATCGCTGAACGAAAAAAAGAATTACAAAGTAAACGTTTCAGCCGTGGCTTCAACAGACTGCGATATTCTTGCCATACCTTTTAATAAACTTTTCACGGTATGCAAGCAAAATTGTCCTTTTCACGTTAAACTTATAGGCAATATTATAAGAATGTTAGCAAGCAACCACAACGCTCTTACAATGAAAATGGAATATTTAAGCAAAAAGAGCGTCCGGCACAGGCTGATGTCTTTTTTAAATTTTCAAGCCGAAAAGCATAAAAGCAGCGAATTTCACATTAATTTTGACAGAAAAGAACTTGCCGAATTTTTGTTTGTGGACAGAAGCGCTCTTTCAAGAGAGCTCGGCAGGATGCGCAGGGCAAAAATCATAGAATTTAGCAAAAACCGTTTTAAAATCCTTAAAAGCGGGATTTAATTTTTTTCTACAGCTTCCATGTCAAATCATTTAAAAATGACACCGAAAGAAGTAAGAATTAAAATATCATCCAAAGAAATCAAATTTACATTTTTCAATTAAATATCAGGAGGATATTATGAAAAAATGCCATAAATGTGGCGAGAACATTGATTCTGCCGACATGTTTTGTAAAAATTGCGGTGAAAAACAAAATACGGAGCAAAGCGCGCAGCCGGAACAATCCGCAAATAATGCTGTTTCCGAAGTCAAAAAAAGCGGCTTTAGCGAACAGGATAAAAAAGTATTACTGATACTGGTTGGCGTAATACTTTTTATATTTTTTATTACGATTGCTTCGTGCGGGTATGGAATATTTAAAATGAAGCGTAAGGTCGCTTCGCTTAGAGCGAAAGCAGAGTCGTATCAATCCGTTGACAAAGAAGAGGATGCGGAAGAAGAACCGCAAAAAAATAAAAAAAGCCGTAAAGAAAAAGAGATAATGGAACAGAAAGAAGTAAAACAAATGATGAAAGCCATATTACCTAAAGAGGAAATTGCAAGGGCGAGGGAAAGTTATCGGGAAACGATTGCCGGACTTGACGCGCAAATAGCCGAAGCTAAAGCTATAGTTGACGAACTTTATGACTATCTTCCGGAAAACATAAAGAAAGCAAAGTTTGTTTCCGACGAAGAAGCGGTTAACTTTGCTTCCGAAGAAGTAAAAAAGTACACCGAAAGTTATACTGCAAGAATGACGTCGGGCGATTATTCCGAGCCTTCTGAAAAAGAACAAAAAGAGTTTCAAGCAGTTGTTGCAATGTCGCAGTATTATGCCGGTAAAATTGCGAAAAGAAACTATGAGGCAATATACGGCGCTCTCTTAGAGTGAGAAAAATGACAGTGAATAATACGCACGGTGTTTGCGCGATTGCTATATGGCAAATGATATAAAAATGAGGGAGTTTTTAAATAGTATCATTTTGATTTTGCGGTGACATTTGTACAATTACAATATGACAAAACATATTTAATTTTATATAATCTTTCGATAAATAACGAAGTTCAAAGTTCAGAGTTTAAAGTGCAAATATTGTGTTTCGGCAGGAACTTAGTATTCGAACTTTAAACTTTGAAATTTTGAATTTTGTCGTTACTACGGGAGTTTTGAATGTCAATTTTAGTTACCGGAGCGTCGGGGTTTATTGGAAGTAAAGTGTGCGAGATGCTTGTGAAATCCGGCAAAGATGTTGTCGCAATAGACAATATGAACGATTACTATGACGTAAAAATAAAGGATTACAGGCTTAAAAACCTTAAAAAGCTTAAAAATTTTACATTTTACAAGATTGACATTGAAAATAAAAAATCTGTTGAAAATATAGTCAAAAAACATAAATTTTCCGCAATTATAAATCTTGCCGCCAGAGCAGGCGTGCGCTACAGCATGGAAAATCCTTTTATCTACGTTTCCACAAACACAATGGGGACGCTTAACCTTCTTGATATCGCGAAAGATTATAAAATTAAAAAATTTGTTCTTGCGTCAACATCTTCTTTGTACGCCGGGCAGAAAATGCCTTTTGTTGAAACTCTAGCCGTCAACACGCCGATTTCTCCTTATGCCGCGTCGAAAAAAGGCGCGGAAGCAATGTGTTATTCATATCATTACTTGTACGGTCTGGACGTAACGGTCGTAAGATATTTTACGGTTTACGGTCCGGCGGGAAGGCCTGATATGAGCATAATCCGTTTTATTAAATGGATTGACGAAGGAAAGCCGATTGAGCTCTTTGGCGACGGTTCGCAGAGCAGGGATTTTACTTATGTCGACGATATTGCAGACGGCACGATTAAAGCTTTGAAAAAAACCGGATACAAAACTATAAATCTTGGCGGAAATAAACCGTATAAACTGAACTACATGATTCATCTCATAGAAAAAAATCTCGGGAAAAAAGCCAAATATAATTATAAACCTTTTCATAAGGCGGACATAACTGCTACTTGGGCAAATATAAATGAAGCAAAAAAGATACTGAAATGGACTCCGAAAGTGTCTTTGGAACAGGGAATTAAAAAAACAGTTGATTGGTATTTGGAAAATAAATCTTGGTTTAAATACGTGAAACTATAGAACGGCAATTACGAATTACGAATGACGAATTACGAATCAACGGCGAACGGCAAAGACAATTACAAATAAGGAAAGAAAATGTATAAAGAATTGATGAAAAAAATTGAAGAAAGAAAAGCAAAAATAGGCATTATCGGGCAAGGATATGTCGGGCTTCCTCTTTCCGCGGAGCTTGCCAAACAGGGATTTAAAGTTACCGGATTTGAAGTCGATGAATCTAAAGTTTCAGCCATAAACAAAGGAAAATCTTATATAGGCGACGTGCCTGACGGCGACATGAAAGCGCTTGTGAAGGCAGGCAGGCTTGACGCGACCGCTGATTTTAAAAATCTTTCAAAAGCCGATGTTATAATTATATGCGTTCCTACTCCTTTGAGAAAGTCAAAAGATCCGGATGTTTCATATATTTTGTCCGCCGCGCATAACGTTAAGAAAACTCTTAAAAAAGGGCAGCTTATAATTCTTGAATCTACGACTTATCCGGGAACAACAAAAGAACTCATGCTTCCTATTTTGGAAGAAACAGGGCTTAAAGCCGGAAAAGATTTCTTTTTAGCGTTCAGTCCGGAAAGAATTGACCCGTCTAATAAAAAATTCGGAATACAGAATACTCCGAAAGTTGTCGGAGGCGCATGCGACAGATGCACAGAATTAGCTGCCGCCGTATACGCTTCATTCACGAAAGTGCAAAAAGTTTCTTCGACTGAAGCCGCCGAAATGGTTAAGCTTTTGGAAAACACTTTCAGAGCCGTAAACATAGCTTTGGTCAATGAAGTCGCTTTAATGTGCAATAAACTGAAATTAAACGTTTGGGAAATAATAGACGCTGCTGCGACAAAACCTTTCGGATTTATGCCTTTTTATCCGGGCCCTGGAATCGGAGGACACTGCATTCCTTTAGACCCGCACTATCTTTCATGGAAACTTAAAACTTTAAATTTTTACTCGCGTTTTATAGAGCTTGCCGGCGAAATGAACTCGAAAATGCCGGAATATGTAGTAACGAAAGTCGCCGACGCATTAAACAAAAAATCAAAGTCGATTAAAAATTCAAAAATTATGGTTATCGGAGCCGCGTATAAAAAAGACGTTTCGGATGTCAGGGAATCTCCGGCGCTTGACGTTATAAATCTTTTACTTATGAAAGAAGCAAAAGTGTCGTACTATGACCCGTACATCCCTGAAATGCAGAATTGCGCGTGCGGAATGACGCTTCGTTCCGAAAAAAGTCTTAACGGTTTGGGAAAATACGATGTTGTTGTCATAGTTACGGATCATACGAATATTGATTATAAAAAAGTTTTGAAGGATTCTAAAGCCATTGTGGATTCAAGAAACGCATTTAAAAACATTAAGTCGGGGAAAATTATAAGAATCTAAAAAGGCAATTAACAAATTACAATGAACAATGTCGGAGTTTTGCTAAGGCTTAGCCTTAACAAAACATGTTAACAGGTTTTCGCTTTGCGAAAACACAACAATTATTATTTGTTAATTGTTAATTGAAAATTGCTGTTAAACACTTGACAAGGAATACATTTGTATGCTATTGTGTTGAAAAATACCGGAGGAGTAATTTTATGGCAAAAGATGAAAAGCTTAAAGCATTGGATTTGGCGCTTTCACAGATAGAAAAAGATTTCGGCAAAGAAGCGATAATGAGGCTCGGCGAGAAACACGCGAAAACTAAAGTTGACGTGATTCCGACAGGAGCGCTTCCTTTGGACATAGCAATAGGCGTAGGCGGAATTCCCAGAGGCAGAATAATTGAGATTTTCGGGCCGGAATCTTCAGGTAAAACCACGCTGGCTTTGTGTATGGTAGCCGAAACGCAGAAAACCGGCGGAATTGCGGCGTATATAGACGCCGAGCACGCAATGGATCCCGAATATGCGACGAAATTGGGAGTTGATATAAACAATCTTTTGATTTCGCAGCCTGATTCCGGAGAGCAGGCGCTGGAAATTGCAGATAAGCTTGTACGTTCGGGCGCGGTTGACATTATAGTTGTTGATTCGGTTGCCGCATTGGTTCCCAGAGCTGAAATTGAAGGCGAAATGGGCGACTCATTTGTAGGTCTTCAGGCAAGGCTTATGAGCCAGGCTTTAAGAAAACTTACCGCAAATATTTCAAAATCAAAAACATCGATTGTTTTTATAAACCAGCTCAGGCAGAAAATAGGCGTTATGTGGGGAAGCCCGGAGACTACTCCCGGCGGACTCGCGCTTAAATTTTATTCTTCGGTAAGACTTGACATCAGAAGAATAGAATCGGTAAAAAAAGGCGACGAAATTTTAGGAAACAGAGTAAGAGTAAAAGTAGTAAAAAATAAAGTTGCAGCGCCGTTTAAACAAGCTGAATTTGAAATAATGTTCGGAGTCGGCGTAGACAGAATGGGATATCTGGTTGACATGGGCGTTGCCGACGGAATCATCGATAAAGCCGGAGCGTTTTTCAGCTATAACGGCGAAAGGCTCGGGCAAGGAAGAGATAATGTTAAAATATTTTTTAACGAGCACCCCGAAATAGCCGCTGAAATTGAAAGTAAAATACGCGCAAAAGCTTTTGGCGGGGAAGCCGTTTCCGATAATAAAAAAGAAGAAATAAAGGCTGACGCCGCTAAAGAAAAAGCAGCTAAAGCGCTAAAAAAGAGTTAAGGTGAAAAATGAAAGTTTTGATTACGGGCGGAGCAGGTTTTATAGGTTCTAATATTGTTGATGCCGTTATTGAGAATAGGCATAAAGCAGTTATTATTGATAATCTGTCATCCGGCAGTATGGATAATATCAATAAAAAAGCGAAGTTTTATAAAACGGATATAGTTAATGAAAAGAACATCCTGAAGATATTTAAAAAAGAAAAGCCGGATGTTGTTATTCATAATGCGGCGCAGATTGACGTAAGAAAGTCTGTGGCTGACCCGAAATATGACGCTGATATTAACATTCTCGGTTCTCTGAATATTTTAAAAGCCTGCGTTGAAAATAGAACAAAAAAGATAATATTTGCTTCTTCCGGCGGTACGATATACGGCGAATGCGGGAACATTTCTCCCGATGAAAATGCCTTTCCTAACCCGTTGTCTCCTTACGGAATTGCGAAACACTCTGTTGAAAATTACATAAAATTTTATTCTGAGATTCACGGACTGAAATACACAATTTTAAGATACTCCAATGTGTACGGCCCCAGGCAGGACCCAAAAGGCGAAGCAGGGGTTATAGCCATTTTTGCTTTAAGAATGCTTCGTGACGAGGCAGTTACTGTTTTTGGAGACGGTAAACAGATGAGAGATTATGTATATGTTTCCGATGTTGTGAGCGCAAACCTGAAATCTCTGACAAAAGCGGATAATCAAATAATTAATATCGGCACGAATAAAGCCGTGCCGTTAAATGACGTAGTAAAAATTATGTCGCGGCTGTCGAAAACAAATAACAAGCCCGTTTACAAACCTAAAAGAGACGGAGAACTTTTTAAAAGTTTTTTAAATAATAAAAAAGCCGGAAAAGTTCTAAATTGGAAACCTAAAATAAGTATTGATGAAGGGATAAAGAGAACTTTAGATTACTTTGAAAAGACAGATAATAGATAATAATTTTGGCGTTTTCGCGAAGCGAAAACCTATTAACAGATTTCGGCTTCGCCGAAATACAACAACTATTCTCTATTATCTATTAACTATTAACTGCCGTTAAAAGGGGACAAAATGAAAGCTTTTGTTTTGGCTGCGGGAGCAGGCACCAGATTAAGACCTTTGACGCATCATATTCCGAAACCAATGATTCCTATACTCGGCAAACCTGTTTTATATCATATTTTAAATAACCTTAAAGAATATGGCTTTAATAATATCTGCGTTAATCTTTTTCATTATCCGGATTCCATAACCGGTTATTTTAAGAACAATTATATGGATATAAATATAAATTATTCATTAGAAAAAAAACTTTTAGGAACTGCCGGAGCTGTAAAGAAGCAGGAAAAATTTTTTGATAAAACTTTTATCGTTATGTCGGGAGACGGGTTAACCGATATTAATCTTAAAAATGTTTTGAATTTTCATAAAAGGAAAAAAGCTCTCGCTACAATAGTGTTAAAGGAAATAGATTCAAGATTCGAATACGGAATTACCATTGCCGGCAAAGACGGAAAGGTGAAGCGGTTTGTCGAAAAACCTAAATTTAGCGATATTTTTGAGAATACCGTGAATACGGGAATTTACGTTTTTGAGCCGGAAATATTCAACTATATACCGAATAATAAGTTTTTTGATTTCAGCATGGACTTGTTTCCTTTGCTTTTAAAAAATAAAAAAAAGATTTACGGTTACATAATGGATGAATATTGGACGGATATCGGCAATATTCTTGAATATAAGAAAGGCGTTTTTGACGCTTTGGACGGAAAAGTTAAGATAAGTATGCCGTTCGGCAAAAAGAAAGGCAGTTATATAAGCAAATATGCTAAAATTGATAAAACCGCTAAAATAAAAGGCCCGTGTTTTATAAATGATAATGTGTATATAGGCAAGAATGTTATTATTAATCCTTATTCGGTCATATCTAAAAACGTGAAAATAGAGGATAATGCCGTTATAGAAAAAACTATTATATGGAACGGTTCGCATATAGGAAAAGGCGCAAAATTAAGTAATACGATAGTAGGGCATAAAGGCAGGATTCCTCACGGAATTACGCTTTTTGATTCAATAATAATGAGCTAATAACGGCAATTACGAATTACAAATTACGAATTACGAATCAAAGACAAAAAAGTTGTTTGCAGTTTATTCGTAATTTGTAATTCGTAATTGTAGTTAAAAAGGGGAGATAAAATGATTGGAAAGCAGGGGTATTTTTTTACGTCGGAATCAGTAACTGAAGGACATCCGGATAAGGTTTGCGATATAGTGTCGGATTCTGTTCTTGACGCTATTTTAGCTAAAGATCCTAAAGCAAGAGTGGCTTGCGAAACGTTTGTTTCTCCGGGAATGGTAATAGTGGGCGGGGAAATTACTACAAGCACTTATGTAAATATCCAACAAGTTGCCAGAAATGCGATTAAAAATATAGGTTATGACAAGCCTGAATTCGGATTTAATTATAAAGACTGCGCGATAGTAAACATTATAAATTCTCAGTCGCCGGATATTGCCCAGGGCGTGGATACGGGCGGTGCGGGCGATCAGGGGCTTATGATAGGTTTTGCGTGCAAAGAAACTCCCGAACTTATGCCTTTGCCGATAATGCTTGCCCACAAACTTGCGATGAAGCTTACGGAAGTCAGAAAAAAAGGAATTCTTCCTTATTTGGGACCTGACGGCAAAACGCAGGTTACTGTCGAATATGTTGACTGGAAACCTAAAAGAATCGAAGCTGTTGTTCTTTCAACGCAGCATACGGAGGCAATTCTGGATAAAACAGGAAAACGCATAACGGAAAAATCTAAAAAAGAAATCCGTGCAGAAATTATTGATCCTGTTTTAGGAAAACTCATAGATAAAAAAACTAAGATTTACATAAACCCTACCGGAAAGTTTGTAATCGGCGGGCCGCAGGGCGACACAGGGCTTACGGGAAGAAAAATTATAGTTGACACTTACGGCGGTATGGCGGCGCACGGCGGCGGGGCTTTTTCCGGGAAAGATTCGACTAAAGTTGACAGAAGCGCCTGCTATATGGCAAGGCATATAGCGAAAAATATTGTTGCCGCAGGTTTTGCCGATAAATGCACGGTTCAGCTTGCTTATGCGATAGGCGTTGCCGAACCTGTTTCCGTTATGGTTGATACTCATCACAGCGGTAAGGTGCCGGGGCCTGTTCTTGAACCTATTGTTAGAAAGATATTTCCTCTTACTCCAAAAGGAATTATGGAATATTTGAAGCTTCGCAGGCCGATTTTTTCAAAGACGGCGGCATACGGGCATTTCGGAAGAAAAGGAAAAGATTTTACCTGGGAAGCGCTGAATAAAGTTGCGGAACTGAAAAAGGCGGTTAACAAATAACGGCGATGCGGGGATGCAGAGAGGCGGAGATGCAGAGTAACAAATCAAAAAAAGAGGGAAAATATGAAATACGACATAAAAGACATTAAGTTGGCGGATAAGGGGAACAAAAGGATTGTTTGGGCGGAAAAAGAAATGCCTGTTTTAAGGCAGATAAAAGAAAGATTCTCGAAACAAAAACCTTTAAAGAATAAAAATATTGCATGCTGCCTGCACGTTACGACCGAAACGGCTAATTTAGCAATAACATTGAAGGCCGGCGGGGCAAACGTATATTTGTGCGCTTCAAATCCTCTTTCAACGCAGGATGATGTTGCCGCGTCTTTAGTTAAACATCATAAAATTCCGGTATTCGCAATCAAAGGCGAAAATAATAAAACGTATTACAGCCATATAAACGCTCTTTTGGAAACAAAGCCCGAAATTACAATGGACGACGGAGCCGATCTGGTTACCGCCATAATATTAAAAAGGAAAGATTTGCTTAAAAATATTATCGGCGGAACAGAGGAAACAACGACGGGCGTTATACGCTTAAGGGCAATGGCAAAGGACGCAGTTTTGGCATATCCCGTAATTGCCGTAAACGACGCTTTGACGAAACACTTTTTTGATAACAGGTACGGTACGGGGCAGTCGACTATCGACGGAATTATAAGGGCGACAAATATTTTAATCGCCGGAAAAATCGTTGTTGTCGCCGGATACGGCTGGTGCGGCAGAGGCTTTGCCATGAGAGCAAAAGGAATGGGCGCTCACGTTATAGTTACGGAAGTCGACCATCTTAAAGCCATAGAAGCCGCAATGGACGGATACGAAGTTATGCCTATGAACGATGCCTCGAAAAAGGGAGATATTTTTGTTACTCTTACCGGAGATTTAAATGTTATCGATAAACAGCATTTTACTTTTATGAAAGACGGCGCGATTGTGTGTAATTCGGGACATTTTAACGATGAAATAAATCTTGCGGCGTTAAAACAAATGTCAAAATCCGTCAAAAATGTAAGAGATTTTACCGATGAATACACTTTGAAAAATAATAAGAAGATATGCGTTCTCGGCGAAGGAAGACTTATAAATTTAGCCGCGGCGGAAGGTCATCCGGCAAGCGTTATGGATATGTCTTTTGCGAATCAGGCTTTATCCGCCGAATACATGGTTAAAAATCATAAACAGCTTAAAAAGCAGGTCTATGTTGTTCCGGAGAAGCTTGATAAAGAGATAGCTAAATTAAAACTGAAGGCGATGGGAATTAAAATTGATGTTTTAACCGAGGAACAGCAGAAATATTTAAATTCCTGGCAGTCGGGAACTTAATAAAAGGCTGCTAACTGCTAATTATTCACTACTCACTGTGTTAAAAGGTAACTAAGAAATGATAAATATTGCTTTCGGGCTTGATGATAGTTTTGCTCCGCATTGCGGAGCGACAGCCGCTTCGATTCTTGTTAATCATAAATTACTTACCGAAGAAGATAAAATACATTTTTTCTTTTTTTGCAATGTCAGCGATGAAAATAAAGAAAAATTGCTAAAGCTCAAGGAAATTCAGGATTTTGACCATACGTTTATAAATGTAGACGAATCGGAATTCGAAGGGCTTCCTCTGCGTAACGGGCAAAAGATTGCCATATATAATGTCCTTATGGTGCCTATGCTTTTGTCTTCCGACGTAAAAAAGATAATTTATCTCGACTGCGATTTGATATTGAATAAGGATATATCGGAGCTGTGGAAAATAAATACCGATGATTATCCGGTAGCCGCGGTAAAAGATAATTACAGAAGAAAGCCGAATTATTTCAATTCCGGAGTTATGGTTTTCAATATTCCAAAATTAAAAGAGTTTAATTATTATGATAAATGGAAAAAATATGTGAAAGAAAAGACTTACAAAATGATTTTACATGATCAGGATATACTGAATCCGGTTTTAAGAGCAAATACGCTTTATCTGCCTGAAAACTGGAATGTTCATCACGGGATTTTCCTGACTTTATATGATAAGTACAGTAAAAAGAATTTTAATGATTTTCTCTCTTTTTGTCATATCGTTCATTATTCAACTCAGATAAAACCGTGGCACGCTCTGCCTGTTCACCCGTTAAAAAATCTTTATTTTAAATACCTTGCGATGACGCCGTGGCACGGCAGCGCTAAAAAATATCCCGCAAGCGTAAAGATTAAACATTTTTGTAAGCTGTTTTTAAAATATTGGTATGTTCATCCCGCTTTTTTCGTTAAACCGAGATTTTGGAAAGAAGTCGGCAGAAAGGGCTGGTTGATGACATTGTATTAGAGTGTGTTCACACTAACTATGATAAAAAAAGCGGTTACATCATTTAGGAAATCTTTTGCAAAAATGCTTTTTGACAAATCCGCAAAATCCGGCAAAAAGCCGGACATGAACACGGTTAAAAGCATTTTGTTTTTAAGGCATGACAATAAAATCGGGGATATGGTTGTTTTAACTTTAGTTTTCAGGGAGATAAAGAAACAATATCCCGCAATCAAGATATATGTTTTATGCGGAAAAGATAATAAAGAAATTATTAAAAATAACCCTAATATAGATGAAATTATTGAAGTAAACGGCAGATTTTTTGATGATTTGTCCGTTTATAAAGTTCTAAAGCATAAAAAAATTGATGTTGCCGTTGATTTCTTCATATTCAGGCCAAGGCCTAAACATTTATTCATGATAAGGCGTATAAATCCTGCGTTTTTAATCGGCTTTCGGAAGCAGGATTATAATATGTACGATCTTTCGATTAATTGCTGTCTTAATGAGCTTCATATATCGCAAAGATATAAAATTCTTTTAAAAGAGCTTGGCGTTGAAGCTTCTACGCTTGATTATGATATGTTTTTGGATTCTATTGATGAAAAAAATGCCGGTAATTTATTTAAAAATGTTGAAAATAAGCTTATAATAAACCCTTTTGCGGCAAGCAGGCATAGGAGTATTGATTTTGAAAAGCTTCAAAGCCTTATAAATAAGTTGAAAGAAGAGAAAGAGTTCGCTATATTTATCGTATGTTCAAAGAAGTCATCGCATTTGATTAAAGGGCTTAAAGGCGCGTCTGTTATTGAAACATCGAATATTTTAGAAAGTTCTGCGTATATTAAATATTGCGACTGTGTAATATCTCCCGACACATCAATTGTTCATATTGCGGCGGCTTTTAAAAAGAAAATGATAGCTCTTTTTCTTGATTATTCAAATGAAGAAGAAAAAATCAATAAAATTTGGGCGCCCAATTACGATGAAGCGGTTCAAATTTCAGTTGATACTCAAAACGGTTCCGTTTCAAATGATATAAACAACATAGATAACGATATTATAATCAACGAAATAAGCAAAACTTGGGGTTGATAAGTATATGATAAATTATTTTAACAAACTTGAAAAAATGGTTTCTAAATACAGAGAGAAATACGCCAGACGTCCTAAAACCGCGGCGCTGAGGCTTGCGTATTGGAATTTGAAGGCATGTTTTAGCAGCCAGATTACAAAAGAGGAAAGCGCCGGGCTGAACAAGCCCGTTGCCGACGCATGGATGCAGGTAATAAACGGGGATGGGATAGATATCACCGGCAATTATCTTCATGAAATACAAGATTTTAAAATACCTAAGATACCTTCGGGCGGTCACATTAATTTTAATATTGATAATGCATTAAAAGTCAACAAGAAAATTAAACGTCTTGGACTTGTATTTTTCATGGGGGTTGGGGATTATTTCCTTTCAACTAATTTTATAGAAAATTTTAAAAACTGTTATCCGAATCTTGTTTTTGACGCTTACGTATCTAAAAATACCGATAAAAATAGTTCTGTGTTGGTAGGTGAATGTTTGAAGGTAAACCCTAATTTTGAAAATGTCTATTATTTTGACGGCTATCCTGCGGACGGCAAAAGCGGCTGGAAAAATTATGATTATTCGGAATGCTACCGGAAAATAAAAGAAGACACTTTATTACTTCCTGTTATATACATGCAGGATGAGCATATAAAGTCCAGACATGAAACCTTATGCCGGACTTTTAGTCTGTCAAAACCCGTGTTTACTCCGGCTCCTAAAGTTTATACGGATTATGAAGCGACAAAACAAGTATCTGATATTATAAGCAAAGTAGATCAAAAGATGGCAGGGAGAAAAGGTATTGTATGGCTGCAACTGGCTTCGCGTTCGGCCAAATATCTTTATCCCTTGGATAAAGCCCGTAAACTTGTTAACGGTTTGGTTAATGAAGGATATTTGGTAATAAATATTGATCATGATATGCCCGAAACGGAACATGTTATAACGATAGATATTAAAAAAGTAAGCATTAACGAAAGCATAAAGCTTCTTTGTATGTTAAATAAGAAATATAGAGTATATTGCGCGGGGATAGTATCTTGTTTTTTTGCCATATCTTCAGGACTCAAAATACAGAATTTGGGTATACAGCATACTTATGACAGATTTGTAGAAGCAGTTTGGTTTCCAAATATTTTTATTATAGGAGACAGGGAATACCGTATGTTGCCTAAAAGTCGCGTTTTTGAGGCTAGCCTCGGAGATTATACCATAAATTCCAACAATCGTTGCGATTATAGACCGGAGTTTATCTTAAGCTGTTTCAATCAATTCCAAGCAGAGACGACTTTGTAAAACTTTATGATTTCTATAATTATTCCCGTATATAATGCCCAAAAATATCTTCTTCAATGTTTGGATTCTATTTTAAACCAGACATTCAAAGATTTCGAATGCATTTGTGTAAACGACGGCTCGACTGATGCGTCTCTCTCAATTTTAGAAGATTATCAAAGAAAAGACAAAAGAATTAAAATCATATCGCAAAAAAATGGCGGGATAAGTGCTGCAAGAAATGCCGGTATTTCCGCAGCGGCGGGCGAATATCTGTATTTTATGGATAACGACGACATTATAAGCATCGATTATCTTGCAAATATGCATAAAACCGCCGAGGAAACAAAATGTCCGCTCGTTGTAAATCCCAATATTTCGTTTATGTTTTCCGACAATTCGCGCTGCGAAGACGAATCGGATTATTTCGAAGAAAAAATATATGAAATGAATCCGCGCCTTATTCTCGGACCTGAGCTGCATATTTTCGTCTGGAATAAACTGTTCAAAACGGATTTGATAAAAAATCTTAAAATTAAATTTCCGTTAAACACAAACTCGGAAGACGTTTATTTCTATTATTGCCTTATGCCTTATGTCGGTAATTTTGCAGTCGTAAAAAAAGGAAGATATTATTGGAGACAAACCGAAAGCCAGTCTTCAAAAAGCATATATTTCAAAGACGGGTTAGATTATATAGACATATTTAAAATGATAAAAGATTATTACAAAAGGACCGGTTTGGAAAAAACCTGGCAAACGCCCGTATATTATTTAAGGCAGCAGTTATTCCGCATACCGCCGGACAAATACGATTTCAAAAAAATTTATTACGAAATTAAAGATTGCCTGAAAGACGTCGTGATTCTTGACGACGTTTTAAGGTCGCCGGAAAAAAAATTCATAAAAGATATGAAAAAAGGATTTTTATACGTATATTTGGCGTATTATCTGCGAAAAAAAATTAAAAATAAAATAATAAATCTCTTCCGTGCGCCGTTTTTTAAGACGTAAATAGGGAAGCCCAAGATCAACTTGTAAATGAAACAATCTTATATCGCGGAGAGCAGCAGACAATGAAACATTACGATTATTTAATTGTCGGTTCAGGATTATACGGAGCGACTTTTGCCTATTTGGCAAAGCAGAAAGGCAAAAAATGTCTTGTGATTGACAAGCGCGCGCATTTAGGCGGGAACGTCTATTGCGAAAATATCGAAGGGATTAATGTCCACAAATACGGAGCTCATATATTCCATACTTCAAATAAAAAAGTTTGGAACTTTGTCGGCGCTTTTGCAGAGTTTAATGGCTATATCAATTCGCCGTTGGCAAATTATAAAGGAAAGTTATATAATCTGCCTTTTAATATGAATACTTTTTATGCTCTTTGGGGAGTAAAAACTCCGCAGGAAGCAAAACAAAAAATAGACGAACAGCGCAAAGCGTCCGCAATAACCGAACCGAAAAATTTGGAAGAACAGGCAATTTCATTAGTCGGAAAAGATATTTATGAAATTCTAATCAAAGGTTATACCGAAAAACAATGGGGACGCAAATGTTCGGAGCTGCCCGCTTTCATTATAAAGCGCTTGCCTGTCAGATTTACTTT
Source organism: Candidatus Endomicrobium neocapritermitis (assembly GCA_009778325.1). GTDB lineage: Bacteria > Elusimicrobiota > Endomicrobiia > Endomicrobiales > Endomicrobiaceae > Endomicrobium_B > Endomicrobium_B neocapritermitis. Next base: position 22,450 of record WRJZ01000029.1, on the reverse strand, counting down.
TGATAATAATTATTTCAACGATACATATCAGGGAATTCCGGTTGGAGGATACAATAAATTAATTGACGGTTTGCTAAACGGCATTGAAGCAAAATACGATACGAACTTTTTTGATGACAGGGCGCACTTTGAAAATATTGCCGATAAAATTATTTTTACTGGACAAATAGACGAATTTTACAAACATTGCTTCGGAAAATTGGAATATCGAAGCGTGCGTTTTGAAACAGAAACATTGGATTGCGGTAATTTTCAAGGCAATGCGGTTATTAATTATACGGAATCGGAAATCGCATATACCCGCGTCATAGAACACAAGCACTTTGAATTCGGGACACAGCCTAAAACTATAATTTCGCGCGAGTATCCTTGCGAATGGAGTAAAAGCAGCGAGCCGTTTTATCCTGTAAACGACGATAAAAATAACATCTTATATTCCAAATACAAAGAGCTTGCCGATAAAGAAAAGAACGTAATTTTCGGCGGCCGGCTGGCGGAATATAAATATTACGATATGGATAAAACTATTGAGCAGGCAATATTAAAGGCAGGCGGTTAATATGATAAAGCTAAGTAAAAACAGTAAAGTTTTTGTTCCATGTCCCGCGGGCGTCGTTACGGGGGGAGTTGAATTATTGCATCAGCTGGTAGATTTTTTAAGAAGAAACAATGTAGATGCCTATATATTTTATTTTGGAGAGAAGCCGCACGGCATACCTGCCGCTTATGAGAAATATAATATATTAATATCGGAAAATATATATGACAGCGACGAGAATGTCGTTGTACTTCCTGAAATTATTTTTAATTGGGTTTATAAGTTTAAAAAAGTTCAGTTTATATTGTGGTGGCTGAGCGTTGATAATTTTTTTTATGCAGGGGCTTCAATTTCAGATATTTTTAAATTTAATATGAAATTAGGTTTAAAAACCGCAAGAAGGCGGTTAAAAAAGTTATTGTTGATAAAACAAAATGAGTTTAAAGACAGCATATCCGTCGCATACTTAAAAAAATTAGACGTTATTAATGCGTATCAATCCGCATATGCGCAGCATTTCCTGTATAACAGTAATATGAATTGCGTACTTCCTCTTACCGACTATATTAATTCTGAATATTACAGCGATAATATCGATTTTAATGTTAAGGAAGATATTGTAGCTTATAATCCCGCTAAAGGGTTAAAATTTACAAACAGGCTAATTTCAAAAATGCGAAATATAAAATTTATTCCTATACAAAATATGAACAGGAAACAAGTATGCGATTTGTTAAAAAAGGCTAAAGTATATATAGATTTTGGAAATCATCCCGGTAAAGACAGATTGCCTAGAGAAGCGGCTTTAGCAGGATGTATAATTATCACGGGGAAAAACGGAGCCGCTCGTTTTTTTGAAGATATTCCGATTAATTCTTACTATAAGATGGACAGAAACATTCGCAACATAGATATGATATGCGGCCGTATTATAGATTCTATACAAAATTATTCCGTTAGAATCGGCGATATGGATTATTATAGAGATCTCATATTACATGAGAAACAAAAATTTGAATGCGAAATTAGGAAAATTTTTGATATACGTATTAAATAGCGATTAGAATGTGTTTTTTCTGACGGTTCAAACTTCACATCGCACCTATTCTGTAGTATTCAAATCCTGCGTTTTTAGCAAGTTCAGGCTTAATAAGGTTGCGCAAATCTATTATTTTTTTCCTTTTCATCGTCATTCCTATCTTATTTAAGTCCAATTCTTTAAAGCAGTCCCATTCCGTAAGTATTACTATGACATCCGCGTCTTTTGCCGAGACATATTCGTCTTTTGCGAAAACAACTTTATCTCCGAGTATGTCTTTTGCGTTTTTCATTGCCTGCGGGTCGAATACGGACAAATCCATTTTATGTTCCAAAAGATACTCTATCACAGTCAGGGCCGGAGACTCTCTGCAGTCATCGGTACCTGCTTTAAATGCAAGACCGAGAATACATATTTTAGGATTAACAAGCCCTTTTACGCAATCCAATATTCTCCACGCCATCTGTTTTTTACGCCATTCATTTCCCTGTATTGCGGCTTCAATCAAAGACAGCGAAGTGTCGATTTTACGTCCCATGTGAGCGATTGCGTTTGTGTCTTTCGGAAGGCAGCTGCCGCCGTATCCGGGGCCCGGATTTAAAAACCTGCCGCCTATTCTCGTGTCAAGACCTACTCCTTCGGCGACTTCATATATATTCGCGCCGGACTTTTCGCAAAAATCCGACATTTCGTTTATAAAATGAATTTTAATGGCAAGAAAAGCATTGCTTGCGTATTTTATAATTTCACCTGAACGCCTGCCTACGTAAAGAATCGGAATTTTTCCTTTAAAAGGCTTATAAAAATTTTCAATAACTGCTTTTGCTCTTTTAGAGTTTAAACCTACTATTATTCTGTCAGGGTGAAAAAAGTCGTGGATCGCGTGCCCTTCTCTGAGGAATTCCGGAAGTGAAACAGCGTCTATATCAATATCAGGATTCTTTTCTTTCATAAGAGCTTCTATCTTATCTCCTGTGCCGATCGGTACGGTAGACTTCATGGCAATCACGATATATTTGTCTAAGTATCCGGCAAGCTCACCTGCCACGGCATAAACATTATTCATATCAACTTCTTTTGTTATAGGGTGTATCGGCGTGTTTACCGCGATTAATATTATGTCCGCGTCTTTCACGCCTTCTTTCATTGATGTTGTAAAATTAAGTTTTCCTGTTTTTATATTTTTTTCAAAAAGTTCTAAAAGACCGTTTTCAAACAGGGTAAGCTTTCCCGCATTAAGAGAATTAATTGTGCTTTTTTTCTTATCTATACAAGTAACATGGTGCCCTTGTTCAGCTAAACCCACTCCTGTCGGTAATCCGACATAACCAGTTCCGATAATTGCGATTTTCATTTTTTTCCTCTTTAATTAGTATGATTAACGCTCGGAACAGATTATATTTATTAAAATGCATTTATGCAAGAGCTATCAACGGCAGAAGCTCAGCAGCTCGGAAGCTCAGAAGTTCGGTAACGACAACAACAAAGACTTTGTCTTTGCCGAACTTCTGAACTTCTTTATTTCACATATTGTTTACATTTAAAATAAAATTTGATAAAATCAAAAAATATTGCAATATAAAAATTACAAGAGAAAAAGCAAGGAGCGGTAAAGATGGCATTTGAAAAGAAAGCAGTTGTAGAACAGTACAAAACTCACGCGACGGATACGGGTTCCCCCGAAGTTCAGGTTGCACTTCTCACGTCAAGAATTAAGTATCTTTCCGACCATTTCCAGAAATATCCGAAAGATTTCGCGTCAAGAGTCGGATTTTTGAAAATGATCGGCCAGAGAAGAAGACTTTTAGATTACATTAAGAAGCACGATAAAGACGGTTACACGGCTTTGATTAAAAAGCTTGATCTTAGAAAATAAGAAAAAAAATAAAGAAGACCCGGCAAAAAAAGCTCAAAGGATGCAAGAAAACGCCGTTAAAGGCAGAAGTTTGGAAGTTTAGAGGGCTTAGAAGTTTAGCAAAAGGCAGTTTGCCAAGCTTCTAAACTTCCAAGCTCTTCAAGCCTCTAAAAATGGCGTTTTCTTGGATCTTTTGCGCAAAATGCGCCGGGCAATGGAGCGTAAAAGTGGAATATTTTAAAAAAGAAGTTGAAGTTGCCGGAAAAAAATTTATAATTGAGTCCGGCAAAATGGCAAAGCAGGCAAGCGGTTCCTGCACGGTAACAATCGGCGAAACTACGGTTTTAGTTTCGGCTGTTTCTTCAAGCGAGCCGAAAGAAGGCATAGATTTTATGCCTTTGACCGTTGACTACAGAGAAAGAGCATATGCCGGAGGCAAGATACCGGGCGGATTTTTCAAAAGAGAAGCAAAACCGAGAGACAGCGAAATACTTACAAGCAGACTTATTGACAGAAGCATAAGGCCGCTTTTTCCCGAGTTTTGGAGAAATGACACGCAGATAAGCGCGATAGTGCTTTCGCATGACGGAGAAAATGATACGGATATACCAAGCATATTGGGCGCTTCGGTTGCGCTTATGGTTTCAAATATACCTTTCTCCATACCTATAGCTTCAGTAAGAATCGGAAGAATTAACGGGCAGTTTGTAATAAATCCTACTCTTTCCGAGCAAGAAATAAGCGACTTGGATTTGGCAGTCAGCGGAAATGATACGGCTTTGACCATGGTTGAAGCAGGTTCAAATGAAATTTCCGAAGAAGAAATGCTTAATGCTTTGAATTTGGCCAGAGAAACCGTAAAAGCTATGTGCGAATTCCAGAAGCAGCTTCCGATGAGAGAAAAAATGGAAGCAAAAGCTCCGGAATATAATCAGGCTATGAAAGCTGATATTGAAGCGGAAGCGATTTCCAAAGCCGAGTATGGCGTAACTATAAAAGAGAAAACAGAAAGAGATTCTTTTTGGGCTTCCTTTAAAAAAGACATAACAAAAAGAATGCTTGAAAAATATCCGCAAGAAAACAAAGGGACAATCGATTTTCTCTTGGAAGACATATTTTATAAGAAAGCTAGAGAGCTTGTATTAAATAAAAGAGTGCGCACCGATGGACGCGGGCTTGAAGACATAAGAACTATAACCTGCGAAACCGGACTTTTGCCGAGAATTCACGGTTCAAGTTTATTTACAAGAGGCCAGACGCAGGCTTTGGCTACCGTGACGCTTGGAACGCCGGGCGACATGCAGATTATGGATGAGCTTACTGGCGAATATAAAGAACGGTTCATGCTTCATTATAATTTCCCGGGCTTTGCCACAGGCGAACCTAAAGGCGAAAGATCTACAAGCAGAAGAGAGATAGGGCACGGCGCTTTGGCAAAAAGAGCTTTGAGAGCTATTCTGCCGAGCGTAGAGGATTTCGGATATACAATAAGAATAGTTTCGGATATTTTAGAGTCAAACGGTTCGTCGTCAATGGCTTCAGTGTGCGGCGGTTCTTTGGCATTGTTTAACGCGGGCGTCCCGGTTAAAGCCGCGTGCGCGGGCGTTGCGATGGGGCTTATGAAAGAAGGCGACAACTATGTCATTTTGACTGACATTATGGGAATGGAAGACCATTTGGGCGATATGGATTTTAAAGTTGCCGGGACCAGAAAAGGCATTACTGCGCTTCAGATGGATATAAAAGTTACAGGTCTTACGACTGAAATTCTTGCGCAGGCGCTGGATCAGGCGAAACGCGGAAGAATGTATATTTTAGACAAAATGGACGCTGCGGTTTCAGCTCCGAAATCCGCAATATCAAGCTTTGCTCCTCAGATGGAAAGTTTAATGATACCTCAGAATAAAATAGGCGAGCTTATCGGACCAGGAGGAAAAAACATAAGAAAACTGCAGGAAGACAATAACGTTAAAATCGATATAGAAGAAACGGGAAAAGTGTTTATTTCCGGAACTGACGCCGACTGTGTGCACCGCACCAAAGTGTATATTGAATCTATGACCGCCGAAATTGAAGTAGGCAAAATATACAAAGGAAAAGTTGTAAAAATTATGGCTTTCGGCGCTTTTGTCGAAGTCCTTCCAGGAAAAGACGGCTTGGTGCACGTTTCCAAACTTGCGGACAGACATGTTAAAAACGTTGAAGATGTTGTGAAGGAAGGCGATGAAGTTACCGTGAAAGTTATGGAAATTGACAAGCAGGGAAGAGTAAACCTTAGCATAAAAGACGCAAAAGAAGACAAGTAAAATATAAAAAGAAAGATATGTCCGTTAAAAGGTAAGTTTTTTATATTTTATATATTATATTTTATGGGATGTGTTATGGCAAATGACATTAAGGACAAAGTAAAATCTCTTTATGAGATAATGAAAGAAGAAAAAATTGAGGAATTAGAAGTTAATTCCAAAGATTATAAACTTTGTATTAAAAGAAAAAACCCTAATGAAGGAAAGCAGTTTATTGCGGCGCCCGTAAAAATGCAGGCTGCTCCGGCTGAAGTTCAGGCTGAGCAAGAGCCTAAACAGGAAACCGCTGCTTCGGGAGAAACTATAAAATCTCCGATAACTGGAGTTTTTTACAAATCTCCGTCTCCGTCTTCTCCGGCTTACGCTAAAGAAGGCGATATTGTTGAAACAGGGAAAACTTTGTGCATAATTGAAGCCATGAAAGTTATGAATGAAATAAAAGCTACGTTTAAAGTTAAAATAGTAAAAATTTTGGCTGAAAACGGCAAACCCGTTAATTCGGGGCAGGATTTGTTTGAAGTTGAAAAAGTTTAGAAAGGCAGTGTGGAGTTTGGAGTGTTGAGAGTGGAGTTAACGGAAAAAAACCGTGTAATCCGGGTTGAGGGGTAAAATATGTCGGATATGATTGAGAGAGTAGGATTTGCGGCAGGAGAGATTTGGAAATATTTGCTTGAAAACGGAGAATCGTCCCCTATAAAAATTAAGGCGAATTTAGGTTTGTCCAATACAATGCTGTATCTTGCTTTGGGATGGCTTGCAAGAGAAGATAAAGTAAACATTGTGCAGCAGGATTACAGCTACAGAATATCTCTTAAATAACAGAACACTCTCCGTTCAATTTGGGTATTAATCCAAGAGGACAGAAAAAGTGGCCAGACAAAAAAAAGCTAAAAATAAAAAACAAAAAATAAATAACACAAACAGAAACAGGGAAGTTGCAGCCCTGTTTTTTGTTTTGGCGGCGCTTATATGCGCGTATGCCATAATAGTGCCCGACAGTTCCGGGATTTTGGGAAAAGCATTTGCAAATATAATGTTTCAGATGTTCGGGACAGCCACGTATATTTTTCCTTTCATACTTCTTTGGTCTTTTATCGTGCATATAAGCAAATCCGTTGAATTAAGAGGGAGAATGGATTTCATATGGTCGGTTGCCTGCATGATTTCAGGAACCGCGTTATTTTCATTTTCAGGGCTTTTGTTTGAAATCAACACTTACGGAGGATGGATAGGGGAAAAGCTGTTTCCTTTTATTGAACAGCTTTTGGGAATTACTCTTGGTTTTTCCGTTGTGGCGATAGTTTTTATATACTCATCGGCAAAACTTTTAAGAATTTCTCTCAGCTCGGCGGTATATCATTTTATAAAAGGATTGTTTGAAGAGTCTGAAAAAGATAAGCAGGATAAAGGAAAGCCCGCGCCTAATGTTTTAGAAAGAAAGCAGGAGCCTCCGGTTATTGTGCCGGAGCCTATTATTCAAAAATTTGAACCCGTAAAACCGAATATTGTAAACAAAAAAGAAGAAAAATCCGCTAAAGAAAAAATAGAAAAACAGAAACAGGAAAAAATTGAAAGCAAAAGTTTTGATTATAAGCTGCCTGCGACCAATATATTGAAAAGCGATCCTACGACAAGTTTTGAGACAAACAAAGCCCAGCTTCTTGAAAGAGCGGAACTTTTGAGAACAACTCTCGCAGATTTTGATATCGCGGCAGAAGTAAAAGATATTATCCCCGGACCTGTAGTAACCCGTTATGATTTGGTTTTGGCACCCGGAGTCAAAATACAGGCGGTTTCAAATATTATTGACAATATATCTCTTACAATGAGAACTTCGTCGATAAGAGTGGTTCCCATACCCGAAAAAGCCGCCGTCGGCATAGAAGTCCCTAATCCGGAAAGCGTTATAGTAGGCCTTCGCGGAATTTTAGAGAGCCGCGCTTTTGAAAATTCAAAATCGCTTCTTACTCTTGCCCTTGGCAAAACGACTGACGGGGAAGGATATGTCACAAATCTCGCGGCAATGCCTCATTTACTTATAGCCGGCGCTACCGGCTCGGGAAAAAGCGTCGGCATACATACCATAATACTTTCAATTTTATACAAAGCGCGCCCGGACGAAGTGAAGTTTATGCTGATAGACCCTAAGCGCGTTGAAATGCCTATTTATAAAGATATTCCGCATATGTATAATCCCTGCACTTCTGCTGCGGACGCCGACATAATTACAAATCCGAGAGAAGCCGCCTCCGCGCTAAAAAAACTTGTGACGGTTATGGAAGACAGATACACGAAATTCGCAAAGGAAATGGTAAGAAATATTGAAGATTATAATAATAAAATGACGGAAACCGGAGGAGAAAAAGAGTTTTACATAGTTGTCGTAATTGACGAACTCGCCGATTTAATGCTTGTCGCGCAAAAAGAAATAGAAGATTCCATACAAAGGCTTGCCCAAATGGCAAGAGCGGTAGGCATACATTTAATTCTCGCTACGCAAAGACCGTCGGTAAACGTTATTACGGGAGTTATTAAAGCCAATTTTCCGGCAAGATTATCGTTTCAGACTACCACAAAAATCGATTCAAGGGTTATTTTAGACGCGCTGGGCGCGGAAGATTTAATGGGTAAAGGGGATATGCTGTTTTTACCTCCCGGAGAAGCCAGACCTGCGCGTTTGCAGGGCGCGTATGTATCGTTAAAAGAAGCCGAGAAAATAATAGATTTTATAAATGACCAGAATTTCCCGCGGATTTATGAGCCGGTTGCGGTTGAAGTATCGGGCGAAAAACTTGACCCGGCGGAAGAAAAAAGCTTAAAAGATTTGGTTCCCGCGCTTACTCTTATTAATGAGCGTAAGAGGGTTTCTCAGGATTTATTAAAGGCAAATTTCGGAAGTTCCGCGCGCGCTACAAACATTCTGAGCATTCTTGAAATGAAAGGATTTATAACAAAACCTGAAGGGACTAACAAATGGCAGATAAATTATGATAGAATAAATGAGTACTTGGAAATGAATTCTTAAAATAACCACGGGATGATGGAATGAAAGCGATCGGGCAGTACTTGAAAGAGAAGAGGGAAGCAAAAGAGCTTAGCATCGACGATGTTTCAAATGAAACAGGCATAATACCGGCACTGCTCAACGGTTTGGAAAATGGCGATACCGCGCTATTTATAAATTTAGAGAACTACGACGATATTTTATCATATTACTGCGAATATCTAGGGTTGCCGAAAAAGGCGCTGACAGCTCAAAATAAAATACTCAAAATATATGAACAGAGAGGGAATCCTCTCCCGGGCGCAAGCGGAGCGAAAAACACTTTAAAAGAACTCTTGCCGGCGCTTAAGCTTATAAAAGAACGCCAGAGAGTATCGCTTGATCTTTTTGAAATAAACTTCGGGTCTTATGCCAAGGCAAAAGAAATATTACGGTATTTACAGGATAACGGTTTTATAATCAAACGGGCAGGCTCTTTAGACTGGCTTATAAATACCGAAAAAATAAATGAACATTTAAGGGGGTATTAAAATGAAGAAAATCAGTATTTTTGTATTCGCCGCCGTTTTATCGTTTTTTGCAGTAAACGTTTTTGCGCAGTCGGATGAGGCGAGGTTAAACGAAATTCTTGCCAAGATGGAAGCTGCCGATAAGAAAATCGATACGGCGGAAATAACTTACACCCAGGAAATATTTTATTCCGCTACAAAAGAGACCCAGAAAATTACCGGAGTCCTGAAGTACAAGAGACCTAACAGTATTTTTATCGTGCAAAGAACTCCGCAGGAACAAAGAATTTTTATTGACGGAAAGAGAATTACAGTGTTTACGCCCGAAAACTCGCAGGCAGTCGTAGACAATTGGAAAGACGTTATCAGCGGAGACTTTACTCCCGTGTCTATGATAAATTTCGGGAGCGGCTGGAGGACGATAAAGAAAGATCATAATATAAATTTTGTCGGCGAAGATGAAATGAATTATATTATTGAAATATCTCCCGCTCAGAAAAAAGATTGGAGTATGCAGCTTCACATTGACAAATCGACGATGCGTCCGTCAAAGGCGATTGTCACCGCGGCAGGACTTGTCGTCACTGTTACTATCACAGATTATAAAATTAACCAAAACATAAAAAAAGATGTTTTTAAATTTACTGTTCCGGAAGGCGTTGAAGTCATAGAACTCAATTAGGATATCGTTAATGAAAGAAATCGGGAAGATTTTAAGAGAAAAACGCGAAAAGCTCGGATTAAATTTTGATAAAGTACACAGAGTGACAAGGATTCAGGAAAAGTATATTTTGGCGATTGAAGAAGGCGATGAGTCTGTTTTTTCCGCTGAGGTTTATTATAAAAGTTTTGTTAAATCATACGCTAAATTTTTAGGCCTCAGCGGCGAAGAACTGCTTGCGCAATATGAAAAAAGAAAGAATCTGCAATCCGGAGACGAAGAAGGCGAAAAGCCAGCGCAAACTTGCGGATATAAGACTAATCCGGATGCGAAAACCGCCAAAGCAAAATCTTCCGACGAAAGGAAAAGCGATTTAAAAAAGCTTTTTATTACGGTTTTAATTGCCGGCATTTTATGCGCCGCTTTTTTGTATTTAAATAAAAATATTTCGATATTTATAGACGACAGCCCCGGCAGAATACCGGCATTGGAACAAAAGAAAATACTTCATGAGCAAAAAGAACAAGAACAGAGAGAACAGCTTCGGCTCAGAGAAATAGCGTTTGAAGCGCGGAAAAATGCTGAAGAGGAAAGTAAAAACAGAATTTTAAAACCGGAAAATGTATCTTCTCAGGCGCAGCCTGACATAAAACCTGTTGCTGCGCAGGCTCCGGCCGCGACTCAGGCAGGCAATAATACGGCTGCGGCTTCATACGTAAAGCGGCAGGAGCTCGAAATAGTTGCCGTTGAGAATGTCTGGATAAAAGTCGACAGCGACGGCAGAGAAATTTTTCAGGGTACGATAGTAAAAGGCGATAAAAAGAATTGGAAAGCCGATAATGAGTTTACCGTGAAAATAGGGTATACTCCCGGCGTTAACGTTTATTTTAACGGAATTAAAGTTGATGTTAATAAAGGCGCTGTTCAGGATGTTAATACATTGGTTCTGAAGAGGCAGCAGTAAAAAATGCAAAAAGTTGCGGTAATTGTTTTGGGCTGCCCGAAAAATACGGTCGAAGCGGAGTATTTGTTAGGAATTTTAAAAAATAAAGGCTTTTATTTAACCGGCGATATAAACGATGCCGACGCGGTTGTAATACACACTTGTTCTTTTATTCACGATGCGAGAGTTGAATCTGAAAAATGCATAAAAAACGTTCTGAGTTTAAAAAGTAAAAAAGATATTAAACTCTATGTTACGGGATGTCTGCCTCAGCTCCTTAAAGAAAAAATAACTGAAAAATTTCCTTTAATAGACGGTTATACCGGGACGGGAGCTTTGGACAGGCTTCCTCTTTTGCTTTTGGATAAAAAAGCGGATAATCCGTTGAAGCCAGGCGGATTAAATGATTCAAAACACAGAATTCTTTCATCTCCTTTGCCCTCGGCTTATTTAAAAATCTCGGAAGGATGCAATCACAGATGCAGTTTTTGCATAATTCCCGATTTAAGGGGAAAGTTTACAAGCCGTACAATAGAATCTTTGTATAATGAAGCGAAATCTCTTGCTCGCGCGGGCGTGAAGGAGCTCATTTTAATAGCTCAGGATACAACGACTTACGGTTTGGATTTATACGGAGCTTTCGCATTAGATAAGCTTCTTTCAAAGCTGGCTAAGATTAATGATTTTAAATGGATAAGACTGATGTACGCTTATCCGTCAAGCATAACCGACTCTCTGCTTGATGTTTTTAAAGAATATAAAAATATATGCAATTATATTGATATTCCGGTGCAGCATGTCAGTAAAAATGTTCTTTCCGCGATGAAAAGGCCTTTGAATACGGCCAAAATAATTGAAAAAATCGTAAATAAAATTCCCGGCATTGTTTTAAGAACTTCAATTATTACCGGCTTTCCCGGAGAGACCGGAAAAGACGTAAAAGAGCTTATTGATTTTATTAAAAACGGATACTTTCAATACGCCGGCGTATTTGAATACTCAGACCAGAAAGAAGTGGCTTCTTCAAAACTGAAAAGCCGGGTAAGCCAGGAAACTGCAAAACAAAGAAGAGTTGAAATAGAGAAAGCGCAATATGATGTTTTTAAAACAAAAATTGATGTTTTGAAGAACAAAGAAACAGAGTTTTTTGCCGAAAGCTGCGTGAAGAAAGGCAAAAAATATTTAGTTACGGGAAGAAGCGCGTTTCAGGCGCCGGATATAGACGGCTGTACTGAGATATTATCGAAAAAAGCTTTGGAATGCGGCGGATTTTATAAAGTAATCATAAAAAACAACGAAGGTTATAAAATAAAAACGGAGGCGGCAGGCTGACAGAAATCTGGCACTTACATTCGTCAAGAGAACAGTCGGCGGCAAAATTTAAAATGAACTTAGCAAATAAGATTACAATAATGAGAATCTGTCTTGTGCCGTTTTTAATTATTTTTATTGAACTTCAGACTTTTTGGTCCAGTATTTTTGCCGTAATTGTTTTTTCCGTTGCTTCAATAACCGATCTTCTTGACGGTCAGATTGCAAGAAGAAGCAATACTGTCACGTCTCTTGGCATTTTTCTGGATCCTCTGGCGGACAAGCTTTTAATTTCCGCGGCTTTTATATGTTTCGTAGATATTCCCAGTCTAGGGATTCCCGCATGGATGGTGATAGTGATTATATCAAGGGAGTTTCTTATAACCGGTTTGCGTACGATAGCAGCGGCAAAAAACGTAATAATTCCGGCTGACAAAGCCGGGAAAATTAAAACAACGACCCAGATAGTCGCAATAATAATTATTTTGATTGTGCTTATAAACGAAGCGTACTTTTTGAAGTTTTACGGCATAACTCCTCAGCTGATTGCAACGTTCAAAAGCGGTTACTACGGCATGCTTGCCCAGATACTTTATAAAATTCCGTTTTGGGTTGCGTTGATAACGACAATACTTACGGTTTATTCCGGCGCGCATTATATTTGGAAACACAGAAAACTTTTAAAAGAAAATGCGTAATATAATTTTGTTTTTTTCGTCTGTTTTCGGCGCCGGCTACATAAAATATGCCCCCGGCACTTTCGGCAGTCTTACCGGAATTTTGCTTTGGGCTTTTTTTATTCCGCAAAATTATCCGGCGCAGTTTGCCGCCGTTGCGTTTATGTTTTTTGCTTCTGTTTTATTTTCGTCGCTTGCAGAAAAAATTTATAATAAAAAAGATGATCAGCGCATAGTTATAGACGAAGTTGCCGGCGTCTGGCTTTCCGTGATGTTTTTGCCTAAAACGGTTTTGTTTTTAGTTTTGGGATTTATCCTGTTTAGGGTTTTTGATATTACAAAACCGCTGTTTATCAAAAAATTGCAGAATATTAAAGGCGGGCTCGGCATAACTATTGACGATATAGCCGCCGGGTTTCTGGCGAATGTAATTTTGCAGGTTTTTAATATAATTTTAAAATGATAAAAGTAAATAAAATAATTTCAGGATGCATGGAAGTAAACTGTTATATAGTTTATGATTCGGATACTATGAAAGCGGCCATAATTGACCCCGGCGAAAACGGCGATAAAGTCATTAATGAAATAGAAAAAAACGGTTTTAAACCGGAAATGCTGATAAATACGCATGGACACTACGACCATATTCTTTCCGATGAAAAAATCAGAGCAAAATATAAAATACCTTTAGCCGCGCATAAATATGAAGTTCAAATGCTTGCGGATCCTCAATACAATGCTTCGATATTTTTCGGTAATTCGGGATCTGTAAAAACTCCGGAAATTCAGCTTGAAGATAATCAGGAAGTTGAGCTCTCTTTTGCAAAATTTAAAGTTATCCATACTCCGGGTCACACAAAAGGCGGAATATGCCTTTTATTTGACGGTTTCATTATTACCGGAGATACTCTCTTTGCCGGAACAATAGGCCGCACTGATTTTCCAGGAGGCAGTTTTGAAGAAATGATGAATTCCCTTGAAAAAATAAAACATCTGCCGCCTTTGACGATAATTTATCCAGGGCACGGCAGCATAACTACGCTTGCTAATGAACTTCGTCACAATCCATATTTACGGAAGAGTGAAAAGTGAAGATAAAGTGTTTTCGCTTTGCGAAAACTTGTTAATTAGATTTCGGCTTCGCCGAAATTCAATATCTCCACTCTCCACTCTTCAATCTTCACTCTTTGATAGGATTACTTATGATAGACATTAACAAAACGCTTAACGATTTCATCAGCTATATAACCGTGGAAAAAGGCTTGTCGAAAAACACGGTTTTGGCGTATAAGTCCGATTTAAATAAATTTTTTGAGTTTTGCAAAAAGAAGCGGTTTGATATCGGGAAAATGCAGCATAATGACATTACCGAGTTTCTTTGGGAAATTAAAACCGAAGGTTTAAAACCGCGCTCAATTTACAGAATGATGGAATCTTTAAGGCAGTTTTATAAATTTTTAAATATTGAAGATTTGGCTAAAAGCAATCCAACAGCCTATCTTGCCGCTCCGAAAATACCCGAAGATCTGCCGGGAATGCTTTCTTTTGACGAAGTCGAGCTTCTTTTAAACTCTATTGATTCTTCCGACGAAATGAATATAAGAAACAGGGCAATGCTTGAGCTTCTTTATGCTACGGGATTGAGGGTTTCAGAGCTGATTAATCTCAGATTCTCCAATATAAATATAGAAGAAACTTTTCTCAAAGTATTGGGAAAAGGTTCAAAGGAAAGGCTCATCCCGTTCGGGTCAAAAGCAGGGGATTTTTTAAATATTTATTTGAAAAAAAGAAAACCGGCTGCCGGCGTCGAAGATCATGTTTTCATATCAAGGCTCGGGAAAAAATTATCGCGCGTTGAATTTTGGAGACAGCTTAAAAATATAGCCAAAAACGCGGGCATACGTAAAAATATAACGCCGCACACTTTAAGGCATTCTTTCGCAAGCCATCTGCTTTCCGGCGGAGCGGACATACGCTTTGTCCAGGAAATGCTCGGACACAGCTCTATTTCCACTACTCAGATATATACGCATCTTGATAATAATAAATTAAAACAGCAGCACAAAAAATATCACCCGAGAGGTTAGAGTGTGTTAATACACTCTAGGAGGTATTCCATGCCAACATGAAGCTTGGAAGTTCGGCAGCTCGGCAAAGACAAATGCTTTGTTGCTGCCGTTACCGAACTGCCGAATTTCAGAGCTTCCGAACTGCCTTTCTGGTTGATTTTTCTATAGTAATTTGATATAAATTTCTCTATGTATAAAGAACTTTCGGCTGTTTATCCGGGCAGTTTTGATCCGCCTACAAACGGGCATCTTGATATAATAACAAGAGCGTCAAAATTGTTTCCGAAGATTATAGTTGCGGTAACCGACAATGCCGTAAAAAAACATATGTTTTCGCTGGAAGAGCGCGTTGCTTTGCTTAAAGAATCGTCTAACGGTCTGGCGAATGTTGAAGTTGTGTCATTTTCGGGCCTTTTGGCAAATTATCTTGAAGAAACAGGCACTTTTATTTTGATAAGAGGTTTAAGAGCGTTATCGGATTTTGAATATGAATTCCAGATGGCTTTGATGAACAGAAATTTGAATAAAAATATTGAAACTATTTTTTTAATGCCAGATCAGGCCTATACTTTTTTATCTTCGAGCATGGTAAAGGAAATTGCTTCCTTGGGAGGGAAAACCAAAGATTTAGTGCCGGAATGCGTGGAAAAAAAATTACATAAAAAAGGCAATGAATAAAAGGAGATGTCCATGTACGATTTATACAGCTTGATAGAAGAAATGGGAAGAATGAAAGCCTCGGATTTACATATAACGGTAGGCGCTCCTCCCGTTTTCAGACGCGACACTAAGATGGTTCCAGCAGGCGGAATCATTTTAGATACCGGATCTTGCAAATCCCTTATTTACGGCGTGTTAAGCGATGAGCAGGTTAAAAGGTTTGAAAAGCAGTGGGAACTTGATATGTCTTTCGGCATAAAGGGCGTCGGAAGAATCAGAATGAACGTTTTCAAGCAGAGAGGTTCCGTTTCAGCCGCGTTAAGGCTTATACCTACAAAAATGTGGACATTTGAGGAATTAAATCTGCCTAAAATCGTGTACGACGTGGTCAATCTTCCGAAAGGGCTTGTTCTTGTGACAGGCGCCACGGGTTCCGGAAAATCTACGACCCTTGCCGCAATGATAAATTATATAAATACCAACCGTTCGGGGCATATCGTTACGATTGAAGACCCTATCGAATATATACATAGTCATAAAAAATGCATAATAAACCAAAGAGAAGTCGGAGCGGATACTCCTTCGTTTTCTTCGGCTTTAAAGTATGTTCTCAGAGAAGACCCGGATATAATTCTTATAGGCGAAATGAGAGATTTGGAAACCATAGCCGCCGCGGCGACTATCGCGGAGACCGGGCATTTGGTTTTTGCGACGCTTCATACGATGGATTCCGCTTCATCGATTAACAGAATGATAGACGTGTTTCCTGCGCATCAGCAGGGTCAGATAAGAGCCCAGCTTTCTTTAACTTTGCAGGCGGTTTTGTGTCAGCAGCTTATGCCTCATATGTCGGGGCAGGGAATGGTTCTTTCCACAGAAATCATGATGATGAACGCGGCAATGAGAAATATTATCAGGGAAATGAAAACGGAACAGATATACTCCCAGATACAAATGGGCAATAAATACGGCATGCAGACTATGAACCAGTCCATGGCCGACAATGTGTTAAGGAAAAAAATAAGCAAGGCAACGGCGTTTGAGTATACGACTAATAAAGACGAGCTTGAAAGGATTTTAGCTGCCGGCGGAAAATAAAAGAGGCTAAATAAAATGCGCGGTAAAAACATATTCAATGCAATAGAAATAGTTATAGCTTTGGCTGTTGTTGTCATCGTGGCCATGATAGCCGTTCCGAAATTTACGAGTATTTTGCGTAAGTCAGATGAAGGCGCCACAAAAGGAAGCCTTGGCGCTTTGAGAAGCGCTATAGCAATGTATTATGGGGATAATGAGGGCAATTATCCAAGCGCGGATATAGTTAAGGAGCTTACCGAAAACGGAAGATACATACAGGAAATACCGTTCGCGTCCTGTACGCCTTATCACAAAAAATCGAATAAAGTTTATGTCGGCGATTTTGAAAAAAATAAAGATTTGGGCGGATGGGCATATAAAGCCGATGATGATGAAGACGGGACCGGCAGAGTCAAAGGGCAGATTTGGGTTAACTGCACTCATCAGGATTCCAAAGGCAATGTTTGGAGCGAATTATAAACAATGTATACGGATATTCCTGGTTTTAACCTTGTTTTATATATTTTTTTCTTTTTAATCGGATTGACTTTCGGAAGTTTCGCAAATGTCTGTATTTACAGAATACCTCTTGATTTATCCATAATAAGGCCGCGTTCTTCCTGCACAAAATGCAAAAAACAGGTCGCATGGCATGACAATATTCCGCTGCTAAGCTATATAATGCTTGGCGGCAAGTGCCGTTACTGCGAAGAAAAAATTTCATTGATTTATCCCTTGGTTGAACTTATAACGGGACTTTCTTTCATTGTTCTTTTTTATTTTTACGGCCTCACGGTTCCACTGTTTTTATTTTGTTTTCTTTCATTTTGCCTTATCGTGATTTCAGGAATTGATTTTTACTACCAGATAATACCGGATATATTCCCTTTGATGCTTGCAGTTGCCGGGCTTTTATTTTCTATTTTTAACGAAACTTTAGGCGTTTCATACCTGCAAAGATTTCTTAACGCGCTTATCGGCCTTGTTGTGGGCGGCGGCTTTTTGCTGCTGATAGGCATCGTTGGGCAGTTTATGTTTAAAAAAGAAGCTATGGGCGGCGGAGACGTAAAGCTTATGGCGGGCGTCGGCGCAATAATAGGATGGGAAAAAGTTTTACTCGCTATTTTTATAGCTTCGTTTTTAGGAAGCATTGTAGGACTATTTCTTATACTTTTCAAAAAAGTAGAAAGAAGAGGATACTTGCCGTTCGGCCCTTTTTTGGCGGCGGCTTCATATATTACTTTGCTGCTTCCTGCTCCTTCAATATTAATGAATGCTTTTTTCGCTTGGGAGATGAATTTAATACATAAAATTTTCGGGGCATAGATTTTGAATAATACATCAGCCGACAAATTTAATTATCTTGTTCTCATATTTGCCGTTTCCGTGATAATATCCGTTTTTTCAAAGTTTACGGACGCGCTCGGAATCCAATCAGCGCTTTTTTTTATTTTGGGAGCAAGCCTTTTCTTTTGCATTAATGCTTTTTCCGCGCAGTTTAAACTCTATGTTTTGCCGCTCTTATTTTTTATTCTTATCGCCGTAATCTCATACTATTTTGCCGATTTCAAATATAACGCCAGAAACGGAATAATGCTTCTTTCATACAGCGGAGCTGCTTATTTTTTAACGTTTTTTTTGAAGCCCTACGATAAAAGAAGCGTTCTTCTGATACCTGTTTTGGTAGGGCTTTGGCTTACGATTTTTCTTTTTGCCGCCAATATTACTTTTTCCGGACTTGACGCGCCCGGAGCTCTCTCAAAAAACGCGCGGGTAACAGCAGGTTTTTTGCTTTTGGCTTTAAATCTTTCTTTTGTTTTTTGGTGGACTGAAAGAAAGATTTACACATACACCTCTTTTATACTTCTTGCTGCCATAGTTTTGACAAAATCTTACTTTGCTTTAGCGCTTGCCTGCCTTTCTTTCGGCGTATTTTTATATTTTATGAAAGAAAAAGTTAAATTAAAGCCTGCCGTTGCCGTATTGCCTTTTTTGCTTGCAGCGGCTACATCCTTTTTTAAAGCGTTTAAGAGCGGTTATTTTACGCCTAAGTTTGAATCGTGGCAAGTAGCTTTTTCCGTTATAAAAGATAACTTTATTATAGGAACCGGATTCGGCAATTATCAGACAGTTTCGGGCTCATACGCGAAAACCGCCGGATTTGACGTTTCCCAGCCGGATAATTTATTCCTGCAGCTTCTGGCGGAAACGGGAATACTCGGATTTTTTTTATTTTCGGCCGTTTTGGCTGTTTTTTTTATAATGATCGTTAAAAAACTGAAAAACAAAGAAAATAAAGTAATGTATTTGCCGGTAATTCTTGCCGTAATATTTTTTACCGCGTACAATATGTTTGAATCCAGCGCGTTTATATCAACGAATATGCTGGTATTTTTTATAATTTTAGCTTTTCCGCTTGAAGTTGCGGGCATAAAAGTAAGAAAAAGAAGAATCGGCATTTATGCGGCTGTTTTGCTTACTTTGCCTGTTTTATATGTGCTTGCGCTGCCGCTGCTCGCCATTGAAGATTATAAGAAAGGCATAATATATTTTGCGGCAAATAAACAAACAACAGCCCGCGATTATTATCATAGCGCGATGATAAAAGATACTCTCAATCCCGCTTACGCAAGCAAGATTGCGGATACTTATTTTGCAATGAGCCAGAAGGAAGATAAAATTTTAAATCTTGATAAAGCCATAGAGTATAAGAAATTTGCTTCGTCTTTGAATAAATACGACGGAAAATATTATTATGATTTGGCTTGGTTTTACAAACAAAAAGGCGAGAGAGAGCTTGCGTCGGAAAATATATTGAAAGCATTAAAGATGGATCCTTTTAATGCGCAGTTTTTAGAATCTTACGGTGAACTTGTGTATTAGGATGCATGGAAGTTTGGAAGTTGAGAAGCTGAGAGGAGCTTTGGTCGTTAAAGTCTTTGTCTTTGCTCAACTTCTCAGCTTCCCATCTTCCCAACTTCTGCCGTTCTTGCCGTTGCTGCGCATCGTTTTCATTAGGAGAATAAATGTTTAGAAAGCACTTTTTAAAAATACTTATCGGTTTTCTGTTCAGCGCCGTTTTGATTTATTTAACGCTCAGACAGGTGAATTTTAAAGAATCATTTGAACTGATAAAAAACGCGAATTATTATATTTTAATTCCCGGCGTGTTAATTTACGCTTTAACTTACGTTTTGCGAAGCGTAAGATATTACTTTATTCTTTCCCCGGTAAAAAAGACTCCCGTGCTGCAAAATTTCCCGTACACCGTTTTAGGTTTTTTTATGAATAATGTAATCCCGTTAAGGCTCGGCGAAGTTATCAGGGCAAAAGTTACCGGCGAGAGGCTCGGCGTTTCCAGAAGCAGCGCTTTAGGGACGATAGTGATAGAAAGACTTTTAGACATGATTATGTTTGTTCTGTTTTTCTTTGTAATTATGGCGGTTTTACCGTTTCCGGACTTTATAAAAAAAACGTTTTACTTATGCGCCGTAATATTCGGCGCCGCTCTTGCGGTGTTATTTCTGATTTCAAAAAATGAAACAAAAGCGGTTTCTGTTTTTTCAAAAATACCTATGCCGCGCAAAATAAAAGAGTTTGTGGTAAATTTGTTTAGCAAGTTTGCAGGCGGGCTTACAATATTAAGAAAACCAAAAGTTTTTTCGGCGGCCTTTATATTGACGGTTTTTATATGGGTGGCGGAAAGCGTGTTTCTTGTTATTACGGCTTTGTCCTGCGGCATAGACGTTTCTATTATAGGCGGAATTTTTGTAGTTATTATAATAGGCATAGGCGCCATAATTCCTACTGCTCCGGGATATATAGGCGCTTTTGAATTTATGGGCGTTACGGCGCTGGCGGCGCTGTCAGTGGATAAAGACGCGGCTTTTGCGTGTATAGCGCTGTATCACTTTTTACAGATTATGACCATTTTTACTTTGGGTATAAGCAGCATATTGAAAGAAAAGATTTCTTTTTCCGATCTGTTTAAATTTGAAAAAATTGAGGAGCAACAATGAGCAGACTAATCGTAGTATACAACTACTCCGCATCGGCGCAATTACGGGAGTTTGGCTGTTTAAAGCGCGTCTCAAACGGTAAAGTTGACGTATGCTATGACGATGCCGATGTTCGCGTATTAAAAAATGATGCTTCCGGACTTCGCGTTGCCAAAGGTTTTTTGCCGGGCAAGGCGCCGGAAAACGCTTCCGTTGCGATAAACTATGATTCGCAAAACGAAAAGCTGGCCGTTTCCCGAGGTATTTTAGGCTCTGTTCCTTTTTATTTTTACGATGACGGAAAAGCCTTGTTTTTTTCAACGCATATCGGGATTTTTGCGGCTTTGGCCGGCGGAATAACAGAAGTAAATTCGCTGGACTCTTATTTTACGCACAAAGCCGTGACGGCTCCGGGTACAATATATAAAAATATTTACGCTCTTAAACCCGGCGAAACGATAAATAAAAGCGGCAAAGAAAAAGCCATAAGAGAAGTATATGAAGATATAAAGTTTAAGCCTGATTCCGGTTTAAAGCTTAAAGAGTCCGCGGCAGCGCTCAAAGAGACGCTTGTTTTGTCGGTCTCGTCGATTTTAAGCCGTAATCCGGAAACAGCTGTTTTCCTTTCAGGCGGGCTTGATTCGAATATAACGGCTTCACTTGCGGTTAAGCAGGGCGTTAAAGAAGTTTTTTCGGCTAAAATAAATAATGACGGTTTTGACGAATCCGTTTTGGCAAAAAAAGCCGCGAAGTTTTATTCGATGACGTACAATGAAGTTCCGGTTGGATGCTTCACATACGACGATCTTTTTGAAATAGCGCAAACTTACGAACAGCCGTTTGCGGACGCGTCGGCATATCCCATTTATAAGCTTATGCGGGCTGCTTCCTCCAAATATAAAAGTTTTTTAACGGGCGACGGGGCTGATGAACTGTTCGGCGGATATTTAAGATACCGCGCGGTAAAAACCGCGGCCGCAGTTCCAAAAATAGTTAAGAAGCCTTTTAAAGCGTTCGGAAGTCTTTTCAAAACTTCAGCCGGCGAGAGGAGCCTTTCAGGGTACATTAAAAAGTTTTCATCGGCATTTTCGTCTTCCGTATGCGATGTCAACGCGTCTTTGTACGCGTGTTTTTCCGAGGAAGAAAAAAGAGCGCTTTTTAATGATAAAAGCATCGTTTTTAAGGCTTTGGACGAATATAAATCTTTTTGCAGTCAGAGTCCGTCTTTAAGCGCGATATTTGAGTCCGATATAAAGCTGCAGCTTGCAGATTGTTTCAGCCTTAAAATATTTTATCCGGCTGAAAAGTTCGGCATAAGCGTCAGCAGTCCGTTTTATGATAATGAAGTTGTCGGTTTTTCTCAAAAAGTTCCTGAAAAATTTAAAACCGGATTTTTCGGCGGAAAAATAATTCTAAAAGAAGCTTTCAAAAACGATGTGCCGGATTTTGCGATAAAAAAAAGAAAAAGAGGTTTCGGAATACCGTTGAATTTGTGGTTTAGAACAGAGTGTAAAGATTTGGCTTATGAGCTGTTGTTGTCAGAAAGAGCATTGTCATCCGGATATTTTAATAAAGATTTTTTAACCGGACTGTTAGACGACCATATGTCGTTTAGAAATAATAACGGCCAAAAGATAT
Organism: Candidatus Endomicrobium neocapritermitis; assembly: GCA_009778325.1. GTDB lineage: Bacteria > Elusimicrobiota > Endomicrobiia > Endomicrobiales > Endomicrobiaceae > Endomicrobium_B > Endomicrobium_B neocapritermitis. The sequence goes on along the minus strand of WRJZ01000029.1, from coordinate 165 downwards.
GGGCGCTTTGCATGTTTGAAATGTGGAAAAGAACAAAACGACAGTTAATAGTTAATAGATAATAGAGAATAGTTTTGGTGTTTTCGCGAAGCGAAAACCTATTAATAGATTTCGGCTTCGCCGAAATTCAATAACTATTAGTTATTATCTATTAACTATTAACTG
>WRJZ01000028.1 GCA_009778325.1 Candidatus Endomicrobium neocapritermitis | reverse complement strand
CGAAAACCTATTAATAGATTTCGGCTTCGCCGAAATTCAATAACTATTAGTTATTATCTATTAACTATTAACTGCCGTTAAAAGGGGTTGACATGGAAAATAACGAAATAAAACAGGCTGTTATAATGAAAGCTTCAGCGGCTAAAGAAGCTTCACGCGCGCTTGCGATAATGACGGCTCAACAGAAAAATAATATGCTTGCGGCCATGGCTGACGCTTTGGCGCAGAACGTAAAAGAAATTATTTTTCATAACGAAATAGACGTTGAAGCAGCCAAAGAATCAGGGCTGTCTTCGGCTTTGATTGACAGGCTCACTTTAAATGAAAAAAGAATTGACGATATGATAAAAGGCGTAAAAGACGTTATTCTTTTGGAAGACCCTGTCGGGACGGCAGTTGAAGACTGCAAAACTTCAATAGAAATTGAAGTTAAAAAAATAAGAGTGCCTTTGGGAGTGATATCGATGATTTACGAATCGCGCCCTAATGTTACCGTTGACGCCGCGACTCTATGCCTTAAAGCCGGAAACGCGATTATTTTAAAAGGCGGTTCGGAAGCGATAAACTCAAATAAAATACTTGTAAAGATTATAAGCGAAGCCGGGGTAAAAGCCGGAATGCCCGCCGGAACCATACAGTTTATTGACACAACGGACAGATCCGCCGTTCTTGAAATGATAAAGCTTAATAATTTTATAGATCTTATCATACCCAGAGGAAGTGAAGAGCTTGTAAATTTTGTAAATCATCACTCGTCTATTCCGGTTTTATCGCACGGCAAGGGATTATGCCACACTTATATAGATAAAGACGCGGATTTGGAAATGGCCTATAAAATAGCTTTTAACGCGAAATGCCAAAGACCCGGAGTATGCAACGCAATGGAAACGCTTCTTGTGCATAAAGACGTGGCGCAGCAGTTTTTACCTAAAATGTGTAAAGGTTATTTTGAAGCCGGCGTAAAAATTAACGGCTGCCATATATCGAAATCCATAGTGTCCGACATAAATGCCGCTACCGATGAAAACTGGAATAAAGAGTATCATGACCTTGAACTTTCAATGAAAGTGGTTAATTCTCTTGAAGAAGCGATAGCGCATATTAACAAATACGGCTCCATGCATTCCGAAGCAATAGTTACCGAAAATAAAGAAGCTGCAAAGAAATTCCTTATGGAGGTTGACGCAGCTGCTGTTTTTCATAATGCTTCCACAAGGCTGCATGACGGAAGCGTTTTCGGGCTTGGATGCGAGATAGGCACTTCAACACAAAAACTTCATGCGCGCGGGTCAATGGGTATAAAAGAACTTACAACTACGAAATATATTGTTGAAGGCAATGGAAACATAAGAAAATAAACAGAAGCTGAGAGGCTGGGAAGTTGAGAAGCTGAGTAACGACAACAAAACATAGTCTTTGCCTTTGCTCAGCTTCGCAACTGCCCAACTTCTCAACTTCTATTTGGGGGATATAATGTCAGAATTGGCGGATATAAACGCTTTGAACGATAAAGTTCGTTCTAAAAGTATTTTTGCTTCAAAACTGCTGGAAGAAATTTCCAAAACAGTCGTAGGCCAAAAATATGTTTTGGAAAGAATGCTGATAGGGCTTCTTTCAGACGGACATATACTTCTTGAAGGTTTGCCGGGTCTTGCGAAAACTCTTGCCGTAAAAAGTATGGCCGCGTCAATACAGGCTTCTTATAAAAGAATACAGTTTACTCCGGATTTGCTTCCCGCCGATATAACGGGAACGCTTATTTATAATCCGCAAAGCGGAGATTTCAATGTTAAAAAAGGTCCGATTTTTGCCAATATGATACTTGCCGACGAAATTAACCGCGCGCCCGCGAAAGTTCAAAGCGCTTTGCTTGAAGCCATGCAGGAAAAACAGGTAACTATCGGCGATAATACTTTTCTCCTTCCAAAGCCTTTTTTGGTAATGGCAACGCAAAACCCGATTGAACAGGAAGGAACGTATCCTTTGCCGGAAGCGCAGGTCGACAGATTTATGCTGAAGCTGAAAGTCGATTATCCCGATAAAAGCGATGAAAAAATAATTCTCGAAAAAATGACGCATACGATAGAAGATATTAAACAGGTTGTATCTTTAGACGACATCGAAGACGCAAAAGAGCTTATAGAGCAGATTTATGTTGACGACAAAGTTAAAAACTATATAGTGGACATCGTTTTTGCGTCAAGAAAACCCGAAGAATATAATCTCAAAGATTTGAAAAACCTGATTGCTTACGGCGGATCGCCGAGAGCTACCATAAATCTTACTCTCGCCGCAAAAGCATACGCGTTTTTGCAGGGAAGAGCGTACGTTATGCCCGAAGACGTTAAAATTATCGGACCTGACGTTTTAAGGCACAGAATACTTATAACATACGAAGCAGAAGCGGATTCAATAAATTCCGATGATATAATTGAAAAGATTTTTGGCGGGGTTGAAGTGCCGTAACGGCAGAGAAAATATGAAAATAAAATTTTTTGCGGCAATTATTGCAGGGTTGCTTTTATTTCCGAATTTAGCATGGGCTCAAAAGAAGGCCGTAAACCCTGACTCTGCCGAAGATGTCGCGGAATTAAAGGCTGACGCTGAAAAAGGCGACAGAGGCGCGCAATATGAGCTCAGCATGGTTTATACTTATAAACAGGACGCGGAAAATGCTTTGAAATGGCTTACGAAATCAGCCGAAAGCGGTTATGGCAGAGCGCAATATACTTTGGGAAATTTGTATTATACCGGCAGCGGTAAAGTTAAACGCGATTACGAGAAAGCAATACAGTGGTTTGAAGCGTCAAAAGAAACAAAGTATAAAGGTGCAAAAGTTGATGAGCTTATTGCCTCTGCAAAACAAAAAATAAAAGACGAGAAAAAATCTTTAGAGGCAAAAAAGAAGTCTGCCGCGGATGCGACTAAAGAAGCCGCGCAAAAAGCAGCGGCCGAAGCGGTAAAAAAAGCTAAGGAAACGGAAGAAGCTGCCCAAAGAGCGGCGGCTGAAGCGGCTGCAAAAGCCAAAGCGGCAACGGAAAAAGCGATTGAAGCATCCTTAAAAGCCGTCGATAAGTCGGCAGAAAAACTTGTGCAAGCTTCTGAAATCGTTGCCAAAAAATCAAAAAACATATTCCATAAAATTAAATGACCAATAAAAAGTCTGTAAAAAACAGTTGTGTCACCCTAACAAGCTTAGCTTGGAACTTGTTTCAGGGTCTAGTCTTTTTAACGACAAGATGCTGAAACGAGTTTAGGACAAATTTTTATACTATAAATTTTTTAGGAGAAAATGTCATGCCGGTAAAAAGTATTTCCATTCCCAATGGTTTTAAAGTCGGCGGAGTGCGCAGCGGAATACATAAAAAAGAGGGAAAAAAAGATCTAGCATTATTTATTTCGGAAACGCCGGCCGATACGGCCGCTATGTTTACGCAAAGCGCAACAAAAGCAGCTCCCGTGATTTTGGATATAGAAATTTTAAAGAAAAACAAAAAAATTTCAGCTGTTATAGCCAACTCCGGCTGCGCAAACGCGTGTACAGGCAAAAAAGGGCTGCAGGACGCGAAGGCAATGTGTGAAATAACGGAAAAATATTTTAATCTTCCAAAAAAATCTGTCTTGTGCGCGTCAACAGGCGTGATAGGGCAGTACATAAAAATGCCGAAGCTGAAAACCGGCATGGAACTTTTAAAAAATGCCATAGGCATTTCTTCAAAAAACGAGCAGGAAGCAATTGCCGCCGTTATGACTACGGACACTTTCGCTAAAATCGCTTCAAAGAAAATAAAAGTTGGCGTCAATGGCGCCAAAGGAGAAATAAAAATATGGGGCTGCGTTAAAGGCGCGGGTATGATTCACCCTAATCTTAAAGGGCTGCATGCTACAATGTTGTCTTTTATACTTACTGACGCGGAAATAGACTCGAAGAATCTTCAAAAACTTTTGGAAAATGCGGCGGAAAAGTCTTTTAACTGCGTGAGCGTTGACGGCGATACTTCCACAAACGATACTTTAATACTTATGGCTAACGGCCAAAGCAAAACGGGCAGGCTTTCATCTGCTGATATGAAAAAGTTTGCGGAAGCTTTAAATGAAGTGTGTTTATCGCTTGCAAAGCAGATGGCAAAAGACGGCGAAGGCGCGACAAAGCTTATTGAAATTGAAGTGCGTAACGCCAAAAATGTTTCCGATGCAAAAGCCATAGCCGCTACTATTGCAACATCTCCGTTATTTAAGACCGCGATTTTCGGCGCGGACGCAAACTGGGGCAGGGTAATGGCAGCCGCAGGACGCGCGGGAGTAAATTTTGACCCTATGAAAACAGACGTTTATTTCGGCGGCGTTTTAACATGCAAAAACGGCATGGCATTAAACTTTTCCGAAAGCAAAGCAAAAAAAGCTTTACTCAAAAAAGAAGTTAAAATAGTTGTAGATTTAAAAAGCGGCAAAGCCGCTTCGAAATATTATACATGCGATTTTTCGTATGATTATGTGAAGATTAACGGAGACTACCGATCTTAAAAGGCGATTACAAATTACTAATAATGACCTTAAGGACTTTAAAGTCCTTAAAGACCTTAAATACGAATTACGAACATGAAACAAACAATAAAAATATCACACAAAGATAAAAATTCACATAAACAAACTGCGGAAATAATAAAAAAAGGCGGGGTGGCGGTTATTCCTACGGAAACCGTTTACGGTTTTGCCGCTGACGCTTTTAATATTGAAGCCCAGCGGAAGGTATATAAGATAAAAGGCAGAAACTTTAAAAAGCCGTTGATAGCCATGACTCCGGATATTGAAAGCGTGCGTATGCTTGTCGAGATACCGGAAAAGGCTTTCAAGATTGCAAAAAAGTTTTGGCCCGGGCAGCTCACTTTGATATTTTCTACTACGGAAATCGGTAAAATTATGTCCGGCGGAAGAGATAATATCGGCGTGCGTATCCCGGATAATGAGTTTATGTTGAAACTTCTAAAAGAAATCGGAACTCCGATAATGACTACTTCGGTAAACGTTTCCGGTAAAAAAAGCGCAAAGAAATTTGAAGAAGTTTTGGCTTTTGACGGAATTGCGGATATTTTAGTGGACGGCGGCGCGTGCCGTTTTTCTTTTGAATCAACAGTAATAGATATGGTGCAGTTTCCGTATGTGATAATACGCAAAGGCTGTTTGGATACGAATGAGATTTTGAAATATATATAAACGGCAAGTAACAATTAACAAATAACAATTTACAATGTCGGAGTTTAGCAAGTTTAACTTGCTAAACATATTAAATAAGTTTTCGCTTTGCGAAAACACAACAATTGTTATTTGTTAATTGTTAATTATTAATTTTCAAGAAAGGGATTAAAATGAAAATTTTTGATGATGAATTATTTTTAGGGTATCTGCACGAAATTAATCCGCAGTTTGCGGGAATATATTTTCCTTCGTCAAAGCTTTTGTCAAAAAAACGCGGGGATAAAAGCGGCGTTAATGTGGGCGATTTTATCATTATTGAAGGAAAAGAACACGGTTTTCTCGCGCGGCTTATTGAAACCGGTTTGCATGACGGCTGTAACAAAACAATAAAATCAGAGCAGGATGATTTACAGCTTTTGGGAAAAGCTGAGCTCCTTTTAATTTTTAAAATTTCCGATCCGGATAAAGCGCAAAAAACGGTTTTTGCTTATCCTCCCGTAGGTTCTAAAGTTTATGCCTGCTCCGATGAGCAAATTGAAAAATATATACGCAGGTTCGGCAATAAAGAGAAAGAAGGCGATATTTATGCGCCGCTCGGAAAACTTGTTTCGGGAACTGCGCAGTGTAATGTTTCTTTGAACGCTTTGTTCCAAAGACATTGCGCTGTTGTCGGCACAACAGGCGGCGGAAAAAGCTGGACGGTTTCAAAGCTGATGGAAGAGGTTATATCAAAAACAAATAACAGGATAATACTGTTTGACGCAACCGGCGAATACGGTGCGATAAAATCAAAAACGGTCGTTTTAGGCGAAGATTCTTATCTTCCTTACCAAAAACTATCCATAAACGATTTGTTTATTTTATTGAAGCCCGGAGGCGAATCGCAAAAATCTATTTTACTTGAGGCCGTGCGCTCATTAAAAATCGTGCGTTTGTCAGGTAAAACAGGTACGTTTAAAAAAGCTTATCAGCAAAGAAAAGAGTATAATGAATTGTACGAAAAAAATGTTACTGAAATTGAAGACAATACATGTAATTTTGATATTAACTTTCTTGTGCCGCAGATAAAAGAAGAGTGCGTTTCATACTTTCCCGAAGGATGGGGGCAGGCTGATACAAAGCTTTATGACCGGCAGGCTTCGCTTGTAAACAGAATAGTCAATCTTATAAATACCGATGTTTTTAACAGATTGTTCGGTTTTAAAAACGTGCCGAAAGAGCACGCTTCAATAATAGATGTCATTGAAAATTTTACCGAAGACACGCAGAGCAAAGGCAGCATTTTGAGAATTAATCTAGAATATGTTTCTTCTTTGTTTTCCGCCAAAGAAATTACCGCCAATGCCATAGGCTCATACCTTTTAAATAAAGCCAGAGAAAAGGATTTTAAAGAATCTCCGGTGATTCTTGTTGTTGACGAAGCGCATCAGTTTATGAATAAAGGCGTTACCGACGAACATTTTGAAAGCCTTCCGCTTGACGCTTTTGACCTTATAGCCAAAGAATGCAGAAAGTACGGTTTGTTTTTGTGCCTTGCTACGCAGATGCCGAGGGACATCCCTGAAGGCACGCTTAGCCAGCTTGGTTCTTTTATTGTGCACAGGCTTATAAACGAGCGCGATAAAAAAGTCGTTGAAAATGCCGCTTCTTCGGCAGGTAAAAATATGTTATCATTTTTACCTGCTCTCGGAGAGGGCGAAGCATTGCTTATAGGCGTTGATTTTCCTATGCCTTTGCTTGTAAAACTTGATAAGCCGGATAGTCCTCCGGTTTATAATACGCCGTTGTTAAAACAAAAAGAGTGAAGATTAAAGAGTGAAAAGTGGAGATGATGTGTTTTCGCAAAACGAAAACTGATAAATAGGTTTCGGCAAAGCCGAAACACAATATCTTCACTCTCCACTCTTCACTCTCTAAAAAGAGGGGAATAAAATGGAAAATTTAAAAAAGTCTGACAAAGAGCTTCATTCTATTTTGGCAAAAGAGCTTGAAAGACAGAAAAATACGATTGAGCTTATTGCTTCTGAAAATATTGTTTCCGAGGCTGTTATGGAAGCGCAGGGCTCATGTCTTACAAATAAATATGCCGAAGGATATCCCGGCAAAAGATATTACGGCGGGTGCGAAATTGTGGATATGGCTGAAACCGCCGCAATAGAAAGAGCGAAAAAACTTTTTAATGCGAAATTTGCGAATGTTCAGCCGCATTCCGGCGCGCAGGCAAATTTTGCGGTTTTGCTCGCGCTTTTAAAGCCAGGCGATATGATTATGGGATTAAATTTGTCGCACGGCGGGCATTTAACGCACGGCAATCCTTTTAATGTTTCCGGCAAATGGTTTAACATAGTTGCTTATAATGTTGACCCAAAAACCGAATATGTTGATTACGACGAAATGGAAAAATTGGCGCAAGAGCACAAACCGAAACTTATCATAAGCGGAGCAAGCGCTTATTCCAGAATTTGGGATTGGAAAAGGATCGGTGAAATAGCTAAAAGCGTCGGCGCTTACCATATGTCCGACATGGCGCATTATGCCGGTTTGATAGCCGCGGGAGTTTATCCTTCGCCGGTTGAACATGCCGATATTGTTACCACAACAACGCACAAAACATTGCGCGGACCGCGCGGCGGATTGATACTTACAAACAATGAAGAGCTTGCGAAAAAAATAAATTCAGCTGTTTTCCCGGGAGAACAGGGCGGGCCTTTAATGCACGTTATAGCCGCAAAAGCCGTTGCTTTCAACGAGGCTTTACAGCCGGAATTTAAAGAATATCAAAAACAAGTACTGATAAATACAAAAAAAATAGCTGAAACGCTTGAAAAAGGCGGATTGCGTATTGTTTCCGGAGGAACGGATTCGCATGTATTTTTGGTTGACTTAAGGCCTTTGAATGTTAAAGGCAAAGATGCGCAGGAAATTTTGGAAAAAGCGGGAATAACTTTAAATAAAAACGGAATTCCTTATGATCCTGAAAAACCTACGATTACATCCGGCATCAGAATCGGCGCTCCGGCAGTTACAACAAGAGGAATGAAAGAGCCTGAAATGGTAAAAATCGGAGAAGGCATAGTAAAAGTGCTTAAAAATATAAATGATGAAAAAGTTATAAGCGAAGTAAGGGCGGATATGCTTGCTCTTTGCAAAGCATTTCCTATTTATAACAAATTGAAATATTGATTTACGCTGTAGGCGCAGTTCTTCTGTCATTTATCGTAATTTGTCAAAAGTGATAATATAAATTTGCTATATTATCACTTTTGGCATAAAATGATAATAAGAGCACTATTAAATTTTTAAATACTAATATTTTTTAATAGTATTTGACAGATAATTTATTGAAAATTCAATATAAAATATAATAATAGGAACTAAGTTTCATGAAAAAAGTAATTTTAAAAGCCGGTGAAGGAAAGAGAGTAAAAAACGGGCATAAGTGGGTGTTTTCTAATGAAATAAAGCTTGTTGAGGGCAGCCCCAAAGCAGGCGAGACAGCTGCTCTTTATGATAATAACGAAGTTTTTATAGGCAAAGGTTTTTATAATCCGCACTCTTTGATTGCTTTTAGGCTGCTTACCGATAAAGATGAAAATATAAATATTTCTTTTTGGAAAAAAAGATTGGAAGAAGCAAAGCTTTTGAGGGAAAGAATATACCCTGAGGCAAATTCTTACAGGGCTGTGTTTGGCGAATCCGACAATATGTCCGGAACTGTTATTGATAAATATGAAGATTATCTTTGCGCGCAGTTTGTTTCTGCCGGAGCTGACGTTCATAAAAGCGATATTTTGGAAGCGGCAAAAACCGTATTCAACAGCAAAGGAATTTATATTCGTAATGACGTAAATTTAAGAAAACTTGAAAATGCCGGGCTTTCATCCGAAAACGAAATATTTTGCGGACAGATCCCGCAAGATAGCATAATTGAAGAAAACGGATTGAAATTTTATGTTGATATTGCCGGCGGGCAGAAAACCGGCTATTTTTTTGACCAGAGAGACAACCGCGCAAAGCTTGCGCAATATGTAAAAGGAGCTAAGCTCCTGGATTGTTACTGCCACACAGGCGCTTTCGGCATATATGCTAAAAAGGCGGGAGCAAAAGAAGTTATTTTTGTAGATTCTTCAAGACCTGCTTTGGAAACAGCAGAAAAAAATTATACTCTGAACGGGTTTAAAAGTTTTGACGGCGTTGAAGCCGATGCTTTGGAATATCTTGAATCGTCCGAAGCCAAAAAAGAAGGTTTTGATATTGTAAATATTGACCCGCCCGGGCTTATCAAAAGCCGCAAAGATTTTAACGCGGGGTTTAAACATTATGTGAAAGTAAATGAATCAGCTATGAAGCTTCTAAAAAGCGGCGGCATTTTGGCAACATCTTCATGTTCCCACCATTTAGCATTTAAAGATTTTAAAGAAGTTGTAAGCCAGGCTGCGGCAAAAACCAAAAAAGAGGTTTTAATACTTGAATACGGTTTCCAGTCAAAAGACCATCCCATACTTGCTTCCATGCCGGAAACGGAATATCTTAACTTCATAATAGCGTTGGTGAGATAACGGCAATTACGAATTACGAATCAACGACAACGGAAAAACTGCAAAAACAAAACTTTTTATCTCTTATCTTTTCTCTATTCTCTGTCTTTTAAAGCGCTATTGTTTTTGCACCTGATATAATGAAATAAATAAAAACCGCGGAAAAGCTCGCGGCTATAGCGCAGACAAGCCACAAAGGCATAACCTTATCAAAAGGCGAACGGCCTTTTTCTTTTTTCTGCGGTTTTATTTTAATTTTAATGCTGTTGAAAGCCTGTGAAGTTCCCGCGTCTTTTTCAATAAGAAGTTTTCTGATAGAAAACATAACTTCATATTTATCTTCTTTTGAAGTTGAAAGATACAGTTTAAGCCACCCGTCCGCTTCCGTATTTTTTTCTTTGGCAGCGAGTTTTTTGTCATTTGTCATTAAAAACGCTATCCAGTACGCCGTCGCGCAGCTTTTGTTAATTTTATCCGTCGATACGATTATTGAAGCCGCTTCGCCTTCCGCTTCGGGCTCTTCTCTTTTTAAAATAAGTTCTTCGTCGTAAACTTCAACGCATCTTTCGTCAAACCATATTCCCTGATCCATGCGTTCGGAAAATTTTTCTTTAAGCTGTTTTATTGTTTCCGCGCGTTTTATTATTTTACCTTTAATTCTGTCCAAAATATACTCTTTTTGTTTGAGCGCCTGCTGGAAAATTTTTTTATCCGCGCTTGAAGGATAATTGCTTGTAAAGCGATGCAGCATAAGCTTCTGCGCGGTAAAGTTTATTAAAAGGATGAATGGGTACAGCGCTGTTAACGCGTCGTCGGCTTTTTTCTGTTCAAAAACCGTACGGTTAATAAAATCAAGCTTATATATGACATAATCTACCGTGTCGATAAATTCCGAAACGTTCGTTTTGCTTCCTCTTAAAAAATTGCATAAAGCCGCGACGGACATATGCGCTTTTGTATTAAGTTCCTGAAAGAAAAACATGCTTTGTATTATATTTTCAAACTTATTTTTTGAATCAATAAGTTCTTGAGCGTCGCAAAGATGCAAACTTTTACGAGACTCTATAAAAAAAAGCTCCGGCTCCGAATACAGGCTGAGATAATTATCTATATAAAAAAAGCATTCGATAAGCTTGGCGGTTTCTTCTTCGGCTGTTTTTGACTGTTCGGCCTGTTTTTGCAGTTCGTATATTTTTGCCAACGTATTGTCTCTGAGCTCATTTTCTTTAATTACGGCAGGCGCAAGTTCTGCGGCTCCGTCCCCGTCAAGAAGCTGTTTGAGCGAAGAATTATATAAAGATAAACTTTCAAGCTTGTCTTTAATTTCCTCGTTATTGGCGAGTTCTTTTAATGGTGATATTTTTTCGGCAATTGCTTTCCAATTCATATTTTCTCCGTTAATACAGATATTATACAAGTTTTTTAACAATTTGGGCAGATGCAATGGAAGAATAGAAGATAAGAAGGTAGGATGATAAGAGAAAGAAGGTTTGTTTTGTCTTTGCCGTTACTTATCTTCATAACTTCCTATCATCTTACCTTCTGCCTTTCTCGCCGTTTTTGCTTCGCCGTTTGCCGTTAATTATGGTATAATGTGAAAAATTTATATTTAAATAAGAGGTTTTATGAAAAATATGCCGGTTTTTGACAAAGTTACGCCTTCGCTTCTTGAAGCAATGCCTTATCAATACGCGGGAAAAGATATTAATGTCTGCATTGAAACCGAAGAGTTTACATGCCTTTGCCCTTGGACGGGTCTTCCTGACTATGCTTATCTTGTAATTAATTATGTTCCGGCTAAAACCGTAGTTGAGCTTAAATCGCTTAAAATGTATCTTCAGACTTTCAGAATGGTCGGTATGGTTCATGAAAGCGTTGTGAACAGAATAATGGATGATTTGGTTAAAGCCGTAAAACCTAAAAATATGAGCGTTGAGCTTGAATTCGGAATCCGCGGCGGAATCACTACGACTGTCAGCGCGGAGTATCATTCCAAAAAAATGAAGGGCAAATAAATGTTTAGAAAAAATCAAAATATACATTTTGTAGGTATAGGCGGCTCCGGAATGTCCGGAATCGCGGAAGTTTTGATAAATTTAGGGCACAATGTTTCTGGCTCGGATTTAAAGAAAACGGATGTTACCGAACATTTGAAAGCAATCGGAGCGAAAGTTTTTATAGGCCACGACGCGAAAAATATAAGAAATACCGAAGTTGTAGTAACTTCTACCGCCGTCCGCAAGGACAATCCGGAAGTTGTCGCCGCTTTAAAAAATAAAATTCCGGTAATACCGCGCGTGGAAATGCTTGCCGAGCTTGCCAGATTAAAATATGCCGTTACGATTGCCGGCACACACGGGAAAACCACAACCACTTCCATGACGGCTTTGGTTTTGGACGAAGGCGGGCTTGATCCGACTATAGTTATCGGAGGCAGGCTTAAAAACCTAAAAACCAGCGCGCGTCTCGGGCGCGGAGAATATATGGTAGCCGAAGCAGATGAATCCGACGGCTCATTTTTAAAACTTTCGCCCGTGATAACAGTTGTGACTAACATAGACAACGATCATTTGGATTATTACGGCGATATGGAAAATCTTAAAGAAGCTTTTATAAAACATATCAACAGTATTCCTTTTTACGGCGCCGCTATTGTCTGTACGGATGATAAACTTGTGAAAGAAATAATTCCTAAAATAACAAGAAAATATGTTACTTACGGGCTGGCGGGCGAGCCTGATATTAAAGCGGTAAATATTAAGAGAGAGGCTGACTGCACTGCTTACGAAGTTATTTATAACGGCAAAAAGCTCGGCAAGGTATGCATTAAAATTCCCGGTCTTCATAATGTGTCAAATTCGCTGGCGTCAATAGGCGTAGGTTTATGGCTGGGCATTCCGTTTAATCATATTTCAAGGGCCATTAACTCTTTTGACGGCGTCGGAAGGCGGCTTGAAATTAAAGGCGAAAAAAACGGCGTGACCGTTATAGACGATTACGGCCATCATCCCACTGAAGTTTCCGCGACGCTTAAAGCCATAAAACATTTTTGGCCTAAAAGAAAGCTTATTGTTTTATTTCAGCCTCACAGGTATACAAGAACGCAAAATCTTTATAATGAGTTCGGAAAAAGTTTTTACGCCGCGGATTTTATAAAAGTTCTTGATATTTATTCCGCGGGAGAAAAACCTATTGAAGGCGTAAGTTCGGATTTGATAATAAAAAGCCTGAAAAAAAATAAATGCGAAGCTGAAGGATTTAAAAGCTTGGAAGCTTTATGCGAAACATTGTCTTCCGGAGATATAGTGCTGACTCTCGGAGCCGGAGACGTGTGGAAAAAAGGCGAAGAATTACTGCAGATAATTTAATAAAGACGCAGGGATGCAAAGAGGCGGAGATGCAGGGCAACAACGAAAGGCAATCCCCTTTTTGAAAAAAGGCTGGTGATTTGTCTTTAGCATTAACAAAAACAATGACAAATGAAACTTTAAAAAAATTATCTGACGCGGGATGCAAAATACATAACAATAAAATGTTATCGGAGCTTTGTTCTTTTAAGATAGGCGGCCCTGCGGATTATTTTGCTGAAATACCTGAGGAAAACGCTCTTCGGGCTTTTTTAGAAACTGTTTCCGATGAAAAAATACCTTTTCTTTTCATTGGCAGCGGCACGAATATTCTTTTTCCGGATAAAGGTTACAGAGGCATCATTGCGAAATTAACGGAAGAATTTGAGGGTCTTTTTATAAAAGGTAACGAAGTTACCTGTGGGGCGGGAGCGAGTCTTTCTGCTCTTGTTAAAAGCGCGGCAGAATCAAATCTTTCGGGGCTTGAATGCTGCGCGGGAATTCCGGGGACTGTAGGCGGCGCAGTTTTCGGAAATGCCGGCAGTGCGGACAATTGGATAAGCAGTGCGGTAGAAAGCGTTGAAATTTTTAAAAAAACTTCAGACAATACTTATAAAAAACAGGTTTTAAAAAAGAATGAAATCCCTTTTGAATACAGAAAAAGCGGTCTTGAAGACTGCGTGATTTCAAAAATTAATTTTTCCTTGAAAAAAGACGCCGGAAATGATATTTTAAAGACTGTATCCGACAGCATTTCAAAACGCGTACAATCGCAGCCTTTATCTCTGCCGAACGCAGGATGCATATTTAAAAATCCTACTGGGCTAAGCGCCGGAAAACTTATTGACGATGCGGGGCTTAAAGGCAGGAAAAAAGGCGGCGCGGAAGTTTCGCAAGTACACGCCAACTTTATAGTAAATGCCAAAAACGCCGCTTATAATGACGTGCTTGATTTGATTTATACTGTAAGAAAGACGGTGAAAGATAAGTGTAACGTGGATTTGGAGCTGGAACTGAAAATATTTGATTTTTAAAGGAAAACATGACTGTAATTCCAGATAAACTGAAAAATAAAAAAATAGGCGTTTTATACGGAGGAACATCGAGCGAAAGAGAAATTTCGCTGAAATCCGGAAAAGCCGTTATAAACGCCATGAAAAAGCTCAAACTTAAAGTTACCGCCATAGACGTTGATAAAAATGTCGCCGAAAAAATCAGAAAAGAAAAAATAGATATCGCGTATATAGCCCTTCATGGCCCTATCGGCGAAGACGGGACAATACAGGGCATGCTTGAAGTTATGGGGATACCTTACACGGGCTGCGGCGTTTTTGCGAGTTCGGCTTCGATGAATAAAAGCATTTCAAAAGATCTTTTTAAATGCGCGGGCGTGTTAACTCCTGATTGGTTTGTTTTAAAAAAATTTGAAATGATTCCGGAAATAAAAAAATATCCCGTTGTCGTAAAACCTGTTGACCAGGGGTCGGCTATAGGAATATCGATAGTTAAAAAAGCGTCGGAGCTTGCGGCCGCCGCGAAAAAAGCTTTTAAATACGGCGATGAGATTATCGTCGAGCAGTTTATTAAAGGCAAAGAAATCACAATAGGCGTTTTAGACGGAGAAGCGCTGCCAGTCATTGAAATCGTGCCGAAGGGAAAGTTTTATGATTTTAAATCAAAGTACGCAAAAGGCGGTTCAAAGCATATAATCCCGGCAAAAATAAGCAAAAATGCGTATAATCACGCCCAGTACAATGCCGAAAAAGTTTATAAGTCGCTTAAATGCCGCGCCGTGTGCAGGGTTGATATGATAGTCGACCAAAACGGAAAAGTCTGGGTTTTGGAAAATAATACGGTGCCCGGAATGACGGAAACTTCTCTTCTTCCGGACGCGGCAAGGGCTTGCGGCATAAGTTTTGAAGAGCTGGTTTTAAAAATTATAGAGAGTTCATTGTAAAAAATGCCTGTTAAAAGAAAAAAGTATACATACAAGAGAAGAGTTGCCTTAAACCATGGGCACGGGCGTTCTTCTAAAAAAGGAAGAAAGTTCGGAAAACTTTTTATTTACCTTTGCCTGATAACTTTTCTGTGCGCGCTTATCTATATCGGCGCGAAAAAACTTGTCGGATATGTTTACGCTTCCGAAAGCATAATGGTAAAAGAAATAGACGTTGTCGGATGCAAAAATGTCACAAAAGCCGAAATAAGAGAGCTTCTGCCTTTTAAAATAGGCGATAATCTGCTGAAAATAAATTTATCCGAAGCCGAAGAAGAGATAAAGAAAGTTAAGCCCGAGCTCATGAATATTTCAATTAACAGAAGATGGCAGAAAGTGCGCGTAAAACTTTATGAAAGGACTCCGGAAGCTTTTGTAATGTCCGGCGGGGAAATAATGGGCGTGGATTTTGAAGATAAGCCTTTTCCTCTGCGCGGTTTTATGAGCGGCATGAAAATTCCGGTAATCGCGTATAAAACCGAAAGCGAAAGAAGCGATATTTTAAAGTTTTTGAAAATTTTTAAGCCCGCGTGCGAGGATTTTCTCGATAATATAGCCGAGATAAGATTTTCAAAAACGGGAGACATAGTTTTTAAAACTTATGACGGAACGGTAATTTTTTGGGGCGATGAAAGGCCTGAATACGTGAAACACAAATTTGATAAGCTCAAGAAAATTTACGTTGACGCGGTTAATAAACATAAAGAAATAGAGTACATAGATATGACTTTTTACGAACTCGGAAAAGCGGTCGTAAAACCAAGAAACGACAATAACGGCTGAAGCTGAGAAGCCGGGAAGCTGGGAAGCTGAGTAAAGACAACGGCAAAAGATAAAGACGAAACGACCACAGCTCCTCTCGGCTTCCCAACATCCCAGCTCTCTAAACTTCTCAAAAAGGAATGAATAATGCCAAAACAAGAGCTTATAGCAGGGCTTGATATCGGAAGCAATCAGGTTTGCTGCGTTGCGGGAGCCAGGGACGAAGACGCGAGGCTTGTCAAAATTTTGGGCTGCGCGTGCGTTCCGTGCAGCGACGGTATAAAAGCCGGGGCCGTAATAAACATACAGGAAGCAGCAATGGCAATGGCAAGAGCTTTTGAAGAAACTGAAAAGGCCGCGGGAAGCCATATAGGCAATGTCATTGTCGCGATAAGAGGCAGTTTTATTGAAGCGAAAAACTCCAAAGGAGTGGCGAATATTACGCACTCAAACAGGGAAATTACCGAGGAGACCGTCGTAAACGCTTTAGACAGCGCGAGAAAAATGATTAAACTCGACCCGGAACATGAAATTTTGCAGATAATTCCGAGGGAATTTATTTTAAACCAGCAGCGCGGAATACAAAACCCCATAGGGATGGAAGGCACTTTTATAGAAGTTGACGTGCACGCTCTGGTAGCCGTCAGCAGCAATATCGGCAACATAATAAAGGCTATGAATTCAGTCGACATAAGCTGTGATGAAAAAGTTTACGGCTATTTGGCGGCAAGCGATATTCTTGTAACAAAAGAAGAAAAGGAGCTCGGATGTCTTGTCGTTGATTTGGGCGGGCTGACAACAGGGCTTGTGCATTATGCCGACGGGATAATAAGGCATACCGGAGAAGCGCAGGTCGGCGCGGATTATATAACGCGGGACATCATGCATAAGCTCAGGGCTTCTTTTTCCGTATCGAAAGAAGTTAAAGAAATGTACGGAGCGGCTTTTGCGCATCCTAATTTAAAAAATTCGGAATTCGAATACAGGGCGGCTGACGGAAGAAGCGTAAAAAAATACGAAAGAAAGAATTTGGTGGAAATAATACAGCCGAGAGTGGAACAGATGCTGTTTGTTATAGAAGATATGATGAAAAAAAGTTCTTACGGTTCGCAGTTTTTGTCGGGAGGAATTATTTTGACCGGCGGCGGCTGCCAGCTTGAAGGCATGACCGAAGCTTTTGAAAAATATTTCGGATGTTCCGTAAGAATCGGCGTGCCGAATTCCGAGAAAGTTGTAGGCCCGCATGAAATAGTTTTAAATCCGGTTTATACAACCGCAATCGGAGCGGTCGCTTCGACTATGGGCAGCACTTACTCCGTATATTCTCCGAAATCTTCCGGAAACGGATTTTTTTCCAAAGTAAGCAAATGGTTTGAGGAAACTTTTTAAAATGAAGATAATATTGCCTGTTGAAAATTCAAGCAATGGTCAGCCTGCGGTAATAAAAGTTATCGGCGTAGGCGGCGGCGGTTCAAACGCAGTTAACAGAATGATAGCCGCTAACGTGAGCGGCGTCGAGTTTATCGCCATAAATACGGACGTGCAGGTTTTGAGAGAGTCCGCGGCTCCGGTGCGGCTGCAGATTGGCGAAAGAATTTCCAAAGGGCTTGGCGTCGGAGGAAATCCGGCGATCGGGCAAAAGGCCGCCGAAGAAAGCATGGACATCATACGCGAAACGATTAAAGGCGCGGATATGGTTTTTGTCACCGCCGGAATGGGCGGAGGCACGGGCACGGGCGCGGCGCCCGTTGTCGCGCAGATAGCAAAATCGGAAGGCATTTTGACTATAGGGGTCGTAACAAAACCGTTTGGGTTTGAAGGACAGGTCAGAATGTCGCAGGCCGAGGAAGGTATCGGCAATCTGCGAAATTATACCGATACGCTCATAATAATTCCGAATGAAAGAGTATTTAACGTCGTTGACGAAAGAATGTCGGCAAAAGCTTTGTATCAGATTATCGACGACGTTTTAAGGCAGAGCGTGCAGGCTATAACCGACGTGATAACAACGCCCGGCGAAATTAATATGGATTTTGCCGACGTCAGAACCATAGTCGCAAATTCAGGAACGGCTCTGATAGGAATAGGCGAAAGCGCGAGCAGCGACAATGTCAAAGAAGCAATCGCAAAAGCGGTTTCAAGCCCTCTTCTCGACAATTATGATATTTCCCAAGCCGAAAAGATGCTTATAAACGTAACGACAAACGCGAATGTTTCGGCTTTGAAGCTCAAAGACATAGGCGATGTAATAAAAAGTTACGACATGAAAGGGCACATATATTACGGCCACGCAATAGACAACAGGCTTGACGATAAAATTAAAATCACCATAATAGCGACCGGGTTTAAAAGCGATGCTCCGGTAAAAAAAGAACTCGGGCAGGCGTCGCTCTTTGACGCTCCCGAAGCAGGCGCGTCCGAAGAATTGGATTTTTCAAAACCGGCTTATACCTATTGGAAAGTTAAAAAACTTAAATGAAGAAGCTGGGAGAGCTGGGAAGCTGAGAGGAGCTGCGTTCGTTTTGTCTTTGTCGTTGTCTTTGCTCAGCTTCTCAACTTCCCAGCTCTCCCAGCTTCTAATTTTAATTATGAAAAACAAACTCATCACTGAAAGCAGGTTTCCTCTTAAGCATTTCACTTCGGTTAAATCGTGCGGCGATATGAAAAACGGCGCGCAAAGAAATTCTTTGCTGCGTTCTTTGGAATTAGACGCGAAAAATATTGTGCTGATGCGTCAGGTTCACGGTAATAATGTACATGTTGCCGGCGAAAAAGATAAAGGCGGTTTTATTGAAGACTGCGACGGGCTTATAACAAATGAAAATAATATAATGCTAGGAATTTTTACTGCTGACTGCATGCCTGTTTTGATGGCGTCAAAAGACAAATCCGTAAAAGCGGCGGTACACGCGGGCTGGAAAGGGCTCGCGTCAGGAATACTTCAAAACACAATAAAAATTTTTAATAAAAAATTCAAAGTTAAAGCCGAAGATATTGTTGTTTACATAGGCCCGCATATTCGGGAATGCTGTTATGAGGTCGGCGCGGAATTAGGAAAAGCATTCGGCGTACGGCTTAAAAACAACAGACTGAATTTGTCGGAAACAGCGCGTAAAATTCTTAAAAAAGAAGGCGTAAAAGAAATACATTCAAGCCGGTTGTGTACTTTTTGCGGGGATAATTTGTTTTTTTCTTACAGAAGAGATAAAACCGAGGCAAGAATTTTAACGGCAATTAATAATTAACAATGAACAAATAACAATGTCGGAGTTTCGGCTTTGCCGAAACTTATTAACAAGTTTTCGCAAGGCGAAAACACAATAATTATTAATTGTTCATTGTTAATTGTTAATTGCCTTTGGAGTGAATCTGTAAAGCAGCTGCCTGGCTTTTTCTTCGTCATCATCAGTTATTATCATATTGTTTTCCTCAAGAGCCGCTCTTTTGTTTTTTATGACCGATATGTCCGATAAGTTCAGCTTTTTTAAATCGTTAAATATTTTGTACGGACCGGCAACGGCATAATCATTGAGCTGTATAACCGGCGTTACGGCGGCATCGCGGACAGTAAGATGCCCTATAACTTTTCCTTTGGCAAAAAATACGCACAGAAGCAACGCCAGTACGGTCGCGACCATGGCCTGCTGATAATCGTCAATCGTGTATTCCTCTGCCTTTAAAATCATTTTGAAAAAAAGCGCAAAGAAAATCACTGTTATCAAAAATAATGCGGACATTATTATAAGCATTGTTACAAACGTAGGATTATCGAAAGCGGAATAAATAATCGAAAGTTTTGAAAAATATTCCGTGGACATAATTTTTTCTATGCTTTTAATGTTTTTAATCAGAAATGAAAGCGTAAGCAGCGAAAAAGACGCGATAAACGCCGAAAGATAATAAGATCTTATAATACCTGCGAAAAATTTTGTGATATGCGCAGGTCTGAAAGTCAAAAAAATTATAAGAGAGATAAAAACCGGGGCGTTAAAATATCCGGCAACTGAAAGGTTAAATCTGATGTTTTGGAAGAAAACTTTAAAAATGCCTGATTTAGGACAGATGTGCCACAGCGACGCGTCATAACTTATAAAAATAAGAAATGTCGTAATTGTCATAAAAATGACAAAAAAGATATTTATCATTGCCAATCTTGCCAGCAATTGTTTGTAAGTTTGCGGATTATCAAGTTTCATTACTGATTGTGATTATAATATTAAAATCAGAAGATGTAAATAATAACGACGGATGCAAAGATGCAGAGATGCGGAGAGGCTGGGCAACAACAAAAACGATAAAAACACTCTGGATGACAGATAAAGGCAGTTTTATGCCTTTGTCGTTACACTGCATCCCCGCCTCTTTGCATCCCTGCATTTCTACTTTATTTAAAATTTACTATTATTTTACAAGTATTTATTACAAAAAATACATATATGTACTAGAATTAATATAGTATGAAAAAGAAAATAGCAGCAGTTATTATTTCTTTCTTTTTATTTTCATTATCAGTTCCGCAGGCGTGCTTTGCGGAGGCTGGTCTTTATTTTGCCGGTGCAAAATCCGCTGAAATTTCATCGAAAACCGCTAAAGCCGTAAGCCTTTTGGATATTTCCGATAAAATTGTCAGAAAGTATTATGGCGGAACAAAAGATTTCTTTTTCAATATGTACGTTAAAGATGCCGGAAATAATAAACTTCCGTCATACAATTCCAAAACCGACGAAATTGCTCTGTGTGCAGTTAAAACAATAACTCTCAGTAATAAAAAAAGCGTTCATTTCGGAAAAGATTTTATATGCTTTACGGGTTTTGTGAGCGACCGAATGCGAGGCAGCCCTTTTGGCGATGACCCGGAAATAACCAAACAGTATTTACTGTCAATTGAGGCGCTTCAAAAAGGAAGCGTTCCCGTGGATGTTTTTGTTATTGGCGATGTATTAATTTAGAATTCGGCTTGAGGAAATTTCCCTCAAGCCGGATTTCTTTTTAGGGAAAAACTTATGCGTAAACTAATCTCACTTTTTACCGCTTTGAGCTTTATGATTTCCGTCATCGGGACGGATGTCGCCCATGCCGTTATAACAAGCGGAGATAATAACAATGCCGTTGAAAATACGCTAAGCTTTATCCCGTTTCACCTTGGAAGGGTAATAGAATCAAAGACATTTGAAAACAGCCGCTATACCGTAATAAACATACAGGATTTGCACTGCCACGCGGAAGTGCATAAAAATATTGAACAGATAATCGGAAATTTGCAGAAAAGCTATGAAATTTCGGCGATTTTTGTTGAAGGCGGCTATGATAAAGTGGATACCGGCATATTCGGCCGGGTGAAAGACGAAAAACTCAGAAATAATATTATTGAAGGATTATTTGAAAAAGGAAGGCTTACGGGCGCGGAATATTATTATCTTAAAAACGACGTGAAAACGCCTTTTTACGGTTTGGAAGACAAGGAAATTCATCATCAAAACCTTGAAAGGCTTTCAAAAGCCCTGGATAATAATGAACGGTATCAAGAAAAACTTTCAGAGATAAAATCCGAAATAGAATATCTCAAAGCAAAATATTTTAGCCGTGAAAATCATAAATTTACCGCGACTTTTGAAAATTACAGGCAGGGCAAAATGCCTGCGGAGAGATATTACGCTCTTCTGAGAAAATACATAGAAAAATTAGATAATAATGACGCCAAATATAATTCTCTCCTGCCGATATCTTCTGAAAAGTATCCTATTTTTACGGCATACTGCGAACTCATTAAAACCTCGAGAAAAATAGATTACAAAAAAGCTTCTTATGAAATGCAGGTTCTTGTCAATTACCTTAAAGACAATCTTTCTTATAACGAATACAGTAAACTGTCTCTTGCGACGGCAGGTTTTTCAAATGTCGAAGAGCTCGGACTGCGCATGCCGGAACTTGCAAAAAAGCACGGCATAAACATAGACGCCGGAAGCAGTCTCGGGCATCTTATCTCTTATATAGAAGCGAGCAGGAAAATCAACATTGTCGCCATGCTTGACGAAGAAAGAAGAATAGCGGAAGACATAAGAATAGCGTTTTCAAGCACGCCGGAAGAAATAGAAATTTCTTTCCTGAGCGATTTTTACGCGTACCTTGAATCTTTTTTTAATACGAAGATAACTGCTGCCGATTATGAATTTTTTGAAAAAGAGTATCCGAGATTTGAGAAAATATATTCAAAATACGCTTTTAAGAATACGTTAAGCTCAATGTCAGAAGATATAAAATTTCTTATGGAATATTACAAAATCAATAAAGACAGAAACGCGATATTCGTGAAGAATATAGAGAAAAGACTTGATAAAAACGCGAAAAATGAAATCGTAATAGCCGTGACGGGCGGTTTCCACAGCGAAGGTTTAAATAAAATATTTAACAAGACCGGCGTCTCTTATATAAGCATTATGCCTTCGGTCACGCAGGAAACAAAAACTGCCGAAGAAAATTATAATTCTTTCTTGTCGATGATAAATAGAGGGGGGGGGGTGCTCTTTTCATCGCAGACTTTGGCTTTGGCGCTTGCTTCGCAGGCGCCGCCCGCGGAAATAGCGCGGATGATGATAGATGCTGCCGTAACATCGCTTTCGTCTCTCGAGTATAATGAGCAAAACATTTCTTTTATTAGTAAGGGCATAAGTGAAGCATTAGGAAAAGAGATTGAATCCGATTATTCCGGAGATCGGACATCCGTAACACTAACACTCTCCAATGAATTTAAAATAACCCTTAAAAAAAACAAATCCGGAAATGTAGAAGTTTTAACCGAAAATGTTGGAAAATCCGTTGAGCCAAATAAAATAAATTTTCCTTCCGCGGCGGCAGTATCTGCCGGTGCCGCCGCAAACGCGGCTTTGCTGTACGACTTCATTTTTAACCCGCGCGTTTACAAAATAGTAAAAAATGTAATGGAATTCGCCGCTAAAAATAATATGGTAACCGGCGACGGGCTGATTTTTGATATTGAGACAAACTTCCCTAGTTCCGAGCCTATTGACGGCGTGGAACAAGAACTGATCAGCAGAATGTCCGATGAGTACATTCACATTCAGAACGCGCTGCTTGAAGCGCATAAAACGAATAAACTTATAGACAGCGAAGACGGAGTAACCGGAGCCGCAAGAATTTTCTGGGCTTCGTATTCAGCTTTGGGGTATGATGAAGCGGCGTTGGCAAAAATTCTGTTGAAAAAGAGAGAAAGACGTGAAAAACGGGAAAAACTAAAAGCTTCTGAAGTTAAAGATGAAAACGGCTTGGCTCTTGCGAAAAATCTTAAAGCTAAAGGTATAGCCGCGTTTGACATTTCACATATAGCGTATAACGCGCAAGAGGCTATTGAAGCCGTAAGGCAAGGAAAAATGCTGTCGCTTACTTTTAAATTGCTTGAAAATGAATCGCTTAATAAAAATCATTACGAAAGAATATATGTTGACCTATCCAGTTTTTCCACGAAGTTTGCCGAATGGCTTTATCCCGAGCATATAGATTCAAAACTCAGAAATGATTATGAGAGTTCTATCCGTGAAGTTTTAAAAAATACTTTTGCTTACGGCAACCGCTTTAAAAGAGATGCGCCTATTTACTTATTTGTTGATATTGCAAATAATAACAAAACGGCAGTCGTTAATAAAGTTCAGGAGGGCGAACTTAATCGCAGAAGCGAAGAAGCTGTTTTTGCGAGTCAAGCCTATTTATTGAATAGTGAAATTGAAGCAAGTAAAATTAAAATTTCTCTTTCAAATAACGAATATAACGAATCTTCTTTCGAATTTCAAGACGGCAATAAATTTGCTGTAGCAGATTTTGTTCCAAAAATTAGAAACTCTTCACCGGAAGAAATAGAAGATATGAACGATTTAGCTCTTTCTCTGAAAGCGGAGACAGCAGATAACGCCGAAAAGCCTGCCGATGACGCATTGAAAGGAAAAATGCCTGAAAATAGCGTGTCGTTAGTTAATTTCGGCAGGACGATTAAAGTTCTTGAGTTCCAAAATGATAATTCGCAAAGCAAAAAATGGCTGTCAAAAAGATTTTCCAGGTATAAAGAATTGATGTCTTCAAACAGGGCGGCGATGTCCGCGTATATCAGGGGCGATATGGAGGGCGCTTTGAATCATCTTAAAAAGATGATAGAGAACGGGTTAGAGGCAATAGATTTGCAAGCTTCGCAAAAAGCGATGGAGTCATATAAAAAAATACAAGCGGATTGGAAAAGTAATAAAAATATAGAAAAGCGTACAATCCCAAATAAATTGGATGAAAAACGGCTTGATGAAATAGACGATATACACACATTGATAAACGCGGTGCATCAAACGGGAATAAGAAAATTTAAAAATTTGAAAACTATGCCGGGAAAGTTTGATGAAAAAATTGATTACATCTATATCTGTCCGGGTGCCGGCGAGGTACAAGTTGTAAATTGTTCCGAAGAAAAAATGAGCCCTAAAGCGGAAGAATTCATATCAAGTTTAACAAGTTTAGGCAGTATAAAGAGATTTAACACGCTCTACGTTTTGGGAAATACAATAATTTGCAGCGTGGAGATTGGAGACCGTCATAGCGCTGATATCGTGATAGATTTAGATTCAGAGGACGAGGCAATAATAGCAAATTTTTATGATCCGTCCTACGAAAGAGGTATCAGGACTTTAACATTAAGCATGATTTTCAAAGATAACGGATTCAACATATCGGATTATAGCGCTCCGGGAGGATTTCAAGTAAGATATAACGTCAAAAGCGCGCAGAATGCGGCAAGCGAATGCGCGGAGAAATTCTTTCTTTTTACAAGAGTTATGGACATAACGGAAGAAACCGCACTCTTACGTGAGATGCCGAAGGATCAAAGTGCGGCACGCAAGGAAGCTCATCATATAATTAAGACGCAACATTTTCAAGATGATAGAATTTATGAATTACTTTCTGACAGCACAAAAGAATATATAGAAAAAATGAAATCTTCTCCGCAATTGACGCAAATTGACGCCCAAATCCAAGCAGGACGTGAATTTTATGAGCCTACTTATGAAAAATTGAAAATCCCCGAAGATATGCGCGCTCCCGAAGAAATAGACAGATACATAGCCGAAGGCCGCGCGTATGCGGATTACAAATTAAACGGGGACTACAATTCATACGTTAAATTCACTGAAGTATTCGACGGAGAAAATAAAAAATTGCCAAGAAGTTTGATTCTGCAGGGGCATGCGATAGACAATTTACCGTATGAGCATTTGTTTTTCAGAACGGAAAACGTAATAGGCAATACGGAAATAAAAAGCGGGTGGCTGAAACTGCAAAACGGAGATATGCTGTCCGTAAAAGCAATGACTAAAAGAGGAGAAAGAAAAATAGAAGCGGCGTATGCCGAGATAGTGACATCTAACGGAGCAAGGAGAGATATAGAATACGCGGAGCTAAAAGAGTTATTGGAAAAAGAGGGCTACTCGATATCGGAAAAGATGTCTAAAGGCTATAAATTAAATTCGGAACTGAATGCGCAGGCGGCAGGCATTATAGAAGAAATGAATAAAGAAGCGCAAACAGACGACAATGATAAACCTATGATATTTAAAGGGAGAGTTTTTGCAAAAGGAGAAAATAAAAGAGCGCAAGCAACGTACGATATAGAAAAATCCAAAGGGAAGATATTGGTAAGAGAAGAATTTACCCCGGATGATGCGGTGAGAGAGGACAGCGAAGGAGTAATAGCAATGCGCGGAAGCGAAGTAATGCATTCCGCTATAGCTTTAAATGAAAAGAAGAAAGCGGGAATAATAATGTCCGGCAAATGGGAAAACGGCATGCTGGCATTAAGTTATGTAAAGACAGGTAAAAAAATTAAGTTAAGTAATGGGTATGAAGTGATTGCGGCCCAAGAAGAAAAAGTAATTATAAAAGAAGTGCAGGAAATAGAAATAGACGGAGAGACCGGCGAGATAGTTATAGGTAAAAGAGAACAAAAAACGCAAATAACAGATGAAAAATATATAGAAGAACGGCTTAGAGAGATAGAAAATGAAAACAATCCTCTCAAGAAATACACATTAGCGCTAAATTTGAGAGAAAGAGGAATAACAAACAGCGAAATAGACGCAGCGCTGCAAAAGGCAGAAGCGGCAGTAAGGGAATTGGGCGAAATAAGAATAGCGGAAATAAGAGGTTTAATCGAAAAAATCGAAAAGAAGAAATTTACCGAAAAAGACATTGAATCCGGATTGAAAATAATAAAAGAAGCAAAATATTGGGAAAATTATTACGGAAATGAGGAATTAGGAAAAGCTGCCGAAGAGTTATTTAATGAAATAAATACGCAGCAGAAACAGCTTTCTCCGAAGACAGGAATAATAGCTATAAAAGAGTTAAGAGCAAAAGACGCGCCGGAGTACGGAGAAAAAAATATTGGAGCAGGATTTTTATTAAGGACGGCCGCTAATTTACAAAAAACGCTTAAAAAGAAAGGCTTTAAAGTAGAAATATCGGCTCCGGACGGTATAGCTTTAGGATTTGGCATATTTAAAGAATTCGCGGGAAGCGAATTTGAGCAATTTATGGAGGCAATCAAAAAGAAAGATGCGGTTGCAGTAAAGACTGCCGGAACAAGGATACAAGAACTGATAGGAAAAGCGGATAATGAATCGCTGAAATCATCGATAATCAAAACATTGTCGGAAAGTCAGAACTTGCTGGCAGTGCGTTCGTCAGGAATAGGAGAAGACGGCGCGGAAAATTCATATGCGGGAATGGGAGCAAGTTATTTAAATGTAAACAAAGATGAAGTTGTAGAAAATGTATTAAAAGTATGGGAGTCATTTTTCAGCGCTAAAATCATAGGATACGCTATAGATAGAGGAATAAGCGCGGTGATGCCTGCGGTATTAGTGCAGAACATGGCGGATGAAGTGGACAAATCCGGCGCAACGATTAACGGAGTGACGGGAGCGGTATTCGGGCTTGGCGAAGGTTTGGTGTCCGGAAGATTTCCTTCGGACAAAGCGCAAGTTATAGGCGGCAAGATAGAGTATGTAAAGGCGCATGGGCGAAGCGGAAAAATAACGCCGTACGAAAAAGGCGGCACAAAAGAAGAATCTTTGCCGAAACGCGAACTTGGCGCGCGCGTGTTAAGCGAAACGGAAGCTGTAATATTAAACGAGATATATTCCGAGTTGGAAAAAGAAACAGGTTATCCGGTTGACATAGAGTGGGCAATAAGCTCGGACAACACAATCCACATCCTGCAAATAAGGCCGGTAACGGGTTTTGTAAAAAAAGGTCACCGGATAAATTACGGTTCACCCCTGCAAGATGAAACAATAACACCAGCTTCACCTATTGATATTATTTCAGCTTTCATAGCCGGAGCATACAAATGCAAACTACAAGTGAACTCTTATACTTCACAGTTAATGTCAAAGCATATTTGGAAGAAGTCGGAATCAGGAAAGTTGCTGCCGTCAAGCAGAAGCGAGATATCGGAAAAACCGGGAATATACAAAATTCTAAAAAGAGTGATAGCAATCTCAGACGCGGAAGGTCAAATCGTAGCAGGCAGAGTAATATACGGCGGAAAGCATAGAACAATAGCAGCGCTGTCAGAGTACATAGGCAAAAACGTAAATATATTTATAGAAGGTATTACGCGAAAAATAATAAAGATATCGGAAGAAAGCGGCAAAATTATCTGGAAAGAAAGCAGTGAGAAGATAAGAATATACAGGTTAGGTGAAAACAATACAATAGCAGATGTGAAAGAATACACGGCTTCAAAAGGAAGATTGCCGTCAAAAGCAAAAAAAGTAAAAGATGAAGCAATCAATATGCTCAACAGCCGGGAGGGAATATACAAAATTTCCGGATTAACAGTGGTCAGCATCGGAGACGGCGCGGCGGCGGTAGAATATGACGACATAAGAAGAGAAAGCGGGAAATTGAAGCCGTTTTTAGGCCAACGCGTAGAGGTATTGATAGAAGTAAGCAGAAAGGAAAACGGAGATATTGCAAAAAGCGTAATAAGAATAGCCGAAAATAATGTTGAGGATGAAAATTCTCAGGCCATTTGGGATTTGAAATCAGATAATATTGTTCAATCGGAAGCAAAAGAAAAATCTCCGGCTGTTTGGAAGCTGGAATCAAGAGGGATATTATCGCCGTCAAGTGAAAAAGAGATTGAAAATCAGGGGATATACAAAGTTTCCGACATAAAAGTTGGGGAAGGCGGCGTTATATCTTTTGCCAACATGCGGATAATAACAAATCTGTCGCATTACGCGGGCAAACCCGCGGAGATATTGATAGAGGTAGGCAAAGACGGAACAAAGAAGATAACAAGAGCAGCCGAAAAAGATGTGGAAAAAGCAGGTCCTGCTGATATTCTCTGGGAAGAAAGCGGGGAAATGATACGAATATATGAGTTAAATGAAAATAAACAAACAACAAGATCGTTGGCATACCGGATTCCGACGGGAAGAGTGCCGTCAAAAGTAATCGAAGAAGTAAGCAATATGCTTAAAAAACCGGGAATATACATAGTTTCCGGAGTAAAAGTGAGACAAAACAGAAAAAACGGCTTTGTATATTTTGACGGTATAACAAGAGAAGGCGATGAAAAGCTCAAGCCGCATATAGGCCAACGCGCAGATATATTGATAGAAATAAACGCAGACGGATCAAGGGAAATAACAAGAATAGCAGAAAATAATGTTGGTGATGAAAATGCTGAAGCTATTTGGGAATTGCCGCCGCAAACAGAAGACGCGCGGCTCGAGTTTCCGAGGGTTGAGCGTTTTATGGATTTTCTGGGGCTTAAAAAAGACGGGTGGTTTAGAGGTCTTTTAGTGGGGGCTGTGGAATTTCTGCCAAATGTTATTTTTTCGGCAAAACGATTTGTTGACATGCATTATAACTCTAAGGGCATAAACAATCCAAACAAGTATGGGTATATTTATCGGGAGAGATTAAAAGGAGCGGAAGCAATAAAAAAAGCTACGCTTAACGGATTTTCAGCCGGTTCTGTCTTAGGGCTGATAATGTTTTTTGCCGGAACTTCGGTATTTGCGGCCGTTATGGCTGTTGCCGGAACAACTTTTATTTTCAACATGGCAAGACATGCTTATCATAATGTTACAAAATCATGGGCAAAGCTTGAGCTTGGAAGCGATGAAAGCGACCAACTTCCTCACTCTCTTCCTCATCAATCTTTCATACCTATGCTGGAAGATTTGAAAAGAACTCCTTCCAAAATAGATAAATTTTTTATTCAAGGAAAAGATTATGAAGAGCTACAGCAGCAAATTCAAGAATATATCGTTCAGATTAAATCAAAAACAGACGGCAAATTTTTGGAGTATATGCGAACTAATGATGGCTGGGAAAAACTGAAAAAAACATTGGTTGACGCCGGATTATTTAAAGAAGGAGACTTTGATAATGAAAATAAAGACGTAGAAATTACAACTATAGACGGAAGGCCTGTTATGTTGAGCTACGTGATGAATGTAATATTTGACAGACAATTCCAATTGCAAAATATTTCCAATATAAAAGTCTCCGATAACGGGAAGTATGAGAATATTGTTGATTTTTACGGCATAATTTTCAAAAAAGACCCCGGTTATGCCGACAGGCTGGAAGTAGTGAAAGATGTTGTTGATATTTTGAAAAACCCCAAACTCGAAGTTGAAGGTGAAAGTATAGCGTTTGTTCCGGCTTCTCTGCGGGAACGGCAACTGCAAACCTTTGCTTTGGCTCAGTTAGGCGGCGAAGCTGTTGAATCCGAGCGGGCATATGCTATCGACACCGGCACTATACAGGCATATATTGAAAATGCGCTCCATTATGTGTCGCACGATATTGAACTTGTGCGTGTGACAGGCAGAAAATCAGGAATTCCTGTAAGAGGTTTTTTGAGAAAAAAAGCGCAGCTTAACGAAACCATTAAGCTGATGCGGTATGAAAATTTAAAAAAAGGTACGGTTTTTGAAGTTAACAAAAATACCGGGATAGGCGAGATATTTTTTTATGCCGGACCAGCTTTAGCATATATTCTTATAGACACAAATAAAGAGATGTATTATGAAGGAAGTAAAGTATTAAGAGCTGCAACAGTAAGTATGTTTGATATATCAAACGTACTAAGAGCTGAAAAAGCCGCACAGGTTTTCAATACCCTTTTTCTGGGCAGCGGTGTCAAAAATGAAATTGAAATATTGATAAGCAAATATAATAGCTTTTGCGAATCAGACGATTATGAGCCGGCAGCAGCAGAAAATAAGTTTAACCGCATAAAAAAAGATATGGAACTTTGGAATTCCCGCAGAGAAGGCATAAAAGAATTAGACTCCGGCATAAATGATTTTTTTGAAAAAAATAAAAATTTTTTAAGTAACTTTACGTCTGCATCTGTTATAGAGCAAGAAGTAAACCCCGGGTTGCCGCTTGATGTCGAAAGCCGTCAGGCTAGTCAATCTGTGGATCATCGATCTTTTATGCCGATGTTGAAATATTTTCAAAACAATCCCTCAGCGATAAACCGTTTACTTATTCCGGAAAATAACTTATTTCGGCAAATTCAAATATATATCGATCAACTTGTACAGGGAAGAGACGGCAAATTTTTGTGGCATATACAAACCTATAGCGGATGGGAACAGCTGAAAAGAATATTGGTTGACGCAGGAATATTTGCGGAAGAGGACTTTGATGATGAAAAGAAAGACATAGAAATTACAACTATAGACGGCCGCCCTGTTATGTTGAGCTATGTGATGAATGTAATATTTGACAGACAATTCCAATTGCAAAATACTTCTAATATAAAAATCCACGATAATGGCAAGCAGAAAGATATTGTTGGTTTTTACGGCATAATTTTCAAAAAAGATTTCGGTTATGCCGACAGGATGGAAGTTGTTAAAAATGTTGTTTATATTTTGAAAAATCCTAAACTCGAAATTGAAGGCGACAATATAGTGTTTGTTCCGGCTGCTCTGCGGGAACGGCAAATGCAACAATTTGCTCTGGCTCAGTTAGGCGACGAAACTGTCGAATCCGAGCGTGCATATGCTGTCGGCACCGGCACCATACAGGCATATATTGAAAATGCGCTCAATTATATTTCCCACGATTTTGAATCTGCGGCGTCGTTAGCGGCATCAGGCAAAAAATCAGATTTCCCCATAAGAGGTTTAGCAAGAGAAAAAATGCAGATTAGCGAAACCGTTAAGCTGATGCGTGATGGAAATTTTAAAAAAGATATAGTTTTTGAAGTTAACAAAAAAGCATGGATAGGCAATATATTTTTCTACGTCGGATCAAAGTTGATACACATTTCTATAAGCCAACAAACATACTATGAAGGAAATGAAGCGCTTAGAGTTTCGGAAGTAGTTCCGGAAAGAAAAAGTTCTCAAGCGGCACGGATCTTCAAAATTCTTTTTTTGGACAGAGGCGTCAAAGATGAAATTGAAACATTGATAAATGAATATAATAGCTTTTGCGAATCAGACAATTATGAGCCGGCAGAAGCAGAAAATAAGTTTAACCGTATAAAAAAAGATATGAAACTTTGGAATTTCCGCAGAGAAGGCTTAAAAGATATTGATGGCTTTTTTGAAAAAAATAAAATGTTTTTAGGTGACTTTAAAACATCTGCACCTGTTACAGGGCAAAATGCGAAACTCGACTTTTCCGAAACTAAAACTGGAGCTAAAACTCCCAAATCAATAATTATGACTGCGGTTGTAACTGCGGCTATGTTTTTTTCTTTGGCGTTTTCTGATTTGACGGATGCAGCGGCAAGCCCACTTTTTGCGCATCCGAGCTACGCTGTTGCGCAAAGGCGGATGACTGACGGGGAAATAGCGCAATTGAATATTAATAACAGGCGCGATTTTCCGGCGCTTTCTATGAAGAATGCCGCGGACGAATTTTTGGAAAAATTATCGCAAACCGCTTTGCCGGAGTCGATTAAACGGTGGGGATTTGTCGAGACAATCGCGGTAAAAACCAAGACAGAAGCCGAGAAAGCCATTGAGAAAAATATGTTCAACAAAAAGTTGGTAAACGGCGAGACTGGTATCGAGGCGACAGTGGCTACAAATCAAAGAAATAAGCTTGTCAGCAATGCCGCCGTAGAAAAGAGCAAGGAAAACGGTTTTACAAGAGAAGCTCATTATGCCGCCGTGTCCGTGATAGATAAATTATTTAAACAGGCTGTTCTTGCGGAAACAAGGCCTGACAGAGATAAAAAAAGCGGTATAGATTCTATAAAACGCTTTGTATCACCTTTAAAAATATCAGGACAAACCTGTTATGCGTATATAACCTTGAAAGAAACCGAAGGGCATAAAATTTATTCAATGGAATTAATGGACAAAGAAAAGCTCCGGGGTATGTTAAGTGACCTTGATTCCAAGCCCACTCCCGCCCGGAGCAGCTCCTTGCGGAGCATTGATATTATAAATAAGCTCGATTCTATTGTCAATGAAAACGATATGCCAAAAATTGCCGATATGCCTTTAAACGATTTTACAATCCGAACCGCGGGTTTGACTCTTGACGGATTAAAATCTGTAGTAAGGCAAATTATCGAAGATAATTTAATAGAAAATCCCGTAAACGCAAGAGGCGATATTATTAAAGACGACATAGTCGTGAGATATTATATGGATGATAATGAAGCGGTGTTGACGAGCCGAAGCAGTTATGCAAATCGTTTTGGAGATTATAAATACACTGATGTTGAAGTGTTCGGCATGGATTCTTCCGGAGATAATCAAATAAAAACAGCCGTGTTAAAAGCGTCTGAACAAGCCGAATTGGAGAAAAAAGCATATGCGCAGCAACAGAAACTGCAGAAATCCGATAAATCGTTTTTTGGAATGCTGAAAAATTCGGGAATATATATGGTTTCAGGAAAAATGCCGGAAATAGCCGACTCTAAACTTGGGCTTCCGCCGGCAAGAAGAGCAGCGGGTACGCGCGGAAAAGATGTAATTAAAAGGATAAGCGTGTATTATAGTTTTACGGAAAATGAAATTACATCAGAGCAGATGAATGCGCGCGGGATAATAGAAAAAGGCGATGAGGCAATAGTTGAGATTTTGATGACAAACAAAATGCCTTCGGATAAAATCGCGTTTAAATTCAAAAATATGGGTGTCAAAATAGAAAAAAACGAAAAGAGCGTTTGGCTGGGCTCTGCGGAAAACCGTATCATAATTTTTGCGGAAAATGCCGATTTAAAAGAAATAGAAAGCGCTGTGCAAGACAATCAAAAAGTACAGCGCGAACTTTCAAGGCTTGTGCAGAAAGCTACCGGCAAGAGAGTAGACGCGAAGTCTGCGGTAAGATGGTTTAATGTTGAGACAGACGCTGAAGCTAAAGAAACTTCGTTTAATTATGAAGGTGGAATCGTAAGGATCAAATTAACTCCAGAGGATGCGCAGCGTAATCAAGACGCCATTGATGATTTTATGACAGGAATCAGGGATATTGCAGATGCAGATACAATGGCCATGATTGAGAATATATATTACTTTTTGGATGATGTTAAGACTGCTGAAAAATTATACAAGGTTCTGGAGAATTTCCAGAAAATAGGAAACGGGCAGATAATCCTTTCTTACGATGCTTATAATGCTATTAAAAAGAAATTCAGAGATGACAAAGACAAAATTAAAGAGTTTTTCAGCGCGGTGCGCGCAAGCGGTATAAAAATAATAGCAGACCATAGAGATATTAGCCGGAACGTTGATTCTGCTGCTAAGAATGATTACAGAAGCGCAGGTTTTGACGGAGTGCTGTACAATAAATCTAAAGAAGAATCTAAAGAAAGCCTTGCTATACATGATTTCGCGCTGGCAAGCGAAACAAATGCTTCTGTCATCAAAGAAAAAGAATATTTAACCGAAGGATATTTAGACGCCGAAAAGCTTATTAGTGCGTTACGTGAAACGAAAGATATAAAAATTTTTAATAACAGTGAAATTGTCAAAACAATTGACGGCGGTTCCAGATCATCGATATTGGACAGAATAGGCATTTCGCAATTGCTTAAACCGGTTGACGCCAGAATTATCGGTGAGAAGAATGAAAATACCGTGAAAAACTCCGCGTATAATCTTAGAAGGGACAATTTTAAGGCATTTGAAAAAATTGACGAGCAGGAAATCGCAAGGCTTATTAAACTTCTTCGGGCAAACAATGTTGAAGCTGTTATAACTTCTCTGCCTGCCGTATATTCCGTAAATACATATTTAAGAGATATTTCGCAGAAAGCTGATAAAGCGGAAGTTGCGGCTTTGCAAAAAGCTTATCTTGAAGGAATATTTGAAAAACTGCTTGTTTGTAAAACTATGGGCGAGACCAGAGATATTGCAAACAAAACTTTGGAAAAACAGCTGGGGCAGGCGCTTAGACTGCAGCTGCTATACGGAAAAGAGAGAGTTGCCGACGTCAATACGCTTATGCAGCTATTACCCGAAAAAGATAGAGTTGCTGACGACGGGCACAATACTTTTTCTGATATCTTTAGAAAAAATGAAAAAGAAAAAACTCACGGTAAATATCCTAGAATGAAAGGTGAAGTTTTTGAAAAACAAGTCGCCGGTGATTTGCAGGCAGCTTTGAAGAAAACAATTAATGACCTTGCGGAAAGCGCTTTTGAGAAGGAAGATAATATAGCTTTAAGCGCAATAATAGAACTGATACCTGCGCTAGCCAAAGAAAGATTAAATATAGACGTAGACAATAACAGTGCAGCTCAGTTTGACGTGAGAGAACTTAAGCCTCTGTTGGCGGCCGCGTAAATGACAGGAGTAATATTCCGCGGGAAAACGGAAGGCCGGCCTGTTAAGAGCAATGTTTTGCAAAAATGCGCCGTCTGCCTCATAATTTTTTTGCTTTAAAATATATAACTTTGGTATAATTTAATCAGCCCTTAAAAGAGGGCTGGTTTTTTATTGACTTTGTAAAAAGGAACGCATTATGGCAAAAAATATTTCGGAAACAAGAAAAATCATAGATAAGGTTGATACGGAAATAGTCAAACTTATAAATAAAAGAGCAAAGCTTGCTTTGGAAGCAGGCAAGTCGAAAGGAATTTCCGGAGCGGCGTTTTATGTTCCTTCGCGTGAAAAAGAAGTTTTGAAAAATGTTTTTGCCGCCTGCAAAGGCGGGGTTTTAAGCGATGAAGCGCTTAATAATATTTACACTGAAATTATAAGCGCGTGCAGAAATGCTGAAGCGCCGGCAAAAATAGCGTTCTTGGGGCCATGGGCGACGTTTACTCATCAGGCAGCAATAAAAAAGTTCGGTTCTTCGGATTTTTTTATACCGTGTTCCACTCCGATAGAAGTGCTTAAAGAAGTTGAAAGCGAAAGGACGAATTTCGGAGTCGTGCCTATTGAAAATTCAAATGAAGGTTCCGTAAACGCCACGCTTGATATGCTTGTCGATACGGATGTGTATATATGCGGCGAAATAAGCTTAAAAATAGAGCAGTGCTTTTTGGTTAAAGACCCTAAAGTGAAAATAACAAGGATTTATTCGCATCCTCACGCGATTGCCCAGTGCAGCGTGTGGCTCGGAAAGCATTATCCCGACGCCGAGCTTGTTTCAACTGCTTCAACCGCGGAAGCCGCAAAGAATGCGTCAAAGGAAACTTATGCGGCGGCAATAGCTTCGGAGGCCGCTTCAAAAATATATAAGTTATATGTTTTGCAAAAAGGAATACAGGACGGCAGGCAAAACTATACAAGGTTTTTGGTTATAGGAAAAATTAACACATGTCCGACAGGCAATGATAAAACAAGCATTGTATTTATGGGAAAAGACAGAGTCGGTATGCTGTATAACCTTTTGGGAATATTTAACAGATATAAAATAAATTTAACGAGAATTGAATCCAGACCGACAAAAAAGAAAGCTTGGGAGTATGTGTTTTTTGCCGATTTGGAAGGACACAGCCTTGATAAAAAAGTTATAAAGGCGCTTGAAGAGTTAAAAAATAATTGCGTGTATGTGAAAGTTTTGGGTTCATATCCGAAAAGCAATTAACAAGGCAAGTAACAATTAATAATTAACAAATAACAATTGTTGTGTTTTCGCAAAGCGAAAACCTGTTTAATATGTTTCGCAAGCTTGCGAAACTCCGACATTGTTCACTGTTATTTGTTAATTGTTAATTGATACGGGGGAATAAAAATGAAAGACAAAATAACAAAAATAATCAGACCTAGCTGCAAATGCTTTGAACCTTATATTGCCGGAAAACCGGTTGAAACCATAAAAAGAGAGCTCGGGCTTAAAAAGGTAGTAAAACTTGCTTCAAACGAAAATCCGCTCGGCCCGTCAAAAAAGGCGATTAGGGCGATAAAAGATAATTTAAATAAAATATTTTTCTATCCGGATTCAAACTCATACGAACTTAAAAAAGCTTTGTCCGAGCGATACCGGTTCCCAACCGGGAATATATTTACTGCCGCAGGCGGAGACGAGATTATAGAACTGCTTGCCAAACTGTTCTTTAATCGGGAAGATGAAATAGTAATATCAAAGCACGCATTTATAAGATATGGTATGGCGGTGCAGCTTATGGGCTCTAAAGCCGTGGTTGTGCCAATGAAAAACGGATTTACGCACGACTTGAAGGCAATGGCAAAAGCCTGCACAAAAAAAACAAAAGCGGTCTTTATAACAAATCCGAATAATCCTACTGGCACGTATAATACAAAGAAAGAGATTTCAGAGTTTTTGAAGGCTCTTCCGATGAATAAATTAGGAGTGAAACCTTTAGTGATTATTGACGAAGCTTACTTTGAATACGCGTCAACCGAGAAAAATTA
Organism: Candidatus Endomicrobium neocapritermitis; assembly: GCA_009778325.1. GTDB lineage: Bacteria > Elusimicrobiota > Endomicrobiia > Endomicrobiales > Endomicrobiaceae > Endomicrobium_B > Endomicrobium_B neocapritermitis. The sequence continues at coordinate 1,760 of WRJZ01000028.1, read as the reverse complement.
TCCCGACGGATTAGAATTTTTGAAGGATAATCCTAATCTGATAGTTTTCAGAACTTTTTCGAAAATTTACGGACTGGCCGGTCTGAGAGTAGGCTACGGTTTCGCGGATACATGCGTTGTAGATTACATAGAAAGGATGAGGCCCCCTTTTAACGTCAACATTATGGCGCAGGTCGCCGCGACGGCAAGTTTGAAAGATAAAGAGCAGGTTAAAAAAGGCCAAACGCTGATGAAGAAAGAAAAAGCGTATATGTACAAAGAATTTAAAAAGCTCGGCGTTAAATATGTCGAATCGGCGGGAAATTTTATCCTGTTTAACGTTTCGCCGCTTAAAGGGAAAGAGTTTTTTCCGCTTATGCTTAAAGAAGGCGTGATAACAAGGGCCATGGACGAATACCAGCTTTACGACTGGGTAAGAGTTACCGTAGGGCTGCATAAAGAAAATGAGATGTTTATAAAGAAGCTGAAGAAGATAATTAAAAAATGAAGCGCAGAAGTTCGGCAGCTCAGCAGCTCAGAGCAGCTGTGTTTGTTTTTGCCGAGCTGCCGAGCTGCTAAACTTCCGAGCTTCTAAAATTTACGGAGTAAATTTTATGATAATAACACTTAAAAAAGGCGCTAAGAAAAAAGAAATTGATTTAGTGATAGATAAGATAAAAAAGCTTGGCTACAAGCCTCACGTATCCAAGGGAAAGGATATGACGATTATCGGCATGATCGGGGAATATGCCGAAAAGTACAGCGATATTTTCGCGGCTATGGAAGCCGTTGAAAATATAAGCGAAATACAAAAACCTTACAAGCTTGCGTCAAGAGAGTTTCAGAAAAACGACACGGTTATAAAAGTCAGCCGCAATGTTGAAATCGGCGGTAAAAAAATACACGTTATGGCAGGCCCCTGCGCTATTGAAACAAAAGAAATTCTGTTTAAAACGGCGAAAATCGTAAAAGACGCGGGCGCGGACATATTAAGAGGCGGAGCGTTTAAGCCGAGAAGTTCGCCTTACGCTTTTCAGGGTCTTGGCGAAAAAGGTTTGAAATACATTGAAGAAATCGGCGAAAAACTGCATATGCCGACAATCAGCGAAGCAATGTCCGCGGAACAGGTCGGACTTGTTTCAAAGTACTGCGACATTGTGCAGATCGGCGCGAGAAATATACAAAATTACGATTTGCTCAAAGAAGCCGGAAAACAGCAAAAGCCGGTTCTTTTAAAAAGAGGCATGGCAACAACAATAAAAGAACTTTTACTTTCGGCCGAATATATTCTTTCGCAGGGAAATTATAATGTCATGATTTGCGAAAGAGGCATAAGAACTTTCGAAGATTCAACAAGATTTACGCTGGATTTAAACGCGGTTCCCGTATTAAAAAAGCTTACTCATTTGCCCGTTGTGCTTGACCCTTCGCACGGAATAGGCATAAGAGAACATGTCGGCACTATGGCAAAAGCGTGTATTGCCGCTGGCGCTGACGCTTTGATTTTAGAAGTTCACCCGAAACCTGAAGAAGCTTTTTCAGACGGCCCCCAAAGCCTGCTTCCAGACCAGTTTACAAAGCTTATGAAAGAGCTTGATTTGGTTGCTAAGGCCGTTGGGAGAGAACTGCTTTAATGTCACAAAGTGACATTAAAGCAATGATGTGTCCCTTACGGGACATGATGTGCACTTCGTGCATGATGTTTCCTTCGGAAATGCTGTATGTACTTCGTACACATTAAAGACAAGGACACATTACATCATGTTGCCGCAAAGCGGCAA
>WRJZ01000027.1 GCA_009778325.1 Candidatus Endomicrobium neocapritermitis | reverse complement strand
CGATAATTGGGACCAGTTTACGGCAAGCAACGCGCAGTATAGAGGCACTTGGAAGTGCGTTAACGGAAAGCTGACGCATGAAGAAGAACATCCCAATAATAGTCCGTATGCCTATCTTAGAGGTGTTACGGTAAGAGACGGTATTGTTTCCGCTAAAATGAGGATAACGGGCGTAAAAAACTCTGATAATTGGATCGCTTTGGGCGTGCGGATGGATCCGACAAAAGGCCACGCCGGTTCAGGTTATTTTGTGATCATTAGAAGTAACAATTTTCTGTCCGTCCATAAAGGAAATCCCTTAACTATGATAAGCAACAGCACAATCCAGATTCCTGCTAATATTACAAATGAAGATGTGGAGGTTACGCTCGTAATGCGTGGAGAGCAAATTGATATATATGTAAATAATACGTTTATTACACGGATCATAGATAAAACGTACGATTCGGGTTCTATAGGCGTTTTAGCCTACAACGACAAGGTGTACTACCATGATTTTAAAATATGGCTGACGCTGCCCACGGTTCTGGTCGGCGAACAGACAGGCTCTCCGGCTGCAGGCAGGGCGGGTTCGGCAACATTTCCCGTCACTACGGCAGGTATCGCCGCCGGAACATACCCGGCTGTATTAAACGGCGCTCCGGCGGGAGTGACCGGCAGCGTAACGATCACCGGCAACAGCGGAACGCTGACCGTCAATACGACGGCCGCTACGCCTCCGGGCGCGCATCCGCTGACGCTTACAATCAACGGTCTGACGTCGAACAGCTTCAACCTAGCGGTCATAAATAAAGTCTCTCTTGATAATGTGAAATATTATCCGAATCCGATACAGCCGTCGAAAGGACTGAATTATGCCAAGATGAACTTTTCGAATATTCCTGCGGGAACGCACATAAAAATATACACATTGTTGGGACAGCTTGTAAGAGATTTGAAAGCCGACGCAAGCGGAATGGCGGTTTGGGACGGAAAAAATAATGCCGGCGAAAAAGCAGCCAGCGGAGTGTATATAGTGTATATGAAAGACGGCAGCGGAAATGAAAAGAGAATAAAAATAGCGGTGGAAAGATGATAAAAGCGGAAGTTGAGAAGCCGGGAAGTTGGGAAGTTGAGTAAAGACAACGGCAACGTCAAAGACGAAACGACCATAGCTCCTCACAGCTTCTCAACTTCCCAGCTCTCCAAGCTTCTTTTTTATTTATTGTATGCAAAAGATAAAGCTACTTCTTTTATCCTTTTAAAATCGGTTTTCCCGCTGCCAAGCATCGGAAACTCTTCTATCTTATAGAAGTTTTCTTTTTTTGGTATCCAAAGTTTCGGCAATTCTTTGCTTGAAAGCTCATTCCATATTTTATCTATGTCGTATTCGCCTTTATAGAGCACAACCAGTTTCTCGCCTTTTTTTTCATCCGGAACCGAAGTGACAAAACAAAACCTTTCATCGCTGCCGACAACCGTTTGTATTTCTTCTTCAATTTTAATATGCGGCACCATTTCCCCGCCTATTTTGCTGAACCTGCTTAATCTGTCGGTTATGGCGATAAATCCGTCTTCGTCTATAATTGCCACATCTCCGGTAATATACCAGCCGTCCTTAATAACTTCAGCGGTTTTTTGCGGATTATTTAAATATCCTTTCATAACGTTCGGACCTTTGACCAGCAGCAGCCCTTCGCCGCCGAAAGGCATCAGCTCAAAAGTTTCCTGATTCACTATTTTCGCGGCAACCCCCGGAATAGGATGCCCGACCGTTCCTGGTTTATTTCCGACCTGAACTTTTCCGGTTTTGGAATTTACAAAACTGCGTATTCCAAGCGAAACAATAGGAGACAGTTCAGTAGTGCCGTATCCTTCAAAGACCGTCTTTTCGAATTTATTATAGAAATCCCGGGAAAGCTGATTTTTAAGCTTTTCGGCCCCTACCACAATATCTCTTAAAGTTTCAAACTGCTCTTTTGTGCACTTTCTCTGGTAAGCGTTTAAAAAAGTCGGCGTTGAAAAAATAAGCGTGCATTTGAATTGTTCAACCATCTCGCCGACTTTTTGAGTATCCATCGGGCTTGTGTGATACGCTCCCCCCACTCCGACATACAGAGCAAGCCACATTGTAGCGGTATAACCGAAAGAATGAAAAAAAGGAAGAATGCCGGCAACGATATCGTCATCCTGTATTTTTATGACAAGATAAGCGGCTTCGATGTTTGAAACGATATTTTGGTGCGTAAGCATAACGCCTTTCGGTTCGCCCGTAGTGCCGCTTGAAAATATTATCGTCGCGGTATCGTCTATATTCTTTGTGTCGCCTTTAACAAACATCTTTACCAAAAGCTTTCCGGGAAACAAAAGAACAGCCGCCAAAACCGCAAGTTTATGCAAAGGCTTAACACTGCTTTTCAAATCTTCCATAAAAATCATAATATCGTCAAAATGGCGCATGTTGATTTTATCCGTAAAAGCGCGCGAAGATATAATTTTTGTCATACTGCACTGGTTTACGCACTGCTGTAAAATATCTTTTGAAGACGTGAAATTCAAATTTACAGGAATCTTTCCGGCAAACATTATTGCGAGATTGGCAAGAACTGCCCCGACTGAAGTAGGAAGAAGTATCCCCACCATTTCCCCGTCTTTTTTATCCTTAAAAATCTTTTGTGAAAAAGCTATGGCCGCGGTCATGGTTTGGGCAAAATTAAGCTTTAAACCCAAAGTGTCCGCAACGCAAAACTTAAAAGGATGCTTTTTTACTTCGTTTATAAAGCCTATATGAAGTTTCTTTTGGCGGCCGCCTCTTAATTTAAACGCTTCCGCCGACAGCTCCTGTACGGCAAGCCTTACCTGAAACGGCTGCGATGCGGAAGGCATCGGCTTTCCTATGCTCAAAGTTACAGGATAAGGAACGGTTTTCGGAAAACTCCATTTAAGATTGTTATTGACGAAAGAAAAAGTTGAACCCCACATTCTGTCCAAATGAATCGGAATTATAGGAACATCCAGATTTCTTACGATAAACTCAAATCCTCTTTTGAAAGGAAGCATATTGCCGGTATGAGTTAAATCTCCCTCGGCAAAAATACAAACTATCTCTCCGTTTTGTATCGCCTGCCTTGCCTGTTTCAATGCCCTGCCCATTGCTTTCGGATTTCCGTTTTCGTCTATCGGAATGCTGTTTGAAGGGGTCATAAAGGGTTTAAGAAAAGGATGCTCCGAAAATTCTTTTCCTACGAAAAATTTTACGGGTCTTTTTATTGACGAAAATATAATCGCATGGTCTATATACGAAACGGAGTTAGAAACAAGAAGAGCTCCGCCAGATTTAGGAACATTGTCATGCCCTACGGTATTTATTTTATAGACTGTATGGTTAAGAGTCCAAATAAAAACATGCAATGCCCTGACAGGCTTTAACGATATTGTAAAAACAAGCACTCCAACCAGAGCGAGAAGAACAGCCGTAAGGGTTGTGCCCAAAACAGGAGGAATAAACCTTAAAATTGTTAATGTTATCAGAGCTACCAGCAGAACAAAAACAAATGCAAGAGTTTTCGGAAACAGGAGAGTTACTATTAATCTTTTTATTTTATTCATTGTTGTTATAATCGAAATTATATTTTTTTAAATAAAATTCTAAGTACGTATTATACTATTTTTCCGCATTTTTTTCACATACTGTAGAAGTTCAGAAGCTCGGAAGTTCGGCAGCTCGGTAACGGCAACAACAAATCTTTTGTCTTTGCTAAGCTGCCGAGCTTCCGAACTTCTAATCTTCTGCCGTTTCTGCTTGCCACTTTGGCTGATTTTTTATAAAATTGAATACTAATGAAACAAAGCAACCCTCTTTTCATTACTATTGAAGGCGGAGAAGGTTCCGGCAAAACCACACACTCGTTTCGTTTAAAAGAGTATCTTGAAAATAAAGGTTTTCCTGTAATACTTACAAGAGAGCCCGGAGGCACTGTTTTAGCGGAATCAATAAGAAAAATCATTCTTGAACCGGATTCAAATCTTGTGCCTTTAAGCGAACTGCTTCTGTATGAAGCGGCAAGAGCGCAGCATATTCAGGAAATAATACTTCCCGCTTTAAGAAGCGGCAAGGCTGTGATATGCGACAGATTTACCGATGCTACCGTTGCTTATCAGGGCTACGGCAGAAAACTTGATCTCGCGCTTATACAAAAACTCAACGGCGCGGCATCTTTCGGATTAAAGCCGTTAATAACGATATATCTTGATATAAATCCTGATTTGGGCGTAAATAAAGCAAAAGAGCTGGATAAAGAATCTTACGGAAAAAGCGGCGACAGAATAGAAAGGGAATCCTTAAACTTTCACAAAGCCGTCAGAAAAGGTTATCTGGCGCTTGCGAAAAAATATCCGAAAAGAATAAAAATTATTAAAACAAATCCCGATGTAAATAAAACATGGGGTTTGATAAAAAAGGAAATAGACGAACGGATATAACGGCGATGCAGGGAGGCAGGGATGCAGAGTAAAGGCAACGGCAAACATACAAAAACAAAGCCGTTACCTTGTCTTTGTCGTTACCCTGCATCTCTGCATCCCTGCCTCTCCGCATCTTAAATTGGAACTTGGAGCGTTTGTGTTTGAAAACATACTTGGCCAGCAAAAAATAAAAAAAATTCTCGCGAGTCAGATTAAAAGCGGGAAGATTCCGCATGCTTATATATTTATGGGGCAAAACGGAGTCGGTAAAAAATTGACGGCCGCGGAGTTTGCCAAGATACTTAACTGTACGACAAATGATTTTATGAAAACCGACAACGGCGCGTGCGGCAAATGTCAAAACTGCGAAAAGATATCCAAAAACATTCATCCTGATTTTCATCTTATAGATTTCGCCAAGCAGGCTGAAATGCTTGACGAAGATTTAGAAAAACAAAAAACGCTTAAAATTGAAACCATAAGGCATATGCAAAAAGAAGTCGCGACAAAAGCGCATGAAGCAAAATGGAAGTTTTTTGTCATAGAACCTGCTGAAAAAATGAATGCAGCGGCAGCTAACTGTCTGCTGAAAACGCTGGAAGAGCCGCCGGAAAATACAATTCTTGTATTAGCTGCCAGGCACAAAGAAACTATTCCCCAGACTATAGTTTCGCGGTCGCAGACATTATTTTTTCAGCCTCTGGAGCAAGACCAAATTTCAAGTTTCCTGATGCTCAACCATTCTCTTTCCGCGGATAAATCGCAGGAAATAGCTGCGCTGAGCGAAGGTTCTCTTGAAGAAGCGGAAAAGCTTATTGACGGAAATGAAAGCAAAGGAATTTCCCTGTGGCTGAAGCTTAAAACGCAAGACATGTACATTTCCGAAATTCTTGAACTTTCAAGAAATCTCTCAAGAGACAGAGAAAAAGCGTTAGAATACATTGACGCAATGACAGCCGAAGCAAAAAAAGATTTCAGGCTTTACCCGAAAAGCGCCGCGGATTCGCTGGATTTGCTTACACGCTCAAGAGCGATGCTTCTGCAAAACGTAAACGCGCAAACGGTTTTGGATAATTTATTTTTTGATTTAAAAGATATTAAAGATAATTCAAGTACGTTGAAAATATGAGTAAAAGCAATTACAAATTACAAATTACGAATTACGAATAAAAGACTAAAAAGCTTTTTGTCGTTGATTCGTAATTCGTAATTGGGACAAAGTCCCCGTAATTCGTAATTGCCGTTGAAAACGGGAGATAAACATGCCAATAGCAGTCGGAGTAATGGTTAGAAGAATTAAAGATAAGATTTATGCGGAAGTCGGGCATTTGGATTTAAAAACGGGCGACAGGGTTATTGTTGAAACGGAACACGGCCTTGAAGCGGGCATTGTTTGCGAACGCGAAAAAAATATGCAGAAAGGAAAAGACCCTATAGGCAAAGTCATAAGAAAAATTACCGAAGACGATAAAAGAAAGCTCGCAGAAAATGAAGCAAGAAACCTTAAAGCCCAGGCAATAGTAATCGATAAAGCGGACGACCACGAACTGGATATGAAACTCACGTGCGTACAATACACGTTTGACCGCTCAAAGCTTTTTGTTTATTACACCTCGGAAACAAGAGTTGATTTCAGAGAGCTTATAAAAGACCTCGGACATATTTTAAAAACGAGAATACAGATGGTGCAGATAGGAGTTAGAGACGAATCTAAAATGGTCGGCGGAATAGGCACATGCGGGCAGGTTTTGTGCTGCCAAAGCTTTTTAAAAGATTTCAGCTCCGTAACCATCGATATGGCAAAAGAACAGGAGCTTTCTTTGAATACCGCAAAACTTTCCGGACTTTGCGGCAGGCTTATGTGCTGCATATCTTACGAAAACGAACACTATATTAACATAAAGAAAGGTCTGCCTGTAATAGGAAGCATGGTTTCAACGCCGAACGGCAAAGCAAAAATTGCTGCGATTGACTGTATAAAAGAAACCGTAACCGTTGACTTCGGCGAAAGAGAGTTTAAAACTTATACGATAGAAGAAATCAAAAACAGAAACAGAAAGGACTCAAAATGAAATTCTATATTACGACTCCCATTTATTACATCAACGACGTTCCCCACATAGGGCATTCTTATACGACTATAGCCGCCGACATTTTGGCACGCTGGAAAAAGCTGAACGGTTTTGACGTATATTTTTTAACAGGCACAGATGAACACGGCGCGAAAATAGCGGAAGCTGCAAAAGAAAAAGGCAAAATGCCTCAGGAATTTTCCGATGAGATCAGCGCCGCATTTAAAGCTGCGTGGAAGTTGCTCAATATCACAAACAACGATTTTATACGCACTACAGAAAAAAGGCATGAACATACGGTTCAAACCATAATTCAAACTCTTTTTGACAAAAAGCTTATTTTTAAAAATGAGTATGAAGCGCTTTACTGTATAGGCTGTGAAAAATTTATTGCCGAAAAAGATTTGGACGAAAACGGCTGTTGTCACGACCACAAGAAAAAGCCGACATTACAGGCTGAAGAAAATTATTTTTTTAAACTTTCATCTTTTCAGGATGAGCTTCTTGAAAGAATAACAAACCCTTTGCATAAAGAACATTTGGAAATACAGCCTGAAGAAAGGCGCAATGAAATAGTCGGCAAACTTAAACTCGGGCTTGAAGACATAAGTATATCAAGAGCAGCCGTCGAGTGGGGGATTCCGCTTCCTTTTGACAAAACGCAAACCGCTTATGTCTGGATAGACGCTTTGATTAACTATGTCACAGGTATAGGATATCCTGACAATAAAGAAATGTTTGAAAAATACTGGCCTGCGGACGTTCATCTTATGGCAAAAGACATTTTATGGTTTCATTCAGTCATATGGCCGTCAATTCTTATTGGTGCCGGGCTCGCAACGCCTAAAAAAGTTTATTCGCACGGCTTTTTTACTATAAATGGTTCAAAGATGTCTAAAACTCTGGGTAATGTTATATCTCCGCAAGAGCTTGTTGAAAAATTCGGAGTTGACGCCGCAAGATACCTTGCCGTCACGCTTATACCTTTCGGGCCTGACGGCGATATTTCCTGGGCAGGGCTTACGCTTAAGTATAATGTCGATTTGGCAAACAATCTCGGAAATCTTGTTTCAAGAACCATAAAAATGGCTGAAAAATATTTTGATTTAAAAGTTCCGCGATGTGAGCCCGATTTGGAACTTGTAAAAAAAGCCGCAAAAATTTTAAATGATGATTTTGCTCCGGCTTTAAATAATCTCCATTTTCATAAAGCGGCGGAATATCTTCAAAACGCTGTAACTCTTGTAAACCAGCAAATAGAAAACGACGCGCCGTGGAAGCTTGCGAAAATCGATCCCGACAAACTGCCGGCCAGCATTTATTCATATTTACAGGCAGCGGATTTAATCGCAATGCATCTGCTTCCTTTTATGCCGGAGATTGCCGAAAAAACATGGAACACATGCGGAGCCGGCGGAAATATTGAAGAAACGGCAAAAAAATATTTTAAAGATAAAATAATTCCTGAAAAAGGATTTTCTGTTTCCGGATCGCAGCTTCAGTCCGCACAGGTTTTATTCCCGCGGATACAAGCATAACATAAAGTTTGGAGTTTGAAGTGTGGAGTTTGGAGTGGGTGTGTTTTCGCTTCGCGAAAACCTAAAATAAGTTTCGCTGAAGGCGAAACACAATAACTTTACACCCCACACTTCAAACTCCAAACTGTAGTTAAAAAAAGGAATCCATGATAATAGACACGCACGCACATTTAACTGACCCTAAATTTGACGCGGACAGGGAAGAAGTTCTTAAAAGAGCTTTTGAGTCAGGCGTTAATAAAATCATTGAAATCGCTTGCGAAACTGAGCTTTGGGACAAAGCAGGCGAGTTCGTAAAAAAAGATAATCTTTTCATTTCGTACGGCATACATCCTCATGAAGCCGCTAAAGCCCGTGAAAAAGATTTTGAAAAATTAGAACTTTTACTGCATGAAAAAAAAGCCGTGGCAATAGGTGAAATAGGATTGGACTATCATTATGATTTTTCACCACGTAAAACGCAAAGAGAAGTATTTTTAAAACAGCTTGATATTGCGAAAAAATATAATAAAACATTAGTAATCCACTGCCGCAGCGCTTATGAAGAACTGATAAGAATACTAAAAAATTATGAAGGCTTGCCTAAGGGCGTAATACACTGTTTTTCAGGGACGCCGGAAGAAGCAAAAATACTTGTTGAGACGGGGTTTTTGCTCGGGATTGACGGTCCTGTAACTTTTCCTAAATCCGATAAAGCAAGACAGATTGTGTCGGAAACCGATATTTCAAAGCTTTTAATTGAAACAGACTGCCCGTATTTAGCGCCTCAAAAATACAGAGGTCAGAGAAACGAGCCTGCGTATATAGTTGAAACATTGCAAAAAATAGCCGAAATTAAAAATATTTCTTATGAAGAAGCGGAAAAAATAACCTGTGAAAATGCCGTCAGATTGTTCGGAATCGGAGATTAAAGTGAATACAATTTCTTATGTTTACGGAAATAATCTTTATCTAAACATAACAAACAAATGCATGATGGCATGCCCTTACTGCATAAAACATAAATGGAGCAATGACTTTCGCGGTAATGATTTAAAACTTGAAAAAGAACCGTCTGCCGCAGAAGTAATCGCTTCCATAGGCGATCCGAAAAAGTATGATGAAATAATATTTTGCGGTTACGGAGACGCTTTGGTAAATCTTGAAGACGTTATAAAAATTTCAAAATGGATAAAAGACAACGGCGGAAAAGTAAGAATTAATACGGCAGGCCTTGCCAACCGTTATCACGGCAAAAATATTCTTCCTCTGCTTAAAGGGCTTGTGGACGCAATTTCAATAAGTTTAAACGGAACAACTCCTGAGGAGCACAATGCTCTTAACCGCCCTATGTTTAAAGAAGAATCTTTTAATGAAATAATAAATTTCGCAAAACTTGCAAAAGAGTATATACCCGTTGTTGTTATTACCGCAGTTGAACTGCCGGGGCTTGATACGTCAAAAGTAGAACAAATAGCAAAAAATGCGGGAGTGGGTTTCAGGCTGCGCCCTTATTTAGATGAAGAAGAAAATTGAAATTCAAAAAATCATAAAACTTCTTTCAGTATCCTTGGGCATATTTATTTTGTCGAAAGTGCTGGCTTTTATCGGACTTACCCGCATGCACGCGCATATTACGGCTGACGATAAAACCTACCGGATTATGCCTTATAAAAACATTCCGCTAAAAACAATTCTGGAAAAAAAAGGCATTATGCTGGACGAGCACGATTTTGCCTCAAAACACCTTGGTAAACCTGTAAAACCGCTTGAAACAATAAAAATAACCAGAGTGGTAAAAGAAAGTAAAAAAATAAATGAAAATATTCCTTTCAGAATGACATGGAGCAGAAGATATAACTCTAATTTAAGAAAAGTCGAACTGCAAAAAGGCGTTGAAAAAACAAGCGCAAAAGACGTCATTGAAACATACCACGACGGAATTTTCCATAACAGGGAAATATTAAGAGACAGAACCATCGCTAAAAACTTCTATAGGCTCGCCCTGCTTGACGATAATAATAAAGTCGAAAAAATATACGATTTAACAAAAGCCCCTAGAATGAGAATGGTTGCGACCGCTTACTATCCCGGCGATCCTCTGGCATGGGGCGACGGAACGGTAACTTTTCTGGGACAAAAAATGCAGCGCGGAATCGTCGCGGTAGATCCCAAAGTAATACCTTTAAATACAAGACTTTTTATTTCCGGTTACGGTTACGGCTATGCCGGAGATACGGGAAACCTTATAAAAGGAAACAGGATAGATTTAGGCGTAAACAATGCCCAGGAAGAGTTGTCGTGGATGTTCAGAGATGTGACGGTTTATATACTTGAACCTTCGGATAAATACTAAGTAAGCTATTGATAATGCCAATTGTTGTTTGACCTCTTATCATCCTATCATCTTATCCTCTCTTCTGTAGTAAATAGAAGATAAGATGATAGGATGATAAGCAAAAACACAAATGTTGTCATTTGTTACTTATTACTTGCCTTTACTGTTACCGCAGAGCAGAAAAACGAATTTAAAAATAATAAAAGCGCCGTTGCTTCCGAAACTTTCCAAAAAATATCATAAAAATTTTGAATGGCAGCGCCAAGTCCTGAAATGCCAATCAGATTTATTGTAACTGCAAGCGCCGTAAATGCTATGGCGGCAATAAAATAACTTAAAGCAAGTTTACTCTTTTTGATTTCGCCTATAATCAGAGGCGCGGCTATAACAGCCAAAAACAACATGTCCACAAAAATATAATTTGTTTTATCTACCCAAAAAGCATAGTCCATCGTCATATCATATTGATTAAATATAATGCTTCTTATTTTATCGTAAAGCATAAGCTTAGCGTTAAAAATCATAAACAGGAAAATAATGCTTAAGGTAATCCACGCAAAATTCCAGCCGCCGCCATTTTTTCGTATGATATATAAATTCGACAAAGCCGCAATAAAACACAAAACAAACAGCGCCGCATGTAAATAAACCGCGCCGGCGCTTAAGTTATCCGTAAGAATCATTATCGCCATAACAAAAAATAAAACCGCAAAACTGCCGATAAAAAAATTCTTTTGTAAATTATCCGTTCTCATGTTTATTCCTTTTGGGAATCGTTTCTTCCGCCCATGAACGACGTATATATAACGGCTCTATTTTGTCAAAAGACACTCCGCTGCGGGTTTGCGCAAAAGACGCCAAGACAGACGCTTTAGGTATATGAAACGACTCCGGAAGAGAAACGCTGTATGCTCCGAGATTCTTGGCAAGTTTATCCTTATAAACCATAGCGGCATTGCCTACAACAAGTATCTTATTTTTATATTTTTTCAGTCCGCTGATAAAAGAATCTATTTCTTTAATAACAATTTTTTTACCGGTTTTAACATAAACTTCATCTCTCAAAGCATCTATGGCGGCAATATATCTGATATTTTTTATATCCAAAGCTTTTTCCAAAACGGTCAGCGTATCCGCGGCAACTACTGGTTTATTCAGAGTTTGCGAAAAAATTTTTATTGCCGTCATGCCTACTCTTATGCCGGTAAAACTTCCCGGCCCGGTTGAAACGGCAAATTTATCTATATCTTTATAAGTATTTCCGGTATCTTTTAAAATTTTTTCTATGGCCGGAACAATCATTTCAGAATGAATATGTCCGCAGTCATAAAAGAACTCAACAACGGTTTTGCCGTTTTCGTTTAAAGCTATGCTAAAAGTTTTTCCCGAAGTTTCAACCGCTAAAATTTTCATTTTATTTTCTCTATTTTTATTTTTCTGGTATCGCCGTTTGCTTCTATCTCAACTTTCCATGTATTATCGCCCTGTGCATCGGCAAGTCTGTCCGCCCACTCTATTACCGCTATATTTCCGCTAAAAAGATACTCTTCCAGCCCCAAATCCCGGACATCCGCAGGATTTAATCTGTACAAATCCAAATGAAACAATTTGCAGGTTACTGCACTATATTCATTTACAAGAATAAAACTGGAACTTCTGGCAAAACCTTTATTTCCGAAAGATTTAACTATTCCCTGCGTAAAAGTAGTTTTACCGCTTCCAAGTTCTCCGCTTAAAAAAACTATATCGCCGCGTTTAAGCAGTTTCGCGAACTTTCCGCCCAAATCTCTTGTTTCCTGCGGAACCGACGTAATAAAAGTTTCGGATTTAGAAATGTTTAAATCCCGAGTATTTTGTTTTCTCTTCTTTTCCATTATAAAAATATCTTACCTTTTTTGTATTGTTTATGATTCCTATATATGAAACAGCCGGCACAAGCTGTTTTACAATACGCGCTTTCGAGGCAGGCACGGTAAAAACAAGCTCAAAATCTTCCCCTCCGTACAGAGCAGACTTCGTCTGTTTAAAAAAATCGGGCTCAATTTTCTTTAACTGCCGTGACAGCGGAATTCTCTCTATATAAATATTAGCGCCTTTACCGCTTGCTTTTGCAATCAAATCAACGGATATATAAAGCCCGTCGGAAGCGTCAGTCATTGAAGTTATATATTCGGCAATTTTATTTGCCTCTGCCAAACGCGCTTTGGGAATATTATGCCTGGAAATCAGAAATTTTTGATCTTTATTAAATTTATGCTTTGCACCGAATTTTGTAAGAAGCGCAAGCCCTGCGGCAGAATCGCCGAAAGTATTTGTAACGCCAATAAAATCCCCGTTTTTCGCGCCGCTTCTTTTAACTATGTTCTTTCCGCATTCGCCAATCACGGTAACAGAAATTATAAGTTTACCCGCCTTAACCGTATCTCCTCCGGCGATAATTACCCCGTATTTATCGCATGTCTTCTTCATTCCGCTATAAAGTTTTTTTATAAAATCAGCGGATGTTCCGGCGGGACAGCCCAAGCCTATAAAAATATATTTCGGCTTCGCGTCTCCCATAGACGCTATATCGCTGACATTAATCTCAACGGCTTTACATCCCAAATCAAAAGGACCTATCAGCGTCTTTTTAAAATGCACATCTTCCACAAGCATGTCTTTTGTAACGCATATATCGGATTTACCTGGTTTAAAACAAAAACAATCATCTCCAAAACCGGCGACAATATTTTTGCTTTTGCCAGTTCCAGAAAATTGCTTTTTTATAATTTCTATCAGCCCGAATTCGCCGAGCGAAGCCATATTTGTATTCTTCATAATTTAAGAGAATTATATCACTTTTATATTCAAAGCTCAATTTCAACAGCAAGATGCAAAGAGGCAGGGATGCGGAGAGGCGGAGCAACGGCGTAGCGGCATATGGGGAAAAAGTCTTTGTCCTGCTTCTCTGCATCCCCGCATCTTTGCATCTGCCGTTTTTCGCACTGAATTTGATATAATAATCAAAATTTTATTTAAAGGAGACTGCCAATGAATGTTTACAAATTTGATTTTCCGAATAATGAAACAAAGGCAATTATTAAAATTGTTGTTATAGCGGCTGTCTTGCTGCTGATTTTCGGAGCGGTGTGGGCAAGTTTCTTTCAGGTGCCTGTAGGCTATGTAGGCGTACGCATAAACATTTTCTCCGGAGAAACAAAATCTTTTGCTGCAGGAACTTATTTGAAAGTTCCGGTTATGCATAAAGTAGTTAATTATGACGTAAAAACGCAGAGGCAGGAATTTAAAGCAACCTCCGCGTCAAAAGATTTGCAGTCCGTGCACGCGATAATAGTTGTAAACTTCAGGCCGGATTACAGCAAAGTAAACGATATCCACACAAATATCGGAAGCGATTATCTTTGGAAAGTAGTGGAACCGGCTGTTCAGGAAGCGGCAAAAGCGGCAATTTCAAAGCTGCCTGTTGAAATGGTTGTTGTTGAGCGTGAAAATCTCAGAGCCGCAATAGAAGAAAGATTATCGCAAAAGCTTGCGCCGTACAATATAATAATTGAAAATGTGAATATAACAAATATAGATTTTTCACACGAGTTTAACAGAGTTGTCGAAGAAAAACAGATAGAAGAACAGAAAGTCAAAAAAGCGGAATATCAGAGAATGCAGGCTGAAGAAGAAAAAAAGAGACAGATACTTCTTGCCGAAGCCGAAGCTAAAAAACAAGAGCTTTTAAAACAATCGGTAAATAAAGAGATCATAGGACTTAAATGGATTGAAAAGTGGGACGGCAGGCTTCCTGCTTATATGATGGGCGACGGACAAAACGTGATTATGGCACTTCCGAACGACAAAAGCAAATAAACGGCAATTAATAATTTAAAATTATTGTGTTTTCGCAAAGCGAAAACTTACTAACAGGTTTCGCTTTGCGAAACTCCGACATTGTTCATTATTATTTATTAATTGTTAATTGCCGTTTAAGAATTTTTCAACCGTATACTCAATATACTTTGCGGCTTTAGGAAGAGCGTTTTCGTCTATATTAAAATTGCTGTGATGCCACGGATATGAAGTGGCTTTATTTTTCGATGTGCCTACATATATAAAATTACCGGGCACTTTATGCAGGTATTCGGCAAAATCCTCTCCGCCCATTGAAGGTTTTTCAAGTATAACAATATCCGCTTTCCCGTAAAACTCTTTTGCGGTATTGTGACAGAATTTAGTAATTTCTTTTGTATTTATAAGAGGACTTCCGACAGCCTTATAGCTGAGTTTATATTTCACTCCGCAGGCAATCTCAACGGCTTTAAGTTTCCTGATAATACTTTCTTTGACAATCTTTCTCGTTTTATTGCTGAGCGTTCTTACAGTGCCTTCGATTTCAATATTTTCGCATATTATATTGTATCCGTCGCCGCCTTTTATTTTCCCGAAAGTTATAACAACCGGATCGGCGGGGTCGCTTTCTCTGGAAATAACATACTGCGCCGAATTTATAAAAATCGCTGCTGCCGCAAGAGCGTCTTTTCCCAGATGCGGATATGCGCCGTGAGCTATCTCGCCTTCGAATGATATTTTGAGCTTGTCCACAGCCGCCATCATTTCGCCGTATTTAATGCCGATTTTTCCTGACTTTATCCACGGGCACACATGCGCGCCGAGAATCATATCAACCTCGGGATTTTTTAATGCTCCGCCTTTTATAAGACTTTCAGCTCCGTCGGAGGTTTCTTCGCTGGGCTGAAATAAAAACTTAACATTGCCTGCCAGATTATCTTTCTTTTTTGACAAAAACTTTGCCGCACCAAGCATTACCGCGACATGAGCGTCATGCCCGCAAGCGTGCATAACGCCTGAATTTTTTGATTTATATTCTATAGTATTATCTTCCTGAACAGGTAAAGCGTCCATATCCGCTCTCAAAGCAACGGTCTTACCTGGTTTTGCTCCCTTAATAATTCCGACTACTCCGGTTTTACCTACACGCTTATAAGGAATTTTAAACTCTTTTAATTTTGACTCTATAAATTTCGCAGTATTATATTCGTTCCCGCCGGTTTCAGGATATTTATGTATGTGCCTTCTGATTTGGATTATTTCATTTTCTATAGTCATTTACTCCCCCGGCTGACTTGTTATCTCTTTGACCGCGTAACATATATTTTCTGCGATGTCGCTTGCCGTTACTCCGCCGCTGCCTTTTTCTTTTTCGGCCATCTCGCCGGCTAAACCGTGAAAATAAACGGCATACTTCGCGGCTTCAAATAAATTTTCGTTTACGCATGAAAATGCCGCGATAACTCCGCTTAAAACATCTCCGCTGCCGGCTTTTGCCATCGCGGGAGTACCGGTATTATTTACATATACGTCGTTTCCATCGGAAACAATCGTATTGTGTCCTTTCAAAACGCATATAAACGAATTATCTTCTGTAAATCTGTCTAATATATGATTTCTGTTTTTTTCAATTTCGTCGGCGCTCTTATTTATTAAATTCGCAAACTCGCCCATATGCGGAGTCAATATTAGTTTGGCTTTCGCGTTTTTCAGATTTTTTAATTTTTCATTAAAAACCGCAAGTCCGGAAGCGTCTAAAATGACCGGAATGTCAACGGAAAAAATAATTTTCTCTATAAATCTTCTCAGCGAACTTTCGACAGCCAGCCCTGGGCCTATAATGACAGCAGAAACTTTTCTTTTTTTGATAAACTCAATGATATTCGAAGCGCTTTCATATACAAAAAACATTGTTTCCGGCCGCGACATTGAACAGGCATTAGCAAAAAAATTCTCTTTTACGGCATAAGTCACAAGCCCCGCGCCGGAGCGCATCGCGGCATTACAGCACAACACGCCCGCTCCCGGCATATTTTTTGAACCGGCTATAACCAAAACATGACCGTAATCATATTTATGGCTTTCCGGTTTTCTTTTAAGCTTGGAAATAAAATTTTTGATATCTTGTTGATTGTCCATGAAAAACCCCTCTAAAAATTTCATTCACTCTGCGTCATTATTCGCAATTGCCTTTGCCGTCGCCATTGATTCGTAATTCGTAATTAGTAATTTGTAATTGCCGTTAAAAAGCCATGGCAACGGCAACAACATACTTATCCGTATGAGATAATGAAACGTCTATTTTTTTATACCTTTTATTTTTTATATAAACTTCAGGTTTTCCCGACTGAGTGTTTTTTATTGAAATATCCGTAATAATAAGCTTTTTGTTTTTTGCGCTTAAAGCTTTCCACACAGCCTCTTTTGCGGCAAACCGCGCGGTTAAATGCTGCGCCGGATTTTTTTTCGGCATACAGTAAGAAATTTCTTCTTCGGCAAAAACACGCTCAAGATAATCTTTATCTTTAACGTACTTTTCAAATCTTTTTACCTCTTCAATATCTATGCCTATGTTCATAAAACCCCAAAGTACAATTAACAAATAATAATTTAAAATTAATAATTATTGTGTTTTCGCTTTGCGAAAACTTATTAATAGGTTTCGGTTTTAATCAGTCAATAAGCTTGCGGCAGCTTCGTCCAAAAGCACTGTAGCATTAGGATGAAGATGTAAAAAGCTGGCCGGAAGGCTTGTTGTGATAACTCCTGAAAAAAGCTTTTTAGCGACCGGAGCTTTATTTTCGCCGGTAATCAGCAAAAGAATCGATTTTGCTTTCATGATCGTCCCCATTCCCATGGTAAGCGCCATGGTCGGCACATCTTCAATGTTTTTAAAGAAACGCGAATTAGCTTCAATAGTACTCGGAGTAAGATTGGTCAGATGGGTTGCAAGTTTAAGCTCATCTTCCGGTTCATTGAAACCAAGATGACCGTTAACGCCGACCCCCAGCAGCTGTATATCTACGCCTCCGGCATCCGTCAGCATTTGTTCATAAGCGGCACACTCTTCCTTCGGGTCAGCGCTTTCTCCGTTTGGCAAATGCACGTTTTCGGGTTTGATGTTGATATGCGAAAATAAATTATCCCGCATAAAAAAATTATAACTCTGTTCGTCATCCTTCTTTATCGGATAATATTCATCCAGATTGAATGTTCTGATTTCTGAAAAATCAAGTCCGTTTTTATTGTACATCTCTGCCAATTTTTTATACATCCCTACGGGCGTTGAGCCGGTAGCAAGCCCAAGAATGCTTTTTGGGTTTTGTTTTATTTGTTTTGCGAAAATGTTTGCTCCCAAAAGCGACACTTCGTCATAATTTTTGCATATAATCCGTTCCATGCTTTATATCCTTATAATACTATAGATGTTTTTTTATTTTGAAACGGCATATTCATCGTCTACATATCTCCGGTATACTTTTTTATTAATTTTTTCATATCCGTTACGGCTTTTTCAAGACCCGTAAAAACAGATTCCGCAACTATAGCAAACCCGATATTAAACTCATTCATTGAAGCAATCTTACAAATTCCCTCCAAATTTTTATAATCCAATCCGTGTCCGGCATTCAAAATAAGGCCTTTTGACACCGCATGCGCGGACGCGTCTGAAATTCTTTTAATCTCGGATTGGAATTCATTTGGATCCGCGCCGAATTTTTTAAAATATTCGGCATATTTTCCGGTATGAATCTCTATGCAGTCGGCATTTATTTCAGAACTCGCATTTACCTGCTCAATGTCGGCGTCTATAAACATGCTTACGATTATTCCGGATTTTTTAAGCCTGTCGACAATATCCGAAAGCTTAGCCTTCTGCCCGGCTACATCAACTCCGCCTTCAGTCGTAACTTCCTGCCTTTTTTCCGGAACAAGGCAGACATAATCCGGTTTAACGTCCAAAGCTATTTTCACTATCTCTTCGCTTGCCGCCATTTCAAGATTAAGTTTTGTCCTTAAAGATTCTCTCAAGCCATAAACGTCTTTATCCTGTATGTGCCTTCTGTCTTCGCGCAGATGCACCGTTATGCTGTCAGCCCCGGCTTTTTCGCATAAAGCCGCCGCTTCCGTAACGCTAGGAAAATCTTCTTTCCTCGCCTGCCTTATCGTGGCAATGTGGTCTATATTTACGCCAAGTTTAATCATTTATCCTCTGTTATCGTCATTGCGGACTTGATCCGCAATCTCTTTCTCCGCGCACGAAATTATTTCATTTGCCATTTTTTTTACGGATTGTATATTTTGTCCTTCAACCATCACTCTTAAAAGATTTTCTGTGCCTGAATATCTTACAAGTATTCTCCCGTTTGAACCAAGCTCTTTTTCATATTTCTTTATAAGATCCGAGCTCTTTGGCAGATTTTCAAAAGGAATTTTATTTTCCACCGTTTTATTAACCAGCACCTGGGGAAATTTTTCAATTCCCGAAAACATCTGCGACATTGTTTTGCCTTCCGAATTTAAAGCTGCAAGCAGCTTAACCGCACTCAAAAGTCCGTCGCCGGTACCGAGAATATCCCTGAAAATAAAATGCCCCGACTGTTCGCCGCCTAAAGAAGATTTATATTTCTTCATATCTTCAAGAACGTACCTGTCGCCGACTTTGGAGGTTATGACTTTAATCTTCGCTTCTTTCATTGCTTTTATAAGACCGATATTTGCCATTACCGTAGTGACTAAAACGTTATTTTTAAGCTTTTTTTTGCTTTTGAGGAATTTAGCCATAGAACCGAGAAAAAAATCGCCGTCTTTAATATCTCCGTTTTCATCTATGCATATAAGCCTGTCCGCGTCGCCGTCAAAACAAAAACCGCAAAAAGCTTTGCTTTGCTTTACCATTTCCGCCGCGAATTCGGGATGAAGAGCTCCGCAACTCAGGTTTATATTTTTTCCGTCGGGTTTAACGTTCAAAACTTTCACTGTTGCGCCAAGCTTTCTTAAAACATTCACGGCGCTTTCGCAGACAGCCCCGTTAGCGCAGTCGCTGACTATTGTTTTGCCTTTCAGAGAACCTTTGCCGAAATTTTTTATAACAAACCGTTCATATTTTTTCATAAGAGAAGCGTCTTCTTTTACGTTTAAGGAAACAGATTTGCCATGTTGAACTTGTTGTCTATCATTCGGAATCTGCAATGACGATAAAATTTTCTTCTCTATTTTATTTTCAACGGCATCCGTAAGCTTTGCTCCTTTTGAATTGAAAATTTTTATACCGTTGTCCTGATAAGGATTATGAGAGGCCGAAATAACAATGCCCGCGGAATATTTGCCGTTTTTTAATAAAAACGAAGCTGCCGGAGTGGGCAGCACTCCGCCGAAAATAACTTTTGAGCCGGCGCTTACAATGCCTTTTGCAAGAGCGGTCTGAATCCGCCTGCCGGATTCTCGCGTATCGCGGATAATAAGTATACGCTTTTGTCCACCTAAAATTTCCGCGATTGATTTGCCGATAACAAAAAGCGTATCGTTATCAAACGGAAATTTAGACGAATCTCCTCTGATGCCGTCAGTTCCGAATAATTTCATTTTTTTACCTGCAAATCGCGTAAAACCAGACGGCAACCGCAAGCCCTAATGCCAAAAGCTTGAGATGCCAGTTTTTTTTGATTTTAGCGAATATTTTATTTATTATTTTCATCTTGACTTTAACGCTCCGCCGCTGTCAGCTATTATTTCTTTAAGTTTATTAATTGTTATATTGCTTTTCAATTTGCCTTTATGCGCGATGGAAATATGTCCCGTTTCTTCGGAAATTACAATTATCAAAGCGTCCGTTATTTCGCTTAAACCGAGCGCCGCCCTGTGTCTGGTGCCGTACAGTTTTACGTCGGTATCATGGCTTAACGGAAACAAACATCCGGCGGCGATGATTTTTTCATTATATATGATAACCGCGCCGTCGTGAAGCGGAGCGGATTTATTTTTAAAAATCGACAGAAGCAGTTCTTTTGAAATATCTGCGTTAAGCGTTACGCCAGTTTCGGTAAAATTTTTAAGACCGACGTCATTTTCAATCGCGATGAGGCCGCCGGACATCGCGGCGCTCAACTCTTCGACGGCATCGGCAATATCTTTAATGTAGGAATCTTTTATATTGCCGCTGTTTCCCCATATATTGCTGCCAATCTGCGCAAGCACGCCTCTGATTTCAAATTGAAACACAACAGTGAAAATAATTACCGCCGCAAGCCAAAAGTTGCTCAAAAGCCATGTTAAAGCCTTTAAATGAAGAATATCTTCGGCAATAATCGTTATAACAAGAATTACAAGAATGCCCAGAATAATTTGTATGGCTCTTGTGCCTTTAATTATTAAAATTATCCTGTAAAACAGAAACGCAAGTATGCCTATATCAAGTATATTCGCGATATATTTTGTGTAAATTTCAAAAAAAGTTAACGAATCCATCAACCTCTCCCGAGAGAATCGATAATTCTTAAAGCTTCGACAGTCTCTGCGACATCATGAACTCTTATAATATCGGCGCCGCAATAGGCCGCCGCAATATTTGCCGCTATAAAAGAAGATTTCTCTTCTCCGGCAACGGCTCTTACGAATCTTTTACGGGAAACTCCGGCAGTAACGCAGCCGAGAGAAGAAAAAACTCCCATATTTTTAATAAGCTCGATATTATTTTCAACGGTTTTTCCGAAACCCACGCCGGGATCAACCGAAATAAAATCTTTATCAATGCCGAAACTTACCGCATATTCTCTGCGTTCTTTCAAAAATTCAAAAACTTCCGAAACGCAGTTTTTATATGACGGCTTTTTCTGCATATCAGCAGGAACCCCTTGCATGTGCATAAGGATAAGACCTGCTTTTGTTTTCGCAATAACTTTTGCGAGCTTGTCTTTGCCTCTGCCTAAAGCAAATATGTCATTTATAATATCCGCTCCTTCGTCAAGAACGGCTTTGGCGGTTTCATATTTGTACGTGTCTACGGAAACCGGTATTTTCACTTTTTTCTTAATCAGTTTTAAAACGGGAATAAGCCTTTTTATTTCCGTTTTGGCGTCTGCCGGCTTTGCTCCCGGGCGGGAAGATTCCGCGCCCAAATCAATTATTGCCGCGCCGGATTCCTCGAAAAAAACAGCCTGTTTTACCGCAGCGCCTATATCGGTAAGACCGTCTCCCGAAAATGAATCTTGGTCAAGATTAACTATTCCCATAACTGCCGTTTTAGAAAGATCAATTGCGGATTTTTTATATTTAAAAATTTTTTTATTTAAAAGTAAATCTTTTAAGATTATCTCCAGCTGACGAGAAATTTCTTTAAGACCGAACGGCTGGAAGCTAAGCTTCTTTATAAGATTTTCAACTTGCCTTGCTGTTGCAAACAATACCAAATCCGAAAAACCTTTTTTAAATCTGCTTACGTTTTCGCTTACGGCCGCTTCAGCCCCGCAGGAGAGCGCTTCCTGTTTTAAAATATTTGCCGCGCGGTTATCTATTTTCTCAATGACGATATGCTGAAATAAACCTTTTTTTACGAGAAGAGCATGGGCATATTTATCGCTGCCCGTACTTTTTACAAGCTTTAAAACATCTTCATAATTATTTGCTGAAGCTTTTCTTACAATCATATCTTCCTAATGATAATTAATAGTTAATATTAAAGAATGCAATTATCCGCGACAACGGCAACCCCTCACCCGAGACTTCGTCTCACCCTCTCCCGCAAGGGGCGAGGATTCAAAAACAAATTAAATTTCGGCAAAGCCGAAATCTATTAATACGTTTTCGCTTCGCGAAAACACCTAAACTATTAACTATTCACTATTAATTATTAACTGTTTTTTAAAAGCGACAT
Source organism: Candidatus Endomicrobium neocapritermitis (assembly GCA_009778325.1). Taxonomy (GTDB): domain Bacteria; phylum Elusimicrobiota; class Endomicrobiia; order Endomicrobiales; family Endomicrobiaceae; genus Endomicrobium_B; species Endomicrobium_B neocapritermitis. Next base: position 15,004 of record WRJZ01000027.1, on the reverse strand, counting down.
TGCTTCCGAACGGGTGCGGACATCGTTCATGAAAGCTCCCCTCATCGCCGAAGTTACCATCTGCGAGCCGGGCTTTTTTACTCCGCGCATTGTCATACATAAATGTTCCGCTTCCAAAACAACCATAACTCCCTGCGGGCTTGCCGCTTTCATAACTGTGTCTGCAATTTGTTTCGTAAGCCTTTCCTGAAGCTGCAGCCGGTTTGCAAAAACTTCCACAAGCCTTATAAGTTTTGACACGCCGACAATCTTATCTTTATTGGGAATATAGGCTATATGCGCTTTGCCGAAAAAAGGAAGCAGATGATGTTCGCACAGAGAATAAAAAGGGATATCTTTTACAAGCACTATTTCTTCGTGATCTTCGGTCTCATAATGAGCTTTGACGATTTTTAAAGGGTCAATTTCATTACCTGACAAAGCTTCTTTATAAAACTCCGCTACTCTTTCTGGAGTGCGCTTTACGCCTTCGCGGTCCAAATCTTCTCCGAAGGCTTCCAAAAGAAGCTTAACGGCTTTCTGCGCTTTTTTCTCGTCAAATTTATACGTTTTCTTCACTTAAAGTTTCACCTTTTATAACCGGCTCTTTTTCAGCTTCATTTACGCCGGAAGATTCTTTCCCAGCCTCTTGTTTTGCGGGCTGTTCTTTAACAAAAGCTTCAAGCTCCTGACCGTTAATAATTTTGTTGATTTCTTCGGCATTAAGAGTTTCTCTTTCAAGCAAATATCCCGCAAGCTTATCAAGCTCTTTCCTGTGTTCGGTTAAAATGTTTTTTGCGGTTTTTTGCGCGGCATCTATTATGTCTTTTATTTCGGCGTCAACAAGCTCGGAAATTTTTTCGGAATGTTTGCTCTCCCTTCCCAAATCCCGCCCTAAGAAAACTTCTCCGGACGGTTTTTTAACGGCTAAAAGTCCGAGTTTTTCGCTCATTCCCAATTCGGTAACCATGCTCGTAGCTATATTTGTGGCGCGCGATATATCGTTTGAAGCTCCGCTGGTAATATCGGTAAAAACAAGTTCTTCCGCGACTCTTCCGCCGAACAGTACGGCTATTTTTGACATAAGTTCGGACTTTGAATGCAAAAATTTATCTTCCTCGGGCAAATTTAAAGTATATCCTAAAGCCTGTCCCCTTGAAACAATGCTTACTTTATGCACAGGATCGGTATTCGGCAAAAATTTTCCGACTACGGTATGCCCGGCCTCGTGATAAGCGATAACTTTTCTTTCGCGCTCGCTAAAAACTCTGGACTTCTTTTCCGGACCGGCCATAACGCGCTCAACCGCGTCTTCAAAATTTTTCATCGTTACCGTAGACTGATTTTTTCTAGCGGCAAGCAAAGCGGCTTCATTGACGACATTAGCCAAATCGGCTCCGGCAAAGCCGGGCGTTCTTCTTGCTATGACGTTTAAATTAACGTCTTTGTCAACTTTAACGCTTCTGACATGAACGCCCAAAATTTGTTCCCTGTCTTTAATGTCAGGCTGAGGAACGAATATCTGTCTGTCAAATCTTCCGGGCCTTAACAGAGCCGCGTCTAAAACGTCCGGTCTGTTTGTGGCCGCTATCACTATAACGCCTTCTTTTGAATCAAAACCGTCCATTTCCACCAAAAGCTGGTTTAAAGTCTGTTCTCTTTCGTCATGCCCGCCGCCTACTCCTGCAAATCTTTGTCTGCCTACGGCGTCTATTTCATCTATAAATAATAAGCACGGAGCGGATCTTCTTCCCTGGTCAAACAAATCTCTTACTCTGGAAGCGCCTACTCCGACGAACATCTCGACAAAATCCGAACCGCTTCCGGCAAAAAACGGAACGCCGGCTTCACCCGCGACAGCCTTTGCGAGCAACGTTTTTCCCGTTCCGGGAGCGCCGGCCAGCAAAACGCCTTTCGGAATTTTTCCGCCGAGCTTTTGAAATTTAGCGGGATTTTTCAGAAATTCTATAATCTCCTGTAGCTCTTCTTTCGCTTCGTCGCAGCCGGCAACGTCTTTAAAAGTTACTTTGGTATTTCCGCTTCCGGCAAGTTTTGCTTTTGACTTCCCGAACGCCATTGCCTGCTTTCCGCCGCCTGCCATCCCGCGAAATATCCATAACCAAAAAAGAATAAGAAGAAGTATCGGTCCCCAGCTCATTAAAAGCGCGCCGAGCCATCCGCTTTGTTCAATTCCCGAATATTCATGAACATTATACTGGTCTAAATCTTTTATTAAATCTGGATCTTCCATAGGCACGACTTTAAACGCTTTCTTTTCGCCCTTGCTGTCCCTGAACTCACCTTTAATAAGGTTCGGCGCAACGGCAACCTTGTTTATGTTTCCTTCCCTTATATTCTGCTTAAATTCCGAATATTTAAGGTCTATAATCTGATTTTTATTCCTTGCGGAATTCATAAGAGAAAATATAATAATAAAAAGGGTTATCCAAAAAGCGATAAACCACGCGTTATTCTTCTTCATATTCATAACAAATCCTCTCCCGCACCCGGCGATGCTTATATTTTATTTTTGTGTATTTTCAGAATTCATACGAAGTATTCCTATATAAGGAAGCCCTCTGAAAAAACCGTTATAATCAAGTCCGTAGCCTATTACAAAATCATGGCCGATCTCAAAACCGGCATATTCAATCGGAACATCTTTCACGCGCGCGCATTTTTTATCTAAAAGAACGCATGTTCTTATACTTTTAGGTTTTTTCGCCGCCAGTTCTTTATGAAGAAAATCCAAAGTATATCCCGTATCGGCAATATCTTCTATTATAATAACGTCGCGGCCTTCGGGATTTTCCTTAAGGCCCGATATTACTTTAACTTTTCCGCCGGTAACAGCGCCGGAGTAAGAACTTAGAGAAATAAAATCGAAAGCAAAAATAAAGTTGAGGTTTCTGATAAGGTCGGCGCAAAAAACAAAACTTCCTTTAAGAACTGCTATTATCAAAGTATTTTTATCTTCATAGTCGCTTGTAATCTGCGAAGCTATTTCAAGGATACGTTTTTGTATCAAGGCTTGCGGAAAAAGCACTTCAATAAAATATTTTTCTTTATTATTTGCCATTCTTCCGTTTTTCAAATAAAGCTTTTTTATCCGTTTGAACTTTAAAGTTCCACTCGCCCGAAATTTTGTAAACCGACCGGTCTTTTGACAAAATTTTCGCCATAACCGCGTTAATTTGGAAGGCGTATTTTTTGTCCGGAATAATATTTTTCAATATTCTGAATCTAATTGTTTCATTATACCGTAAAAAGCTTGTTAAATCAAGCAAAATCCTGTTTTTTGATATTTTGGCGCATTTTTTCAAAAAATTGATTGAAATTTCTTCTAAATATGCGTTTTCCCTCTCCTGAATTTTGCTTAACAGGTATATATGGTCAACAGCGCAAGGGTTTATCCGCTCAAAAGCCGGAATTATGTTCTTTCTTATTCTGTTTCTTGTGTATTCATCGGAAAAATTTGATTTATCTATGCAAAACGGAAGCTTTTGTTTTTTTATATAATTTTCTATATCTTTGCGCTTAACGGCGAGAACAGGGCGGATTACTTCGATTTTTTTCGTTAAATTTCTTCTCTGAGGTATGCCGGCAAAACTTCCGCTCCCTCTTAAAAGCCACATTAAAACGGTTTCGGCATTGTCATTGGCATTATGCGCCGTAGCGATTTTATTGCATTTATATTTCACGGCGCTTTTTTCAAGATTGGAGTATCTGAGATTTCTTCCGGCGGTTTCAATTGAAACGCCGCGGGTTACGGCGTATTTTTTTACGTCTAATTTTTCGCATACGCATTTAATATTAAGCTTTTCGCAAAGCCGTTTTACGAGAATGCTTTCTTTTGCAGATTCTTTTCTGAGACCATGGTCAAAGTTTACGGCGACAAGCTCTATGTTAACTTTTTTCGAAGTGCGCCAAAAAAGATGCAGCATGCATATTGAGTCTGGCCCCCCGGAAACAGCCAGTAAAATTTTATCGCCGGGCTCAACCAAGCAGCTTTCATCGGCGCTTTTAAGAAATATTTCCCATGCGCTCATTTTACAAAAAGCCTTTTGAAAAATAATTTTTTACTTTTTTCTTTCGGCGGAGTTATCAGAGCCGAAAAGTTTACCACAAACATATTGATATATTTATCCGGATGAACCGCGACATATTTGTTATGCCATACGGGGCAGAATTTATCTTTAAATTCTTTGAGCTTTGCGAGATCGTAATTAAAATACTCGGCAAACATAAACATCTTCGCGAATCTTTTCATGATATCATTGTCATTATCGGTATCCGGAGCGTAAGTAAGCCCCAAATCAAACCATTTATATCCGTTTGACTTTGCCCAAAGCATATTTTTAAAAAGCAGGTATTCAAAAATATTCAGAGTACAGTTCATATATCTGACGACCCCGCTTGACGCTTCGTAACCGCTTTTTGACGCCGCTATAACGGAAAAAGCGCACATCTTGCCGTCTTTTTTCACAATGCCGAAATTCATGTCTTTCATGTAAGATTCGTCATATTTTCCGGGTAAAAAATTTCTTTCTATATAGCTGGAATTGTCTTTCCACTTTTTATTTATAGTGTCGTATGTTTCTTTATTTTCATTAAATTTTTCCGGGGGAATCACCTCATATTCATAACCTTCCGATTCAACCTGCGCGGTAAGTTTATTGAAATACGTCATCGTGTTCTCGTTTTTATGAAGCGTCCTCAGAGGAACTTTGGCTTCCTGTCCTATGTTAAAAACATCAAGGCCTATGTCGTCGTAAAACTGTACATTTTTCTGGTCTATCGCTATAAAAGCGGGCTTTACGCCCTCTCTGTCCGTTATTTCTTTAAAATTCCATAAAAGTTCGCTCTTTCCGTTAGGGCTGCCTACCGGGTCGCCCAAAGCAATCCAGCTGTTTCTCATCGGGGCATACATTATAAAAGCGTCTTTTTCTTTGCTGACAATAAACTTTTTATCTCCGGATAAAGCGTTAAAAGCATAAGAGTAATCGGACATGTTAACTATATTTTTAATGTCTTGTCCGTCAAACACTACGGGTTTTCTGAAAAAGTTTCTTACAAACTGCTCTATTGCCACGATAATAAGTATAACGCCTACCCCGAAGGTAGCTCTTAAGAATCTTGCCGTATCGCTCGGGCTGAACATATTTTCAAAGAAAACTTCCAAATGTATCCAATAAAAAATATACTGCCTGTTAACAAAAAAGCCTATCCAGACCGATAAAACAAACACTCCGCCTATTGCAGAAAACCACCACGGGCTGAAAGCCGTGTCCACAAGCGCAACTTCTCTGTAATAATATTTTTTGGAAAAAAGCAAAGCCACAAACAAAATTATAAATCCGATAAGAACCATTAACGGCAGCGCAGTCAATATTGAAAGCACAATCGTTAAGCCCATTAAAACGCATGCCCACACATAAGAATTTTTTATCCTTAGCTGCAATCCTCTTGAAATAAACAAAAGCGCGGCAGCCGTTGTGCTTAAAAGAAAATGCGAAAGATCAAAAAGCCACATTGGAATGTAGTTAAGCAAATCATGCAGTTTCGCATAGCTGTACGGCGTGGAAGTGCTGAACATCGCAATCATGCCGGCAAAAAACGTGGACATCGCCAAAACCTGCACTATAACCGAAGAAATTGATTTTCCGAAAATTCTGGTTTTTTCGTCTATTGTTTTGCTGATTCTGGCTATTTCATAAGAAGCGAGCATAAACAGCGCTATCGCAAGAGGAAAAAAGTAGAACACGGCTCTGTAAGCGAGAAGGCCGCCCATAACTGCCGGATTATCGGCCGCATGCGGCAAAAGAAAAATTATCGCTGTTTCAAAAACTCCCATTCCTCCAGGAACCTGGCTCAATATCCCGAGAAGCTGTGAAACAAGAAAAACTTTTATAAGTATAAAATAAGGAATCTCTCCGGCCGGCATAAGCACATAAAGCGTAAGCGAAGCGATTATCCAGTCTCCCGCGGCAAGAATTATCTGCGCGGTGACTATTTTTATATTGGGAAAAGTTATCCGCCACTTAAAAAACTTAACAGGTTTTGACTTAAAAATGCTGAGAAGCACGTAAGACGATAAAATAGTAAGAAATAATATTCCTATCGGTCTGGTCGTAAAAGAAAATTTTGTTATTCCCGCAAGGGAAACAGGAGTGAAAGTAAAAAATAATCCGCCTATGGCAAGAAGGCCGAGCCATATTGTCGCCGATGAAAAAAGCAGCACCTTCGTAACGTCAACCATCGAAACATTGTGAAATGAATAAAGCCTGTATCTTACGGACCCGCCGAAAAGCATGGAGTATCCGGTATTGCTACCGAGCACATTGCTTACAAAGCACGTAAAAAAAATGTCTTTAAATTTAAGAGGAACTTTCGCGTCAATATATTTGAACGCGACTATGTCATAACCGCCCAAAAGAATATAATATGAAATCGCCAGACACATCGCTATGCCGATTCTGGCGGAAGGGATGGCTTTTAAAGAGTTGATGATATCCGCATAATTTAAATGTTTTAACTCGTTATGAAGAAGCGCAATCGCCGCTATAAAAATAATTAAACCTATCGGCGCTATAATAATTTTCAGCCATTTGTTCATTTACACTAATTCCTTTAACAATCCAGCCTGCACAAGCCGTTTTTTTCAGTAAGATTGACGCTCATGTCAAAAAGCTCCGAAAGCTTTGAGCCGTTAAATATGTCTTTTCTCTGCCCGTCGGCAAATACTTTCCCTGCCTTAAAATAAATAAACCTGCCAATCTCGGGTATTATATCGGACACAAGATGCGTAACAAGAACTATTTTTGTTCCGGCAGAGGCAATATTTCTCATTGTCGCGTGAAATTTGACTGCGCAAGCTATGTCGAGACTGTTGGAAGGCTCATCTAAAACCAAAACTTTAGGTTCATTTACAAGAGCCCTTGCTATCAGAAAGCGTCTGGCTTCGCCCGACGACATACTTTCAAGCCTTCTGTCGCGCAGATGAGCTATTTCAAGAAACTCTGTCATCCGCGAAGCTTTATTTTTCATGGTTTTTGTGACAGCATGATTATTAAAAAGGCCTATGCTTGAAAAAAAACCCGAAAGAACAGCCTCAAAACCGGTAATATCCCGGTGAAAATCATATTGCAGCTCGTTAGTAACTATCCCTAGACTGCTTCTTAAATCCGACACGTTCCATCTTTCGTTTCCGAACAGTCTGCACACCGAATCGCCGCCGTCATAAGAAGGATAAATTTGACTTGTTATAAGTTTAATAAACGTCGATTTTCCAGAACCGTTAGGTCCTATAACAGCCGTGTTTTCATTGCCGCTTATCGTCAGATTAATACTATCCAAAATTTTTCTTTCGCCGCGTATGACGGAAACATTCTTTAATTCGACAAAGTTCGTTTTCATAATTAGACCTGAATAAAAGATTTTATAATATATATACGCAAAAAACAAACGGGAAGATTGAAGAATAGAAGTTGGGATGCGAAGAAGCTGAGAGGAGCTGCAGTCGTTTAAGTTGTTGCCGTTACTCAGCTTCTCAGCTTCCCATCATCCCAACATCTGCCGTTTTTGCCGTAAATTAAAAACGCCTGCCCCATATTAAAATTGAGGCAAGCGTTTAAATATTATCAAACTATTGTTCAGTTTACGGAAACGGAAGGCGAAAACTCATACGCGCCGCCTGCTGCTGACGTTATCGTGCCGACTCCCGGAAAAGGAATATGCATACCGGCAACTCTTGTTTTATTTTTCGAAACGTCTTTAAACACTTTTTTTCTTGTCTCTATCGCTTCTCTGGGATTTAAGTCAAAAGTGACTGCCATATTCGGGTCGGCAATCTGTACTTTTAAAACATGAATTAAATCGCCTATGACAAGCATTTTCTGATTGTCGGAATTTATTTCAAAAATCGTATGTCCCGGAGTATGGCCGGAAGCCCTCAATGCTTTTATTTCCGGAATTATCTCATCCCCCCAATTAAATGTTTGAATTTTGTCGCCGTATACGGACCGGACATTTCTCGCAAGAGCCGACGTTCCCGGATCTTTAGCATTGTCGCCGACCCAATATTCAAGCTCTTTCGCGTGCATGCGTATAACGGCGTTTGGAAAAACCTTTTCTCCTTCCGGAGTAATAAGTCCTCCTATGTGATCGCCGTGCATGTGAGTTAATAACACAATCGTTATATCTTCAGGCTCAACGCCGGCAGTTCGCAAATTATTCATTGCATTTCCGCCGCTGCCTATGCCGGTATCAATAAGGATTTTGTGATTGTTGCCTTTTACGAGAAAAGCGTTTATTGAAGAAGGGTTCTGGTTGTTAGCCATAACTTTAGCAACAACTTCCGCGTTCGGCTGAAGAAGTATTGCCTTGCCCATGTTCGTTTCAATGTCTTTGATAGCTATAAACTCAAAATCTCCTACATGGTAAGTTCTGACCTGCCCTGTGACATCTTTTGCGCATACATTCGCCGCAACAAAACAAAGGACGGCAAAGCACAAAAACAGCTTTCTCATGATGACTCCTTTTTTTAACTACAGAGTGAAGAGTGAAAAGTGGAGAGTGAAGATGTTGCGTTTCGGCGAAGCCGAAACCTATTATATGTTTTCGCAAAGCGAAAATTCATTATCTTCACTTTTCACTCTCCACTCTTCACTCTTTTTGATTTATATATGGATTGTACCAACATAAAGCTGGGCTGTCAAATTTATCAATAACTGTTTCTTCTTTCCATTTCGCGAAGGTATTCTGCGGCGTCAAAATCGTCTTTTGACGTTTTGGTAGGCTGTTCGTAGTGCTGTTTTACGCTGCTTTCCTTATCCGGATTTTCAATAATATATTTTGCCGCGTCAAAGTCTCTGTCCTTAACGTTAATTTTAGCCTTTGAGGCTTCAAGTTTCGCTTTTTTTGCTTCCAGTTCGGCCTGTTTCATCATCTCTTTTGAGGTTACTTTAAAATCCGCTTTTTCCGGATCGTTTTTTTCGACAATTTGATCTTTTTTGGAAACTGTTTTAATTTTTTTAGAAGTATAAGTCTTGGTTTTCGCCTGTTTTTCTTTTGGAGCTTTAGACGGCGCTTCGGAACGTTTAAGCGCGGGCGAATAAACGTCCGAGGCAAAATCATTCTCTTCCGTTTCCGCATATTTCTCAATATCTTCATCTTCCGGAGTAAAAACTGCAAAAAATTCTTGTTCGTAATCGTTATAACCGGCATGCTGCAAAGCTCCGCCGGCGGTTTTCGCCTTTTTCTGTTTCAAAAGTTCAGCGTCAATTCCTTCTTCTTTTATCATAACGCGCTCTACTTTTTTCTGCTGTTTTTTTATCTTTTTGTCGAGCTTTGCCTGCTGTTTCTCATACTTAATCTGCTGCTTATATTGTTCATTGTCGGCTTTCAGAGCCGGGAATCTGTAAGAAAACGCCGCCATATGAATATCTCCGTCGTCGCTGCCGTTTTGACCGGGAATAAAAGCATAATCAAAAATTATATCTTTTATGTCCAGTCCGAACCCGGCAAAAAACAAGCCTTTATCTTTCAAATCTTTGTCATATTCGTAACCGCATCTTAACGCGGCAAAACGGTAAAAAAGCTCAAGCCCGGCGCGAGGATTTATTTTATTTTCATTGATATTTTTTTGCACAAACCCGGCTTCAGTTTCAAATATTAAATCTTTTATATTGAAATCCACAGCAGCGCCTGCGCTTAAAGACGGATTTATTTTTTTTCCTCTAAAATCTTTAAATTCACCGAAAAGGTTATATCCTGCGGCGCCAAAAGTAAATTTTCCAAATACCGCCGATATGCCTGCGTCTGCCGTCATGAAATCATAGTCAGTTTCCCTGTAAAACTTTGAATTAACATATTTTGCGTTAGCGCCGATATTCAAAAAACCTATTTGCCTTGATAAATTCAAATACACTGCGGCATCCTGCTCGTTTTCCGTATTTCCTTCCAAAGAACAGACAACGGCAATTCCTAAGTTAGTTTCTAAAAATAAACCGGGATAGAGAAAAGCAAAAGATCCGTATGATTCTTCACTAAAATTTTTACCGTCATTAAAAACCGTTGAATATGAGAACCCAAGCATTGGAGAAGGCGCTGCATATGCGGGATTTGAAAAAATGCCGAAAGCATCGTTGACTGTGTTCGCGGTGTATGCATAACCCATGGCTGCCGCGCGAACCGAAGGATTGATATTTATTATACGCCCTGAATTTTTAACGGAAGAAAAAGCCGCCGAAGAAACGGCCGTGATTAGCAACAGAGACAATAGAAGTTTTTTCATACTCATAGTTACCCTGTAAAAACTTAGTAATTGTCTTTCTAAAAAGTATAGTCTAGAATGTGGAAAAACGCTTTATTCTTGTTATTTAGGTATAAAAGGAAAGTTTAAATCTGTAACGGCGGACTTAACAATGCCTGTTTTTATTTCATATGGAAATTCAAATCCCGGCTGAGGTTTGGCGGTTATAATATAATTTTCTCCATTATGCAGCCCTGAAAGAACAAAAGAACCGTCGGCAGACGTTACGGCTGAAATTTCGTGCGAGCCATCCGCGCTGACGGCATGAACGGCAACGCCCGCCAAGCCTTCCTTTGTGGCGGAATCAAAAACCCTGCCCGTACCGTGAAAAACACGGACAATCTTAATATCTTTTATATTATTTTCTGATATTGTTATTGAATTATCTCCTTTTATGCCGTAAACCTGAAAATCGGAACTTATATACGCGCGATACTCCTGTCCGTATATAAGCCCGCGGGTGCTGTATCTTCCGTTTTCATCAGGATAAGCAACCGAGCTGTCATAAAACGGAGCTCCCGATTTAAACATTATTTTTAAACCCGGAGTTTTTATTTCATTTGAACTTATTGTTCCAGAAACCGGAAATTTGGGATGATAAATAAAATTATAATTTTTGATATCAGCCTTAGAGGTTTGCAATACGGCTGACTTGGGAGTAATAACAAATTTATCGGATATTTCCGCTTTTACAGCATATTTTGTATTGCTTTTAAGTCCCGAAACGGTAAAAACTCCGTCGGCGTCAGTAACGGATTTGAATTCCTCGAAAGGGTATTTCTCGGAAATAACCGTGATTTTTATATCATTCCGGCCTTCGTTTGTTTGAATATTGACAACTCTGCCGGACAATTCTAATGCAAACAAATAACTTACCGAAACGGCAACAATAATAACAGATAACAATATTTTCATTTTTTATATTCCCGCGCTAAGATATAATTTAATTTCTATAAAAACCTCATTAGAAATAATAGTACTAAAATTTGAATATTTTATAAAGTTTTTATATCATAACCATATTCTTTCAGCATAAAAGGGGTTTTTAATGAAATATCTTATATTTTTGACGTTTATTTCGCTCGTATTTGTAAGCGCGTGCTCGGCCAAAAATGAGAATTCCGCAAAAAATACGGGAAGCTTAGCTTCGGCTTCACAAGCGCAGAAGCAGGATTCGGTTATTGAAGGTAGTATTGATAAAAGCGGCAAAATAGTAATGACTTTCGAACAGGGCTCCGCCGAGATTTCCGGAGAATCCGAAGACAAAATAAAAGAGCTTGCCGACTATCTGAAAAACAATACTTCAGTAACCATGAATGTTCCGTATCATGAAACCGATGACGAAAATTTTGCATATTTAAGCAGGCAAAGAGCAAAAAATATCTCGGATAAAATAAAGGACCACGGTGTTGATGAAAGCAGGATTAGGAAAGTCATAAATACCGAAGGATATTATGAAAATGAAGCCGACAACGTTGACATTGAACTTGTTCATTAAAATTTAGAAACATATAAAATGAAAAAGCCCGCGGCTTAATAAAAGCCGCGGGCTGTATTTTTGTATTATTTTACAGCAAATATCCTACATAAAAACCAACTTTAGAATACTTTACGTCTTTATCGACTCTCGCGACGGCGTAGGGACTTGAATATTTTACCGAACCATTGTTAACAGAGTAAAGCACCTGAAACACGTATCTGTTGTATGAAGCACCCAAGCCTCCCGCATAATACAAGCCTCCTCCGGCATCGCTTTTATTATCCAAATACGCAGAATTTGCAAGAAGAAAATTATATCCCAAATGAGCTACGGCATAGAAATGGTAATCTTCTTCGCTTATAAAACGCATTTTGAAAGCGCCGTACAAAGGAAGAAAACCGAATCTTCCGGGACTTTCCTCCAGGCATCTTTTAAACTGGAATCCTATTCCCAAACCTATAGCCGCAAATCTGCTTACATAACCGTATTGTTCGGCTGACAAACTTATTCCGTAATCCGCTTTTTCTGTTTTATCAATACCGGAGTTATTAACCTCGCCTGAAAAAACATGAGAGCCTTTTAAATCAAGCGCAATCGCCAAAAAGGTTTCGCTCTCAGGCTTATCGGAAGTAATCTTTTCCGCGGCAGCGCTTTCTTCGGCGTCTTTTTTATCGGATTTTGACAGCGGAACCGGCTGGTCATCAACTAAAAACATTGAAGCATCATAGGAGTAATCTTCGCTTTGCCCAGATTCAATTTCTTTTTTTGGCTGCTCATCAGAAGCAATGGAAGAAGCCTGCGATTCGCTCCGGCTTGCCTCAGGCTTTTGCGCGGCGGAATTATCGGAACTGCCGCCGAGTAAAAATAAAGCCGCGTCAAATTCGCCGTCTTCATCCGCAGGTTTTGCGGAAGCTTTTGGTTTTTCAACGACAGTTTCCTGAACGTTAAAAACAAGAACTCCGGACGCGTTATCCTTTACGTATATATCGCCTTCGGCATTCTCTTGTTTCAGCCCGCTTGTAAACTGCGTTCTGGCGTCTTCCGGCGTAACGGCAGCTGCACTTCTTGCCTGTGAAACCGAAGGAGTCGCCCTAGGAGTTTTCGTAACTTCTTCGATTTCATAGAGCATTATTTTACGTTTTATACCGGTTCCAGCCAAGGCGACCGTTACGGAATCATCAGTCTCCGAAAGTATTTTTCCGTCTATGACTTTGCCAGATTTCAGATAGAATATTTCCGAATATGAAAATACCGAGCATACGGACAAAACAAGTAAGGAATAAAATAATTTTCTCATTTCGAACCTCTTAATTTTTGGGCATTTTTTACTTCTTCGCCTTTTTATATTGGGATTGCCTTAGGGCATGCCCGGTAATTTCGGCGCAAGCTTAAGCTGCAAACGCAAACACGAATAACAAAATCCGTATTTTCTTAACTTCTTTTACTCGGTTTTTGTTTAAAATCCGTTACAAAACATGCGTGAACTTTCTTAAATATAATACTTATTTATGGTTCTATTTTCAAGCAAAAAAATTGTAAATTTGCCGAGATAAATATATAATAATTTTTTTATGCGTCAAAAAAGGAAAACAATGGTTATTAAATCCATATTTCAAAAAATAAAAAAAAGATGGAGCTGCCGCGGAGGCTATTTGGATTTTTTAAAAATAGCGTTTCCTCTTATTATATCCACTGGCGCGTGGGCCATACAAAGCTTTATCAACAGATTTTTTCTGGCGTGGCACTCAAAAGAAGCTTTTGCGGCGTCGCTTCCTGCCGGGGTTCTTAATTTTTCCATCATGAGCATTTTTATAGGAACGATAAGCTATGTGGACGTTTTTGTTTCTCAATACTACGGCAAGAAAGAATATAAATCTATAGGACCGTCCGTATGGCAAAGTTTTTATCTGGCTTTTATCGGCGCCTTTATTTTGCTGCTCATATCATTTTTTTCGGAAAACATTTTTACGTTCATAGGGCATGCTCCGGCAATTATTGTTGAAGAGGTAAAGTATTTTAAAGTTTTGTGTTACGGCGCTTTCCCTGCGCTTGCCGCTGCCGGATTATCGGGGTTTTATGCAGGAAGAGGCAAAACAAAAGTAATACTTCTTGTAAATATTATAGGAATAATCGCAACTGTTATTTTCGATTATCTGCTTATTTTCGGAAAAGCCGGATTCCCGGAATTGGGAATAACCGGCGCCGCTTTAGCGACAATCATAGGAGCAATGGTTACATTCGCGATTTTTACGGTTCTGATTGTCTCTAAAAAGAACAATAAAATTTATAACACAAGAAAAATTGTTCCGGATTTCAGCTTTATAAAAAGACTTGTCAAGTTCGGATTTCCAAACGGAGTGCAGTTTTTCTTTGATATGTCTGGATTTACGTTTTTTGTTCTTGTGATAGGAACTATAGGCGAACTTGAGCTGTCGGCGTCAAATATAGCGCTTAACATAAACTATCTGCTTTTTATGCCTTTGGTAGGATGCGGAATCACCACGTCAATACTGGTAGGCCAGTTTTTAGGCAAAAATAAAGCGTCGTTAGCCGAAAGAAGCGTTTATACCGCTTTGCATATCGTATATGTTTATGTGACATTTGTGGTTTTAGCGTTCATTCTTATTCCGAACTTTTTTATATATCCGTTTTCAAAAGGCGCGGAATCGCAAATCATAGAGCAACTACGCCCAATGGTAATAAATTTGTTGAGATTTGTCGCTTTATATTCTATTTTTGACCCGATGAATATTATATTCGCTTCGGCTATAAAAGGCGCCGGAGATACGGCTTTTGTCATGAAACTTCTGATAACTCTTTCGGTTTTTGCAGCCGCAGTGCCTATATATCTTATCGTAATAGTTTTCAAGCTTGGAGTGTATGCGGGCTGGAGTATAATAGTTTTCTACGCAATTGCCCTCGCAGTATCATTTTATTTAAGGTACAAAACATACAAATGGAAAAAAATGCGCGTAATTGAAATGCAGATTATTGACGGCTAAAAGAGTAAATACAATTAATAATTAACAAGTAATAACTATTGTATTTCGGCGAAGCCGAAATCTATTAATAAGTTTTCACTTCGTGAAAACACCTAAATTATTACTTATTACTTGTTAATTATTAATTGCCGTTTGTATGCCGTGTTATTTAAATTTTAAAACAGGACTATTAAAAAATTAAAAGTGGACTCCTTTGAGCAAAGCGTTTTTAATGATTTGAACATCTAAAAG
>WRJZ01000026.1 GCA_009778325.1 Candidatus Endomicrobium neocapritermitis | reverse complement strand
CCCCCCCCCATGGGCGTCCGTGAGAGGTATGGCCGAGGAGATATGCTGTCTTCTGAACCAGGCAAAAATATCTCCATAGCAATAACCGGAGGATTTCATACCGAAGAAGTAAAAGAAATGCTGATTTCAAAAGGCTTAGGCGTAATAACGCTTACGCCCAAGATAAGCGGAGGAATAAAAGAGGCGGAAGAAAAGTACGAAAGATTGTTTAACGAGCAAAGAAAAGCAGATATAGTCGGCGGGTATATAGAAGGATACGCGTTAGAAGCATATTTGGTGAAAGGAGATAAATCTCAGCTGATTTCGTCATTGGCAGACATAAGCAGGCTGTATGCTAAAAAAGATTATAAAGACATAATAGAAAAAATAGTGGCAGCCTATAATGAAGACGTTGTTGAAAAAAAAGGCATTGAGAAAATAAGCGTAGAAACAGTAAGCGAAAACAGAGTGAAAATAAAAACAAATGAAAAAGATATAGAACTCGAGTTTAGCAAAAAAGGAAAAATAGAAATCATCTGGCCGCATACGCGGCAAAATGCAGAAAAAAAGTTTAAACCTGCCTCACTGCTAGACGATTTTTTCAAAAACAAAGACAGTATGGTTTATAAAGTATATACTGTGCTTATCGCGCCGTTGTGGGAAGAGATTATATTCAGAGGCTTGCTGCCAGTAATGATAGTTGCGTCATTTTCAATAAATCCGGTGTTATCTTTGGCAATAAGCGGCATATTGTTTGTCGCGCTGCATAAAGTATTTAACAAAAAGTTAACATCGAAAGATTTGGCAAAGCTTGGCATAATGACAGTGCTATACACGGTGTGTATGTTTATTCCGGCAGTTCCGATGTTGGGGATTTTATTTGAAGCATTTTCTGTTGAGGGATACAACGTAATATATTCTATTATTGCACACACTGTATATAACGCGCTTGTAAGATACGGCATATTGGAAAACATGCCCGTTTCTTCGATAGGCAATATAGCTGATGACAATATAAATGAAATAACAATATATGAAATAATAAATGTGAACGGCGTCAAACAACGGAAGGAAATTAAGATTGCTCAAAAGGATTTAGCTTCGCTTATAGCGGAAAATAAGGGGATAAGCTACGTCGTGCCCAGAGTTCTTAAATCGAGAATGCAAGTTAAATTTTTAGGTAACAGAGTTGTTAATTTAGCAACAAATGAAAAAGTTAAAACAGGAGAACTCAAAGCAGGTGATATTGTAGAATTGTTGGTAGAGGGCGGAAAGGTAATAAGAATATCCCCAAAAAAGGTAGAAGATGAAAACTCTGCAGCTATTTGGGAGTATAAAGGAATAATGGTATATGAAATAACTAAATACGGTCGTAAGAAAATTTGGATTGGACATCAAAAGGCTTTAGGTTCACTAATAGCGAAAGCTGCTGGAAAAAGATACGTCGTACCCAAGGTTCTTATGCCGGTTATGCAAGTTAAATTTTTAGATAACAGCATTAATTTATTACAACACAAAAAAGTTAAAACAGGAGAGCTCAAAGCAGGTGATACTGTAGAATTGCTGGTAGAGGGCGGAAGCGGAAAGGTAGTAAGAGTATCCCTCAAAAATGTAGAAGATGAAAGCTCTGAAGCTATTTGGGAGTATAAAGAAATAACAATATATGAAATAATAAATGTGAATGGCGCCAAACAACGGAAGGAAATTAAAATTGGCGGTAATAATTTAGCTTCTCTAATAGCGAAAACTGCGGGGAAAATATACGTAGTAAGCAAGGTTCTTGTGCCGAGTATGAGAGTTAATTTTTTAGATAACCACATTAATTTATTAAAACACGAAAAAGTTAAAGCAAATGAGCTCAAAGCAGGCGATATTGTAGAATTGTTGATAAGCGGCGGAAGCGGAAAGATAGTAAAAATATCCAAAGAAAATGTAGAAAAAGAAGAGTCGCCGGCTATTTGGAGATTGGAGTTTTCGGTTTCCGATTCCAATATCGGAAAAGCGGTGAATTTTCTATACGATGTTTATGATACTTATATCGCAATTATTATAAAGCTGGGGTGGCGGGTAAGTTCATTAATCGCGTCAAATGAAAAATCAAAGCTGTATGAAATACTGCTTTCCAAAAAATGCTACATTAAAAATTTAGACAATGACGGTTTTGAGAAATTAAAAATAATATATTCGGTTTTAGGGGAATCAGCCGTTAACCAAGAAACAATTAATTTTATAACTTACAGTCTTCAAATTTCAGGCGAGCAATTTGAACAAATATTGGACTATGACAAAGAATTTTTACAAAAAGTGTTTTCAGGAAAATATATTATTAGATTCAACTATAATGATTTCAAAAAACTAAACCGAATATACGTGAAATTAGATAAAAATACAGAAGCCGTTAACAGATATACGATTGCTTTTGTTCAATATCCTCAAATCACAGATGAACAAATTGAAACAATATTGAAATATGACAAGGAGCTGCTGGAAGAATTGTTTTCAGGAAAATATGACATTGAAAAATTAGAGTATGACAGTTTCGAAAAACTAAATAAAATATATGCGGAATCATACGGAAATATAGAAACCGTCGAAAAAGAAATAATTGCTTTAGTCCGATATTCTAAAACTATAGAAACTGTTTATGACGAGTCAGCGGAATTAAATGAAATGCCTTTAGCTTTAGATAGCAGTTATCCAACGATAGAAAATCAGCCAAAAATATTAGAATATGACGAACCATTTTTTAAACAAGTGTTTTCCGGAGAATTTGACGTTAAAGACTTAGACAAAGACTGTTTAGATAAGCTAAATGAAATATATGTGAGATTAGCCAGAAATATAAAAACCGTTAACGAAGAAACAATCAAGTTTGTTCAAAGTTCTAAAATCACGCTTGCTCAATTGAGAGAAATATTGAGATATGACGGAAGATTGTTAAAAGAAGTATTTTCAGGAAAGTTTGACATTAAAGACTTAGACAAAGACTGTTTCAAGAAACTAAACGAAATATACGAGCAATTAGATAAAAATATAAAAGTCGTTAACAGAGATACGATTAATTTTGTTAAAAATTCTAAAATAACGCATGCTCAATTGGAAAAAGTATTGAAATATGACAAAGAGCTGTTAAGAAAAGTGTTTTCCGGAGAATATGGCATTGAAAAATTAGACTCCGGCGGTTTTGACAAACTAAACGAAATATATGTGAAATTAGACAGAAATATAGAAGCCATTAACAAAAAAACGATCGCTTTTGTTCAAGATTCTAAAATCACAGACAAGCAATTTGAAGAAATATTGAAATATGACAAAAAGTTATTAGAAAATGCGTTTTCCGAAGAAAATACTATTATATTAAACTACGACAGTTTAGCGGGATTAAACGGAATATATTCAAATTTATTAGATAAAAGTTTGCAAATAATAGAAAATCAACTGCAAGCAATATTGAAATGTGACGAAATATTGTTAAATAAACTGTTTTCCGGAGAATTTGACATTAAAGACTTAGACAGCGGCTGTTTCAAGAAACTAAACGAAATATATACGCAATCAGATAAAAATATAGAAGTCATTAACAAAGAAACTATTGCTTTTGTTCAATATTCTAAAATCACGGATAAACAATTTGAAGAGATATTGAAATATGACAAAGAGCTGTTGACGGAATTGTTTTCCGGAAAGTTTGACATTAAAAAATTAGACTATGGCAGTTTCGAAAAACTAAACGAAATATATGCGCAATCAGATAAAAATATAGAAGTCATTAACAGATATACGATTGATTTTGTTAAAAATCATGAAATCGACCTTACTCAATTGAAAACAATGTTGAAGGATAACAAAGAGTTGTTAAAAAAAGTGTTTTTAGAAAAGTGCACCATTGAAGATTTAAATTATAACGGTTTTGATAAATTAAACAAAATATATGCGAAATCAGGCGAAAATATAGAAGTCATTAACAGATATACGATTCTTTTTGTTCAATATTCCGAAATCACGGATAAACAATTTGAAGAGATATTGAAATATGACAAAGAACTGTTGACGGAATTGTTTTCCGGAAAATATAACATTGAAAATTTAGAGTATTATGGTTTTGAAAAATTAAAAAAGATATATTCCGGTTTAGGCATAGAAGCCATTGACATAAAAACAATCAAGTTTGTTAAAAGTTCTAAAATCACGAATAAACAATTTGAAAAAATACTTGAATATGGCAAAGAGTTGTTAAAAGAAGTGTTTTCCGGAAAATATGACATTGAAAATTTAGACTATGACGGTTTTGAGAAACTTATAACGGATATTTCTGAAATTACGGCTAAACAAAGCGCCGGTACGGAGTCTTTGGAAACCGGAGAAGAAGGGAATTTAACATCTTCGCGGTTGAAACCGGAAACTTTTGTTTTAGATACGGATTTCAATACGGAAGAATTTTATAAAAAAGCATTTCCTAACGACAGCGCGGCAAAAAATGTATATTTTGAAAGAATGCTTTCGGAGATTGTCTCCGGCACAAGCGACGATTTTCTTGCCGCGGCTCTGTCTTACGACAGAAAATTGTTCGATCACGCTTTATCGGAACCGGCTTTTATAAGTAAGATTAAAGAAGCTTTTAGTAAGCCTTCTTATACAATTTACGAACGTATGCAAGAGTTGAACGTCGCTTTTAGCGACCTTCCGGCAGATACGGAATTGAAGAATTTTCTTAACACTATTGCGTCGCCTGAAAATATAGGCATTAACAATTTTAATGTTGCCCAAAGAAATGATTTCCTTCTTTCTTCAAAAAAATACATTATAGAACAGTTGAATTCGCAGCTGGCCGCGCAAAAGGAAAAGCAGTTTCATATCGGGGATATAATACTTTTTAACAATGCCGATATTTCGCGCAATTATGTTTTAAGCGCATATGAGAAATCGCGCTCTTTGGAAGATTTCGCTTCTCTGGCTATTGTTTACGGCGATGCTAAAAATGCAATAAGCGATAAACAAAAATCAGACATTAAGTCTGCCGCTTCGAATTTTATTATATCGCTTGACTACGGCATTTTGAGCACTGATGACAAAATACGGTATGCGCTTGTTGCCAATACATTCGGAATTATAACAAACAGCGTTTTTGATACGGAAACGGCTGACATTTCGAAAATGGATGCAGACACATTGTTTATATATATGGCTTATGCCGGCGTTATCGGGTACATTGATCTTGCTACAAAAATACTGCACGAGATTAAACAAAAAGCGCCATCGTCAGCAAACGGGCATAAAACTCTTCTTGCGGCAAACGCGCTTATTGCGCTTATGTCTGATTTCGCGCCGGTAGTTATCGGCATTGGAAAGTTATTGCCAAGAAATACGCGAGTTGAAATAAAGCAGTTAAATATATTGCTTGCCAGCGCGTAAAATACGGCAGAAGTTAGGAAGTTTGGAAGCTTGGAAGTTTAGCAACGGCTTTTGTCTTTGCCAAACTTCTAAGCCTCAAAGCTCTCTAAGCTTCCAAAACGGTATATGAAATGAAAAAACAAACTTACATCATGAAAACAAAAATTACCGCAGTATTGACTGCGGCGTGTTTTATTGCTTCTTCCGTTTTCGGACAGATAATTTATGCAGGCTATAATCATGACAGCGCAGCCGAGATTATAAAATCTTCCGATTCGTTCATTCCTTTCTCTGCGGGAAAAGTCACGTACGCGAAAAATTTTAACAGTAAAGATATAGTCATAAATATTCAGGATTTACACTGCCACGGCGAAACCCAGAAAAATATCGCCGCGATTTTGAAAGCTCTGGAAAAATACGGCTTTGATAAAATATACCTTGAAGGCGCCGTGTCGGACGTTTCCACGGATAAGTTTATAAATTTCAGAACGAGCGAGCTCGGGAAACTTGTCGTTGAAGATTTGCTTGTGAACGGAACGCTCAGCGGGGCGGAATACTATTCAATAAAATCAGGTAAAGCCGATATAATCAAAGCTTTGGATAAAAGCGATTTATATTTTGAAAATATACTCCTTCTGGGAAATATATTCAATAACCGTGAAGAAATAAACGCCGAGCTTAAAGGTCTTAAAAACGATATACAGTCCGTAAAAAAAGAGTATTACAATTCGGATTTGCTGAGGCTTGATAAGTTTAACGGTGATTTTTCAAAAGGCAAAATATCCGCGAAAAAATACTATTCGATTTTGAGCAAGCTTTCATCTAAAGCGGGAATTAACATCAACGCTTACGCAAATGTGCATAAGTATATCTCTCTTATAAATGAAAAAGGAATAGATTACGGAAAAATTACAGATGAGCTGCGTATATTTATAAATGTTTTAAAAGAAATTCTTCCTTACGGTATTTATCATGAGCTGTCCGCAAAAAGCAATGATTTTTCAAATACGGAAGACTTATTCCCGGTTTTTGCGGCATTGTCCGACAGCTACGGTATTTGCAAACAGTATAAGCTGAATAATCTGGCGACTTTTTTCAAATATTTAAAAACAAACGGTGATTTGAATCTTTTAAATTTTGCCGCGGAAGAAGACAGACTTATTCACGATATAGGCATATCTCTTTCCAGGACAGGATATGAAAGGGATGTCGTGTTTCTGAACAGATTCATTAAAGTTTTAGACGTTTTTTTTAATACGAAAATAACATCCGGAGATTATGCGTATTATCTTAATAACAGAAAAAAATTTGATGAAACAGTGTCGAAATATTTAGGGAAAAACATTCATCTGGCTAATTTAAAAGAAAAATTATCCGATTATGAAAAATATCACTCTAACAATATAAAAAGAGACGATGTGTTCCTTTCACTGCTGTCATGTTCAAATGAAACCGCCGGAACCGAGTATTCGGATTCAAATAATTTTACCGATTTAAAAGCCCTTATGGACTATGCCTCTGAAGGCGCCAATATTAAAATTGCCATAACGGGCGGATTTCACAGCGAGGGATTGAAAAAACGACTTCTTGAAAATAAAACGTCTTTTATCATAATTACGCCGAATGTTACCGGAAACACGGAAAAAGCGGAAAACTTGTATTTTTCCGTAATCTCGCAATACACGCAGGTTTTTACAAGCGCGTTAAAGCAAATGCCTGTATTAAGCGAACCTATTCAAATAGCGCTTCCGAAAATTATAGAGTCCACAATAAACCGCGCGGCAATAAACAATATTCCGTTAAGAGAAATAGAAGGACTTATTAACGGCATTGTTGTTTCTGCCGAAAAAGACTCAGAAGCAAATTCGGCGGCGGAAAGACTTTTGTACAAGCCTGTAAAAAGTGCGGAAGTTACGATAAATTCAGTAACCGGCAATACCGTCGAATTTACCGTTATGTACGATTACTACGGCTATGGGAAACACCCCGCATACTATATTTATGATTTTAAAACAAAGTCCGTATCTTTAACCGTAGATTCCGCACCGCACGCAATGCCCGAATCCGGCAATGCCGGCGGGTTTATAGGGAAGTTTTCGGCTCCGGTGGTTTACACTGCCGGAACAAATGCCTCCAATCCTGCCGTTGCGGAACTTTCAGTCTCTCTGATTTCTGATGCAGGCCTGAGTGAAATGGAAATCGGCGGGCGGTTTATCGATGGCATTGGCATGAGGGAAAGGATTAAATCGGTTTTGAACAATTTGTCGGAACAAAATACAAATAAAGATTTCCAAAGCGCGATACGAACTCTTTTGGAAGCCGCCGGCAGCAAAGCGGCTGAAAGAATAAAGTTTTTTGAAATAGAAACGGCATATGCGGAATCCGGCGGATACAGAGAAAATAAAACAGCCGAAATCGGAGGTTTTTCTTCTAATAAGTTTAATATAAAGCATGAAGGTATAATAGCTTTAAGAAAAGATCTTTTTTCAAACGATACTGCGTTATTTCACGAGTTTGTCCACTGGGCATTGGCCGAGGGAGCGATAAAGGTTAAAGATATAGAATCTGCGGTTACGGATCCGGAAAAAAGAGAAAGGTTTATTAAGAAAGAGCCTTTTGACGAACATAAAGAGACGGGATTATCCGGAATTTTTAAGAATGAATACAATGATTCAAAAAGAGGGCACAATGCGATAAGAGCGTTTCAGGCTCAGTATCTTCCCGGTGCGGATACTGAGTTGACATTGCTAATCAGAGCGTCCTCGAAAGATTACAGGGACGCTTCAATACAGGAGAATGAAGCTGCAAAGAATAATATTGTGAGGAAATTTGAGAGTCTTCTAAGTACTCTTGCTGCCAAGAAAGAAGGAGAGAAAACTGCTGCGGCAAGTGCCGATGAGGATACATGGTTTGATGAAGAACCGGATACTGCCGCAGGCATGTCCGGAGAACCGGCAAAAACAGCGGAGCCGATTATAATTGATGACCAGCTGTCTGTTTCCGGATCTGCGCAGCTGCACAATAACACTACACTGGTTCTTGATAAAGCAGTATTGAACTCTCTAGCCTACACACCCGGCAGCAAGGTGTATATTACGAGTTTGCCTGAATATTTTGTCAGGGGTATTGCGAGTTTTTTCGGAGGACATGTTTTTCTTTTTACTCAGCCTGAAGCTTTGAAGTCTTTTGCCGACAGCAGATATGAAGAGTTAGGATATAAAGCCAATCCGTTTTCATTTATGCTGATACCTTTTCATTTGCGTATGTTGGTATATCTCAATACTATGGACGGTATTATAGACAAAAACGGCGTTTTGAAAATAAGCCGCCAGGCTAATGCTTTTGACGGAGAAACAGCTTTTTTTGTGAGAGGGTCCGAACACGGCGTTGTAAGAATATTGCCGTCGACGTATGTTAAAGAACTGCTTGAAGAAAATGATCCGACGGAGCAACTTTCCGAAGAATATGCGCGCGGAATAGAAGAAAGTATCAGGGCGGCAGAATCAAGCGCGTCGTTTATGCATGACAGGATTAATACCGCGTTCAGATTTCTAAATGAAGACCGAAAACACATTACCCCTGCGCTAAAGCCGGTTTTGGAACGGATGTTAAAAGATGAAGGATTAAACCGCGACCAAAAAGCTTTTACCGTTCTTCTGCTTGCGGCGATATCCGCCGCTGAAAATCCGGACATCGATTATGTAATGGAACAGATAAAAAATGCCGGAGCGATAAATGCGGATTCTCTTATCTTGTGGCTTAAAATAATTAATAATCCGCGCTCTGAAGACTTTTTCTCGCAAATTATCAGTCATTTGCAAAGTAAGGCTGTTGTAAGCGTGTACGGCGAAACAATGAAAAACGCGCTGGGCTCTTTAACTGTTCTTGAGCGGATGAAAAACGCTTTATCCATATCCGAAAACGAACTATGGCTTCTTGAAACCGAAAGAGCCGAGTCGCCCGGCGGGCACATGCTTTACGGAAAAATTTTCGTAGACGCCGCAATGTCTGACTCTAATATAGATTCCGACAGGCTGGCAAAACTGAAAGATTTCGGCGTAAAGCCTCTGGCTTTAAGAATAGGAAAAAAAGGCGTTGCCAATGACCGTAACAGACTGTGTTATGTCAATGTTGACATGAACGGAGCAGCGGTTACGGCGGAAGCATACCTGCGTATGGAAAATAATATTCCCGTCATTGCTATGGTTCCGTTAAAATTTGAAACGAAAATGAATCCGAAAGAATTTTATGTTAAAGCTTCCGAAGAAGTTTTAAACAGGCTTCAAAACGATTATGTCGTTAAAGGAAAATTCGCGTATTTAACGAGTGGTATTTCGCTCCTTGAAAGAGCTATAAATTTTATTTCAAACGAGAGTCTTTTTAGAATGATAGGAAAAGAATATGACTTTGATTTAAAAGCATTCGCTTTTGACGGTAAAAATATGTCTGAGTTTGCCGGAGCGGTCACAAAAATATTTCCTGACGCATTAGATATACGAAAATCAGCGGAGGCTGCCGGAAGAAACGACGGTAAACTGAATTATTATGACATATCTGGAAATAAAAATAAGACAAGAACTTTTATGCTTGAAGTGCTCAAAAGGCTTGTTCTGAAAGATAAAGAATCAAAGAGCAGATCGGGAATTATCG
Source organism: Candidatus Endomicrobium neocapritermitis (assembly GCA_009778325.1). Taxonomy (GTDB): domain Bacteria; phylum Elusimicrobiota; class Endomicrobiia; order Endomicrobiales; family Endomicrobiaceae; genus Endomicrobium_B; species Endomicrobium_B neocapritermitis. Next base: position 25,486 of record WRJZ01000026.1, on the reverse strand, counting down.
TAGGCGAAAAAATAAGTTCGAAGTTATTCAGCCTTATCAGCGCTTCCGAGGCTCCTTTATCTTCTTACGGAGTAAACGGGCTTTCGTCTTATTTTGAAAATAGGATGAGGCAGTCGGTTTCGTCAATAATGCTTCTTGAAGATGCCGTAATGAGCGATAATCCCGCCATAGCCGATATCGCGCTTATCGACTGGGCTTCGGCGGCGCAAATGGCTGCGGGCGTAAAAATCAGCGAAAGCGAAATAAACATATACGGCGGCGATATAGAGGATGTAAGGGCAAAATCGCTTGCGATTTCAGAAAAAGCGTTTAACGAAATCAGCGCGGAAGTCAAATCCGATTTTGAAAAATTTGTTAATGCAAACAGACATTTAAAAGATAACGATATTTCGCCGGCAGAACAGTTCGCGCAATTTATTTTAACGTCTCAAATAAGTAAAAATCTTAAAGAAATACATAAAAATGGCGGAAAAGTTGTGCTTTCGCTGAACATATCCGGCAAAATGAAAAGGGACGATATAATACAGGCCGCGCTTTTCTGGCAAAGCGTCGGTTTTGACGGAATAAGAATGAATTTTGCTTCTGAAAAAATGATAAATAACAATTCCTTATTCATCGCTGTTTCCGCGCAAATGAGAAAAGTAAAAAGCGATTCTATTATTATGGCAGGGCTTCCTTCCTCATTGTTGTCTGCCGTGGCTGTCAGAGAATTTGTTGAAAATGCGTCAAATCTTGACATTATAACGGCTTTAAGCGTTGCCAATCTTAACGAAAATCTTGAAGAGTTTAAGCAGAAAATATGGGCGGATATAAATCCTTCGGATGAAAATTCTTCGGATGCAAATCCTTTGGATGAAGAGTATAAATCAGATGCAGAGAAATATTTTGCCGATATACAAAAAGCCGTTGCTTTTGGCGCAGGATACATAGGAGTGTCTGCCGGAACTAATATAATAAGCGCTGACGGCAAGAGCGTTCATGTAGAAATAATGAGCAAAATAACGGAAATCCTTTCGCTGCCCAGAACTCTTTCTCCGTATGAAGCATATGCTGAAGGATACAAAACCGGACTTCAAAGCAAAGACGAACTTAAAACCGGAACCGATACAAATAAGCTTCTTGTTCAGGAGCTTATCAAACTTCAAAACGGCAAATCTCTCAGGCAAGGCATAAAAATTGATGAAGAAGCGGCAAAACATTTTGTCGGTTTTCTGGAAGCTGAGCCCGGAATAAAAAAGCTTCGTTTTATACAAGATTCGCTTGCCGGAAACAATAAGAACGGAATCTATGCAGCGGCGGGATATTTGCGCGGGGCAATTGAAGCGTCGCTCCTTTCGTCTTTTAGAAAGGACAACGGTTTAAGCGATACTCAGCAATCTGAGCTGCTCAGAACTCTTCTGTTTTTAGATTTATCAATGCCGCAAGACGCAAAAGCATCCGGCGAAAAAGAACCTGCCGTACATACCGCCGCAAAGTTAAGCGGTATGACTCCCGATGAAATGCTTCAAACAATGCTTGAAGAAGAGTACGGCGGACAGGCGGCAAAAAGTTTTACAGATTACGCGCTTTACATATATACGCTGCAAAATAACGGCGCGACAATAAACGAAATAATTAAAAATGTAGAACTGTTGATGAGAGCCCATCTTTCTGAAATAAATTTCGGATACGGAATCCCTGTGAACGGCAATTTACAGTCAGCGGACGATGAAAAATCGGCATTAGAAGAAATTATTAAAATTCTTGCTCTTGCCGAACATAAACCGGCAAGTGAATTCATAAAAGATGCCGTAAACGTTTCGGTAAACAAGCTTGCCGTAAGTATGATGCTTAAATCGGCGTAAAGACGTTTAGCTGCCGTTGAAAAACAGCCTCTAAAAGTGTAAAATCTATACGCAAAGTAACAAATGTCTGTAAATTTTTAAGGATATATATGAAAATAGTCATCAAAGTCGGAACAAGCACTCTTACGGATAAAGAAGGAGTTCTTAATAACAAGTACATTTCAGAATTTGCCGCGGCAGTCAGCGAGATAGAAAAAAGCGGACATAAGATTATAATCGTAAGTTCGGGCGCAATCGGCGCGGGCATCGGACATTTAAAACTTAAGTCAAAACCAAAAACTCTCAGAGAAAAGCAGGCGCTCGCGGCCATAGGCCAGCCTTTAGTCATGAACGCGTATAACGAAGCTTTCGCAAAGTACGGCATTACGGTCGCGCAGCTTCTTCTTACAAGGGATGATTTTGACAGCAGGGCAAAATATATCAATGCCAGAAATACGATGTCGGAGCTGGTCGAAAAAAATATTATTCCGGTAATAAATGAAAATGACACGATAGCCGTGGAAGAAATAAACTTCGGAGACAACGATACTTTGGGGGCGCTTGTAGCTTCAGCCGTTGACGCCGACACATTGATAATACTCACGGACGTCGACGGCTTGTACGACGGATACCCGTCAAGCGGAAAGCTTATAAACAGAGTTGAAAAAATAACCGAAGAAATAGAGGCTTTTGCCTCGCCGGAATCTTCCAGCGGCAAAGGCACCGGCGGAATGAAAACCAAAGTTTTAGCGGCGAAAATTGCTTCGGCGTCGGGAGTAAATACCGTGATAACCAACGCAATGAAACTGAAACTGTTGAAGGATATAATAGAATGCAAAGAAGTAGGAACAGTATTTTCCGCAAAAAAAAATCCTCTTGAGGCAAAAAAAAGCTGGATAGCTTTCAGTAAAAAGCCGAAAGGATGCGTGTTTGTCGATAAAAAGGCCGCTGAAGCCCTTACCGCAAAAGGAAAAAGTCTTCTTGCGGCGGGAGTTACCGGCGTAAGCGGCAATTTTAAAAGGGGCGATACGGTAATTATTGCCGAAAAAGATACGAAAAAAGATTTTGCCAGAGGATTAATAAATTACGATTGCGAAGATATGCTGAAAATAAAAGGGAAAAACACAAAAGAGATAAAAAAAATTATCTCCGCAGGAGAAGACGAGGTAATTCACAGGGATAATCTTGTAATATTATGATAAAACAGATTTTTATATTATCGCTTGCCGCCGTTTTGTTTTCTCAGTCTGCCTACGCGGCCGTTACCAAAAAAAAGTATTTTGCCGGTAAAGAATACGGCTATATTTATTATGATAAAGATAATTCGGAAATAGGCAGGGAAAAAATAGTTAAAGGAAATTCTGAATTTTCCTCCGGATTTACAGTCAACGGCGAGGTTAAAGAGGTTGACGATCAAGGAATACTTTTGTACGTATGGAGATATAAAGATAATAAAAAACACGGAAGAGCTATAGGCTTTTATCCGGGCGGCCGGAAGAAGTGTGAGTTTGATTATTATAACGGCGTTCTGAAAGGCATAGGAGTAAAATATTATGAAAACGGAAACATTGCCGAAAAAGTTTTTTATATAGACGGAAAAGTTGAAGGGCCGGCGCATGTATATCTGGAAAACGGGAACTATTACAAATACAGCTATACGGATAATAAACTAAACGGTCCGGCTTTTCTTTACGATAAAGCGCACAGACTTTTGGAAGCGGCGATATATAAGGATAATGTTTTGGAAGGCGAAAACATAAAATACTATCCTTCCGGTTCAGTAAAATCGGAAATGGCATACAGCCGCGGTAAACTTGAAGGTTACGCTAAGTATTATGACGAAAAAGGAAGAGAAGTAAGCACGCTGCTTTATAAAAACGGAAAAGTAATAGACAAAATACAGCATATTGATGAAGATGAAGCTTCCGCGAGACCGGCTTTTTCGAAAAGACAAGGAACCATAAGCATAGTGTGGCAGGGGCCTGCTATGGCTCATTTGAACGAATCAAGAAAAATGATAAATGAAATCAGGTTTTTTGAAAAAGGCAGGCGGCTTAACGGCGTGTATAAAACATATTATAAAAACGGCCAGGTGAAATATGAAGGAAAATTTTCAAACAATATGCCTTACGATGATTTTAAAACTTATTCTCCGGAAGGTAAAATAATAACTATCGATAATTATTACGAAGGCAAGCTGACGGGAATTTCAATAATGTATTATGCAACCGGAGAAAAACTTGCCGAATACCGTTATAAAAACGGCAAACTCGAAGGCATTTCTTCAATTTACAATAAAGACGGCGGACTTATATCAGAGGCCGGCTATCAGGACAATCTTCTGCACGGGTCGCTTAAGAGTTTTTATGAAAACGGGCAGCTTTGTTTTGAAAGTTATTTCTCAAAAGGCGAACCGGTCGGGCAGCTGAGATATTACTCTCCGTCAGAAACAAACCGCAGGCCTTTATATCTGATAGAGTTTAAAAACGGTAAAATGCGCAAAAGCACTACATTTTCAGAAGATAAATTTATTGAGTTTACGGCAGACTATTAACGGCAATTAACAATTAATAATTAATAAATAATAATGTCGGTGTTTCGGCTTTGCCGAAACCTATTAAGAAGTTTTCGCAAAGCGAAAACACAATAATTATTAATTGTTAATTATTCATTATTAATTGATTTTTTCCATACCGAGCTTTCTTCCATGCATAAATAAACAACCGCTTTTGATTTTTTTGATTTAACGGCTTCGTTTATAAATTTGTAAATTTCGGCTCTCATATCGGCGTCATAGCGAAGTTTGTAATCTTTGCCCAAAAGAAGTTCGCCGTCAAGAATTTTGTTTTCCGGAAATCTGTTTTCTATGACGGTTTTCAACTGCGCCGGCATGCGCAGAGCGCCAAGGCTTATCCATTTTATGCTGTTGTGCGGTACTGTGTCGAAAATCATGTCCACTGTTTCTTTATATCCTTTCTTCCAGCCCGCGTAAGGTATCATAGGGTCAAAATGAAACGCCGTGCTAAAGCCCACTTGCGCGCATTTTTTGGCCGCGTCGAGCCTTTGTTTTATGCCGGGCGTTTTAAATTCGTTTTCTTTTTGTATCTTTAAAGAATTCACACTCCAGGCCGCGACAATATTTTCCGCGCCCCCGGCGTTTAACAGGTTGTTGATATTAACGCTTTTTGTTTTAAACTCAAAAAATATGTCGGGACGATTTTTAAAAAAATCTACAATAGGCGCTGAAAATTCGGTTATATCGTCAAAAACAAGAGAGTCCGTGAATTCGCCGCTGCCTATTCTTTTATAATTAAAAAATCCTTTTGCGTTTGGAACTATCTTCTCTTCCCGTAAATAATCGTCAATGTTGGATGGAAAAATTATTCCGGGCACATTCTGGTATCCCTGAAGAAAACAGTAGCTGCATTCATACGGGCACCCCATGCCGAGATTCATTATCGAATATCCGCAGTTTACGACATTTGAAGTGCACGGGCATTTTTTGAAGAAATCGTATTTTTCTTCAATGAGAAATAAGTTTTCGGTCCGGCTGTTATAATCTTTGACGGAAAAAGTTCTGTTTTTTAAAAAAGATTTTAAAGATTCTATTTCCGCGTAAGCGGCCGAAGGAAACAGATTTTTAATTTTTCGGAATAAATGAGACAGGGAAGCTTCTTTCGTGTAAAAAATATTTTTCGGGTTGAATTTTGACTCTGAAACATCAGCTTTGAAAGATTCGTTAAATTCAAGCTTGGGAAGATAAAATGAATTTCGCGGCATTTTGGCAAAGCTCTCGGGATATCTGCGCTGCAGCAGAAGATCTTTGACCTTTTCATAATCTTGTTCTTTGATTAAGCCGATTATTTCGTCGGGAGAAAGATTTTCTTTTTTTGATATTTCGAACACAAGCCTGAGTATTTCTCGCGCTTTATTTGTTCCGAATTTCGGGAAACGCTCTGCTATAAGCTTACGAAGATTATTGAGCATTTATAAAATCCGTAATCATTTGCGCCAGCTTTTTTCTGGCGGAGGATATTCTTTTTTTCAGGCTCTCCTGAGGAGTTTCTCCCAGAGGGTTTTTTTCTATATGGTCTGCGGCGTACATAAAACAAGCGGCCTGAGCGCCGATTTCTTTTGCCGCGGAAAAAACTATTGACGACTCCATGTCTATCGCGCAAATATGTTTTTCTTTAAACAGGTTTATATATTTTGATTCCAAAACCAGAGAGCTGACGCATGCGGAGTTTGTTTTTATCAGATCTTCATAAAGATTTTTTTTATAAAATGACGACGTAAGCTCTTTCGAAGAAGAAATATATTCCGGATCGGCGTCAAAAGAGGCCATTTTTGAAAAGCTTTCCAGATTATAAGCTTTGTCTATCATAAGCAAATCTCCGGACTCAACGTCTCCGCAGCAGCCGCAGCTTCCGAAAAGAAAGATATTTCTGCATGCCGTATTTTTTAAATATAAAACGGCGTCTCCGGCAAGAAAATTATTTTTCAAAGCTATAACAACGGCTTTGCCGGTTTCGGCCGTTTTGACAAAAAAACCGTTTTTCGCGTTTTCGGCAAACAGAGACAGGTCATAGCTCTGGCATATAATACAGTTTTGTTTTATATTTTGCGCCGGTATTCCGAAAAAATGTTTAAATTCCATATCTTTATTGTATAATAAATATAATGGCAATGAAAAGCGGAAGCTCAGAAGTTCGGCAGCTCAGCAGCTCGGCAACGTCAAAAAATAAAGACAAAGCGACCGGAGCTTCTCTGAGCTGCTGAGCTGCCGAACTTCTGAGCTTCTGATAAAAGGGGGTGTCTAATGCACGGCAGTCACAAACTTTGGATAATGGTAGCAATTTTTTTGGTTGTTATAGGGCTTCTGTTGGGAATGTATTTTACCGCTACTCCGGATAAGGTCGGGGCAGTTATTAAAAATAAGCAGCATAGCGAGAGTATGCAAAATATTAATGAATCCGAAGAAATTGATATTGATTATGAAGATGAAACGCCTCAGGAAATGATGCAGGAAGAAAATAACTTACCGGACGAGCTTAAATCAATTGACTTGGACAGCATTAAGGCGGAACACGGCGGGAAACTGCCGGAGAACGACAATTAATAATTAATAACAAATAATAATGTCGGTGTTTCGGCTTTGCCGAAACCTATTAATAAGTTTTCGCATTGCGAAAACACAATAATTATTAATTATTATTTGTTAATTGTTAATTGCCGTTAAATTCGCTACTTTAGCCAATAATTTTTTCCACTGTCCGTTTTCAAATAATACGACAAGCTTCAAATCGTCGCCTACTCCGGACTTTTCTATAATCTTGCCTTTTCCGAAAACAGCGTGGGAAACAATATCGCCTATTTTGAAGGGACTGTTGTCAGCTGTCGGCGTGTAAAGAGGTTCATCTTTAATTATCTCATCATCCGAAGGAATATAATCATAACTTTCATCGTCTTTATAGCTATATTTAGCTTTTTTAGAACCAAAGTTGTTCTTGTTAAAGGGGCTTTGCCCCTTCGGCTCCCGCTCGGCAAATTCGTCTTTAAAACCAGCTTCGGCAATAAATCTGGACGGCATATTCCATCTTGTTTTTCCGTAAACGGTTCTTTCGCTTGCCCAGCAAAGATACAGATGTTTTTTCGCTCTTGTCATTCCAACATACATAAGCCTTCTTTCTTCTTCCAGCTCCTCAGGATTAAACGCTGATTCGCCTATAGGAAACAATCCTTCTTCAAGTCCGCAGACAAAAACGTTTTCAAACTCAAGCCCTTTTGCCAAATGAAGTGTCATCAGCGTAACTTTCCCCTGCGATTCGTCCAAAGTATCTATATCGCTTACCAAGGCAATTTGGGTTAAATAGCCGGAAAGCGTTTTATCCGGGGAACGGTGTTCAAAATCATCTATAGCGGAAATTAATTCCTGAATATTTTCTATTTTTGATTTAGCTTCCGCAGTGTCTTCCGTTTCAAGTTCTTTTAAATATCCGGAATGCGTTATAACTTTTTCGGCTATATATTTTACGCTTTCATTTTCTTTTAAACTTATAAATCCTTTAATAAGCGTTACAAAAGAGCTAAACGCGGAAATTGCTCCTTTGTTTAGTCCTGCCTCCGCGGCAAAAGGTATTGTCTGCCATATGGACAAACCTCTTTTTACAGCTTCTTTTTCAAGATTTTCTATTGAAATTTTTCCGATTCCTCTTCGCGGTATATTGATTATTCTTTTAAGGCTCACATTGTCGTTGGGATTATGTATAAGTTTAAGATAAGCCATAATATCTTTAATTTCAGCGCGGTCGTAAAACCTTAAAGTTCCGATAACCGCGTACGGCATTCCCGCTCTTCTGAAAGCGTCTTCAAAAGCGCGAGACTGTGCGTTTGTACGGTAAAAAACGGCAAAGTCCGAAAGCTTATATTTGCCGTCCTGCGTATTTAACGCGATTATGTCCACAACTCTTGTTGCTTCGTCGTTTTCATTGTCGTTTTTCACCACCGAGACGGAACCGCTGTCCGGATTTTCAGTCCAAATCTTTTTTTCTACTCTTCCGATGTTATGTTTAACCACCTGCCACGCAGTCGTTAAAATCTTTGGAGTGGAACGGTAGTTCTGTTCAAGTTTTACGGATTTTGCTTCAGGATAATCTTTTTCAAAATCCAAAATATTCGTTATGTCTGCACCGCGCCATGAATACACAGACTGATCATCATCGCCCACCACGCATATATTATGATGTTTTTCAGCCAAAAGTTTTGCAAGCATGTACTGCGCGTGGTTTGTGTCCTGATACTCATCTACTAAAATATATTTAAATCTTTGCTGATAATGATCAAGCAGCGCGGGATACTGCTGCAAAGCCGTAACTGTTCTCATTATGAGATCGCCAAAATCAAGAGCCTGCGCCATTTCAAGTTTCTTTTGGTATAGCTGGTAAACTTTCGCAATGGCTGTTCCGAAAAAATCGCCTATATGTTCGGCGTCAGCCGCCATGTCCGAAGGAAACTTTAAATCGTCTTTAGCGCGGCTTATTCTGTCGGCTATTGTTGAAGGTTTAAATTTTTTTTCATCAAGATTAAGTTCTTTTATGCAGTCTTTAATGACATTTTTTTGGTCGGAAAAATCGTATATCAAAAAATCCGGGCTTAAATTTATTTTTGAAGCTTCTACGCGCAAAAAATAAGCGCAGAAAGAATGAAATGTCGATGTCAACACATTGGCGCCGTCCGGAAAAATAGCAGATATCCTTTTTTTCATTTCTGCTGCGGCTTTATTTGTAAAAGTTACCGCTAAAATTGACCATGGAGGAACGCCTCGCGACAGCAGATATGCTATCCTGTGCGTTATTACTCTTGTTTTGCCGGTACCGGCTCCCGCAAAAATAATCAGTGGGCCTTCAGTGCATAATACGGCGTCTTTTTGTGATTGGTTTAATTTTTCTGTTAGAATATTTATCATTTAAGGGCTTATTATACCATAATCACGGCGAATCTTACAAAATTTTGCGATTCGGCTTATAAAATCAATCAGAATTAAGTATAATTAACGGTAATGACAGCACCGGGGAAATTAATGAAAAAAACAGTCATTATCTTTTTTGCGCTTATTTGCCTGGCATTGAATGCTTTTTGCTCGCATCAGCATGAAGAAATAAAGGGCGAAGCTGCCGGTTATGTGAATGCCGCGAATGCGTTTTTAGCGGCAGGAAATTATGCCGCCGCAAAAGAAAACTTGGATAAAGCCGTAAATATTCTGCCGTGGTCTGCCGGTCTTTATTGTATGCGCGCTTATATTAAAGCCGCTTTGGGCGATTATGCCGGCGCTCTGGAAGATTATGACATTACTATTCAGCTTGATAAAAAAGACGCCGACGCGTACGCAAACCGCGCGGCAATAAAATACGTTTTTGGCGATTATAAAGGAGCTGTCAAAGACAGCAATAAAGCAATAAAGTATAATCCTCAGATAGGCGCCGCATACCTTACAAGAGGAAACGCCAAATTTAGCCTGAAGAAATGGAAATCAGCTTTGAAAGATTTTGATAAGGCGTTGGAGCTTAATCCCGTAAGCGCGGATATATATTTTAGCAGAGGGTATGCAAAAGAGCAGCTCAAAGAAAATGCCGCGGCTGCCATGGATTATTTTGAGGCTATAGAAAAAGACCCTGATTTTGACGAAGCTTATGAAAATTTTGAAATTGTCCAAAGAAAGCTCAAAAGAGCAGGCTTAACGGAAGAGTACGATAAAGCGGAAAATTATACTTTTAAATCTCCGGATTCATATTTGAAGCGGGCGGAAATACGGTATAAGATGAGAGATTACAAAAAAGCTTTGAGCGATTTGGAAAAGCTCGCGGAGCTTGCGCCTAAAGACTACAGAGCGTATTACTATGCGGCCGTAATCGAATACAATATCGGAAATTTTCAAAGTGCCGTAGAATACTTTACAAAGGCAATTACAAATTACGAATTACGAATTACGAATCAACGGCAAACGACAACGGCAATAAATATCAACCCTAAAAAAGCGGATTTATACTTTTACCGCGCTATTGCAAAAAACAGAACAGGCGATTACGCGAGTGCACAAGATGATTTGGATAAAGTTATAGCAATGCAGCCGAGAAACGGTAAAGCGTATCTTGCCAGAGCTCTTGTTAAAGAAGCGCAGAAAGATTTAAGAAGCGCGCGCGTAGATTTAAATAAAGCGGATTCACTGGGGGCTAACCTCGCGGATGTAAACATTAATGAAATACCTTTTGAAATAAAATAAAAAAGAGTGAAGATTGAAGAGTGGAGATATAGTGTTTTCGCTTTGCGAAAACCGGTTAATTAGATTTCGGCGAAGCCGAAATTCAATATCTTCACTCTCTACTCTTCAATCTTCACTCTGTAGTTAAAAGGAGTTGTCATGAGCATTTTATTTGACAGAACAAGCATAAGGCAATATACCGCCGAGCCGGTTACGGATGAAGATTTGAATTTTATGTTAAAGGCGGCTATGTCTGCGCCTACGGCAAGAAATACGCGCTGCTGGAGTTTTATTGTTATAAAAGATAAAGAGACGCGTAAAAAAATTGCCTCCATACATAGGGCCGCGCAAATGGTTTTAGGCGCGCCTTTGGCGATACTTATTGTCGGCGATGCAAATCTTGTTTATGAAGATTATCTGCCGCAGGATTGCGGCGCCGCAACGCAGAATATACTTTTGGCGGCAACGGAAAAAGGTTACGGCTCGGTTTGGTGCGGAATATACGGTAATATGGAAAGAATGGAAGAGTTTGCGAAATTATTTAATCTGCCGGAAAACATAAAACCTTTCGCGCTTGCGGTTATCGGCAAGCCGGCGGAAAAACCGGCGGAAAAAGAAAGATGGTCGCCTGAGAAAATTAAATACGAGGCGTGGTAAAACGGCAATTACCAATTACGAATAAACAGCAAATAAAATATAAAAACGGGAAACAAGAATGATTAAACAACGGATTACTGAAAGGCTTGGCAGTATAGTTGAAAAGTATTGTAAAGAAAAAGGATTAACCGAAAGCATTTCTTTCGCGGTAGAAATTCCTCCGAAAAACATAGACGCTGATTTTGCGGTAAACGCGGCTATGCTGTTAGCGAAAAAAATTAAAGCGAATCCGAGAGTTGTCGCGCAGGAAATAATAAACATTATCATGAGCGAAATGGCTGATTTTGTCGATAAGGCCGATATAGCCGGAGCCGGATTTATCAATCTGCGTTTAAAAAATGAAATTCTTTATAAAGAGCTAGCCGCCATTATAGAGCAAAAAGAAAAATACGGAAGCCTTGCTTCAAATAATAAAGAAAAAATTATGGTTGAGTTTGTTTCCGCAAACCCAACGGGGCCATTGCATATAGGTCATGGAAGAGGCGCCGCAATAGGCGATTCTTTAGCCAGAGTTTTAAGACATCTCGGATATAATGTTACAAAAGAATATTACCTTAACGATGTCGGCAATCAAATGCAGGTTCTTGCGGAATCCGTAAGATTGAGGTACTTGCAATTAAAGGGGGACGAAGTCCCCTTTTTGGAAGACGGATATAAGGGTGAATATATTATTGATATAGCAAAAAGGCTTATATCCGAAAATAAAAATATCAATGCAATAGATTTTAAGAAAGAAGCGGTAAAAGACATACTCGCGACTATTGAGAACGACTTGAAAGATTTCAGCGTGGTTTTTGACAACTGGTTTTCCGAAGGCGGCATAGCTGTTGATAAAGATAAAAACGGCAAAACCGAAGTTGACAAAGCATGCGAATACCTGCAAAGTACGGGCAATGCTTATGTTCAGGATGAGGCTTTGTGGCTTGCTTCTACAAAGTTCGGCGACGACAAAGACAGAGTTTTGAAACGTTCCGACGGAAGATATACTTATCTTGCTTCCGATGTGGCATATCACAAAAATAAATTTGAAAGAGGTTTTACCAAGCTTGTTAACCTTTGGGGCGCTGACCATCACGGTTATGTGGCAAGAATAGAGGCTTGCGTGCAGATGCTCGGGTTTTCAAAAGAAGCTTTAAAAGTGCTGCTTTACCAGCTTGTTTCGCTTGTAAGAAACGGTAAGCCCGTGCCAATGTCCACAAGAAGCGGCGAATTTGTGCCTCTGAAAGAAGTTGTCGATGAAGTCGGCAAAGACGCGTGCAGGTTTTTCTTTTTGCTTCGCGCTCCGGATTCGCAGCTTGAATTTGATTTGGAGCTCGCAAAAAAACAGTCCGGCGAAAATCCTGTTTTTTATGTCCAGTATGTAAACGCGAGATGCCACTCCATTTTCAGGGAAAGCCAAAACAGAACGGATTTGAACACAGAGCCTGATTTTTCGCTTCTTAATACAAAGGAAGAACGCGAACTTATGAAACAGCTTTCCACTTTTTGCGATATATTAGCGCTTTGCGAAAAAACTATGAGCCCGCATCATTTCACCGCGTACTTAATTGAGCTTGCCGACATATACCATAAATTTTATGAGAAATGCCGCGTTTTAGGCGATGATTCCAAACTCACGGTATCAAGATTGAAACTTATCGAAGCCGTAACAATTATTATTAAAAACGGCCTCGGATTGCTCGGAGTTTCCGCTCCGGAGAAAATGTGATAACGGCAATTACGAATTACGAATCAACGGCAAAGACAAAAAGACAATTATGAATTATTAATAAAAGGCAAAAGCTGTTTGCAGTTGCCGTTGTTGTTGATTCGTAATTCGTCATTCGTAATTCGTAATTGTCTTTTTGGGGTTTATGAAAAAACTAATAACATCCATAATAAGTTTAATATTTTTAATTAATTTTGTTTTTGCGGATATAACCGTGGTTCCTTACGGCGCCGCTCAAACCGTGTCCGGAAGCTGTTTTCTTTTGAGCGCCGAAGATGAAAGTGTTTTAATAGACTGCGGTCTTTTTATGGATAATAGTAATGAAGCAAGCTCCAATGCTTTAAATTCCGATATGCCGAAAGAGCTTGCGCAGGCAAAAGCTTTGTTTTTAACTCATGCGCATCTTGACCACTGCGGGAGAGTCCCTCTCTTAATAAGCAAAGGCTTTAAAGGGGAAATATATTCCACTGCTGCAACAAAAGAGCTTGCGTTGGCATTATTTATGGAAAGAAACGGTTTTGACATAGTTGAAAGAAAGTGGTTTTGGTCGCGCTCGCGGAGAGAAAGAGCGCAAAAAAGAAATGTAACGGCTGTTGCTCATTGGGATGAAGCATGCAGGAAAAACATAAAAAATATTGAACAATCAGACTCTCCGCTGACGCTTGTAAAGCTGCGTAAAAATTACGGTACGAAATTTATTGCGTGTAAAAACTGCGCTGCCAAAGAAACAGCCGAAATAGAAAAACTGTTTGTCACGGTATTTTATAACAATGAAAATAAATTTTCCGAAAATATAAAGTTTAAATTTATTGACGCGGGGCATATCCCGGGTTCGGCAAGCATAATTTTTAACATAAACGGCAGGAAGGTTTTATTTTCAGGCGATTTGGGAAGCGGTTTTTCAAGATTAAACGGAGAGTTCTCCATACCGGAAAAAGCTGATCTTATTTTTATGGAAGCGACTTATGCCGAAGATAAGCCAAAGCCGGGTTTTGCCGATTATGATGTTTTTCAAAACGATTTGGCTAAAGCCGCGGCGGAAGGAAAAATAATCTGGATTCCTGCTTTGGCGTTTAACAGAACACAGAAAATTTTGTACGAACTCAGGCTTATGCAAAGCAGCGGTAAACTTTCAAAAGATTTTCCCATACACAGCATATCTCCCAGCGCGAATAATATAACAGGAATTTATCAAAAAGAACTGAAAAATAAAGAAGGCGTATGGTTTAGCAAAGAAATTTATAAAGCGGGAAGCATACTGCCTGAAAATTTAAATACTAAAAGCGATGTAAAGTTCGATAAACCGCTGATAGTTGTTTCTTCAAGCGGAGATATGGGTAAAGGCATGTCAGCGCGTATAGCGCGTTTTCTTTTGCCGAGAAAAGACGTGGAGGTTATGATTGTTAATTATGCGGGTCCGAAAAGTACTGCAGGTCTGCTTTTGTCGGGGCATGACACGGTTAAAGGAATAAAAAACGGCACACACGTTAAAAAATATGATATATTTTCAGACCATGCAGATTTTAATTTGCTTAAAAAATGGCTTTCCGGGCAGGATAAAAAAACGGCAATATATATAACCCATTCAGAAAAAGAAAACGCCGCGAAAATGAAAGAACTTCTGACAGAGGAAGGCCGGGCGGCGGCAATTGCTGTTTTTAAAGAAAAGATTGTTTTGGCGGACAGATGATATGTAAGAAAAGATTGTCAAAAGGCGATTTTTATTTTATAACTTTATATAAGGACAGATAGAGCATAAAAATAATTTATACGAAACAACGGTGACGGCAGATGTTTAAAAATAAAAGCATAACTGACAAAAATCTTGTATTCAGCGTTATATTGACGCTGCTTTTTCTTTTTGCCTGCGCCGGAGCGTATATATATATAAATTCCGGTTACTCGAAAGACGTTATTTTGCAGAAAGCAAACACATTCTATATTAACGAGCAGTATTTTATGGCCGCGAAATATTACGCTAAAGCCGCGGAACTCAAAGCGGACGGCGCTGACTTGTACAGAAATTACGCGATAGCTTTAACAAAACTCTCCAATTATGATTCTGCAGTAAAATATTTAAAGCTTTCGCTTGAAGCAGACCCTCATAATCCGGAAACTTTTTATTGCCTTGGCGACGCTTTATATTTAAAAGCCGGAAGCTCGAACAGTTCCGATAAATTTCTTCAGGCGGTCCAATATCTTGAAAAAGCCGCTACTTTATCTCCTGAAATGGAGAAGGCTTATCTTCTAATAGGGCTTTGCTACAGAAGCACAGGCATGCAGGAAAACGCCAGAGCGTGGTACAGGCGCGCCCTTCTTTCCGGCAATTTCAGCAATGCCGGATTTTATAATTTGATAGGCCACACTTTCAGGGAAGAAGAAAGGTACAAAGAAGCTGCAAATTATTACAAAAGGGCAATACATTCGGATTTTGGTTTTGTAGCCGCGTACTGCAATTTAGGCGATATGCATTTGAAGATGAACGATACCCAAAACGCTTTTGATTGTTACGAGAAAGCCGCTGACATTAATCCGAATTACATAGTCCCTTATCTCAAAATCGGCGCCTTGTACGCGGAACAAAATAATTTTGACGAAGCAATATCGCTGTATCTGCGCGCTTTGCAGATTAATCCGGACAATGACAGAGCAAACTATCTTCTCGGCATAGCGTATAAAAACATAGGCAGAAATACCGAAGCCGTGGAGTACCTTAAAAAAGCGGCTTACCGCGGCAGCGATGAAGCGATTTATGAACTTAGAAATATAGGCATAGACCTGAGGTAGAAAATGTTTTACAACTATAAAATCGTATTTTTTCTGATTCTTTACGGCATGTGCGCCGCGCTGTATCATTTTATAAACAAACAGGTGATATTGATGGGTTTGATGTCCGGGTTTTTGCTCGGTTCGGCAATAGTTTACGGTTTGATAATTATCGCGTCTTTTATTGCTGCGCTTTTAATCGCGTTTGTTTCAAAATACTGCTATCTGGCAGGCTGTGGAATATGCAGAATAAAACCCAAACAAATGCTTCCTCAGACGTTTTGGATGATTTTTACGGTTTTAAGTTACGCGGCGGTGTTTATAATTTTCTTAAAAATGATAAAATACTGATATGTTAGATACTCTTTTTACAAAAACTCTTAAAACAAACGCTCCTGACGACTTGGTGTATTTGGACATAGAAACAACGGGACTCAACCATCTTACAGGCGCCAGAATAGTCGAAATCGCAATGCTTAAAGTTCAAAACGGCGCTGAAGAACGTTTTGAAACGCTTGTAAACCCGCTGCAGCCGATACCTCTTGAATGTTCAAAAATCCATTCGATTTACGATAATATGGTCGCGGATTCGCCGGTTTTTAAAAATATAGCGAAAGAAGTAGCGTCTTTTATCGGCACAAGCACGGTTGTCTGCCACAATGCCCAGTTTGATCTGGCTTTCGTGCATAAGGAGCTTTCTGAAAGCGGCATAAGAACAAGCGGGATATATTATATAGATACTTTAAAACTTGCCAGGCAGTATTTTTCGTTTGAATCAAACGTTCTCGGAAGCATTGCAGATGCAATCGGGGTTGAAGCCGGGCTTAAACACAGGGCAATGGCTGACGTTTTAACGATGTTCTCAGTTTCAAAATATTTATTTTCTAATATGTACAGAAAAGGAATAGATACAATTGAACCCGCGCTATATGAATACAATTCAAAATCCTAAAAACGGCAGTTTTTCTCAAGAGTTTAAAAATATTTTAAACTATAAAATTTTTCCGTATGTTTTTTTTCTTATAATTATATTTATCATTTACGCCAAAAGCGTGATGTTCGGCATTACCGAGCTTGATGATAAGACGCTTGTAATTTCGCAGTACGGATACCTTCAAGATCCGTACAATATAATAAGCGCTTTTTTTAAAAGTATTTTTAATGACAGCGCAGATACTTTTTACAGGCCTTTTCTTACCGTAAGCTGGATAATCGACACTGTTATCGGCGGAGGAAGGCTTTGGGTTTATCATTTTTTTGACATTGTTTACCATTTTATTGCCGTATGTCTGCTTTTTAATCTTTTAAAAAATTTAAAAATTCCTCATTTTAAAGCATTCCTTTTTGCGGCTTTTTTCGCCGTGCTTCCGGTTTTTAACCAGGCGGTTTCGTGGATTCCGGGAAGAAATGATACTCTTCTTGCCGTCTTTATTTTCAGTTCTTTTATGTTTTTTGTTAAATACTCCGATTCAAACAGCCTTAAACATATCTTTCTTTCGTCATTTTTCTTTCTTTGCGCGCTTTTTACAAAAGAAACCGCTTTCGCGGCTTTATTGGTTTTTCCCTTTTATCTTGTTTTAAACAAAAGAAATGACTTAAAGAAAAAATTAATTCTTTCAATCTTACTCTTTTTCGCTTGCAGCTTATTGTGGTATTTTATGAAAAACGCTTTTACAGCCGCAAAAGATCTGGATATAATGTATTTAGCGGTTTATACAAAAGCGGCTTTGATAAAACTTTTTCCCGCGACTTTGCAGTATATATCTAAAATATTTCTGCCGGTAAATCTTAAAGTAATGCCTGTTCTTTCATTGTTTGATTCTCTGCTCGGGATATTTGTGGTTGGGGTAATAACTTCATTGCTGATAAAATCAAAAAACGTAAACCGCTCAAATATACTTTTCGGAAGCTTGTGGTTTGCCGCGTTTTTAGTTCTTCCTTATTTTCAAAATAATTATTTTATGCTTGAACACAGAGCGTATGCTGCGGTTTTAGGTTTGATTATTATTCTTAATGAAATTAAACCCGGCAAAAACGTAAAAACCGTTTTGCCGTACCTGCTTGCGATATATTTTATATTTTTTGTCTGCGTATCAATTATTAATATAAATAAGTTTGCAAATAAACTTAACTTTGCGACCGCTGCAATGCTGGAAACGCCGTTCAATATGAAGACGACTTTTTTATACGGAAGAAGATCTTTGGATAATAATACTGTTCGGTTCGGCGAATATTTCATGAAAAAGAATTATGAAGATGTTTCAATAAGAGCTAAACAAAAAAATATACCAAGCAGCGCTTTTCTGGGCTTATTCGCATGGCAGCGCGGGGATATGAAAGCGGCTAAAAAATATCTTACAATCGCGGTTGATAAAAATACGGATGTGCATGAGGCGTATGCGGTGCTTGCCGATATTTATGTTAAAGAAGGAAGATATGAAGAAGCTTTAATTAATATGAAAAAAGCTTTCAAAGTGAAGCCTGAAAACCCTGAATATTTCAGATTTTTAAAATTAATTTTTGAAAAAATAAACAGCAATAAACAACACTGAATAATATTAATCAATAATACAATTGATTAAAAACAATTAAACAATACTATATAACAGCAAATGAGATTAAACAATCTTATTTACTGTTTTTTAATACTAAAAAATACTGCTTGACAATATTTAATAAAATTTATACAATTTTGGCAGTTAATAAAATTAAAAGAAAGAAAACAATAAAATATGGAAAATAAAAACACAAACAACAAACAAATAATGGATATAAAAGAGTTGTCCGAATATTTGGGTATAGGAAAGTCCAAAATATACAGTCTTATAAGGATGAAGAAAATCCCGGCGTCCAAAATAGGCAGGCAGTACAGATTTTCCAAAGATATTGTTGACAACTGGCTCAAAGATAAAATAATCACAAAAAAAGAAGACGCTCCGGTAACCGAAAAAAATAATAATCCGGCACAGACCGGAGAAAATAAATAAGCCGCACAACAAAAACAGGAGGTGTACAATGGCAGAAAAAGTAAAGGCAGTAGGAGTAAAAAGAGAAGCAGGATATCTTTATTTCCTCGACAAAGACGGCGACGTATCAAGAGCATTGATGGCAAGAGGCGGAAAGAAAGGCGGAAAGCCTTCAAAAGTCGCGAAAGTCGGCCTTAAGAAGGAAAAAGGCTTTTTGTATTTCTTAGATAAAAAAGGCGACATTTCAAGAGCCGTTATGAGCAGAGGCGGAAAGAAAAGAGCGAAGAAAGCGAAAAAAGCCGCTCCTAAGAAAAAAGCTGTAAAAAAAGCGGTAAAAAAAGTAGCAAAGAAAAAAATGGTAAAAAAAGCCGCTCCTAAAAAGAAAGCAAAAAAGAAATAACATTTCTTCGAAATGAAATTTCTTTAAACCTTTGAAAGCCCCGGCAATCCTGCCGGGGCTTTTTTAACGGCAAGTAAACGGCAATTAACAATTAACAAATAACAATGAATAATTCAGGAGTTTCGCTAAAGCGAAACCTAATTAATAGATTTTTGTGAAGCAAAAATACAATAATTATTAATTATTCATTGTTAATTGTTAATTGTTTCTTATTGCTTGTTTTTTTGTTATAATCACAACATGTTTAAAATACTTAGAGAAGACATTAAAAATATTTTTGATAAAGATCCTGCCGCGCGTTCGCGGCTTGAGGTTTTATTCTGCTATCCGGGTCTGCACGCAATGATTATGCACAGGGCTGCGCACTGGCTTTGGAATAATAAATTTTATTTCCTGGGAAGGTTTACTTCCCACATATCCAGATTTCTTACCGGCATTGAAATACACCCGGGAGCCAAAATGGGCAGAAGGGTATTTATAGACCACGGTATGGGAGTTGTCATAGGAGAAACCTCCGTAGTCGGCGATGACGTTCTTATATATAAAGGAGTGCTTCTGGGAGGCACTTCTCTTGAGAAGAAAAAAAGACATCCGACGGTTGGAAATAAAGTAGTGCTCGGTTCAAACGCGATTGTTCTCGGCGCAATTACCGTAGGAGATAATGCCCGCGTGGGAGCTGCTTCTGTAGTTACGCATGACGTTCCCGCAAACGCAATTGCCGTTGGCATACCCGCAAGAATAAGTTTGGGATACAGCGCGCAAGAAGTTGAGAAACTTGAACACGACAAACTTCCCGACCCTATAGCCGACGCGATGAAATATGTTTTGGAAGAACAGAAAAAGCTTGAAGAAAAAATAAACGCCGTTTTAGCAGACTGCAGGAAACAACACAACGTAAAATAACAGAGAATAGATAAGAGATAATAGAGAATAGATACGGCAACTGCATAAATTACGTTGTTAGTTGTATCTGTTATCTTTTCTCTATTATTTGCCTTTATCCGGAGGTAATTATGAATTTATCTAAATTCACCGTCAAATCTCAGGAAGCGCTTGCCGACACGCAAAATATCGCGTCAGATTACGGAAATCAGGAAATCACCGCTGAACATCTTCTTTACGCTTTGGTTAAGCAGGAAGAAGGTATTGTTAAAGCTATAATAAAAAAATCCGCAGCATCAGGTCAGGAAGATATGGTGCTTGCCAATATAACAAAAGATTTGATGTCGGAAATAGAAAAAAAACCGAAGGTTTCAGGCGGACAGATATATCTTTCCAACTCATTAAATAAAATCTTGAATGACTCCGAGAAAGTCGCAAAAAATCTTAAAGACGATTTTGTTTCTACAGAACATATTCTTATTGCGATATCGGACGCGTCCGGCGAAGCTGCGTCAAAAATACTGAAAAAATATAATCTGACAAAAGACAATATCTTAAAACTTCTTGTAGACATAAGAGGAGATCAAAAAGTGACTGACCAGAATCCTGAAGGAAAGTATCAGGCTTTGGAAAAATACGGAAGAGATTTGACCGAACTTGCGCGCCGCGGAAAACTTGACCCGGTAATAGGCAGGGACGAAGAAATACGCAGATGCGTTCAGGTGTTGTCCAGAAGAACAAAAAATAATCCCGTAATAATAGGCGAACCCGGAGTCGGAAAAACGGCTATTGTCGAAGGGCTGGCGCAAAGGATAGTTTCAGGAGATATACCGGAAACGTTAAAAGATAAAAAAGTCATAGCTTTAGACTTGGGCGCATTGATAGCCGGAGCCAAATACAGAGGAGAATTTGAAGACCGGCTTAAAGCGGTTTTAAAAGAAATTCAGGCTGCGGGCGGCAGGATAATTCTATTTATTGACGAGCTTCATACTATTGTGGGCGCAGGCTCGTCCGAAGGAGCCGTTGACGCGGCAAATATGCTAAAGCCAATGCTTGCGAGAGGCGAACTTAAAATGGTAGGAGCGACGACTCTTGACGAATATAGAAAATATATCGAGAAAGACGCGGCTCTTGAACGCCGTTTCCAGCCTATTGTTGTCGGCGAACCGTCTGTGGAAGATACGATAGCGATACTAAGGGGTTTACAGGAAAAATATGAAATTCACCACGGCGTTGAGATAAAAGATTCCGCTTTGGTCGCGGCCGCGACGCTTTCGGCAAGATATATTACCGACAGATTTCTGCCGGATAAAGCGATAGATTTAATTGACGAAGCGGCAAGCAGACTGCGAATTGAAATAGATTCTATGCCGACGGAACTTGACGTTGTCGAGCGTAGGCTTATGCAGCTTGAAATTGAAAAACAGGCGATTAAAAAAGAAACGGACGCCGCGTCAAAAGAGCGCCTTGCGAATATGGAAAAAGAGATAGATAAACTCAGGCATGAATCCGCCGGGATGAAAGTTCAATGGGAAAAAGAGAAATCTTCGATTTCGGAAATAAGAAATATTAAAGAGCAGCTTGAAGAAATTAAAATTGAAGAGCAAAAAGCGGAAAGAAACGGCGATTTAAATACGGCAGCCGAGATACGTTACGGCAGGATACCCCAGCTTCAGCGGAAAATGGAAGAAGAAAGCAAAAAGCTTGAAGCTTTGCAGAAAAATAAAAAAATGCTCAAAGAAGAAGTTGATGAGGAAGATATCGCGGAAGTGGTCAGCAAATGGACTGGCATTCCCGTGACGCGCATGATGGAAGGCGAAATGCAGAAGCTTATAAAAATGGAAGAGAAGCTGCATGAACGCGTCGTCGGGCAAGACGAGGCTATAGCGGCTGTTTCCAATGCCGTAAGACGTTCGCGTTCCGGACTGTCGGACCCGAATAAACCCATAGGTTCATTTTTATTTTTAGGGCCTACGGGCGTCGGTAAAACCGAACTTGCAAAAGCTTTGGCGGTTCTGCTTTTTGACGATGAGAAAAATATCGTAAGAATAGATATGTCGGAGTACATGGAAAAACACAGCGTTTCGCGCCTTATAGGTGCGCCTCCGGGATATGTGGGATTTGAAGAGGGCGGGCAGCTTACGGAAGCCGTAAGAAGAAGGCCTTATTCCGTAATTTTGTTTGACGAAGTTGAAAAAGCCAACCCGGAAGTATTTAATGTGCTGCTTCAGCTTTTAGACGACGGAAGGCTGACCGACGGACAGGGAAGAACCGTGGATTTCAAAAATACCGTAGTCATTATGACTTCGAACGTCGGTTCCCAGCATATTCAGGAGATTGAAAATTATGATGAAATGAAAGAAAAGGTTAACGGGGAACTCCGCAATTATTTCCGCCCGGAATTTTTGAACAGAATCGACGATATAATAATATTTAAAAAACTCAGCGAAAAAGAGCTGAATAAGATTATAGATATACAAATAGCGGCTTTTGAGAAACGCCTTGCCGAAAGAAATATACATGTTCAGCTTTCGGATAAAGCAAAAGATTTTATATCGCACAAGGGCTATGACCCTGCTTTTGGAGCGAGACCTTTGAAAAGGGCAATACAGACATATTTGCTCAACCCGCTTTCGTCTAAACTTATAAGCGGCGAATTCAAGGAAGGGGATACTGTTAAAATAGACGCTCCAAAGTCAAAATCAGCGGAAGAGCTTGAATTTAAGAAAGGATATGTGAATTAATTAAAGGCAATTGCAAATCAACTGCAAAAAGACAGTTAAGTAACAATTAAACAATAAATATAAAAGCAAAAGGAGTTTGTCATGAATAAGAAGAAAGATAACAGTACCTTGAAAATAGTGCTTATCACATCCGCTGTGATATTTGTATTGCTTTTAATCCAAATCGGTTCATGTGTTTACAGAGTAGTCCATAGCAATGCTTCCTATATTAAAGAAATTAAGACTGCGCAGGCAACCGATGCCGAAATACACGAGTATCAGAACTTTTTGGACAGTAATATAGAGTTAAAAGCTCAGGAAATGAAAAAATATGAAGATATTATTGCTCAGACAACGGAAGAAATAAACTTTGCAAACGATTTGGAAGCGAGCCAAAAATATTATGAGCTTTATAATTCTAAAAACTGGGATGCAATGGATGAAGATGGTAAAAAACTCGGAGAAGCGTATTTGGCTTATGCAAATTACTATGCTGCCAAGTTTGCAAAAGATAATTTTCTTCAAGTTATGAAAATTCCTAAAGTTTCAAGGCTGCTTGTAAAGGCGTTGATTGCGAATAATGCCGAATTTCAGGAAATAAAAAAAGAAGAAAACGAAAGATTGAGCGAGTAAGTTCAAATTTTATTTATTTTTCCGCTTCTCAACATCTCTCACATCACAGCGTCTCATCTTCTTCCATTATACGTTTGAAGATACGTTCGTAATATAGTAAAATTACTGAAAAACATAAAAAAGGGGATAAAACAAGTGAACGTTTCAAAGAAAATTCTTGCAAACCATCTACTAAGCGGAGAGATGAAAATAGGGGAAGAAATAGGTTTAAAAATAGACCAGACTTTGACGCAGGATGCAACCGGAACAATGGCATATCTTCAGTTTGAAGCCATGGGCGTGCCGAAAGTAAAAACAAAACTTTCCGTAAGCTATATAGATCACAATACGCTTCAGTCCGGCTTTGAAAATGCCGACGACCACAAATTTTTGCAGACCATAGCCGCGAAGTACGGCATAGTTTTTTCTCCCGCAGGAAACGGTATTTGCCATCAGGTGCACCTTGAAAGATTCGGCGTTCCGGGGATGACTCTTATCGGTTCGGATTCGCATACTCCCACGGGCGGCGGCTTAGGCATGCTGGCTTTCGGCGCTGGCGGGCTTGACGTTGCGTGCGCTATGGCAGGGCAGCCTTTCTATATAACTATGCCGAAAATAGTTAAAGTCAATCTTAAAGGAAAATTAAGAGAGTGGGTAAGCGCGAAAGATATTATTCTTGAACTTTTACGCATTGAAACCGTTAAAGGCGGAAGAGGAAAAATATACGAATTTGCCGGCGAAGGCGTGCGGACATTGTCAGTTCCCGAGAGGGCTACCATAACAAACATGGGTACGGAACTCGGCGCTACGACAAGCGTTTTCCCGTCTGACGATATAACTAAAGATTTTCTTGAAAGGCAGGGGCGCGGCTCAAGCTGGACGGAAATAGTTGCCGATAAAGACGCGCAGTATGACCAGGAAATCGTAATCGATTTAAATACTTTGGAGCCTTTGATAGCTGCTCCGCATATGCCTGATAAAGTCGTAAAAGTTAAAGACGTTAAAGGAATAAAAGTCGACCAGGTCGGCATAGGTTCCTGCACAAACTCTTCTCTTTCGGATATGCTTTTAACTTCGGAAGTTTTGAAAGATAAGATGATAAACAAAAATGTCAGCCTTGTGATTTCTCCTGGCTCAAGGCAGGTTATGACAATGCTTTCACAGTCTGGCGCGCTTACAAGTATTATAGAAAGCGGCGCCAGAGTTTTGGAAAGCGCGTGCGGCCCATGCATAGGTATGGGGCAGGCTCCTAAAAGCGGAGCGGTATCGCTAAGAACTTTTAACAGAAATTTTGAAGGCAGAAGCGGAACAAAAGACGCCCGTGTATATCTCTGCTCTCCGGAAGCCGCTTTAGCAGCGGCGTTAACAGGCGAAATAACCGATCCCATGGAATATTTCGGAAAAAAACCTAATATAAAAATGCCTGAGAAGTTTTATGTTAACGATAAACAGTTTCTGATGCCGGAGGCAGACGGTTCAAAAGTTGAGGTTATAAAAGGGCCGAACATAAAATCGTTGCCGGATTTTACACCGATGGAAGCAAGCATAGAAGGAAAGATCGCTTTAAAAACAGGCGATAATATATCGACGGATCATATTTTGCCGGCAGGAGCAAAGATTCTGCCGTTGAGGTCAAATCTTCCGGCAATTTCAGAGTACACTTTTGCCGCGGTTGATAAAGATTTTGCGGCAAGAGCAAAAACAATTAAAAACGGCGTAATAATCGGCGGCGAAAATTACGGGCAGGGCTCTTCAAGGGAACATGCCGCTCTTGCGCCGAGATATTTGGGCATAAAGGTTGTTCTTGTTAAATCGTTTGCGAGAATACATCTTGCAAATTTAATAAATTTCGGTATACTTCCTCTGACATTTTCAAATCCCGCGGATTATGACGGCATAAATCTTAATGACGATATAAAATTTGAAAACATAAAAAGTATATTGGAAAACAGCAAGCCGCTCAGCGCTAAGGTCAGCGGAAAAGAGATAAAATTAAACTACGATTTAACAAAAAGACAGAAAGAGATTCTTTTCGCCGGCGGGCTTTTAAATTGGATAAAGAATACGACAGTTAAGAGTTAATAGATAATAGGTAATAGTTTCGGTGTTTTCGCGAAGCGAAAACCTATTAATAGATTTCGGCTTCGCCGAAATTCAATAACTATTAGTTATTATCTATTAACTATTAACT
>WRJZ01000025.1 GCA_009778325.1 Candidatus Endomicrobium neocapritermitis | reverse complement strand
AAGACAAGGACACATTACATCATGTTGCCGCAAAGCGGCAATACATCATTAGCGCAGCGACATCATGCGCCGAAGGCGTACATCATGCCTTTGTGCTGTCAAGGTGTCAAGAACTTTCATGCGTTTGTCGTGAGGTTTATATGCACAAATCCATAATTTTAAAAAATATCAGTCTGTATTTCCCAAACAAAATCTGTTTTGAAAATTTTTCAGCTCAAATACAACCCGGCAGCCGTATTGCGGTAATAGGCAATAACGGGAGCGGAAAATCCTCTCTTTTAAAAATAATTTCCGGAACTCTGCAGCCTTCCGAAGGCGAAATACTCAATAACGGCAATATTATTTTCGGGTATGTGCCTCAGCTTATACATGAATATGAAAATCTGAGCGGCGGACAAAAATTCAATAAGGCGCTGAGCGCCGCATTATCGCTGCGTCCTGACGCTCTTTTGCTTGACGAGCCCACTAATCACCTTGATTTAAAAAACCGTAAATCTCTTATAAAAATGCTTGAGCATTATAACGGGACTTTGATCATAGTTTCTCATGACGCGGAGCTTTTAAGAAGTTCAATTGATACTTTTTGGCATATAGACAACGGCAAAATTACCGTGTTTTCGGGAAGATTTGACGATTATAAAAATGAGTTGTTCCAAAAAAGGCAGAGTCTTGAAAAAGAGCTTTCCGGTTTGAAAAAAGAAAAAAAAGAAAATCACAAAGCTCTGATGAAAGAGCAGAAAAGAGCAAAAAAAAGCAAAGAACGCGGCGAGAAATTTGTAAATCAAAAAAAATGGCTTCCTGCAGTCGGCGATTTAAAACAAAGCTCCGCGGAAAAAGCTTCCGGCAGAAATAAAGAAAACATAAGCGAAAGAAGAGGCAGCATAAACGAACAGCTTTCCGCATTGAGAATCCCGGAAATTTTAAAACCGAAATTTTCATTAACCGCAAAAGATATCGGTTTTAAAACCATACTTTCTTTAAGCAATGCAAGCGCCGGTTATGCGGGGAAACCGGTTTTGCATGATTTAACTTTGTCGGTATCAGGCAACGGGCATCTTGCAATAACCGGAGATAACGGTTCAGGCAAAAGCACTCTTCTTAAAGCGATTTTAAATTATCCGGAAATAACCAAAGAAGGCTTTTGGGATGTGCCGGATGCCGATGATATTGCCTATCTTGACCAGTATTACGGCACCTTAGATGACAATAAAACCGTTATTGAAACATTATCGCAAGCAAGCCCGCAAAAAACGCATGACGAATTAAGGGATATTTTAAACGGATTTTTATTCAGGAAGAATGAAGAAGTAAATAAAAGAGTCGAACTTTTGTCCGGCGGAGAAAAAGCCCGTTTAAGCCTTGCCAAAATCGCGGTTAAAACTCCAAAACTTTTACTTATAGACGAAATTACAAATAATATAGATTTGGAGACAAAAGAGCATGTTACTCAGGTTTTAAAAGAGTATCCGGGAGCAATGGTGATAGTATCCCATGACATAGCTTTTTTAAAAGATTTGGGAATAACAAATTTTTATGAATTATAGATAAAAAAGATGAAGTTTAGAGAGCTTAGAGGTTTAGAAGCTTGGTAACGGCTTTGTCTTTGTTTTTGCTAAGCTTCTAAACCTCTAAGCTCTCTAAACTTCCTAATGCATCCCTTTGTTTGACAAAACATTTTAAATATATAATAATTATATTAAAGTAAATACCGCTCATATCAAGAGTTTAAAACTTGTATGCGCGGTTTCTAATTTGATAGCGGAACAATAATTTTATGTCAAATGAAATTTTATTAATACTTATCGTTGCAGTTCCCGTCCTTTTCTCATCTCTGCTTCCGGTAATCGGCCAGTTTTCGGTAAAAGCAAGAAATATTTCTGCTTTATCTCTTGCCTTAATCACGTTTATTTTAGGCTTATTTCTGGCTCCTTCTGTTTTTGCGGGAAATATAGTTTCATTTTATTATGATTTGCCTTTGGGCCTCAATTTTATATTGAAAGCCGATGCGTTTGCCTTATTTTGCGCGCTGGTTTCTTCTCTTGTAAGCGCAATAATAGTTTTTTATTCTTTCGAATACATTGATTCTTATAAAAACCAGAATGAATACTATTTTACAGTGCTCTTATTTTTAGGCTCAATGATGGGCATAATTTTTTCGGCAAACCTCATTTTCCTTTATATTTTCTGGGAAATGACGGCGATTGCTTCATGGCGTTTGATAGGTTTTTTCAGGAAAGAAGATTATGTACGGCGCGCCAATAAAGCTTTCATGGTTACGGCAGGAGGCGCGTTTCTGATGCTGGCAGGGTTTATTATGCTTGCCGAGCAGGCCGGATCATTTGATTTTGCCGCTATTCACACGGCAATAGCGCCCGGAACCGTTAAGAATATAACGGTTATTTTAATTTTATGCGGAATTTTCGCTAAATCAGCCACTTTTCCTTTTCATACCTGGCTTGCCGACGCTGGCGTTGCTCCGTCGCCGGTGACGGCTTTGCTTCATGCCGCGGTTCTTGTAAAAATAGGCGTTTATGTTTACGCGAGATTATTTAACGGCGTGATAATTCCTTCCGAAACAATAAAAATAACAGTATTTGTAATAATAGCTTTGAGCGCTTTTATAGCGGGCGGAGCAGCGCTTATTGAAAAAGATATAAAAAGAATAATAGCTTTTTCAACCGTAAGCCAGCTTGCTTTTATATTTTTAGGCTTTGCAGCCGGCACGCGTTTGGCTTTTGCGGGCTCAATGCTGTTTATTCTTATGCATTCTGTTGCTAAAGCGGGTCTTTTCCTCAGCGCCGGCATAATTGAGCATAAAACGCACACAAAAGATATAACAAAAATGGGCGGCCTTTCAAAAGTTATACCTGTAACTTATATTGCATTCCTTTTGTGCATGATGTCTGTTATAGGCATACCTCCGACCGGCGGTTTTTTCAGTAAATTTATGGTTATTACAGGCGCGGCTGACGCCGGATATATAGGCGTTGCCGTAGTTTTTACGGCTGCCGCCACTTTGACTATACTGTATATGCTAAGAGTATTTTATAAAGTGTTTTTGGCAGAGCCCGTTGGCAGTTTTGAGACGGATAAATCGTCTGTTTGGTCGCCGATGAATTTAAGCGTAGTTCTGCTTGCCGCTATATCGTTAATATGCGGTTTGGCTTTCGGCAAACTTACTTTTATAGCTGAACTTGCGGCAAATCAAATGTTTGGGATAGTTAAATGAACGTATTGATACTGTTTCTAATCATCATTCCGGTTTTATTCTCAATAGCGCTTTTTTTCACGCCGGAAAAATATAGAAAATTTAAGGAAGTATTTTTCGTAACTGTCGTTGTGTTCAATTTATGGGCGGTTTGTTATTATTTTGCGAAAGATATCTTTATTTACTTGGAATGGGCGGCTTTTAATTTTTATTTTTCCGTAATAATGACAAGGTTTGTAGAGTTTTTTCTTGTAATTGCGGCGTTTTTTGCTTTGCTGGCGGCTATATTTGCCGTAAGAAGCATGAAAGATAATCCGAAAGCGCATCTTTTTAAAGCAGGCATGCTTTTTGCTCTTGCGTGCGTAAACGGCGCTTTGATTACCGACAGCTTTATCTTTCTTTTAGTTTTTATTGAAGCTTTGGCGATTCCTTTTGTTATGATGATACTGGCTTCGGCAAATAATAATAAAAAGCTCGCTATTAAAGCTTTTACAATTACGGCAATAGCCGATTTATTTTTGATGATGGGAATCGGGATTGTTTACTTCCTGACAAAAACAATGAATATTTCCGAAGTTTCGCTCTCGCTTGAGGGCTTTTTGCCGGCTGTCGCGTTTATTTTCATAGTGATAGGCGCTGCGGGCAAACTCGGAGTGATGCCTTTTCACAGCTGGATGCCGGAAGCTTCGGAAAAAACTTCTGTCCCTTTCATGGTTTTTATGGCCACAGCCGCGGAAAAAATTTTAGGTATATATATATTGTATGTAGCTTTGAAAATATTCGGCGTTTCCGGCGGCAGTTTGATAACTTATATATTAATCGGCGTTGTTGCCGTCAGCGCAGTTCTTGCGGCTCTTTTGGCAAACAGCCAGAAGAGTTTCAAAAAAACGCTCATTTATACAAGCATAAGCCAGGGCAGTTTTATGATGATAGCCATGCTGACGGCTCTTCCCGTGGCAGTTGCAGGAGCGGTTTTGCATCTTTTGGCGCATACAATATATAAGTCATGTTTGTTTTTCGCAGCAGGAATTATAGATGACAGCAAAGCCGAAACGGTTTCATATAAAAAGAATCCGTATATATTTATGTGTTTTATTTTGGCAATAGCTTCATTTATAGGCGTTCCGCTGTTTGCGGCGTTTTATTCAAAAGAAATGATTTATGAAGGCGCTTTGCACTTAGGCATTGTTTGGTATATAATTATGATTCTTGTGACATTTTTATGCTCAAGCGCTGCTTTGAACTGGCTCGGGAAAATATTTTTTAACGATGACGCCAAATTTTTTGAATATCCGGTAACTTCAATGATTCCGACGGTAACTGCGGCATTATTGTGCTTAATGTTAGGTATATTTAAAGATATTCCGCTTGCGATTATTCATAACGAGATTCCTTTTCCCGCGCAAGAGCATGCCAGTCTTTTGATTATAATAGTTTCGCTTTCGGCTCTTGTAGTTGTTCTTGTTAATTTTATTGCCGGATATAAAAAATATAACAACGGGCTGGGTTTTGTAAAGCCTGTCGTTTCGGTTTTGAAAATAGACAAACTTGATGAAAATGAAAATGCCGACCCGTACAATTTAGCGATGAATTTTTATAATTATTTTGCCGAAGCTTCATTCAGTTTTGATAAAGCTTTAAACTGGGTTTATGACACGGCTTTTGTAAAATCCGTTTTATTTTGCTCGGAGCTTTTTAAAAAAGCTCATAACGGGAGCATGTCCAGATATATAATTTGGGCTTTGTGCGGCATAGCGGTAATAATTTTATTTTTCGTATAGAGGACAGATGACGGTTTCACTTATTTTTATTCCTATTCTTTTGGTAATTTTGCTTAATATTCCGAGGCTTTCCGGAAAAACGGCATATTATGTTGCTTTGGCTTTTTTTGCTTACCAGCTTATAGCCATTTTTATTCCGACGTTCGGTTCGGTTCAGCTTGCGGAAGTTGTAAATAAGCTATTCCGCCTGAATGTT
Organism: Candidatus Endomicrobium neocapritermitis; assembly: GCA_009778325.1. Taxonomy (GTDB): domain Bacteria; phylum Elusimicrobiota; class Endomicrobiia; order Endomicrobiales; family Endomicrobiaceae; genus Endomicrobium_B; species Endomicrobium_B neocapritermitis. The sequence continues at coordinate 28,731 of WRJZ01000025.1, read as the reverse complement.
TATGCCGACGGAATATCCAAGATAATGCTTATTTCCGCCGCTATTGTCGCTTTCACGGCGCTTATGACTTCAAAATCATTCGTAAAGCATGACAGCAGATTATTTTCTCTTTCTAATCTTATGCTTTTGGCGGTTGCGGGCATAAACGGAATAGTTTTTGCGCGGGATATTTTTACGGTTTATGTATTTATTGAAGTGATAGCGGCGGCTTCATACATAATGATTGTTTTGGATAAGACAGAAAGTTCTCTTGAAGGCGGCTTTAAATATTTTATAATTTCTTCGATTGCCACGGTTATGATGCTTTTTTCCGTGGCGCTGTTTTTTCTTGTGGCGGGCGGAACCGGGTTTGAAGAGATATCGGCAGCCGTACACAACTTCGGAGGAAATACGATTATTTTGCTTGCAATAATGCTTTTTGTAAGCGGTCTTCTGATAAAAGGCGGATTAATACCTTTTCACGCGTGGCTTCCCGGCGCTTACTCTTCTGCCCCTGCCGGAGTTTCAATATTTTTGGGCGGCATAGTTACAAAAACTACGGGAACATTTGCTCTTATAAGATTTTTTTATTCCGTTGTTGGGTTTAATGATAATATAAAGATGGTTCTTTTAATAGTCGGTTCTGTTTCGGTTGTAGCCGGCGCGGTTGCCGCTATAACGCAGAAAGATTTTAAAAAAGTTTTGGCTTATTCAAGCATAAGCCAGGTAGGATATATTGTTATGGCAATAGGCGCGGGAACTGCTTTCGGCATAGCGGCAGCCGTATTTCACATTTTTAACCATGCGATATTTAAGTCTCTTTTATTCCTGAATGCCGCCGCCGTTGAAAAGCAGACCGGCAGGCTTGATGTCGACAGTTTCGGCGGTCTTGGCGCAAAAATGCCCGTGACCTCCGCTACTACGGCTATTGCGTTTTTATCAGCTGCGGGATTTCCGCCTTTATCGGGTTTTTGGAGCAAACTTTTTATTATAATTGCATTGTGGTCTGCCAACTATAAAGGTTTTGCTTTAGTGGCGATACTTGCCGGCATATTAACTATGGCATATTTCCTGAATTTGCAGAAGAAAGTATTTTTCGGCGAAGTTTCGCCAAATGTGGAAAATGTTAAGGAAGCGCCTTTGTCCTTTACCGTTCCGGCGGTTGTTTTATGCGCGATAACGATACTTGCGGGTATCGGTTTTTATTATATAATTAAAACTTTGATTTTTCCGGCAGTGGGAATTATTTAACGGCAGTTAATAGTTAATAGATAATAACTAATAGTTGTTGTATTTCGGCGAAGCCGAAATCTATTAATTAGGTTTTCACTTCGCGAAAACACCGAAACTATTAACTGTTGTTTAAAGGGGTTAAATGGCTATTCACATTTTATTATTATCATTAATAATTATCTGCGCGGCTTTTGCCGTTGTGCGCACAAGGGTGATAAGAGCGGCAATAATGCTTGCGGCGATAAGCATATTTGTCACAATAGTTCTTTTTGTTTTAAATATGCCGCTTGCGGCAATATTTGAACTTTCTGTCTGTGCCGGGCTTATAACTGTTATATTTATAAGCGTTATAAGCTTAACAAATCCGCTGACTGTCGAAGAACGCTTTGAAGAAAGAGACAATATGTTTAAAAAGTTCCTTCTTCTTCCGGTTTTAATAATCATTTGCGCCGCGTCTTTTTACATGCTTACAAAGGGAATTAATTTTATCCCGATTCTTGACGTCTCCGAAGCCGCTGAGATTTCCGACAAAGCGGCGATGTGGCACTTGAAACAGATTGATTTGATAGGTCAGATAATAATAATTTTGACGGGAGTTTTCGGCGTTGTTGTTTTGTTTAAAGATAATAAGGATGACAAAAAATGAGCTATGAAGCTTTAATGCTTTTCAAACTGTATTTAATAACAGCTCCGGTACTGTTTGTAATCGGAATTTACGCGATTATTGTCACAAGAAATATTATTTCGATGATTATCGGCCTTGAAATAATGACAAAAGGCGTAACGATACTTCTTGCCGCAGCGGGATTTTTTAACGGAAGGCCGCATTTGATGGAGCCTTTAATTATAACTATGATAGTCATTGAAGTTGTCATTTTGATGATCGCGGCCGGTTATATAATAAATATCGCGAAAAAACATAATTCATTAGACGTTGAAAATATAAAAAATATTAAAGGATAAAAATGAATTGCCCGTATGCTTTAATTATAATTTTGCCTCCGGTAGTTTTTTTACTGATATTCGTATTTTTTCTGATACTTTCTTTTTTTACGGAAAAAATATCGTATAAAAACCCTGATAATCCCGAAGGAAAAACAAAGGCTTATGCCTGCGGCGAAGACGTTAAAGAGCATAGAATACGTCCGAATTACAGCGAGTTTTTTCCGTTTGCTTTTTTCTTTACCATAATGCACGTGATTGTTCTTGTAATAGCTACTTCTCCGGAAGAGATTACGGATTCGCTGTCAACGGCCTTGCTTTTTGTCGTTGCTGCTTGTTTAAGCATACTTATAATATTCCGGAGCGAAAGAAATGATTAAATCGGTTCAAAAACTTGTTAACTGGGCACGCCTTAAATCTCCGTGGATAATACATTTCAATACCGGTGCGTGCAATGCTTGCGATATTGAAATAGTCGCGGCGCTTACTCCTACGTACGATTTGGAGAGATTCGGCATACAGCTTAAAGGAACGCCGAGACATGCCGACGTCCTTTTGTGTTCAGGCCCTGTCACAAGACAGATAAGAGACAGGCTTATAAGAATTTATGAGCAGCTGCCTGAGCCTAAATTTGTTATTGCCGTGGGTACGTGCGCATGCTCGGGCGGAATTTTTGACGGCTGTTACAACATGCTTTCGGGCATTGACGAAGCAATACCGGTTTCCGCCTATATTCCCGGATGTCCGACAAGCCCGGACGCTATTATTGACGGAGTGTCTAAACTTTTGAAGAGTTTTGAAGAAAAAGAGGCTAAAGCCTTAGAGGAAAAAGAGGGTACAAAAAGTGGAAAATAATCACCCCATAGCCGAAAAAATAGTTTCTAAATATCCGGAGCTGTCTGAAAACTTAAGAGTTCAGAGAGAAAAAAGAATCTGGATGAAGATTCCGTATTCCCGGTTCCGTGAATTTTTGGAGTTTGCGGCAAAAGATCTGAAAGTTGATATTTTTTGCATGCTTACCGGTTTAGACGATAAAGAAAATTATTCTTTTATTTATCATATGGCTGACATTAACGGGCTTATTCTCAATATAGAGACATCAATACCGAAAAACGGCGAACTTTCAATTAAAACGATTACGGATATGTATCCAGCCGCAGATTTGCAGGAAAGAGAAGTTTACGATTTGCTCGGCATAAAGATTGAAGGATTGAAGGAAGGAAAAAGGTATCCTCTTCCCGATGACTGGCCGGATGGCGAATATCCTTTGAGAAAAGACTGGACTGTGGACAGATTAGATAAAAAAACTCCTTCTGAAGAAGTAAAGGGGGAAAACAAATGACAAAAAAACTTGTAATACCGATAGGCCCGCAGCATCCTGCTTTAAAAGAGCCGGCGAGTTTTGACGTAACTTTACAGGGTGAAAAAGTTGAAAATATAATGGTAAAGCTCGGATACAATCACAGAGGAATAGAAAAAGCCTGCGAGACAAAACCGTATCTTCACGATATTTATTTGATAGAAAGGGTTTGCGGGATATGCTCGCATTCGCATTCCACGTGCATGATTCAGGCTATTGAAGAGCTTGCGGGTTTGGATGTTCCGATGAGGGCAAAGTATATACGTTCAATTGTCGGCGAAATGGAGCGCATTCACAGCCATCTCCTATGGCTCGGCGTTGCCGCCCATGAAATAGGTTTTGACACTTTGCTTATGTACACATGGCGCGACAGGGAAATTATTATGGACTTGCTTGCGTCGCTTACGGGCAACAGAGTCAACTATGCCGTTAATGTTATCGGCGGTGTAAGAAAAGATATTGAAGAAAGCGAAAAAGAGCAGATTTTAAAAGCCATGGATTCTCTTGAAGAGAGAACAAAATATTATATTCAGGTTTGTACAGAAGAAATAACTTTAATTAAAAGGCTTTCAAAAGTAGGATATTTGTCTCCTGAAGACGCGGTAAGAATGGGAGCCGTAGGGCCTACGGGCAGAGCGTCCGGAATTACAAGAGACGCGAGAAAAGAAGATCCGTACGCGGCTTACGGCGAAATTGATTTTAAAGTAATTTCCGACGACCACTGCGACGTTTACGGAAGAGCTTTGGTTCGCGTCGGCGAACTTATGGAATCATACTCAATTATAAGACAGCTTATAAAGAAATTACCGGCTACGCCTTTGAAAGTTCCAGCACCGTTAAAAGTTACAGCAGGCGAAGCCGTTAGCAGATACGAAGCGCCAAGGGGCGAGGACGTGCATTATATACGCTCAAACGGTACGGATAAGCCCGAAAGAGTAAAGCTCAGAGCTCCTACTCTTGCCAATGTCCAGTCGGTTTCAACTATGCTTGAAAAAGGCTATCTTGCCGATGTATCAATAGTTATCGCGGCAATTGACCCTTGTTTTTCGTGTACGGACAGAATGATAGTTGCTCTTAACGATAAATCCTGCGCGGCTTCTTCTGAAATTACGTGGAAGCAGCTCAGAGAACAGAGCATTGACTGGTACAAAAAGAACAGAGGCGTTGATTTTAGTAAGGTAAAATTGAATATTAAATGACAGTCGTCATTGCGAGGAATGAAATGACGAAGCAATCTAGACAATAAAGTTCTGGATTGCCGCGTCGGAAACAAAGTTTCCTCCTCGCAACGACAACAAAACAATATAAAGGTGCTTAACTAAATTTCATAAAACAAATTTAAACTGAAAGGATAATTGATGTTATTAGCATTGTTGTCGATTTTTATTTTTCCGGGGTTTTTATTTCTGCTTATTCTCGCGCTTGCCGGAGAATATTTGGATAGAAAACTGTATGCCAGAATGCAGAACAGAATCGGGCCTCCGTGGTTTCAGCCTTTTGCCGATCTCGTAAAACTTTTGGCAAAAGAGCTTATTATTCCTGAAGAGGCCGACAAAAGAATTTTTAAAGTTTTGCCGCTTGTTGCTTGCGCAGCCGCTACAACCGCGTTTCTGTTCATGCCGGTGTGGAATCCTGATACCTTGTTTAATTTTAAAGGCGATATCGTCGCCGTAATTTACATTATGACAATACCTACGCTTACTTATTTTTTGGGCGGGTGGTATTCGAGGTCATTATATTCGCTTATAGGCTCAATGCGCGTTTTGACACAGCTGTTTGCTTATGAAGTTCCGCTTCTTATGGCTGTTCTGGCTCCTGGGATCCTTGCAAATTCATGGACGTTTTCGACGGTAATAAATTTTTATTCTGCTAACGGATTTTTATTTTTAGTTAATATTATAGGTTTTGGTGTTGCGCTGGTAGCGGTTCAGGGAAAGCTTGAAAAAGTTCCTTTTGATATACCTGAAGCGGAAACTGAAATCGTGGCAGGCACGTTTACGGAATATACCGGGCCTTTGTACGCGTATTTTAAATTGGCGATGAATATACAGACGATAGCCGTAGCTACTCTTCTTGCCGCGGTGTTTATGCCTTTCGGGTATAACAGCGGCTTTATTTTAGGAATTCTTATTTACTTGATAAAAATAGCTTTTATTATTTCTCTTTTGGCTGTTATCAGGACAATTTTTGCGAGAATAAGAATGGATCAGATGATACGTTTCTGCTGGCAGTATCTTGCTCCGCTCGCTTTGCTTCAGATTACGATTAATATTATTTTAAAGGCTGCCACACAATGAAAAAATTAGGAAAGATGCTTTTTGAGGCTTTAGCTTCTCTGTTTAAAAAACCGGCTACGTCGGAATATCCGTATAAAAAGCGCCCGATTCACGGAAGCATTGCCGGCATGATATCTTTTGAGCAGCCAAAATGCATAGGATGCGGCATATGCGTAAGAAACTGCCCGGCAAGCGCGATTAAAATAAAAAAAACAGAAGAAGATAAAGTGTTCAGTTGCGAGCTGTCTCTTGCGAACTGTATTTTTTGTTCGCAATGTGTTTTAACATGTCCGAAAAAAGCTTTGAAGACTACCGATAATTTTGAACTTGCGCAGATAGACAAATCAAAACTTACCATAAAGCTTGAAGAGTTTGCTCATAAAACAGAAAGTGTTGAGCCTATTAAGCAGCAGGAAGAGCAGACAGCTAAAAATAATGCCATTGATGATGCCGAAAATACGGATTCAAAACTTACGGTAAAACTCGAAGAGCTTGTCCCTCAAAACAAAAAAGCTAAAAAAGGCAGTTAAGAGAGAAAAGAGAATAGAGAATAGTTAACATTAAGATAATAGTTTTTGCGATGTTATTTGCTATTATCTATTCTCTCTTATCTGTTCTCTATTCTCTGCCTTTAAAATTATGGAAAAAATCAAAATAATTCTCAACGAATTTTTAAAAGACGGCAAAAAAGCTGTTTTTCTTGCTGTCGGTTCTGAACTCAGAGGCGACGATGCCGCCGGAATTGCTGCTGCCGGCGAGCTTGTTAAAGAAAATCTTCCCAACGGTTTTAAAGTTATGCTCGGATATACCGCGCCGGAAAATTTGACCGGCGAAATAAAGAAATTCGCTCCGTCGCATTTAATAATATGCGATGCCGCCGACAGCGGTTTAAATCCTGGTGAAATAAGCGTAATTTCAACGGACGATATACAGGGAGCGGCATTTTCAACGCATATGATGCCGATGAATGTTTTTATAAACTATATTTCAAAGGATAATCCTCTAAAAACGCTGATCATAGGCATTCAGCCTGAAAATTTAGAGTTCGGAGCCGAAATGTCCGAATCAGTAAAAACGGCAGCCGTTAATCTTTCAAAAATAATTTTTCAAGCGGTTGTAAATTCAAAAATTTAACTCGGCCGTATAATATCGCTGGCAAAAATACAGAAAACTATATAGAATATCACTATATTTAGAAACAAGAGTGAAGAGTTAAGAGTGAAAAGTGAAGATAATGAGCGCTTCGCGCGGATGTTTAGTGAAAGCTGTTAACGTATCTTCACTCTGTCGTTGAACGGGGAAATATGAAACTTATTAAATTATTCACGCTTTTTTTAATGTCTGCCGTTATTTTTGTGTCTGTCGTTTACGCTGAAACTGTTATCTTTTACCAGACGAATATTGATGATCCGGCGGCGTGGTCTGTTTTAAACAGCAGCGCGGGAAGCACTGGTATAATCACAGGAACATTAGTATTAACCTCATCCCAAAATATCACTGCAAATAATATAACCCTTCAATCAGACACAGGAGCATGGAGAACTCTCATATCCGGCGGTTCGCACAGATTTTTCAATGTTGCCGGCGGAAATACTTTAACTTTAGATAATATAATTTTGACAAGAGGCGCATATGACGGTCTGAGTACGGAAGGCGGAGGCGCCATATATGTCGGCGGTACGGGATTGACGTTAAATGGGAATTTTTCAATTGAAGCCAGCAGCGCGAGCACTTACGGCGGAGCTGTTTATGTCGCGTCCGGAACGGCGACATTTGGCGGTTCGGCAAGTTTTATAAGAAATTATGTCGTCGACGCTCTCGGTCACGGCGGAGCAATTTATTCCGGCGGCGATATTGTTTTCAGTTCCGGCAGTTACTTGAATCTTCAAAGCAATTCATCCGGATGGGACGGCGGCGGTATCTATACAGGCAGCGGCACTGTAAGCATAGGCGGCCAAGCCAATATAAGCAGCAATACGGCAAGAACCGGTAATGGCGGCGGTATATACGCGTCAAGCGGAGTTTATTTTTATGATAAAAACGCCGTAATAATAATATCTTCGAATGTTACCCAATATTTGGGCGGCGGAATATATTCCGGAAAAGACATTGTTTTTGACGGCGGAGCAGAAATAAAACAAAATATTGCGATGGTCGGCGGAAGCACCAGTACGGAACACAGAGGCGGAGGTTTATACGCCGCATCAACCGTAGAATTTACAAATCAAGATATGACAATAAATTTGCGGCAAAACAGCGCAATTTATTCAGGCGGAGCCATATATGCCGTTTCGGATGTAACATTTTCCGGTTCGGCAGTCATAACCTTAAACAAAGTTGAAACTTCGTCCGGCGGAGCGATTTATTCCGGCGGAAGTATAAATTTTGACAACTCTTCAGGAACTGCCTCAATATCTTTAAACGCTTCAACAGACGGCTCCGGCGGCGCCCTTTTTTCGCAAAACGATATAATTTTTAGCGGTTATGTAAATGCCGTGTATAATTCCGCCGGCAATGGCGACGGAGGAGCGTTTTATTCAAAAACATTAACTATAAGCGACGGCGCTGAAATTACCTACAATAAAGCCGCGCGTGAAGGCGGAGCAGTATATATACACGATGGCACCAGCGATTTTTATGCGCTGTCAAAAGATGTATTATTTTCAAATAATATATCGAGCGGCGTAAGAAACGATGTTAATTTGGGAGGAAATGCGGTTCTGAATTTGACCGTAAGTACGTCAGCGTCCATGACGTTTGACGGAGGCATAACATATTCTTCCGCAACAGCCGGAAATATCGTAAACAAAGACGGTGCCGGTAATTTGTATTTAAACGGCGATTTTATATTTCAAACATTGAACATAACTTCCGGAACAGCGGTATTGGGTTCAGGTTCGTCTTTTAATGCCGTGAATTTCACCATCCAAAACACGAGCGCAAGCACTGAAACATTAACGGTTATTGATATGAGAAACGGCGATATAAACGATAATATCGTAGTATCCGGAGTTTTAACTTCAACGACAAACGGAAAAATATATCTTGATATAGATTCCGACACAGGCTTTTCGGATAAAATTTCAGCGTCAACGGCGAGCTTGAACGGCACATGGATAAAAGCCGGCATAGCCGGAATTGAAGCCGCCGAACAAACTTACAATATAATTAATTCTACTTCCGGCTACGGCGCGCTTCGCATAGACAATACCAATGCGGAAGGAAGCACGATGACCAGAGTTCAATCTTATTTGACATATTCCGACGGAGTGAATGTAAGCAGCAGTATAGTTCCTCCGGCGTGGAAGTCTGTGGATATTGTTTTAAGCATAGACCAGCTTAACGCAATAGAAGGCTTGACCGATAACCAGAAGCAAACCGCTCTCGCGCTGGATGAGGTGTACGGCTTTGCGCTTGGCGATTTGTTTAAGATTATAGACAGTATTGACGTTCTTGACATTGCGGACAGGAAAAAAGCTCTTAACAGTCTTTCCGGACATATATATGCCAATGCCATAACTCTTCCCGCATTGAATATTTCAAAAGACAGTGTTATGTCAAGGCTTAGAAGAAGTTATTTTATTGATGATGACAGCAGCATAAAGAGAAATATTTGGGCTCAGGGGTATCTCGCAAACAATAAATATAAAGGCGATAAAAACTCGCCCGGAGATTTTGACGCCTCAAATTCCGGTTTGCAGGCCGGTTTTGACACAATGAAAAACGATATGCAGATTTTCGGCTTGAGTATCGGAAATGTTAATACGAGCGCGAAACAAAACAGCGATACGGTTGATATTACGGGCTTTAGCATTGGCGGATACGGCGCGATTTTCTTTGAAAATAATCTTGAACTTAAACTTATGCTTATGGGCGGAAGGCAAAATTATACTTCATTAAGAAAGATAGAGTACGGCGAAATACAAAGAGAAACGCGCGGCGATTTTAACGGTTACAGCGTAAATACCTCCGCTGAAATGGGATATGATTATTTTTACAAAGGCAATATTTATTTCAGGCCTTTTTTAGGTCTGGATTATTCTTATGTAACTACTCAGGAGTTTACCGAAAGAGGCTTTACCGAAGACGGCGCCGCCAGCAGCGCGGATTTAACAATTTACGGCGGTTCTTATCACAGGGTAAATACAAATATCGGTTTTCAGGTAAACAACGGAACCGAAATGAGGGCGAAGTGGTACGCGCAAGCGCAGTTTAATTTTCTTGCCGCGGGAAGATACGGAGAGTTTGAAGGAAAATTTGAAAATACAGACAAGCCTTTGAGCATTGCAGGCATAGAAAACGATTTGTTTTCAACTGCTTTAGGCTTTGGCGTTTTATATGATATTTCCGCAAGCTGGAGCGTTTATTCCAACGTTAACGGGCTGTTTGCCGGTTCTCAGACAGGGTTTTACGGCAATATAGGAATCAACTATAAGTTTACTACTACTTATGTGGATTTTTATGAAAGATAATATAACGGCAATTACGAATTACGAATGACGAATTACGAATCAACGGCGAACGACAAAGGCAATTAAAAACAGCCGATAATAAATTAAAATTATTATCGGCTGTTTGCTGTTATTAGTCGTTTATTGTCTTTGATTCGTAATTCGTCATTCGTAATTCGTAATTGCCGTTCTCACTTGTTTCTCAAATCGGTAAATGATTTTACGACAAAGACAGAGGCTATGATAAAAAATGTCGTGGTGAGCATAACGTTAAGCGTGCCTTTGTTTGTAAGCGCCAAAGCAAGTTCCAGCGCAAGAAGCCCGAACAGTGTCGTGAATTTTATTATAGGGTTCATTGCTACGGAAGAAGTATCTTTGAACGGGTCGCCTACAGTATCGCCTACAACCGTTGCTTTATGCAGCTCCGTGCCTTTTTCTTTTAAATCAACTTCCACATACTTTTTCGCGTTATCCCATGCTCCGCCGGCATTTGCCATAAATATTGCCTGGAAAAGACCGAACAAAGCTATTGAAATAAGATATCCGATAAAAAAGTAAGGCTCGATAAAAGCAAAAGCCAAAGTAAGAAAGAAGACAACAAGGAACAGGTTTATCATTCCTTTCTGCGCGTACTTTGTGCAGATTTCAACTACCTTTTTTGAATCCTCTGTAGAAGCTTTTTCCGAAGAGCCGTCAAGTTTAATATTATCTTTAATAAATTCCACGGCTTTGTACGCTCCGCTGGTAACGGCATGGTTTGAAGCGCCGGTAAACCAATAAATTACCGCTCCGCCGGCGATTAAACCAAGCAAAAACGGCGCGTGCACTATTGAAAGATTGCCCAGACCCGTGGTTAAACCTTCCGTAAGAATGACGATAATCGAAAATATCATCGTAGTAGAGCCTACGACAGCCGTGCCTATAAGCACGGGTTTTGCCGTTGCTTTAAACGTATTGCCCGCTCCGTCATTTTCTTCAAGCAGTGTTTTCGACTTGTCAAAAGCAGGCTTAAAGCCGAAATCTTTTTCTATTTCTTTGTCTATATCTTTTGCGTTTTCAATCAATGAAAGTTCATAAACCGACTGCGCATTATCCGTAACAGGGCCGTATGAGTCAACGGCTATTGTAACCGGACCCATTCCCAAAAACCCGAAAGCCACAAGTCCGAAAGCAAAAACCGCCGGCGCCAGCATAAGCGATGCAAGCCCGAGAGTGCTTATGGCGTAAGCTATTGTCATAAGGATTATTATGGCAAGCCCCATCCAGTAAGCGCTGAAATTACCTGCTGTCAATCCCGCAAGAACATTAAGCGAAGCTCCTCCGTGTCTGGAAGACGCGACAACGTTTTGCACGAAAGCGCTTTTTACGGAAGTGAATACTTTTACTATTTCAGGTATAACTGCGCCTGCAATAGTGCCGCAGCTTATGATTGCCGAAAGTTTCCACCAAAGCGTGCCGTCTCCCAGGTCGCCTATTACTAGCCTTGAAACTAAAAATGTAAGCCCTATTGAAACCACTGAAGTTATCCATACCAGAGAAGTCAAAGGGTCTTCAAAGTTCATTTTGTCGGATGTCTCGTACTTCCCTTTTGAGATAAATCCGTTGATTGCGTAAGAAAGCGCGCTTGCGATAAGCATCATCAAACGTATTGCAAACAGCCATACGAGAAGCTTAATCTGTATCACGGGATCGTGTACGGCTAAAACGACAAAAGTAATAAGCGCTACGCCCGTAACTCCGTATGTTTCAAAACCGTCCGCGGTAGGACCTACCGAGTCGCCGGCATTGTCGCCGGTGCAGTCCGCTATAACTCCCGGATTTCTTGCGTCGTCTTCTTTAATATTAAAAACTATTTTCATCAGGTCTGAACCGATATCGGCGATTTTTGTAAAGATTCCGCCGGCGATTCTAAGTACGGAAGCGCCAAGTGATTCTCCGATTGCAAAACCTATAAAACACGCTCCGGCAAAATCTCTCGGTATGAAAAGCAATATGACAAGCATGATAAAAAGTTCTATGCTTATCAAAAGCATTCCTATGCTCATACCCGCGCGAAGCGGTATAGCGTAAAGCGGAAAAGGCTTTCCTTTAAGGCTGGCAAAAGCCGTTCTTGAATTCGCGAAAGTGTTTATTCTCATTCCAAACCACGCTACCGTATAGCTTCCCGCGATTCCCACAATGCTGCACAGAATAATCGTGGTAACTTTGATTGCGGCAAAATTCTGCAAAAGCCCGAAGTAAACAAATATTATTATCGCCAGGAGTATTTGAAGCCCGATCATGAACTTACCCTGCGTTATAAGATACGTTTTACATGTTTCGTAGATAAGCTCGGAAATATCTTTCATTGATTTATGAACGGGAAGATTTTTGATATTTAAATAATGGTAAATACCGAAACAAAGCCCGAAAATACATATTAAAAATCCGAACGTCAAAAGAACTTTACCGTTAACGGCGCCGCCGAGAAAGCTTACTGCCGACAAATCCGGTATGACAAGATTCGCTTCGCTTGCGAAAGACTGACTTGCCGCCGCAAGAAGAAACGCAAAAATACCTGCAAACTTCTTTAAAGAAAAAAACTTACATAACCGCTGCATACTTACTCCTTTATCTCTTATTTTACCCTCAAGGGTTTTTTGACATATCAACAAAGATTATATGATTTCCGGCGGGTTATGTCAAAGTCAATTACGAATTACGAATGACGAATTACGAATTAAAGACAAAAAAGTCGTTTGCAGGTTATTCGTAATTCGTAATTGTTTTTAACCCGGGCTTTTTTTTATTTTTTTAATTAGCTAAAATCATTGCGTAATCACAAGCTTTTGTCTTTGATTCGTAATTCGTCATTCGTAATTCGTAATTGCCGTTATAAGAGTTTAGATAATGAAAATAATCAGAAATATTTTTGCTTTTGCGGCAACGCCTCTTGCGGCTGCCGCGGCATATACGTTAATTAAAACTTTCCTGGATTTTACCGGAAAAAGCGCCAATGTGCATATTCCTTTTTGGGTAGGTATTTTGGCTTATATTGTTTTTCAGATAGCTTTTTACAAGCCGATGCGCACATATGTTTTTGGCCACGAACTTACGCACGCTTTTGCGGGAATACTCAGCGGAGCAAGAGTTAAAAAGTTCAAAGTCGGAAGTGAGTCCGGGCATGTGGTTTTGACAAAAGACAGTATTTGGATAACCCTTGCGCCTTATTTTTTTCCGATATATACTTTTGCGGTAATAGTAGTATATTTGTTTTTAGGGTGGTTTACGGATATAAAACCTTTGTATCCGTACTTTCTTTTTTTTGCAGGGCTTTCTATAGCTTTCCATATTGCTCTCACAATATATATAATAGGTATAGGCCAGCCGGATTTGAAAGTTTACGGGGTTTTCTTTTCTTATATTCTTATAATCGCCGTAAATGTTATTGTTTTTTCGCTGCTTATGGCTTTGGTTTTTCCGGATGAAGTAAATTTGAAGAGCCTTTTTACGGAGATGTACTATAATATTGTTCATTTTTATATGTTTTTGTATGAAGGTATAACGCAGGTTGTTACTGCTTTTAAAGAGACATAAAACAGAGGTTTAAAAATTTATGGTTAATTTTCCGAAAGACGAATTAAAAAGAAAAGGTTTTCATTTGTTGTTGCTGATTTATGTTTTCGGGTATTGGTATCTTCCTAAAAGCACTGTTATTTTGGGCCTGGCAATAGCCGTTGCGGCAGTTGCTTCGCTTGAGTTTTTAAGGTTAAAAGTGCCTGTGTGCAATGATTTTTTCTGTAAAAATTTTAAAGGTTTTTACAGGGAAGAAGAAGCAAAAAAAGTAAGCGGGATACTCGGCACGCTCTCGGGCGCTTTGATAACGATTTTGCTTTTCCCCAATAAATATATGGTAATGGCCAGCTTTTTATATCTTGCTTTCGGGGATGCCTTTGCGGCGCTTATAGGCAAAACATTCGGGAAACACAAAATTTTTGGAGGAAAAAGCCTTGAAGGAAGCGCCGCGTGTTTTGTAGCGTGCCTTATTGCCGGCTTATTTTTATTTAACTGGAAATTCGCGCTTGCCGGAGCGGCAATCGCCACAATTGTGGAAGCTGTTCCGTGGCCTATAAACGATAATTTTTGGATGCAGATATTAAACGCGGGGTTGTTAACCCTTCTGGGAACGGTGATGATATGGACAATATAAATAACGCGGTAGAAGTCAGAAACTTAGTTAAAAAATACGGCGATTTTAAAGCCGTAAATGATGTGAGCTTTAACGTTAAAAAAGGCGAAATTTTTGCTTTTTTAGGTCCTAACGGCGCCGGAAAAACGACAACCGTGAAAGTTTTAACAGGGCTTTTAAAACCGACTTCCGGAGAGGCTGAAATTCTCGGCATGAATGTTTTAACCGAGATGGATTCAATAAAAAATCGCATAGGATTTGTTCCGGACCAGCCTTATGTGTATCCGTATCTTACGGCTTTCGAATACATGAGAATTATCGGAGATATTTATAAAGTGCCGATGGATCAGCAGCGAAAAATGATTCCGGAGCTTCTTGAAATGTTCTCACTCGATGACAGGGCGGATAAAATCATCGATTCTTTTTCGCACGGCATGAAACAAAAGCTTGTTATATCCGGAGTGCTGCTTCACAAACCGGAAGTCATGTTTCTGGACGAGCCGCTTGTAGGGCTTGACCCGAAAAGCGCAAGGATAGTGAAAGATATTTTCACAAGGCTTTCAAGTCAGGGAACGACCTTATTTATGTGCACGCACGTTTTGGAAATAGCGCAGAAAATCGCGGACAGAATATGTATTGTTAACGACGGAAAAATTCTCGCTTTGGACACTTTTGAAAATTTGCAGAAAAAAGACAGCGGCGGGTCGGATTTGGAATCGATTTATTTAAATATTACGGGAGGGCTGGCAGCCGGCGAGCTGCCGGAAGGCCTTTAATGCGTTACCTTATAAAAATATCCATTCTTTCGTTTATAAACCGCATAAACTCTTTAAAGTTTATAGATAACTTAAAGGCAGCAATATTTATTTTTATAGGCATAAATATCGTTTTTATAGTTTACGCCTTTTCTCATTCGTTCCTTAGATATATAAACTCCGTTGCGGTTGTCGGGCCGCTTATTGTCAATAAACTTCTTGCTTTTGTTTTTATAACCGCTTTTATGATGGCGGTTTTGTCCGCTATAATCGTGTCTTTTTCGACAATTTACTTCGGGAGGGATATAAAATGGCTTGTAACTTCTCCCATAAAACTAGGAGAAGTTTTTTCTTTTAAGGCGGTAAACTCTTCTTTTTACGCTTCATGGATGGTTTTTGCGGCATTGGTACCCTGTATGGCGGCTTTGGGAGTTGTTAAAAATGCCGATATGTGGTTCTACATTTTTTCCATAGTTTTTGTATTTCCTTTTTTAGCGTGCGCGAGCTTTATAGGCATAGCTTTTACGATTATTGTCATGAGATTTTTTCCTGCCGCAAAGGTCAGAAATATCGTTTTGGTTATAGGAATGGTATTTTTCACTTTTGTTTTAGTGTTTATAAGGCTTATACGGCCTGAAAAATTTATCAGCACCGAAGGTTTTGAGCTCTTATCGCAGTATTTGAGCTATCTGGACGCGCCGACGGCAAAATTTTTGCCTTCATGGTGGTACACTTCAGCGGTAACGGGCCTGATAGCAAAAGATTTCGGCAGAATTTTTATTTATGCGGGTTTGCTTTTCGGAACTGCCGTTATTTTGTGGCTTGTAATAAAATTTCTTGCCAAAAAGTATTATATGGAAGGCCTTAACGAAGGTCAGGCCTTTGCCGCTGCGGATATACGCAGAAGATCTTTTAAATACAGAAGCCCTGTTTACGCGATATTTCAAAAAGATATAAAAGTGTTTGTGCGTGATTCAAGCCAATGGTCTCAGGTTTTAATACTCGCTTCTATTGTGCTGGTTTATTTGTTCAGCATGTATAGACTGTCTTTTGAAACTATACATATGCATAACACAATGGCTGTCGTAAATTGCGCGCTGGTCTGGTTTGTGGCTACGGCAGCTTCCCTCAGGCTTTCATTTCCACTTATAAGTTTGGAGGGGGAAAGTTTTTGGTTTTTGCTGACAAGTCCGGTAAGCCGCTTTAAGCTGTTTGCTGAAAAAATTGTGTTCGGCAGTATTCCTGTTGTTTTAGTGTCTCTTATTTTGATGTTTGCTTCAAATTATATGATGGGTATTTCAAAACCCGTATTTATAATAACGATTGCCGCCACTGCCGCCATGTCGCTGCTTATAAGCTGTTCCGCGGTTTCTATAGGCGCGGTTCTTCCGAAATTTAATTATTCGAATATTCCGCAGATAGAGTCTTCGCTCGGCGGACTTGTTTTTATGCTTTTTTCATTTTTTATGATAATAGTCAATATATTAATTATCATGCAGCCGTTAAGGCTTTTTTATTTAAAAAATTATACTTCCGCCGCGGCATTTGTGCAATACGGCATCATTCTTATATTGATTGATGTGATTTTCTTTGTTATTATTTCAAGCATAGGGTATAACGCGTTGAAAAGGATTGAAAAATGAGATATATATCAGCTTTGCTTCTGCTTTTGGGATTTACGTTTTGCCATGCTGAAAACAAAGTTTTTTATGCAGACGGCCCAAAGGATTCAAAAAAAGTCGCTTTAACTTTTGACGACGGCCCGGGCTCTGCCACTGAAAAAATACTTGCCATACTTGAAGAAAAAGACGTTAAGGCGACATTTTTTATGCTTGGCTGCAATGCAGCCGAAAAACCTGAAACGGCGAAAAAAGTTTTTGAAGCCGGGCATGAAGTTCAAAATCATACATATGGCCACGTTAATTTCTATTCATATAAAGGCGAAGATAAGAATGACAAAATGGAAAAAGAGCTTTTAAAAGGTCAGGACGCCATTGAAAAGGCTGTCGGCGTAAAAACTTATCTTGTGCGTTTTCCGCACGGCTATTCAAGGGATGACGCGAAAGCTGTTGTAAAGAAAAATAATTATAAGATGATTAACTGGACGTTCGGATGCGACTGGGACAGAAACCTTACCGCTGACGAAATGCATGAAAAGTATAAATCAAGCATAAAAGGCGGCGCTATTTTTTTAATGCATGATTTAAATAATAATGAGAGACTTCTTTCTTTTCTTCCCGACTTTATTGACGAAATAAAGGAAAGGGGATTTGAGATTGTAACCGTAAGCGAATTACTGCAGTTAACAATTAACAAATAACAATGAACAATGTCGGTGTTTCGCCAGGGCGAAACATATTAATATAATAGGTTTTTGCTTTGCAAAAACACAATAATTATTAACTGTTATTTGTTAATTGTTGTTAAAAAAGGGGACAAAAATGGCAAACATCTTAATATTGTCGGTTGAAAAAAGAAAAGAAACTGCGTTAAAAGTTCAAAAAGTTCTGACGGAATCAGGTTGTTTTATAAAAACAAGGCTTGGCCTTCATGAAAGCGGAGAAGGGAAATGTTCCGATACGGGGCTTATCATACTTCAACTGGAAGCTTCTTCGGCTGAAATAAAAGCGCTTATTTCAAACTTAAAAAAAATAAAAGGCGTAAAGGTTAATTCTGTTAAAATTTAGATAAAGGCAGAAGCTCAGAAGTTCGGCAGCTCAGCAGCTCGGCAAAGACAAGAATGGAAGAAGATGGGATGATAGGATGATAAGAAGTTGAGCAATGGCAATGACTTTAACGGCCACGGCTCCTCCGGGCTTCTGAGCTGCTAAACTTCTATTCATCTATTTAGTATTTCTTTTTATCAGGAAGCGAATTCCATTTTTCGAAAGGAAGGTTTTTATCTTTATTATTGATAAGTATTTGTTTGACTTTTCTTTTGCCTGCCGGTTTTTTAAGTTCTTTGAAAATCACTTCATCTTTAAAGCCGTATTTTGATGCGGTTTTCGTATCGGCGCAATAATAAACTTTCTTTATTCCCGACCAGTAAACAGCGCTCAAACACATGGGGCACGGCTCGCATGATGAAAAAATTTCACAGCCAGACAGGTCGAAATTTTTTAATTTTTTCGCGGCTTTTCTTATTGCCTCTATTTCTGCGTGCGCTGTCGGATCGTTTTTTGTTGTCACGCAGTTGTATGCCGAAGATATTATTTTGCCGTTCTTTACGATTACGGCGGAAAAAGGGCCGCCTTTTTTGTTATTGACATTTTTTAAGGCTAATGCTATAACTTTATCCGCAAGCCGGTTTTTGTTCATTGTCATGATAATATTATAGCAAACAATTTGTGAAAAATAAAAAAAAATATTGCAAATTTTTTACTATTATTATATAATATTCTCAAATTCATGCTGGTGGAGGAGGTGAATCCTTAATCCAGAGTACAAGACGTACAAAACAAACAAAAGGAGAAAGACATGAAAAAATCAAAAGGTTTTACACTTGTAGAGTTGATCATCGTTATTGTTATTGTTGGTATTTTATCAATTGTTGCGGTTCCTATTTACAGAGGATACACAAAGAAAGCTATAGCAACCGAAGCTAAAGCGCTTTTAGGCTCAATCGCAACTGCGCAAAGAGTTTATTATGCGGAATTCGGCAACTATTATGAGATTTCCTCCTCAGTTACCTTTAATACGACACTTGATATTGATGCAAGATCTAATAAGTATTTCGATTCGTATAAGGTAACAACGGCAGGTGCTGCAAACAGTTATACTTTTACTTCAATTGTAGAAGGTAGGATAGGTTCTGCCGCAGAAGGTATCAGCGTTACTATGCAAGCTGTAGAAGGCGGTAGTATTATAACTATAGCTACCGGTCTCGATTAATCTATTTGGAACTAACAGCCCTTTGCATTCATCCGCAAAGGGCTGTTTTTATTAGGACTTTCGGGAGTAAGCGCAAATGAAAAATAACAAAGGATTTACATTAGTTGAAGTTTGTGTTACTGTAATTATTATAGGAATGCTTAGCGTTATAGGCGTTGCCGTGTACAGAAAACATATTGCCAATGCAAAGTACAAAGAAGGCATGCATTTGCTGCAAAGCATAAAAGAGCAGATGGATTTGGCTCTGTCTTTTGCTGCTGAGGGAGAAGATCCTTTTGCAGGTTATTTTACCTACGGTGTTGTTGATACGACTTTTACTTTTGACAGAAGTGCCCAAAATTTAGGCGAATTTCATATTTATCCTCATAATAATAAATATTTTAGAGAGTTTGAAATCAGAGTGCCTGACGTTAGTGAAAAAGCGAACTTTGTTACAGGTGACTACGGTTATGTTATAGAAGCTTATTATCCTGACAAGATTAATAAAATGTTAAAAATAAGATTAATAGGCTCTTCGGAAGGTCCGTATGAGGTTATTAAAGAGTAGTTGATGTTTTTATAAGGTCTTTTGCGTGTTCAACGGCTGATTTTGTTACTTTTTCGCCGGAAATCATTCTGGCAATTTCTTCTATATGCTCGTCATTTGTAAGCGCTTTTGCTTTTGTGTAAGTTCTGGAATCGTAAATTTCTTTATAAATTTTTATATGCGTTTGCGCGAACGCTGACACCTGCGCTAAATGCGTTATTGAAAATACCTGTTTATTTTTTGCCAGCTGGGAGAGTTTTTTTCCTATTTTTTCGCCTGTTTTTCCGCCGGTCCCCGTGTCTATCTCGTCGAAGATTGTCGTTTGGTCGCTTTTTAATTTGGAAGAAACTTCTATGGCAAGCAAAACTCTGGACAGTTCTCCGCCGGACGCCGTGTTTTTTAAGGGAAGAATTTTTTCTCCTTTATTGGCGCTAAACATAAACTCTATTTCGTCGCAGCCGTTTGCCGACGGCTCTTTTTGTTTAAAACTTATTTCAAAGACGGCATTTTTCATTCCTAAATCTTCAAGCTCCGCGACTGCGGCTTTGCAAAAATCAACTGCTGCTTTTTTTCTCTTTTGGCTTATCTTTTCGCATATATCTCGCAGATGTTTTGTATGAATCTGAAGCTCTCGGTCAAGTTTGCCGGTGTTTTCTTTGTAATCCTGCAAAGCTTTTAATTCCTGCTCAATTTCATTTTGATATTGCGCTATTTCGGAAATGGTTGAGCCGTATTTTTTTTTCAATTTTTTAATAAGTTCTATTCTTTCAACGGTCTCATTTAATTTTTCGGGATCGATTTCCGTTTCGGAAAGAATATTTTCAACTTCTCTGTAAGACTCTTCGGCCTGATAATAAGACTGCTCTATAAGCGATAAAGCTTCCGAGGCGTCGGCGCCTAAGGAATTTATTGCTTCAATGTTTTTCTTTGCTTTTATTATCGCGCTTAACGCCGGATTTTCTCCGGAATACAAAAGAGTTACGGCTTCTTCGCACAAAGAAGATATTTTTTCCGCGTTCTTAAGTTTCGGAAGTTCGCTTTCAAGTTTTGAGTCTTCGCCGTTTTCAAGTTTCGCGTCTTCTATTTCCTGAAGCTGAAAAGAATACAAATCAATCTTTCTTTCTCTTTCGGAATCTGATAAATTAATGGCTTCAATTTTTGATTTTATATCTTTTACTTTTTCATACGTTTGGCCGGCTTTTTCTTTAAGCTCTCCGGTTTGCGCCGCTTTATCCAAAATTTCAAGCTGAGAATCCGTGTTTAAAAGAGAGTGCTTTTCATCCTGATTATGAAAATCTATTAGCAAATTGCCAAGCGCCGCAAGCGACGAGACGCTTACCTGTGAATCATTAATATACGCTTTGCTTTTTCCGGTGCTTTCAATAGTTCTGCGTATAAGTATGGCGTTTCCGTCATCAAGCGGTATTGACAGCGAGTCTAAAAAATCTTTTATTTGCGGATTTTTGAATTCAAAAGAAGCTGAAATCGTGCAAATAGAACATCCCGAGCGTATGTTTGACGAGTCTGCCCTGGCGCCTGTCAAAAGTTCTATTGATTTTACAAGTATAGATTTCCCTGCGCCGGTTTCGCCGGAAATAACCGTAAACCCGTTTCCGAATTCTATACTCAAATCCTCAATCAAAGCGTAATTTTTGATGTTTAAATTTAGTAACATAACACAACTACAATTAATAATTAACAATTAACAATAAATAATTTTGGTGTTTCGCAAAAGCGAAACATAATTAACAGGTTTTTGCGAAGCAAAAACACAATAATTATTAATTATTATTTGTTAATTATTAATTGCCGTTCTAAACTCCCCAGTTCAATTTTGTTTTCAGAGTTTCAAAGTATGACTTGCTGCAATTTTTTATAAGTTTCAATTGTTTTTTATAAAGAGAAAGTCTGACTTTGCCGTCATTGGGAATGTAAAAATTTTCCTGTCCGTCTATTGATATCAAAATATTTCCGCTTTTGTTTTTGTTGTTTGCTTTCAGTTCAACTTCATTTTTATCCGAAAGTATCATAGGTCTCTGAGTCAAAGTATGCGGGCATATGGGAGTCAGAATAAACACTGAAAGATTCGGAACTACAATAGGGCCGGACGCCGCAAGCGAGTACGCGGTTGAACCTGTAGGCGTGGCAAAAATTATTCCGTCGCACTTGTAATCGGTAGTAGATTTTTTATCCACGCTTACGGCTACGTTTATAAGCTTGCTTCCCGAAGTTGAACGCACTACGCAGTCATTAGTCGCTATTTTTTTGATTTTCTTTCCGTTTTGTTCGAATTCAACCGACAGCAATGCTCTTTTTTCAATTTTAATGCCGTATGTGAAAATGTCTTTTAACAGCATATATATTTCATTCGGATCAGTATCCGTCAAAAAACCCAAAGAACCGAGATTGATTCCTTTAACCGGCACGGCCAGAGGCGAAAAAGTCCTTACAACTTTAAGCATAGTTCCGTCGCCGCCTATTGAAAGCACAAAATCAACTTTTTTTGCTTTTACCGAATGCGAATCGCATACAAAAACCCTGCACTTATTGCTTTTGAGCCAAGCGGCTATATCATGAGCAAGTTTTTTTGCGTTTGGTTTGGATTTGTTGTATATAATGCCGGCGCTGTATTTCATTGCTTTTTCTTCCTTTATGCCTTATACTCTTTTATGCTATAATTCATAAATATTATATATAAAAATACGGTGGAAAGACAATTACGAATTACTAATTACAAATTACTAATCAACGACAAAAGACTTTTCCGGTCTTTTATTCGTAATTCGTAATTGTCGTTAAAAAGGCGGTTATAATGAAAAAGAATTTTTTTGTTTTATGTTTGATGTTTGTTTGCTCCGTTGTTTTTGCCGATGCGGTCAAAGATTGGGCGGATTTTGAAGCGCAGCTAAGAAAAGGCGGTATGGCGGCAGTCGAAGCTGAATTTTATGCTAAAAAGCTTACGCAGAGTTTAGCTGATTTTGCGGCTGACAAGAATATATCCGAAGACGCCGTCTGGGTTTTTCCGATAAAAGGTTATTCAGTAAAAGATGTTTCTAACATAAAAAAACTTTACCGCGCCATGGCGGAAAGCGCCTCGGATACAAAATTTTTTGACGGAGAGCAGTTCTTGGGACAACAGTATCTTAATATTGAAGTTTCTACAAAAAATGCCGCGTCGCCGGCAGATATAGTTGCCGTAAACAACGCTATAGTTGTCTATACGAAAAAAGGAGCTTTAAATTCCGTAAGCGGAAACTGTGTCTGGCTTTACAACCCCGCGCAAAATTTTTATATATATTACGGCTATTTAAGAGATGTGGACGTGAATATCGGAGACATAGTTAAAACCGGAGATAAAATAGGCGCTATAAGACCTTCAAAGAAAGGTTATAATTTAAAATTTGCGGTGTTGACGTATGGTGATGAAAAATTCGGGCTGTATCCTTATTTTGAAGATATGCAGTAACGGCAGAAGATAAGAAGATAGGAAACTGCGCTTCTCTTATCTTCTTATCAAAAAATAAAACGAAGGGTTATTTTTCATGTAGAGGCTATATTCATTATTTATGTTAATAATTCCGTTTCTCATATCAAAGTAAATTTGATTTCCTTCAGCGTCCATATTAAAAATGCCTGATTTGTTTCCTTCCGTAAAAATCACTTCTCTGTTT
Source organism: Candidatus Endomicrobium neocapritermitis (assembly GCA_009778325.1). Lineage (GTDB taxonomy): Bacteria > Elusimicrobiota > Endomicrobiia > Endomicrobiales > Endomicrobiaceae > Endomicrobium_B > Endomicrobium_B neocapritermitis. The sequence continues at coordinate 5,479 of WRJZ01000025.1, read as the reverse complement.
GTTATTTGGTTTAACACGTCCGCTTCATTAAAACCTATAAATGAAATTTTGGGGTTTCTTATTCCCGAAAAAGATAAAAACTGTAAAAAAGAGCTGATGTAGGATTTGTCATATTTACCTGTATGTTGGTAAAGCGTAAAAGCATGGCTGTTTCTGTCTGCGGTTTGTATTGTTGTAATGTTTTGTCCGCGGTAAATGTTAAATATAAGTTTGTTTCTTGCCGTAAATTTCGGAGCAATAATAAAATAAAGACTTATCAAAATACATATTCCCGAAAAAATAAAACGTCTTTTGTCTTTGAAATATGTGATAAAAAAGAAGAAAGCATAAAACAATATCAGCTGCGAAAGCGCCGGCTTTGCGACTGCCGCGGCTGAAAACCAAAAGCTTGCGGAAATATTTGCGACGGATATAATGTAGTGCAGAAGTATTGAAACTATTATTGAAACAGCCAGCGCAATATAAGAAAAAATAAAAGTGAAAAAGTAAAAAAAGAATCCCAGCGGAATTATTATCCCTACCAGCGGAACCACGATTATATTTGAGAAAAAAGAAATTAATGAAACTCTTCCGAAGTAGTACATACATATAGGTATCAGAAAAATCTGCGCTGATACAGTAACCGAGAAAACTCCGCAGAAGAATTTCAGGATACTGTTTTTTATATTCTGAAACATCCCAAAAACGTGTCTGTAAAAATAGACTATTCCTATTGTCGCGGCGTAAGACATTTGAAAAGACGCCGTGAAAAGCTGCTGCGGCTGGAAAATCAGAATAAGCAGAGCGGAAAGAGCAAAAGAATTGTAAACCAAAGGCTCTCTGTCTAAAGCCAATGCGATTAAAACGGAAGAAAACATTATTGCGGCTCTGAGGGCAGGCGGGTTTGCGCCGGTTGCCAATGCGTATAAAAAGACAAAAGGGATGCTCAGAAGCGACGCTTTTCTGAGAGACAGTCCGCAAAATTTAAATATAATTAAAATCATTCCTGCTACAAAACCTACGTGCAGTCCGCTGACAATAAGTATGTGCATTAGCCCCGAATCGACAAAATTTCCTTTTGTTTGATAATCCAAAGAAGTTTTATCGCCTATAATTACGGATTTGAGGATATCCGCGTAGGCTTTTTTAAAATAATGGGCTATCTTTTTTATAATATCATGCCGGAATGCCAATGCGAATTTTTTTACGGGATTAGGTTTTGACTCTATGTATTCAAAAGAATAAACATTGAAAACAGTATAGATTCCGAGCCTTGCCAAATATCGGCTGTAATCAAAAACCAAAGAAAAGTCCGCCCTTTTGGGTTTTGAAATTTTGCCTTCGATATTTATTATATCGCCGTAAGCGATTTTATATCCGGGCGGAGAGTTAACGAGAATTTTTTCATTAACTTTAAAATCATTTATTTTGTCTGCTTTCAGAATAAACCTTTGGCTGTCTCTGATTTTTTCCGGAGAAGATATGACTCTTCCTTCTATTGATACTGGTTTGTTATACTGCGTGAAATGATAAAGAAAGCTTTGCTTTTGCGGGCTGAAAATGCCTATGGCATTGATGAAAATTAAAAACGCAGCGTAAAACAGAAATATTGTTATGGCGGGGCGTTTGAGTATAATAAAATTCTTCATGTTTTATATTTCACTTTCCTGCGTAACGGCAAGCGTGAAAATTCCGGGCTTTCTTTCGGGTATTTTGACGGTAATATAATTGTCGGTCAAAGCTTTATTTTTCCCTATGCTGACAGCCGGTCTTTTTTTACCGATATTTTTACTTAAAAATTTCGTTCTTTTTAGGGCGTCAATTTCAAACAGGTCATTCGATCTGCTTTTTATTTCATCCGGCGCAACCTTTCCCGAAAACGACGAAGCCTTTGTTCCGTCCCGGTCGGAATATCTGAATATATGAAATCTTGCGAACGGCATTCTTTTTATAAAATCACAAGTTTCTTTATGATGCGCCCGAGTTTCCTGCGGGAAACCCGTGATAATATCGCTTGTCAGGGCAAGTTCGGGAAATTCGGTTATTATGTTTTTTACTTTTTTTGCAAAATCTGCCGTAGTGTAATGCCTGTTCATTAACTTAAGAATTTCATCACTTCCTGATTGCAGGGGGATGTGGAGATGCCGGCATATTTTATCCTGATTTTTTTTCATAAGTTCTATCAAGGCATCGTTAATTTCATTTAATTCAATTGAAGAAATTCTTATGCGGAAATCCAAAGGAATTTTTATGATTTGCTCTATTAACGGCGCAATGCCGCCTTCATATTTACCAACGTGGATGCCGGTCAAAACTATTTCCGGGTATCCGTTATTTACGAGGTTTTTAATTTCTTCAATAACAATTTCAACGGGTTTGCTCCACAAATTATTGCGTACGTAAGGAACAATGCAATAACTGCAAAAGCTGTTGCAGCCGTCCTGTATTTTTACGAATGCTCTGGAACGTTTATCAAAGGCGTGTATTGTTTGTTTTTGAGGCTCGGAAAAAAGTTCCAATTTTTCGGTTATAACATTAATGCCGGGAAACTTTTCTTTAATATAATCTTTTTTATTTCTTGCAAAACAGCCTGTTACAATTAGTTTTACCGGTTTGGAAAATTTTGACGCTTTGCGTAAAAAATATTCGCACTCTTTATCGGCTTCCGCGGTAACAGTGCAGGAATTAAACACTATAATATCCGCTTCTTCCGGTTTTGCAGCTTGCGTAAAGCCGTCTTTTTTAAACTTTTCCGAAATAAGCTGGGTTTCATATTGGTTAACTTTACATCCGAAGGTATGTATATAGTATGTTTTCATTTTGGTTTGTAAATCCCGAAAAGGTTTAAAACAAGCACGCAGGCTACTATTGCGGCGGTTTCTACTCTTAAAATATTTTCACCCAAAGTTATTGTGTTTATTCCCAGCGATTTTGCAAATTCGATTTCTTCGTCTTCAAAACCGCCTTCAGGGCCTATAAAAATATTAGCTCCTTTGGCCGTTTCCCGGTTTTTGAATACGCTTTCCAATGAAGCAGATTCGGTTCCGGCGCTTTCCCATGGAATAATATTTATAAAATTTGATGTGGCAAGAGCTTTTTTGCAGGCTGTTTTGAAATCAACAGGCTCGTTTATTTTCATTATATCGTTTCTTCCGCATTGCGAACTTGCCGCAATCGATATTTTTTCATAACGCTCATGTTTATTTGGGGAAAAAGACGTGTTTACGCTTCTTTTGGTATTTATCGGAACTATTTCGTATATGCCGAGCTCGCCGGCTTTTTCTATAAGCCATTCAAACCTGTCGCCTTTTGGTATTGCCGTAAAAAGATTTATTTTAAACTCGGGCATATTGTAAGAAGACGAAATTATTTTACCTTCAATATATCCTTTTGACGAGGCGGTTATTTTTGCTTTATACGAGTTTCCGGTTCCGTCAAAAATCATTATTTCGTCATTAATATTAAAGCGGCGCACGGCAGAAACATAATGAGCGGCTTCGTCTTCCATTACAAAAGAGTCATTTTTTATATTTTCCGGTTTTACGTAAAAATGAGGCATAAAAATTCCTTTTGTATAGTGTGTCACCCTGATACTGAAACAAGTTCAGTATGACATGCCGTTCAGTGTGCCGCCTAATGTGTCACCCTGAACTCGTTTCAGGGTCTAGTCTTTTTAATGACAAGATGCTGAAACAAATTACGGAAGTAAACTTCCGAGATCCTGAAACAAGTTCCAAGCTAAGCTTGTTCAGGATGACACCTTTGAATGAAGTTGCTTTCAGAGTTTTGTATTTCAATATTATACATTATTTGCTAAAATACGCGAACTATGAAAAAAGCAATTCGTTATCCTTTTCATCTCATGCGAAGAATGTACGACTGGACTCTTGGCTGGGCTAATAAAAAAAGTTCCGATTACGCGCTTTTCGGCATATCTCTTATTGAAAGCACTTTTTTTCCGGTTCCTCCTGACGTTCTTTTAATTCCGTTAGTGGCCGCTGATCCGAAAAATTGGTGGAAAAAAGCGGCTATATGTACGGTAGGTTCCGTAATCGGAGCCTTTTTCGGCTATGCCATAGGCATGCTTTTTTATGAGACAATAGGAGCTGCAATAGTAAATTTTTATAATCTTCATAACGCTGTCGCAATTGTCGGGGAAAAATACGCCGATAACGCGTTTATCGCCATTTTTGCGGGAGCATTTACGCCTATTCCTTATAAGGCGATAACAATAACGGCAGGTATATTTAAGATTCCATTGGCAACATTTTTTATCGCTTCGTTATTAGGCCGCGCTGGAAGATTCTTTATGGTTGCGCTGGCATTAAGACTGTTCGGAAAAAAAATCCAATATGTAATCGAAAAATACTTCAATATTCTTTCAATAGCATTTTTAATTCTTTTGATTCTTGGCTTTGTAGCGTTTAAATATCTTTTAAAATAGTTTTTTGAAAGGCAGATGTTGGGAAGCTAGGAAGCTGAGAAGCTGAGCAACGGCAAAGGCTTTAACGACCACAGCTCCTCTCCGCTTCTCAGCATCCCAACTTCTATTCTTCTATTTGACATTTAAAATATTTTTGTTGTATAATCAACGAATTACTTTTACAAAAGTTCTTTTTTCCTTTTAATAAAAAGTTGGCGCGGGGGTGTGGCAGAGTGGTCTAATGCACCAGACTGTAAATCTGGCGGGCTTGCCCTTCGGTGGTTCAAATCCATCCGCCCCCACTCTTAACGGCAATGATGTGTCCCTTTGGGACATGATGTGCACTGCGTGCATGATGTATCCTTCGGAAATGATGTATGTACTTCGTACACATTAAAGACAAGGACACATTACAGCATGTTGCCGCAAAGCGGCAATACATCATTAGCGTAGCGACATCATGCGCCGAAGGCGTACATCATGAGCAGTTCGTGCGGGAGTAGCACAATGGTAGTGCTCCAGCCTTCCAAGCTGGCCACGCGGGTTCGATTCCCGTCTCCCGCTTTTAAAGGCAGAGTGTAGATTAAAGAGTGTAGAGTGTAGATGTTGTGTTTCGTCAGGAACTTAGTTCCGCCGAAACGAATTATTAGTTTTCGCGAAGCGAAAACACTTTTTATCTAAACTCTATTCTCTATACTCTAAACTCTATCATTTATGCCGAGGTGGCTCAGTGGTAGAGCACCTCCTTGGTAAGGAGGTGGTCGTGGGTTCAATTCCCATCCTCGGCTAATAACTTTATACCGCAGCAAAAAATATAAAATCCAAAAAAAATTTGGGGGAACTCAAAATGGCAAAAGCAAAGTTTGACAGAAGCAAACCGCACGTAAACATAGGAACAATAGGACACGTAGACCACGGCAAAACGACATTGACGGCAGCAATAACGAAAGTATTGGGCGATAAAGGATTGGCCGAATATATATCGTATGATCAGGTAGCGAAAGCGTCGGAATCGCAGGGAAGAAGAGACGATACGAAGATTGTAACAATTGCAGTATCGCACGTTGAATATTCAAC
>WRJZ01000024.1 GCA_009778325.1 Candidatus Endomicrobium neocapritermitis | reverse complement strand
AGCTCGGCAACGGCAAAGACAAGAACGGACTGTGAACGCAGTTAACAGAAGGTAATGGATTGCCGCTGTTTTTGTCGTTGCCGAGCTTCCGAGCTGCTGAACTTCCAATCATCTGCCGTTAAAGGATTTTAAATGAACTTTTTTAAAAACAACAAAATTATTTTCCATTTTTTAATTCTTGCCGTAATTACGGCAGCGGTGTATTTCGGAAATTATAAAAACGATTATGCCTTAGCAGTAAACAATGAATATTCAGTTAATTATTTTCTTAACTTGGCTGAGCCTTTCAACCCGCATGTATCTCATCTTTTCAGCGATATAATTCACGTTTTTAATGTTTTATTGTGCTATATGGTAATTTTAATGCTTTCAAAATCTTACCGCGCGGCTTTTTTAACGGCATTATTCTTTGCTGTCGCCCCTGTAGGCAGCAATGCCGTAAACGAAATAGCCGCAAGGGGGCATCTTTTTACCGGTTTTTTTGCTTTGTCTTCTTTTTTATTTTATATGCTGGCTGACTCTTCCGGTCTGAAACATAATCAGGACAAACATTTTATAGCTTTGGCCGCTTTTTTATTTTTTATCGGGGTTTTCTTTTGGCCGACATTAATAGTTTTGCCGGTATTACTGGCTGTTTATGAATTTGCGAAAAATAACAGGCAGCCCGTGAAAAAAGTTTTTTTTAAAATGCTTCCTTTCGCAGTAATCGTTTTTATTGCGGCAGCTGTAAATTTATACGTTCTTCGGTCTGTTGACAGCGGCCTGTTTTTTTCACTGAATCTGTTTGGCTGGGCTTCTTTGTACAAGATACCTTCTTTGATGGCTTACTATATAGTTTATTGTTTTGTTCCGCCGTTTTTTGACATTATTTATTCGCTGCCTTTGCCGCCGTTCATGCAGGATCCGCTGCGCTACTTATGGCAGTTCGGCGTTTTGGCGTCATATGCGGCAGTATGCTTTTTTGCGTACAGAAAAAACAGAATTTTCATTTTAGCGCCCGCGTTTTTTATTATATTTCTGCTGCCGGGACTTATTCTGATAGATAAAACAGAAGTGATGAGCCTGCGTTATATGTATATGGGTTCTATAGGCGTTTTCTTCGCGCTTTTCGCTTTTCTTGAGATATACGCGTTCCCTTATTTGGGCGGCAAAAAAAAGTGGATTGCGGTTTTGGTTTTAGGTTTATTTTTTGTTTTTTCAGCGGTAAACAGTTATGTGAGAAAGTATATGTGGGTAAACCCTGATAAAATTACGGCGGCAATGCTTGGCAATGAAGGGCTTGCGGAAGTGTATGGCTGGTTTTTGAAAACCGACATGGAAGACGATTTGATTCTGAAACTTACATACCTCAAACAAGCCGAAGAAGCTTTGGAGAAGAATAAATACGGATACGACCTTGCTTACGATTTGACAGACCGAAAAATAAAAGAAAAAACTAAAGTTGTAAGAGAGCTTTTGCACGGCGAAAAAAAGGCAATTACGAATGACGAATTGGGTGTCTCGAAAGAACCATGATTTTGTCATTGCGAGGGGGCGAAGCCTCTGAAGCAATCTAGAGATTTACGACACTGGATTGCCGCGTCAGGACTTTGTCCTTCCTCGCAATGACACTGCCGAAAAAACCTAATAAATTTATTTTGGAGTTAACAATGGAAAAAACAAAACGCATTTTGGACAGTTCGGATTTGCCGCTTGAAGCAAGAGCAAAGCTTACCCCGGGCGAAGTGCTTGAAATACTTAAAAAAGGCAATGAAGATTTTGTTAACGATAATTTAACCGTGAGAAATAACTCCAAAAGAGTCAGAGGCGCGGCGCTCGGGCAAAAACCTATCGCGGCGGTTTTGTCCTGTCTGGATTCGCGTCTTCCGGTTGAAGATATTTTTCACAGGGGCATAGGAGAAATGTTTGTGGCGCGCATAGCCGGCAACATCATAAATAACGATATTTTAGGCAGTTTTGAGTTTGCGTGTAAAAAGTCTACGGCAAAGCTCGTGCTCGTATTGGGGCATGAGCACTGCGGAGCAATACAATCTTCAATAGATGACGTAAAACTCGGGCACATGACAAACCTTCTTGCAAAAATAAAACCTTCGGTATGCGCAGTGTCAAAACATTATGAAGGCGAAAAAACTTCAGATAACCCTGACTTTGTAAAAAACGTAAGCGTAGAAAACGTAAAACATTCTATCCGCGAAATCCGCGAGAGAAGTCAGATACTTAAAGAGCTGGAAGATAAAGGCAAAATAATGATTGTCGGCGGAATGTACAATATGCAGAGAGGGAAAGTTGTTTTTATGGAATAGAATTAATTACAAATTACAATCTATTAATCTATTATTAATACCCTGCCCACCGGGTTACTATTTGTAATTTCCCACACATTATTCGTGCGTTTGACTGTATAAGTTCCTGACTTCTCAGCATAGCTACTGCGCATTGACGACCATGTAACAAGAGTATCTTGAGTTAGCTCCGTATCTACGAATTTGAAGAACGAGACGTTAACAAAACGTGAACCATTTATAGTAGCTCTATCTGCAATAATATATCCCTTTTCCACCAATCCTTCAAAGGTATCCAGCAAGAGTGTACCGCCATACCGATCAAAATGATTTTGCATAAGCTTAATTAACAGCGCGGTATCCGGAAGTTTTACATTTGTTAAATCTACCGCAACCCGTCCCCCTCCCCTTCTATAAAAGTCTTCAAAAATCATAAAGTATGCTTTTGCCTGTTCAGCATTCAGAGCCGCCTGCCCACCTGTAATTTCCCACATATTATTCGTGCGTTTGGCTGTATAAATTCCTGACATATCAGCATATCCACTCCACATTGATACCAATGTAACAAGAGTATCTTGAGTTAGCTCCGTATCTACGAATTTGAAGAACGAGACGTTAACAAAACGTGAACCATTTGAAGTAGTATAAATATATCCCTTTTTTATCAATTCTGCAGATGTATCCAGGAAGAGTGTAAGGCCATGCCTATCACAATAATTTTGCATAAGCGCAATTAGCGGCGCGGTATCCGGAAGTTTTACATTCGTTAGATCTACAGCAATATACTTATTGGTAATATACTCGGTTTGTCTATGCCTATCAAAGTCTTCAAAAATCATAAAGTATGCTTTTGCCTGTTCAGCATTCAGAGCCGCCTTGAGCCTATCTTGGGTGACTCTGTGGGCAACATTGATACCTAATGGTATTGCAAAAACCAGCAATATCCCAAGCAGAGCAATGATTAAGCCTTTCCTTTTTAGCAGTTTCATAAACGATCCTCCTAAATTCTTTCGAGTCGATTTCATTAGATTAGATACTATTTAAGTTTATCTCATCCAAATCGGAAGGTCTACTTTTAAATATAAGTAAATATGATTAAAAAAGCCATACATTTTGTATCTCTGTCTCTTTACTTAAAATTTACCGTTCCTATTATATTGTTTTCTTTCACGTTTTCGGTTCTTACAAGAATGCGCTGATGTGTCTGTTTTTTAGTTCCGTAGAACGTAAAAATGTCCAAATACAAAACCGTGGGGCCGGAAATACTTTGCCTTCTGTCTCCGAAATTATTTGTGAATATTTCATAATCGCCGTTTACCGCTTTTCTAAGCATAAACTCTTCAGGGCCAAAACCGTCCGTAATATCCTGCGAAACCCTTCCGCCGATTCTTGTCAGTCTGTTGCCGTAATAAGCCGTTTCGCCGTACGGATCTTTTACATGAAGGTCTATATCGGTATTATCAGTGCTCCACCCCAGCACAACTCTTATGTCAACAGGCATTGCGAATATCAGCTCTTTATTAATTTTTGAAGTATCAAGTTTCGGGCTTAAAGCTATCAAATTGTTCATTTCCACAAAAACTATCTGTTTAATGCTGTTAAACCTGCTCCATGTGCGCGTCATAACTATGTAAAAAGTGTCTAAAGATTTCTGATACTCTTTGTTTGCCTGATAGGCCAAAGCCAAATCCCTGTACGACTGGGGATGCTCGCCTCTGAGTTTTACTATTTTTTCAAACATATCAACCGCATACTGATATTCGCCGAGCTCCATAAGTTTATTGGCGACAGTGCGCAGAAGTTCCGCATTATCAAGCTTCATCTCGGCTATATTGGAAAGTATTACAACTGCTTTATCGTTCATTTTGCGGTGGATAAATTCGTCAGTAACATCAAAAAAGAACGAAGGCTGGTCATCATATCCGGATTTAAGCTTTAAATAATCTCTGTATATTTCCTGATCATTTGATTTTTTCAATATTTTCATGTACGGAGTCTGCGGATCCCATGCTTTTATTTGTATAGTCGCCGCTGATTTTTGCTCTGATGCTCTTGATACTTCCGCTTTATCCGATTCGGCAACAGCCATATCCGCCATTGCAAAGTCAGCGGAAGCTGCGCGGCTTCTTGCGACTTTTGAAGCTGCATTAGCTCTTCTGGGCGCTGCATCGCGGTCTCTTGAAACAGATGCTTCCTGCCGTACTGACGGCATAGGCGCGGCATCCATTGCTGCATTCGATTCCTGCAGGCGGTTTACTTCGCCGCCGCCTTTAAGTTTTTCAAAAGATTTCGGCGGTTTGCTTTGGTCAAACTCTCTTTTCCACCACTCTTTTATCTCTCTTGCCTGCGATATCGCGTCATCAAGAGCTGATTTTTCTGTCTGCTCTTCGCCTTTTCTGGCATTAGCCGTTATTCTGTTGTATTCGGCCAAAAGTTCCTGCGGAGGCGTTATTTTATATGTCACATAATCCTGCACAAATTCAAGCACAAGAAGCGAAGTGAATTCCGTAACAACGGAATATTCCTGCCCGAGCTTTGAAATCTCTTTTTCATTTTTTTCCGAATCCATTTCCAAATCTTTTATTTTTTGTACTGCCCAAAGCCTTGCCACGGCGGGATTGTCGCCTTCAGCTTTAATATTTATTTTTTTTGTTTGAACTATCTCTTTTTTATTATAGCCGAAAGACAAAGTTATCTCGCCGCTTTGCGCGGTCAAAATACCGGCAAAAGTAAAGTTTTCGCCTACGTCAACGCCGGGTTTGGGATAAATATCCCTGAATTTATTTTTATCGAATTCGTAAGCGATAAGTTTAAGATTCTGTTTTGTTAAAAGCGTTAACGCTTCTTTTGCGGTGACGGCGTTAAGGTTTATAAAACTTCCCCCGCTTTTAACCGCTGCATTCATAAGTCCTCCGCGGTTAAACTCCGGAGAGGATGTGATTACAAATACCGGCGTGTTGCTTTCTTCTATCTGCGTGTTTCCGAAAGTGCTGACGCCGTCTGTAAACAATAATATTTCATCAACTTTTAAACTGTTGAGATTTAGCTTATCAAAACGCGTGGCTCCGTCATAAATGAGTTCTTCGATCTCTTTTCTAAGAGCGTCCCAGTTGCCGTTCTTAACAGTAAAGCTCTTGTTTATGTCGGTCTTTATATTAAATGTGGCGAATGCCACATCGACGTTGGAAAAATTTTTAAAATAAGCGTCCAGCAGTGCGATTTCTGCGGCAAGGTTACGCTTTGAAGAAGAAAGCGAAGTATCCCAGACAACCGCTATTCTTTTCGGAAGAGTTTTATCTTTTGAAGAAGGCTGAATGTTTATGTCGGAATAAAAATAAGTTTCATTATTGTCCTTATGCATAAAAACAGGCTCTTCTTTCAGCTTTGGCAGAGTAAAAGAAATCTGGTTATCCAATAAATAATTTCTTTGTGAAAAAGAAGCTTTAAAAACATTATTAATTTTGCTGAAAGCGAATTTAGACAGATCCGTATCTGTCTTTGGCATTGAAGCAACCGCATTTGCAGGGATTTCAACGTTTAAATCAAAGTTAACCTGCTGGTTAAACCTTAAAGGAAGATTATAAATATAGTTATTGTCTCTGGTTATAAGAGGTTCTTCTATGGTAACTCTTATTCTGCGCGTGCCGTTGGGACTAAAAGGATATATTCTCATTTTAAACTGATTATCGGAAGTTTTTTCTACCAAAGCAGGATCAACGCCGCGGCGGACAATCGCTTCAAAAGCTTCCCTTGCTTTTTGTTTTTCCACAACAACGCCGTCTCTCATTTTTCCGTTAATATCCAAAGCTATGGCGGAAACATTTTGGTTTTCGGTTAAAGGAAACTCAAATTCGCCCTCCATAACCATCTGGTTCGGATTATGAAAAACCATTTCATAAGTAGTCATCGCGAGATTTCCGATAATTTCAACGTCAATTTTTAAATCCTGCAAATTTATGGGTTTTCTATCCGGCGAAACCACTATGCGCGGTACCGGAACAGGTCTTGGCATAGGCATTGGCATTACAGCAATTTCATCGTTTTGCGAAGAACCGCCCCTTTTTAATGATTGAAAACCGCTTTGGGCAAAAACCGGCCCCGAAAACATAACAACGGCAATTAAACATGCTAGAATCTTGAAACTAAGTTTCTTTTTCATTCTTATCTCCTTTTTTAACTGCAGAGTGAAGAGTGAAAAGTGGAGAGTGAAGATACGGCAACGACACTGAATATCCGCGCGAAGCGCTCATTATCTTCACTTTTCACTCTCCACTCTTCACTCTGCCTTTCTACCAATACTATGCGCAACCATAAAAAGTATCACATCTTTTTTATTTCGGAGTGCAATATTATAATAAAATTTTATTGTTTTCATTTTTATTAATTGTTAAAATCTCGGGAATGGAACAGGTAAATTTAGAATCATACGGGCTTACGGCAGAGTTTATAAACAAATCTCTGGCTTACCCTGAGCTTGAAATTGCCAGAGTTTGCCAGCAGCACGGCAGCCTTTACAAAATCATGACGCGAAACGGAATGATAATAGGCTCCGTATCCGGCAAATTTTCGTTTGACGCGCAAGATAATACCGTTTATCCGGTTGTCGGCGACTGGGTAATGATTGACGCCAATACAAGCGGAAACGCCGTAATACATAATGTTTTGCAGCGCAAAACCGCGATTGTCAGAAAAGCTGCGGGTACGGCCGTTGAATCGCAGGTTATTGCTTCTAATGTGGATATCATATTTATATGTATGGCGTTAAATGAAGATTATAATCTCCGCCGTTTGGAGCGCTACCTTTCAATAGCCTGGGAAAGCGGAGGAACGCCCGTTGTAATTCTTACAAAATCCGATTTATGCGATGACATTGAATTAAAACTTTCGGAAACTTTTGCCGTAAGCGGCGGATGCAATGTGCTTGTAACATCAAAAAAAGACGAAAACAGCATACAAAAAATAAAAGATTTGCTCCCGAAAGGCAAAACAGCTTCTTTTATAGGCTCATCGGGCGTAGGAAAATCAACGATTATAAATATATTGATTGGAAAAGAACTTTTAGCCGTTGCCGATATATGTGAAGACGGCAAAGGCAGGCATACAACCACTTTCAGGCAGCTTCTGCTTTTGCCTGAAGGCGGAATTGTGATAGATACGCCGGGAATGAAAGAGCTGCAGCTTGACGCGGCTGATTTCTCAAAATCTTTTGCGGACATTGAAAAGCTTGCTTTGCAGTGTAAGTTCAGCAACTGTTCGCATAAAGCCGAGCCCGGATGCGTTGTTAGCCAAGCCATAAAAAACGGCGCGGTTTCGGAAAAACGTTTTGAAAATTATCTTAAACTGCGCAAAGAGCTGTCTTACAAAGGTTTAAGTTCAAAAGAAATCGAACATGCCAAAGTTAAAAGCATGTTCGGCAGCAAGGAGCAGATGAAAAAGCTTAAGAATGAAGTAAAGCAGAAAAATAAAAACAGAAAATGAAAAAATAGTTTTTAAGTAAATATCAGATTGATTTTTCAATAATATTTAAATTTAAAACTAAATTTTATTTTTGGTTTGAAAAACAAAAAAATTCCTTATTTATGCTACAAAAACATTAGTTACTATTTTAATCAGATACCAGGTAATAAGCAATGTTAAGCCTATAATACCAACCATAACAGCATAAACTATTTTGTCGCTCTTATGCATTTTGTTTTTAATTTCCGTATTTTCCGCTTCAGGGGCTGCCTGCTGATCTTGTTTTTCTTCATTGTTTTGCATAAATTTTCCTTTATATTTATAGAAGTTGGGATGCTGGGAAGCTGAGAAGCTGAGCAAAGGCAACGGCTTTAACGACTACAGCTCCTCCCAGCTTCCCAGCATCCCAACTTCTTATCTTCTTACACTGCTTCTTTTTGCTATCTCTTTTTTTACTGTTTTTATGGATTCTTCAGTTGTGTATAATTCCGCCAAAGTTATGAGATTTTGCGATATTTTGATATCGCTTTTGCTAAGCTGCTCATTTGCAAGCTTATTTGTATATTCTATTGAAAGTTTTTTATAGTATTCGGCCTTTTCAGCCGAATTTTGAAATTTCTTTGTTTTCATGCTTGCCGGAAGAGCCGCGAGAGCCGCACTCTCCTGAGCTTTCAGATCAGACCTATAATATTCAAGATCTTCCAGCTGTCTGCGCAAATCGCGCAATTCTTTATCATTGGCATCTTGCTCTATTGCAGGTTCCGATTCTGATTCAACCTTCAAAAATTCTTCATACCCGAAAAATTCCTGCGCGCAAACATTGATGTAGGCAAGCATAATGAAAAACACGGAAGCCGATACCATTGTAACGGCAGATGCTTTCATGATGTAATTGAGTTTGTTTTTCATACAAAACCCCTTTTTAGAAGCTCAGCAGCTCGGCAGCTCAGAAGCCCGGAGGAGCTCTGGTCGTTTTGTCTTTGTTTTTTGCTGTTGCCGAGCTGCTGAGCTTCCGAACTTCTGAACTTCCGCCGTTTGCCTATCTCGTTCTAAGCATGTCTATGCCTTTGCCCATTCCGTCTCCTGCTTTTTTTACCTGTTTGACGCCTTTTTTATTCAGTTTATCAATATCGGTTGCCAATTCTTTCAGTCCCTCTTTTGAACCGAACTTTGATTTAACAAACGGTATAATCTTCGGCGCAAATACAAGAAGCAAAACAAAAAATACAACAACCAAAATCGTGTTCAAAGAAGTATTACCTGTGTTTGATTTTCCCATACTTTATCCCCTTTTTTAACGGCAATTACGAATGACGAATGACGAATTACAAATCAACGGCGAACGGCAAAGATAATTACTACAATTACGAATAGATTGTAATATACAATTATTTTGTTGTTTTGTCTTTGATTCGTAATTCGTAATTTGTAATTGCCTTTTTAATTTGTATAATGCAATTCCACAACATCAGAGCTTCCGACAACTTTCTCTACGGACGCAACAAACGCGTCCGAACAATCCGACATAAACTCCGTTTCCAAAGAATAACTTCCGTGAACCGGATCTTCCAAATCCAAAAACACTTTGGCTTTGCCTTTGTGCTCTTTAAACACTTTTGTTAGCATTTCGCTGAGCTCGTCATCGTATCTTGTGGTGGAAATTTTTATATGCACTTCGCCGCAGTTGGGCTGGTATTTCTTTTTGGCTTCGTCTATTGTCATCATATCTTCAACTATAATTTCAGCCTGCCCTTCCGAGCCCATGAGCCTGCCTTTTATGACAATAATATTGTTCGGCGTGAGATATCCCTGATATCTTTCATAAGATTTCGGAAAAAGTATGGCTTCAACGCTGCCGTTAAGATCTTCGACTTTAAATTTCGCGTAAGGCTCTTTTTTGGCTTTTGATATCATCTTTTTTATTGACGATATCATTCCGGCTATTCGCACAATCTGCGCGTCTTTAATGTCAATGTTTTCTTTTGCCGCCGGAAGATTGTCCAGTCTGTAATTTGAATACGCTATAAGCTCTCTTTTGCGCGGAGTCAGAGGATGTCCCGAAAGATAAAAACCCAGCACTTCTTTTTCAAATTCCAAAGCTTCAAAAACTTCCAAAGGTTTGGCTTTTTGAAGCGAACTTTCCTGGCTTATGGTTTCAGCGGAATCAAACAAAAATCCCTGCGCGGACTCTTTGTCGGCTTTAATCTTCGCGGCTTTATCAACAGACGAATCTATGCTTTGAAGCAGGCTTGCTCTTATTTCAAGCTTGTCCTTGCCGAAAGCGTCGAAGACTCCGGCTTTGGCAAGACTTTCCAAAGCTTTTTTATTTGTGGATTTTAAATCTATGCGCTGTAAAAATTCGTCCCAGTCTTTAAACTTGCCGCCTTCAGCTCTGGTTTGTTCAATTGACTGCGTTATTCCTTCGCCCACGTTTTTAACGGCCGATAATCCGAAACGTATATTGCCGTTTTCCGTTTTAAATTTTCCGTCGGAAAACTGCACGTCGGGCGGAAGTATCTTAATATTAAACAGCGCCGCGTCGTCAAGGTACATCACAAGCTTGCTTTCTTCATTGTCTTTAACCGCCGAGCGGCCGATTTCGGAATTCAAAAGCGATGTCAGATATTCAAGCGGATAGTTGGCTTTCAGATACGCCGTCTGGTATGAAACCATTCCGTAAGCCGCGGAATGCGATTTATTAAAACCGTAACCCGCGAACGCCACTATATTATTGTATATTTTGTCGGCAATTTTTTTATCAACGCCTTTTTCTTTCGCGCCGTTAATAAATTTTTCCCTTTGTTTTTCAATAACCTCGGGAATCTTTTTGCTCATGGCTTTGCGCAAAGCGTCCGATTCGCCCGGAGTAAAACCCGCTAAAGATATTGCCATTTTCATTACCTGTTCCTGATACAGGATAACGCCGTAAGTGTCGGCAAGAATAGGTTCCTGCAAAGGGTGGTCGTACTCGATTTTTTTTCTGCCGTGCTTTCTTGCCACAAAGTCGTCCAGCATGCCAGAGCCCATAGGGCCGGGGCGGTATAAAGCGATCAAAGCAATGATGTCGTCTATGCTTGAAGGTTTCATCTTTCTTATAAGCTCGCGCATGCCTTTGCTTTCAAGCTGAAACATGCCCAGCGCTTTTGCTTCGGCAAGAAGCTCGTAAGTTTTAGAATCGTCCAAAGGTATGGCGTTAATATCAAAATCAGGATTTTTTATTTTTATGAGCTTTACAGTTTCATCGATAATGGTAAGCGTTCTTAAACCGAGAAAGTCAACTTTTAAAAGGCCGAGATTCGGCAGCACTGTTCCGTCGTACTGGGTTGTGATAATATCTTTTGAACCTTTGGACAGAGGCGAATATTTTGTAATTTCTTCGTTTGCTATAACCATTCCCGCGGCGTGAACGCCGGTATGCCTTTTCAAACCTTCAAGCCTTTGCGACGCGGCTATAAGTTTCGCGATCCTGTCGTCGGCTTTTGTAAGTTTTACCAAATCCTGCGACGACTGCAATGCTTCGGCGATGCTTGAATTAAAAGGAATAAGTTTTGCTATATTATTTGATTCCGTCGGCGTAAAACCCATAACGCGCGCAACGTCTTTTATCACAAGACGCGCCTGCATTGAACCGAAAGTGATAATCTGAGCGCACTTTTCTTCGCCGTACTTTTGGCGCACGTATTCTATAACCCTGTCGCGGCCGAAATCCGCGAAATCTATATCCAAATCCGGCATGGAACGCCTGTCGGGATTTAAAAATCTTTCAAAAAGAAGCCCGTATTTAAGCGGACAAATATCGGTAATTCCCAAAGTGTACGCAACCATGGAGCCAGCTCCCGAACCTCTGCCGGGGCCTACCGGAATGCCGTTGTCTTTGGCGTATTTTATGAAGTCGGAAACAATCAAAAAGTATGACGCAAAACCCATTTTATTGATAATGCCGAGCTCATGCGCAAGCCTTGCTTCGTGTTCCGGTTTGACGGTCCCGTATCTGCGGGCCAAACCTTCGCGGCAAAGCTTTTCAAGATACGCGCCGTCGTTTTTAAACCCCGCTGGAACGGGAAACTGCGGCAGAAGCAATTGGTCCGTATTTATTTCAAGATTAGTTTTTTCGGCGATTTCCAGAGTATTTTTTAAAGCCTCGGGAATATATGAAAAAGTTTTTGCCATTTCTTCGGGAGAGCGGTAAAAAAATAAGTCGGAATCAAAACGCATTCTGTTTATATCGTTTAAAGTTTTGCCGGTGCCTATGCAAAGAAGTATGTCATGCGTGGCAGCGTCTTCTTTACGCAAAAAGTGGCAGTCGTTTGTGGCGACAAGCGCAATGCCCGTTCTTTGCGCAAGCGCTATAAGCCCGGGAATAACTTTTTGCTGGTCTTCAAGGCCGTTATCCATTATTTCAATATAAAAATTGCCTTTCCCGAAAATATCTCTATACTCTATCGCGGCCGCTTCGGCTTTTTCCGTATTGCCTTTAAGAATATTGGCCGCGATTTCGCCCGCCAAACAGCCGGACATGGCAATTATGCCGCCGCCGTACTTGCGCAAAACTTCTTTGTCAACGCGCGGCTTATAGTAAAAGCCCTCGGTAAATCCTATGCTGACTATCTGCATAAGGTTTTGATAACCTTTAAAATCTTTCGCAAGAAGCGTTAAGTGGTTATAATTTCCGCCCTCTTCGGAAATTTTCTCAGCGCTTTTGTCAAAACGGGATTTTGGAGCGACATATACTTCGCAGCCGATAATCGGCTTTATGCCGCTTTCTTTTGCCGCCCAGTAAAATTCCATGGCGCCGTACATATTGCCGTGGTCCGTAATTGCCAGAGCCGGCATTTTATATTCTTTTGCTATAAGGTCAAAAAGCTCGCCGGGTTTACCCTTATCATTTGTTATCCTGCAAGCGCCGTCAAGAAGAGAGTATTCGGTATGATTGTGCAAATGTATAAATTCCGCCATAAACCCGCCTGTTTTTGTAAATACTGTTATAAATATTATACCATAAAACAGATAAAAGATAATAGAGAATAGATAACAGATACGTCTACGTCAACGGCAAAAGACAAATAAACTATTCTCTGCCTTTTTATATATATTGACAACAGCATAAATTTTTAAATAAAATAGTCAAAACCACTGCAAAAAGTGAAGTTTTTTTACCCGGATTAATGCGTCCGGGTTTAATTATATATATAGGAGAAACATCATGGGCAAAGAGTACGTTGCCGGAGTGCTGGAAGCGGTAAAAAAAAGAAATCCGGGCGAACCTGAATTTCATCAGGCAGTGACCGAAGTTTTGGAATCCCTGGCTCCTGTAATTGAAAAGAACAAAGATTTTGAAGATTTGGGAATTCTTGAAAGAATAGTCGAGCCTGAAAGACAGATAGTTTTCAGAGTTCCGTGGGTTGACGATAAAGGCAGAGTGCAGGTTAACAGAGGAATAAGAGTGCAGTATAATTCCGCTCTGGGGCCTTATAAAGGCGGAATAAGATTTCACCCTTCGGTCAACACAAGCGTTATAAAATTTTTGGGTTTTGAGCAGATTTTCAAAAACTCGCTTACCGGGCTTATGATGGGCGGCGGCAAAGGCGGTTCGGATTTTGACCCGAAAGGAAAGTCCGATAACGAAATTATGAAATTTTGCCAGAGTTTTATGAATGAACTTTACAGGCATATTGACGCGGATACAGACGTTCCCGCGGGCGATATAGGAGTGGGAGCAAGAGAGATCGGATATATGTTCGGGCAATACAAAAGAATTAAAAATATTTATCACGGAGTTTTGACCGGAAAAGGTCTGCTCTACGGCGGATCGCTGGCAAGAAAAGAAGCGACCGGATACGGAACCGTGTATTTCTGCAGGGAAATGCTAAATGACAGAAAAACAAGCTTTGAAGGCAAAAAAGCCGTAATTTCAGGTTCCGGAAACGTGGCGATTTACGCTGCCGAAAAAGCAATGCAATTCGGTGCGAAAGTCATAGCAATGTCGGATTCAAGCGGATTTATTTTTGACAAAAACGGAATCAGCCTTGACGCAATAAAAGAATGCAAAGAAATTAAGAGAGCAAGAATTTCCGAGTATGCCAAAGCGGCAAAATGCGAATATAAAGATGGCTGCTTTGACATATGGAAAGTTCCGTGCGATATAGCCCTTCCGTGTGCGACGCAGAACGAACTTAACGGCGAATCGGCGAAAGCGCTTGTCAGAAACGGCTGCATAGCCGTTGCCGAAGGCGCGAATATGCCTTCAACTCCGGAAGCCGTAAAAGTTTTTCTTGACGCTAAAATAGCTTACGGCCCGGGAAAAGCCGCAAACGCCGGCGGAGTCGCGACATCAGGCCTTGAAATGTCGCAGAACTCACAGAGGCTTGCCTGGACATTTGACGAAGTTGACGCGAAACTTCAAAAAATAATGGTAAACATACATAATTCCGCGAAAAATGCGTCCGAAGAATACAATACGCCGGGAAATTTGGTAAACGGCGCAAATATCGCCGGTTTTATGAAAGTCGCTAATGTTATGAAATCGCTTGGCGTTGTATAAAAACGGCGGAAGTTCGGAAGCTCAGCAGCTCGGCAACGGCAAAAAGCAAAGATAAAGCGACCAGAGCTTCTCTGAGCTGCCGAGCTGCTGAACTTCCGCCTTTGTTCGTAATTGCCGTTAAAATGGGGTTTTAAGATGGAGACATTGTCCAGGAAAGTATCGATCGTAGGCTGCGGCAACGTAGGAATGCGTTACGCTTATTCCATGGTAATAAAGGGGCTTGCAAGAGAACTTTGTTTAGTGGATTTGCATAAGGAAATCGCGGAAGGCGAAGCCATGGATTTGGCAGACGGCGGTCCGCTTCTTTCTTCGGTTGACGTTTATCCGGGGGATTATCAGGATACGGCAAATTCCGAGCTTGTCATTATAACTGCCGGCTCAGGCAGAAAGCCCGGGCAGTCGAGAATGGATTTGGTTAAAGGAAACGTTGAGATAATAAAATCAGTAATTCCGAAAGTTCTGAAGTATTCTCCTAATGCCGTTATTTTGGTTGTTTCAAACCCTGTCGATATTCTTTCTTATGCCGCGTATAAAATTTCAGGAAAACCTTCCGGCGAAATTATCGGTTCCGGCACATTGCTTGACACCACAAGGCTCGTAAATCTTTTGAAAGGCCTTTTTGACGTGAATCTCAGAAGCATATACGCTCAGGTTTTAGGCGAGCACGGCGAAACGGCTTTTCCGGTCTGGAGTAAAGCTACTGTCGGCGGAGTGCCTTTGGAAGACGCTTTTAAAGCTTTTAACCACAACGTTGATTACAAAGCCGAGCTTGAACGCATTTTTCAGGAAGTTAAGAACAGAGGCAAAGAAATTATTAAAAGAAAAGGCGAAACGTCTTATGGAATAGGTCTTTCAATGACAAGAATATCAAAAGCTGTTTTAAAAAATGAAAAGTCGGTTCTTCCTGTTTCCGTTCTTCTTGAGGATTATCACGGCGTAAGCGACGTGTATCTGAGCGTTCCTGCTATAGTAGGCAAAAAAGGAATCGAAAAAGTTTTGAAAGTAAGATTTAATGACGAAGAAATGAAAGCCTTCCGGCATTCTGCCGCCGAGGTTAAAAAGGTTATTAAGGAAATAGGTTTTTAAAAGAAGAGTTCAGAGTGCAGAGTTCAAATGTCGTGTTTCGCCTCTGGCGAAACTAATAATCGGTTTTCGCTTCGCGAAAACTCCAAATCTGAACTTTGAACTCTGCCGTTAAAAGGTGGTAAATATGAAAAGATTACATCCGAAAGTTTCAATAATAGGCTGCGGCAACGTGGGAATGCGTTACGCGTATTCAATGATTATAAAAGGCGTTACAAGAGAGCTTGTTCTTGTGGATTACAACAAAAAGAAAGCGGAAGGCGAAGCCATGGATTTGTCTCACGGCGCGCCTTATGTTTCTCCGGTAAATATTTACGCCGGAGATTATCCGGATACCGCGGATTCAGATTTGGTTGTAATTACAGCCGGAAGAGGACAAAAGCCTGGCGAAACAAGAATAGATTTGGTTAAAGGCAATTCTGAAATATTAAAAAGCATAGTTCCGCAGGTTGTGAAGTACTCGCCAAAAGCGATAATTCTGGTTGCTACAAACCCCGTGGATATTTTGTCTTATATAACGTATAAAATTTCAGGAAAACCGGCCAATGAAGTTATCGGTTCAGGCACGGTTTTGGATACGGCAAGATTCCGCTATCTTATAGGCAGGCACTGCAATGTTGATTCCAGAAGCATACACGCTTTGATTTTGGGAGAACACGGCGATACGGAATTTCCCATGTGGAGCAAAGCAATGATAGGCGGCGTGTTTTTCAAAGACTTTTGCAATGTCTGTAAAGAAAAGTGCGGACAAGACCAGAAAGCAGAGCTCGATAAAATTTTCGAAGACGTAAGAGATTCCGCTTATGAAATTATAGAAAAAAAAGGCGAAACTTCTTACGGAATCGGCCTCTCGCTGACCAAAATATCAAAATCAATTTTGAAAGATGAGAATTCGGTTTTACCGGTTTCCTCATTGCTTGAAAACTATCACGGCATAAGCGATATATATTTGAGCGTTCCGGCGGTTGTCCATAAAACCGGAATAAGGCAGGTTCTTGAAGTTGATTTTGACGCAGCTGAACTGGCCGCGTTTAAAAACTCCGCGCAAACAGTCCGGGAAGTTATAAAAGCAAGCGGATTTTAAACGGCAATTACGAATGACGAATGACGAATTACAAATCAAAGACAAAACAAAAAAATAATTACAGGTTACAACTTATTCGTAATTGCCGTTTTGACATTTTAACTGAAGTTTTATATTATATTCCAACAATGAAACATTCAATAGAAAACACTATCATCAATACATTCCTTAAACATGTTTTCGCTTATTGCGAATGCATGCGTCTTTCATTTACCGCAGTACGAATGTAATTCGGAACTAAATTCCGCAGCAAAGTTTCGAAACAAAGTTTCAAAACAAATTTTTCAAAAACAATTTCAAAAAACAAAGGCAGGTAAATTATGATTTATTTACATGTGGATTTTTTCCGAATGTGATATTAACTATAATGTTTTGCAGTAAAATTAAAAAAATAATATCATATATAAAAAGACAGAGTTAAAAGTTCAGAGCTCAGAGTTCAAATTTGGAGTTTTCGCTGGAACTAAGTTCCGCGCAAACCTGTTATTCGTTTCGCCTTTGGCGAAACACGGCATTTGAACTCTGAACTCTAAACTCTAAACTTTGTCGTTATAACAGGAGCTATAAAATGTCAAAAATAGATAATAAATTAACAAAAGAAAGTATTTTAGTGCACGGCGGACAGGAGCCTGATCCGGTTACGGGTTCTATTGCCGTGCCGATTCACCAGACAACGGCATACCAATTTAAGAATACGGATCACGCGGCTAAACTTTTTGAGCTGAGCGAGGCGGGCAATATTTATGTGCGTTTGAATAATCCCACTACCGATGTTCTGGAAAAACGCGTCGCGCTTTTGGACGGCGGAATCGGCGCGGTTGCGGTTTCAAGCGGTATGTCGGCGATTTTTCTTGCTATTACGGTTTTAGCGCAAAGCGGCGATGAAATAGTCGCTTTAAATAACCTTTACGGCGGAACTTACAACTTGTTCGCGCATACTTTTAAAAAGTTTGGCATAAAAGTAAATTTTGTTGATTCGTCGGACTTGGAAGCAGTGAAAAAAGCCATAAATTCTAAAACAAAAGCCGTTTATGCCGAAATTTTCGGAAATCCCAAACTTGATACTCCCGAACTTGAAAAACTTTCAAAAATAGCGCATGAAAACGGATTGCCGCTGATAGTTGATAACACCTCCACTCCGTATATATGCAAACCGTTTGATTTCGGAGTTGATATAGCAATCTATTCCGCGACCAAATATCTTGGCGGGCACGGGACAAGCGCCGCCGGAATAATAGTTGACAGCGGAAAATTTAACTGGGCAAACGGAAAATTTCCTTCAATAGCAGGTCCTGACGCAAGCTATCACGGTTTGGATTTTGTGAAAACGTTTAAAGAGTTTGCATATCTTGTAAAAATCAGAGCAGGCTTAAACAGGGATATCGGAGCTATAATATCGCCGTTTAATTCATTTTTAGTTTTGCAGGGACTTGAAACTTTGCATCTTAGAATGCCCAGACATAATGAAAACGCGCTTGCTGTTGCAAAGTATTTAAAGAGCAATAAAAATGTCGCATGGGTCAACTATCCGGGGCTTGAAGACAATAAAGAGTATGATAAAGCTAAAAAATACTTTAGCGGCTGCGGTGGTCCTTTAGTCGGGTTCGGCGTTAAAGGCGGAATCGAAAAGAGTAAAAAATTCATTAACTCTTTGCAGCTTATTTCGCATGTTAGCAATTTGGGCGACGCAAAAACTTTGGCAACGCATCCCGCAAGCACAACGCATCAGCAGCTCACTGAAGAAGAGCGTTTGTCCGCCGGCGTAACGCCTGATTTTATAAGGCTTTCCGTTGGCATAGAAAACGTGCAAGATATCATAAACGATATAGAACAGGCTCTTGAAAAAGCATAAATGAAAAATGATGCATAGACGCATGGAGGCGTAGATGCATAGTAACGGCGAAGACAAAACGACCATAGCTGCTCTATGCATCTACGCCTCCATGCTTCTGAGCTTCTGATAAAGGAATCAATATGAGGCTGTCTTCGAAATCGAGATACGGCGCAAGGGCGATGATAGAACTTGCCGGAAATTACGGCAAAAAAGTTTTGCCGGTAAATGTCATAGCCAAAAATCAAAATATTTCCGAAAGATATCTTCAGAATATTCTTCTTATTCTTGTTGACGCTGGGCTTGTTAACAGCGTTAGAGGCAAAAACGGAGGATTTACGCTTTCTAAGGAGCCTTCGCGCATAAATCTTGCCGATATAGTGTACGCGCTTGAAGAAGACAAATATATTATTGAATGTATTGAAGATGAAAAATACTGCCCGAAGAATTCATCATGCATAATCAGGGGTGTATGGGAAAAAGCCTCCGAAGTTTTATTTAATTTCCTAAAAGGAATAACATTAGAGCAATTACTTCGAATGAACGGCGGCAAAGAAAAAGTTTTAGATTTTAATATTTAGAGCAAAAGGATTTTAAAATGGGAAAAATTTATAATACCATAAGCGAAACAATAGGAAATACGCCTCTTATAAAAATCAATAAACTTGCAAACGGCCTGCACGGAAATGTTTACGTAAAAGCCGAGTTTTTTAATCCGCTTTCCAGCGTTAAAGACAGAATCGGCCTTGCGATGATAGAAGATGCCGAAAAAAAAGGACTTATCAATAAAGACACTGTAATAATTGAGCCGACAAGCGGCAATACGGGCATAGCTCTTGCTTTTGTGTGCGCGCAAAAAGGATATAAGCTTATTCTTACAATGCCTGAAACCATGAGCGAAGAAAGAAAAGCTCTTTTAAAAATGCTGGGCGCTGATATTGTTTTGACTGAAGGGAAACAGGGGATGACAGGTGCGATTTTAAAAGCCGAAGAGCTTGCGAAAAATAATCCGAATAGCTATATTCCGCAGCAGTTTAAAAATAAAGCTAACCCCGGAGTTCATAAAAAAACTACGGCTGTTGAAATATGGGAATCTCTGAAAGGAAATATAGATTATTTTGTTGCCGGAATAGGCACCGGCGGAACTATTACCGGAGTAGGCGAATTTTTGAAAGAAAAAAAGCCCGGCGTAAAAATTATTGCGGTGGAGCCTAAAGAATCTGCGGTTTTATCCGGAGAAAAAGCCGCTCCTCACAAAATACAGGGCATCGGCGCAGGTTTTATTCCCGAAATATTAAACAGAAATATAATAGACGAAATAATGAAAGTCGAATCCGGCAATGCCGGCATCACCGCAAGAATGCTGGCAAAAGAAGAAGGCATTTTGGCAGGCATTTCTTCCGGAGGAAATGTCTGGGCAGCTCTTCAGGTCGCCGCAAGGTCCGAAGCAAAAGGGAAAAATATAGTAACCATTTTATGCGATACCGGCGAGAGATATATTTCAACGTGGCTGTTTAAAGACAATTAATAATTAATAATAATAAGTAATAATTAACGGCGATATACCTTATATTGTCGTTTTTTATTTGTGCAAAAAGTGTGTTATAATTGAGCGAAGGTTGATAAAAAAAGGAAAATTATGAAAAAAGGGAACGCTCCTTTTAATTTAGGGACAGAAAATATAAGCAAGCTGCTTGTGCAGTATGCCGTGCCTGCTGTCATTGCGATGACAGCTTCGTCGCTTTACCATATAACCGACAGCATTTTTATAGGTCACGGCGTCGGCCCTATGGCATTGTCCGGACTTGCGATTACTTTTCCTATTATGAATCTTTCCGCGGCATTCGGTTCTCTTATAGGGGCGGGCGGCGCAGCTCTTTTGTCTTTAAGATTAGGACAGAAAGATTATGACGCCGCCAATATCATTTTAGGCAATGTGACTGTTTTAAGCATTGTAATCGGCGTATTGTTTTCGGTTTTGTCTCTGATTTTTCTTAAACCTATGCTGTATTTTTTCGGAGCAAGCCCCGGCACGATTTCTCATGCTTATGATTTCATGGTGATAATTTTAGCAGGAAACGCCGTGACATACATGTTTATGGGGCTGAACGCTTTGCTGCGCTCGGCCGGACATCCGAAACAGGCAATGTACGCTACGGTTTATACGGTGCTTATAAATATTGTGTTAAACCCGCTGTTTATTTTCGGGCTCGGCTGGGGAATACGCGGCAGCGCGGCAGCCACGGTAATATCGCAGATTATAGTTCTTGTGTGGCAGTTCAAATTTTTTGCTTCCGCGGAAAGTTTTATACGTTTTAAAAAAGGAATATACCGTTTAAAAAACGATATTGTTAAAGGCATAGTTTCCATAGGGCTCGCTCCTTTTATGCTCAATGCCGTGTCAAGCGTTATAATCGTGCTGATAAACAGGCAGCTTGTGTTTTACGGCGGAGATTTGGCTGTCGGCGCTTACGGCATAGTAAACCGCGCGGCGTTTCTTTTCTTTATGATAGTTTTCGGAGTTAATATCGGCATGCAGCCTATAGCGGGATATAATTACGGCGCGGCGCTTTACGGCAGGGTAAGCGAAGTTCTTAAAAAATCCATTATCCTGGCTACGCTTGTGATGCTGCTGGGTTTTATTGTCGCGCAATTGTTTCCTCATGCGGTTGCATCGGCTTTTACAAAAGACGATGAGCTTATTAATCTTACGGCTTTGGGATTGCGCATAGTTTTTATATTTTATCCGCTTATAGGGTTTCAGATGGTGGTTCTGTCTTTTTTTCAGAGTATCGGGATGGCAAAAAAAGCTATTTTTCTTTCCGTTTCAAGGCAGGTTCTTTTTCTTATACCGCTGCTTATAATACTTCCGCAATATTTCGGAATTTTCGGAGTATGGGTAAGCATGCCGGTTGCCGATTTGTTTTCGAGCGTTGTTTCGGCATGGATGTTAGCTGCGGTATATAAGCAGTTAAAAAACAAAAGCAGTCAGGGAGCGCGCTATGGATAAAAAATATGTAATCAACATCGGAAGGCAGTTCGGAGCCGGCGGACTGGAAATTGCCGAAAAACTTTCAAGGAAACTCGGAATAAATTATTATGACAAAAATTTTATTGAAATTGCCGCAAAAAAAAGCGGGTTGGATAAAGAATTATTTGAAAAATCAGATGAAAAGCCGCCGGCGGGGATTCTCGGGAATTTGTCCTGTTTTCTGACAAATGCCGTAAGCTGCGGATATTACGGAGAAAATTTTTTATTGAACGATTCGGTATTTAAAATTCAAAGCGACATTATACGCCAGCTGGCAAGAAAAGAGTCATGCATTTTTGTAGGAAGATGCGCTGATTACGTGCTTCGCGAACATCCGTTCCGCATAGATGTTTTTGTTTGCGCGGATATTGAAGACAGAATAAAAAATATTTTAAGCAGGCAAAAAGAGGAGATCAAAAATATACGCAAAGAAGTAGAAAACATCGATAAGCATCGCGCAAAGTATTATAATTTTTACAGCGGAAAAGTATGGGGCGCCGCGAGCTCTTATCACTTATGCGTAAATTCATCGGTTTTAGGTATGGATGAGACGACTGAATGCATATATTCTTTTGCGGCGAAAAAATTCGGATTGCAGACGTTTTGACAAAATATAAATTGCCGATTAGTCGGACATTTTTTCGTTTCTCAAAATTTGTAAAATAAATCATTATAAAAGTGTAAAGTAAAATAGTAAAAAAATATAAAATAAAATGCTATAATAATGTAAAATAATATTTGGGAGCGGTGTTTTTATGGAATACAGAAAAAGAATAGTGGAAAGGGAACTTAAAGAAAAACTAAATGCCGGCGGAGCATTGCTGATACGCGGTCCGAAATCCTGCGGTAAGACTGAAACCGCTACTCAGTTTGCCAAAAGTACTTTAAATGTTGATACTGACGAGCAAGTTCCATATATTATGGATACGGATCCCAAGCGTCTTCTTCTTGGAAAAACGCCGCGGTTAATAGACGAATGGCAGGAACAGCCTAAACTTTGGACTTATATAAAACGCGAAATTGACATTAGAAAGCAAAAAGCGCAGTTTCTGTTAACCGGTTCTTCCACGCCAAAAGATAATGCCAAAATGCACAGCGGAGCGGGAAGATTTACTATTTTGGATATGAGAACGATGTCTTGGCAGGAAATGGGCTATTCAACTGCAAAAGCGAGTTTAAAAGATTTATTAGACGGAAAGACGATTAAAGTAGTTGATTCTGCTTTGGATTTTGAAGTAATAGTTGAAAGAATGCTGAAAGGCGGTTGGCCTGCCTTGTTAGATTCAAGCGTAAAAGAATCTGTTCTGATGAACAGAGCGTATATTAAACTGTTTGCGGAAGCTGATATGAGTAAGATAGCAAATGTAAAGCGCGACCCTATAAAAGTTTATGCTATATTAAAGTCGCTCGCAAGGAATATTTCTACTGTTGTTGATAATGCCACTATTCTAAGAGATATAAAAGAAATACAAAACGAAGATATTTCAAGACCCACGCTGTATGATTATTTAGACGCTATGGCCCGTTTAATGGTTATAGAAGATCAGCCGGCTTGGAATACGCACATACGCTCGTCAGCTTCTTTAAGACGATCGCCAAAACGGCATATAACGGATGTTTCTTTGGCAATAGCGTCATTAGGAGTTGATAAAGGCGCTCTTCTAAAAGACGTAAAGTTTACGGGCTTTCTTTTTGAATCGCTGGTCATACATGATTTAAGGGTTTACGCTCAAGCTAATGATGCCGGCGTTTATTATTACGGCGATTCAAGCGGGTTGGAAGTCGACGCCATAATTCAAAAATATAACGGAGGCTGGTCTGCATTTGAAGTCAAACTCGGAGCAGGAATGATTGAAGCGGCGGCAACAAACTTAAAAAAACTTACCGAAATATTAGACACAAAGAAAATAAGCCGCCCTAAATCGCTCAATATTATAACAGGAACCGGAATCAGCTACACGAGACCAGACGGAATAAACATTATATCTCTTGGCTCTTTGGGCGTGTAATGCGAAACATGCAAAATAAAAATGTAAAAAGCAACAGACTGCTTGGCATGGATAGCGGCAATCGTCGATGGATATTTTTCATGCGTTAATGATTTTTTAAGTATAAAATGATATAATACGCGATACTAATTTCAGAGAGATAAAATTGGACAAAAACAAAGAAAAATCAATCGGAATCGTTAAAACAGAATATTTTAATTTTGATAAGCTTTTGCTTGAATGCGGAAAAGAGCTTAAAAATGTCACGCTTGCGTATGAAACATACGGCGCCCTGAATGAAAAAAAGAGCAATGCGGTATTAATAATGCATGCTTTTTCCGGAGACGCGAATGCCGCCGGCTATCACGAAGGCGCTGCAAAACCGGGCTGGTGGGACAATATGATAGGCCCCGGAAAAGCTTTTGACACGGATAAATATTTTGTCATATGCTCAAATGTAATCGGCGGATGTTCCGGCAGCACGGGACCGTCTTCGATTAACGCCCAAACAGGCAAACCTTACGCTTTGGATTTTCCGGTTATTACAATTGCGGACATGGTTGCGGCGCAAAAAGAGCTTGTAAGCCATTTAGGAATAAAAAAACTTCTTTCCGTCGCCGGCGGCTCAATGGGCGGCATGCAGGTTTTGCAGTGGGCTGTCGATTACCCGGAAATGATCGCTTCCGCCATACCTATTGCAACGACGATGAAACACTCTCCGCAGCAGATAGCTTTTAACGAAGTTGCCAGACAATCCATAATGGGCGACATCGCGTGGAACAGCGGAAATTATTATAACGCGGTACAGCCCGAAAGAGGTTTGTCCGTGGCAAGAATGATAGGACATATAACGTATATGAGCGATAAGTCCATGGAAGAAAAATTTTCAAGAAATCTTAAAGAAAAAGCTTATTCTTTCAGCTTTACTTCGGATTTTGAAGTTGAAGGCTATCTCAGGTACAGGGGCGATTCTTTCGTGAAAAGATTTGACGCCAACTCGTATTTATACATAACAAAAGCTATGGACTACTTTGACGTGTCGGGCAAAAATTTCGTTAAAGAAGCAAAAAATAAAGACGCTAAATTTTTGGTGATTTCATTTAAGTCCGACTGGCTTTATCCTTCGTACCAATCCGAAGAAATTACCAAGCAGCTTAAACTCAGAGGATACAATGCCACATATATAGAAATAAAATCCACTTACGGGCACGACGCTTTTCTTCTTGAAGTTGAAGACGAGACAAGAATGATAAAACATTTTTTGGAAAGAGTGCAGAAAGAGGCGGCAAATGGCTGAAAGAATAAATAATACGCCTTTGGAGTACAGAAAAATAGCTTCGGTGGTACAAAGGGATGCAAAAGTTTTGGATTTGGGCTGCGGCGACGGCGACCTTATGTATTACCTAATGCAGACTAAAAACATTAACTCGCAGGGCATTGAAATAAGCGAAGACGCGATATATAAATGCGTTGAAAAAGGTCTTACGGTTTTTCATTCCGACATAGAAGGCGGAATGGAGGCTTATCCCGATAAAAGTTTTGATTATGTCATTATGCACAACAGCCTTCAGCAGGTGCAGAAAATCGATTATGTTATTGAGGAATGCTTCAGAATCGGCAAAAAAGTTGTTATAGGATTTCCCAATTTTGCCTATATATGGGCAAGAAGAGATCTTTTTTTCGGACACTCTCCGGTAACAAAAACTCTTCCTTACAAGTGGTACAATACGCCGAATTTGCGCTTTTTGAGCATTAAAGATTTTGAAAGTTTTTGCGCGGAAAAAAAATATAAAATTTCGGATAAATTCTTTTTCGCTTCAAACAGGGAAGTAAAATTTCTGCCGAATCTTTTGGCGCAAACCGCGGTATTTGTAATTTCAAAATGACGCTGCTTTAATAAAAACGGATTCCGGATCAAGTCCGGAATGACGGATTATCCGGAGGAATTCCAATTGGACAAGATTTATGAGGTTTTGGAAAAAGTAAGAAAACAGTCGCCTTTGGTGCATCACATTACAAACTGGGTAACGGTTTCGGATTGCGCCAATATCGTTAAAGTTTTCGGCGGTTCGCCTGTAATGGCGCACGCAAAAGAAGAGGCTGCCGATATGGCTTCGATTTCTAATGCCGTTGTTATAAATATAGGCACATTGACCTCTTTTACAGTAGAAGCCATGAAACGCGCGGTAAAAGCGGCCAACAAAAAAGGAATCCCTGTCGTTTTAGATGTTGTCGGAGCGGGCGCAACCAAATTCAGAAATGAAACGATAAAAAAACTTTTGAAGTTTAAAATAGACGTTATAAAAGGAAACGCTTCGGAAATCGCCGCCACAGCCGGAATCAATGTTACGACAAAAGGCGTTGACAGCGGTCATGTTTCCGGAGATATGGTTGAAATCGCCAAAAAATTAGCTGGTAAAAGAAAGTGCGTTGTTGTTGTGACGGGTAAAGAAGACATATGCACCGACGGCGAAAGCGCATGTTTAGTAAAAAACGGAACGCCTATGCTGTCACAGGTAGTCGGCACAGGATGTATGGCGGCTTCAGTCATAGGAACGTTCTGCGCCGTGGAAAAAGATTATCTTTTCGCTTCCGCGGCAGCTTTGGTTTGTTTTGAAATCGCCGCGGAAAATGCGGACAAAACCTCGGAAGGACCCGGAACTTTCAAAACCAAGCTTTTTGATAAAATCAGCACGCTCAGCGATATATCGATAAATAAAATGAAAAGAGTGGAAGAAATAAAACCATGCAGGAAATAACAGAAAAATTAAACAAACTCAAAAAAGAGAAAAACGCAATTATTCTGGCGCATATATACCAGCTGCCTGAAATACAGGATATTGCAGATTTTGTAGGAGATTCTCTGGAATTGAGCAGAAAAGCCGCGCAAACCGGCGCGGACGTTATTGTTTTCTGCGGAGTTCACTTCATGGCCGAAACCGCGGCAATACTCAGCCCAAAGAAAAAAGTATTAATTCCGGATGTTCATGCGGGCTGCCCTATGGCTGACATGATTACGGCCGAAAAATTGAGAGAGTTTAAAAAACAATATAAAAATCCGGCAGTCGTCGCTTATGTAAATACATCGGCGGACGTAAAAGCGGAAAGCGATATATGCTGTACTTCTTCAAATGCCGTCAATGTGATAAAAAGCATTGACGCCAAAACTAAAGACGCAGCGATAATTTTTGTGCCCGACAGAAATCTTGGCGCTTACGCGCAGAAAATGTCAGGCAGGAAAATGGTAATATGGAACGGTTTTTGCCCGACGCACAACAATATGCTTCCCGAAATGGTTGTCCGGATGAAAAAAGAACATCCCGAAGCGGAAGTTTTAGTTCATCCCGAATGCCGCCCGGAAGTTATCGAACTTGCGGATTTCGCGTTATCTACGGGCGGAATGTGCAAACACGCGCTTGCAAGCCCTAAAAAAGAGTTTATTATAGGCACGGAGACCGGAATTTTGTATAAACTTCAAAAGGAAAATCCTGATAAAAAGTTTTATCCGGTTTCTTCTCTCGCGGTATGTCCCAATATGAAAAAAATTACGCTTGCCAAAGTTCTGGATGTTCTTGCAAATATGAAAAATATTGTCGGCGTTTCTGAAGATATCAGAGAAAAAGCGTATGCTCCGATAAAACGCATGCTTGAAATAAATGCCTGATATGCCCTGAAGTCTTGGCGTTTTGCGGTGTTATTTTAGAGTTTATTTGCAGTTTGGGTTTCTTGAAAAATTTTTGTTTTCTGTGCCGTCATTGCGGCCTCCGAGCCGCAATCTTGTCGTAGATCCCGTATTAAGGCCTTACGGGACAGATTGCGGGTCAAGCCCGCAATGACAAATGCGGGTTTTTCAAGCAACCCAGTTATAAAATACTTTTAAAACATACACGGAGGCAGCATGGCTTATTTAAAAAAGTTGTTTTGTCTTGTATCTATTATTACAATTTCGGCTGTCGTGTCATATGCGCAGCAAACGCCGGTCAACAGTCAAACTACTTTAAGAAACGCGCTTAACGACTCTTCGGATCCGAACATTTTGCTTTCGGGTTCTTTTAATTTTACAAGCGATTTGGGAGCGCACTCCGGCAAAAACGCGGCAGTGTCTTTTAATCCTCTGATACCGGTCTTTATATCCGGCGGCAATCAATATACGGGTTTTGAATTTTTTAACTCAACCTTTACTCTTACAGGCTCTTCATCTTCAACATTTACGTCTTTTTACGGCGGCTCATTGTCATCCGGAGCCGTCGTTAACGCGAGACTCGATTCTTTTGTTTATATAAGTTCGGTAGCATTCAGTTCAAATACGGCTTTGTCCGGCGGCGCGTTTTATTCCGGAAACTCTGTTTTTAATATTGCAGGCAGCACTTTTTCAAACAATACTGCAATTGAGTCCGGCGGCGCGGTTTTTGTCATACATTCCACGGGCAGTCTCAGCAAAATATTTGCTAACGGCAATACCGCTTCAGGCCATGGCGGTTTTATGTTTGCCGCCCAAAGCTCATTTACAATTATAAACAGCACAATATCAAACAACAATGCCGCATCCGGCGGCGGATTAAGCGTTTCATCGTCAATATTTACTTTAGACCATATATATTTTGCGGATAATTCGGCTTCGTCCCGCGGAGGAGCTCTATACTTGGCAAGCACAAGAACGTTTTCCGTTTCTAACAGTACTTTTACGGGCAACAGCGCTTTATCCGGCGGAGCAGCGTATATGTCTTTTACGTCTTCGGGAATTATGAATAATGTATATGTTACAAGCAATACGGCTGACAACGGAGCCGGATTTTATATGGACAGTTCAAGGAATATTAATATAAATAACAGCCGTTTTATGTTTAACGACGCCGCGCAGTCCGGCGGGGCTTTGTATATTTCGGCAAGTACCGGCATAAATACAAATAACGTGCGGTTTTCAAGCAATTCGGCCGCAGCAAACGGCGGAGCCGTATTTGCCGATAATTCTGGGATTGCTCTTGTATCCGCATATGCCGGAAATAACTCGGCAAATAACGGCGGAGCGTTTTATTTTCTTGGCAGCTCGGCAATTATAGGAAACGGCAGGTTTGAAAATAATATTGCTCACTCTTCCGGCGGAGCGTTTTATATGATGTCATCTTCGGCCGTATTGAACGGTCCGGTTTTTTCCGGCAACAGAGCCTCTTCAAACGGCGGCGCGATATATGCCGAAAATACTTACATAAATATTCAAAACGCGCAGTTTAACGGAAATATCGCGGGAGTTTCCGGCGGCGCAATATACGTAAGAAACTCTTCCGCGGTTCTAAACAATGTTTCTTTTTCAGGCAATATTTCCCAAAACGGCGCGGCGGCATATATTGACAACAGCGAACTTATAGTAAACAACGGAACTTTCGCAAATAATTTATCATACGGCCGCGGCGGAGCTTTTTACGTCGCCGCCGGTTCAAAGCTTGTTCTAAACGCCTTGAACTCCGACATAAAATTTGAAGGAAACAC
Source organism: Candidatus Endomicrobium neocapritermitis (assembly GCA_009778325.1). Lineage (GTDB taxonomy): Bacteria > Elusimicrobiota > Endomicrobiia > Endomicrobiales > Endomicrobiaceae > Endomicrobium_B > Endomicrobium_B neocapritermitis. Next base: position 4,201 of record WRJZ01000024.1, on the reverse strand, counting down.
AGATTCGACCGGAGCGAACGATATTTATCTGGCAAATAATTCAGCTCTTACGCTAAACGCCCAAAACAGCGATATTTTATTGGGCGGAGGCATTGCGCACGCGGCGTCGCCTTCAAATATTTCGATAAATAAAACCGGCGCGGGAAATTTGCAGCTCGGCGGAAATAGCGTAATACAATGTACTTTCACCATTACGCAGGGCGGCGTGGTTCTTAACGAATCGGCTTCCCTGGCCATAAACAATCTTACTGTAGGCCCGGGCAACATGTTTTTAGCGGGAAGAAATTCTTCCGTCAACGTAAGCGGAATTTTTAACATAGAATCCGGAGGAACTTTAAGCGTTGAAGATACTGCTTATTTTCGCTCGGCAACTCTGAATGTTCGCGGAAATTTAAGTGTCGGCGTAGATTTAAAAAGCAGCACCTCTACCACAATAAGGGCAAATACTGTAAATATTGATCCTTCCGGCAGACTTTTGATCGGCGGAAATCTTAGCGTAGGAAGGGGAACTTTCACAATTGTTAACGCGACCGCTATAAACGGCAATTTCAGCGTGTCCAGCGGAGCATACGGGGCAAGAATAAACTGGGCATTAAGCCGCTCAGGCGGAAATCTTAATCTTTTTGTCGAGAGTATAGGGTATAATGAACTTCAAGGGCTTACGCATAACCAGCAGCAAGCCGCGAATATACTTAATGCCGAGTACGACTCTATTTTTGCAAATAACGGCGGATTTTGGAGAAACGTCGTTTCGCCGATGGATGCGCTTAATCTTGACGACTTGAAAGAAACTTTGGGCGCGCTGTCCGGCGCTTTCTACGCGGACTTGTTTAAATCCGCTGCCGTTAACAGCCAAAAACGCAATATGTTCGGACAGATAAGAGAAAAAATGGCGCCGGATGAAAATTCATGGGTGCAGGCTTCCGGTTCTCTTTTGACATTCAAAGACGAAAATATTCCGCAATCCGATTTTGAAGATACCAGCTGGGGAATACAGGCAGGCTGGGACCTTAAAAACAGCGACGGTTTGATCGGCGGTTTGATGATCGGATACAGAAGGAATGACGCGGAACAGGAAAATGATAAAGCTGGAATCAACAGTCTTGAAGCCGGCGCTTACGGAGCGTGGTTTAAAAACTCTTTTGAATTTAAAGGAATTTTATCTTTAGGATTTCAGTCTTATACAACCGAAAGAAAAATTAAAACTTTAAATACGGGCGCCGCCCGCGGAAATTTTTCGGGATACAGCGCTTCTTTTGACGGAAATATCGGATATGAAATCGGAGTGAGCAGCGCGATTGCCTTAAAGCCGTTTATCGGCTTTAGCGCAGCGGCTGTAATAAATGAAAGTTTTAACGAAGAAGGCGACTTCGGCCTTACAATAGCCTCGCAAAATTATTTATATTCAGACGCTCTTTTGGGCTTAGGTTTTAAAGGATATCATAAAAGAGTCGAATGGTACATAAACGGCGGAGCAGGCTATGCGCTCACAGGCATGCAAAATGAGCTGGAAACCGAATTTGTTCAGGCGGACGGTAAGATGAAAGTAAAAGGTTTGGAGCAGGGAGATATGATACTAAGCGCAAACTGCGGAATAGAAGTTACCGTCACCGAACAGGTATATATTTACACGCACGGCGGGTACGCTTCCTCTGACGGATATGAAAACATTTCAGCAAATGCCGGCCTAAGATATAGATTTTAACGGCAATTACGAATTACGAATGACGAATTACGAATCAACGGCGAACGGCAAAGACAATTACAGTAATTACGAATAAGTTGTAATCTACAATTTTTTGTTTTGTCTTTTGATTCGTAATTCGTAATTGCCGTTATAGCCCTTCTTAATTACAAAAAACCCCCTAAAAAGAACATATTGCATATCGAATGATGTAGTCTTATACTTTAGATAAGTATAAGAAGATGCGTCCGCTTCTAAAAAAGGAATTTTTCATGAATATCAAAGCACAATGGCCGGGGTTTATTTTTGCGTTTACCCTGTTCATGAGCGCTCCGGCTTCGAACGCTTTTGCTGCAAATATTTTGAAAAGCGTTGAAGGTACGCAGCTGAACATTTACACTACGAGCGAACGGCTCGTCTGTGATGTTGTTCTCCTGAGTCCGTCGGCCGCTGCTACCCCTGTCGGCTGGTCGGTTAAAAATTATTTTGGAGTGATGGTCAGTTCCGGAAATACTTCTGTTGCTGTGGGGCGGAGTTCGGCTCAAGTCGATCTCGGATTTATGGATACGGGACATTATGTTGTTACCGCTTCGGTTCCCGGAGAAAGCGTTTCCGGGGACTTTGCCGTTGTGATACCCTATGAACAGCGCAAGCCTCTGACCGATTCGCCTTTTGCGACAGATACAGCCGTCGCTTGGGTGCTTTTGGATTGGTATAAAAAAGCGTTTAACGCAAGCAGTTGGTCATCGCCGCAGGAAGGAGACAAATGGCGGGACCTTTATATCAGGGCGGTTAGGCTCAGCGGCGTTAAATGGATAAGGGATAGAATGAGTTGGAGCGGGATACAAAACACTAATAAAAACACTTTCTCCTATACTGCGCAAAATATCTACGCCAAGCTGTCTTACGGAGCAGGTATCAAGATATTGCAATGCTTCACCGGAACGCCTGCTTGGGCTTTAACGTCTCAGGAGAAAATAGACGCGAACAAGGCAGCTAAAGCATATACGTTGCCGGACGACCTGATGTCCGTTTACGAGTTCGGACGAAATGCCGGCTACTATTACAGGAACGATATTGGCATGTGGGAAGTCTGGAACGAGCCGGAACCGCTTAACTATATGACCGGAGAACACGAGGGGCCTGACAAATTCGCCGCGTTCTTAAAGGCTGCGTCCATCGGCTTTCGCGATTGCGGAGCAGCCAGTACTCCTCTCGTTACCATTGGCGGGCTTGTCAATCGCATAAGATTTGATACGATTGCTTTGTATCAGGACACTCTGTTTGATAACGGAATTATCAATTACATCGATGCATATAACTTCCATAGCCATCAGGACAACTTGAAACCTGAAGGGCCCTATGACGATTTTCCTATTGGTAACAACAATGCTCATTTGACCTTGAAAAACAGCCTTGCCGGCGCCGAAAATATGCCTGTGTGGGTAACAGAGGCAGGCGGAGCGATTGTCAGCTACACAGGCCCCTTTGGAGAGCTGGAAACTTATGAAGCGCAGAAGGCGCAGGCGCGGTATTTAGTTACTTCCGCGGCGATAAGCCTGGCCACCGGGGTGGATAAGCATTTCTGGTTCCTCGGCTTGCCTTTTATTGATGGAGGAGGTGAAGAAGGCAGCCGTATAAATTATTGGGGATCCTTCTCTTTCCGTATGACTCCTTATGCCTCTTATGTTGCCCAAGCTGTCATGACTGAAGCTCTGGGTGAGGCGAAATACATCGGTAAATTAAACAATCTGACCGGCGACGCGAAGGGATATGTATTTAAGGACGGCAGTGATACTGTGCTGGTTCTCTGGGACGCGAGATCGGCGAGCGCATCATCTACAGCGACATTGCCCCTGGGAAAAAGCGGAATCCTCACGGACATCATGGGCGGCACGAAACCCGCCACAGTCACCGGAGGTACTTTCAACCTTACGCTCGGCCCCGACCCCGTCTATCTGAGAGTTTCCGGCGATATTCCTACGAGCGTGTACACGCCGTCGAATTATACGAACAAGGCTCTTGCGCCTAAAACATTTTCAAAAGCTCAAAAAATTGTGCTTGACCAGAGCTTCCCGATAGAATCCCGTAAAAACGTAAAGGTGGAAGGCGCTTATTCATTAAATCCCAATACGCAAACCGATGTTGATGTAACCGTATATAACTTCAACGATGTTCAGGTCACCGGCACGGTGGAGGGATTGTTCACGAAGGCGTCCGAAAACGCCGTCTATACCGTGAGCGGTCCGCAGAGCGTCACGGTTCCAGCATATTCCAGTACAACTCTGACTTACAACGTGAAAATTACCGGCGGCGCCGCTAAACTCAGTTTTACGGGAAAATTTAACGGCATAGGTCAAACAAGCCCATCTGTGGCAAACGTCAAGACGCCGTTTGTTCTTGACAGATTCGGCGAGCCGGACATTCGTTTTTCATGCGGCATCGATAATTGGGACCAGTTTACGGCAAGCAACGCGCAGTATAGAGGCACTTGGAAGTGCGTTAACGGAAAGCTGA
>WRJZ01000023.1 GCA_009778325.1 Candidatus Endomicrobium neocapritermitis | reverse complement strand
TTTAGATGTTCAAATCATTAAAAACGCTTTGCTCAAAGGAGTCCACTTTTAATTTTTTAATAGTCCTGTTTTAAAATTTAAATAACATAAAACAATGAGGCAACAGAAAGATGCAGAGATGCGGGGATGCAGAGTAACGGCAAAAAAGACAAAATACGTTATTGCCCTGCCTCTCCGCATCCATGCATCGCCGTTATTTGCGTTGCAAAATTCAAATAAGAATTGTATAATCAGAATATGAAAAAAATTATCTTTTTATTGACAATGTTTTTAATTATGGCATGCGTGCCGTATCAAACCGCAGTACAGGCATCCTCAAAAGAAGCAGCAGTCAGTACACAAACAATAACCAAGGAGACAAAAAGAATGAACGCAGTCATTGAAACGTCGCAGGGCAATATTACAATTGAACTTTTTCCCGACCAAGCGCCTGTAACCGTTGCAAACTTTGTCGGACTTGCAGAGGGAACAAAAGAGTTTAGAGACGCAAAAACAGGCGAAAAAGTCAGAAGAAAATTTTATGACGGACTTACATTCCACAGAGTTATACCAGACTTCATGATTCAGGGCGGATGCCCAATCGGCAGAGGCACTGGCGGACCCGGATACAGCTTTGAAGACGAAATAGTCCCTAGTTTGAAGTTCGACAAGCCCGGCAGGCTCGCAATGGCAAACTCAGGGCCAAACACAAACGGTTCTCAGTTTTTTATAACTGAAGCTGCTACGCCGTGGCTTAACGGAAACCACACAATTTTCGGACAGGTTATTTCCGGAATGGATGTAGTTAAAAAAATAGCAAGAACCGAAGTTGATTTTTCAGACAATCCCGTTAATCCGGTAGTAATTAAAAGAATAACTATCGAAAGATAGGTTGAAATCTTAAAGTTAAAAATAGAGAAATCGGAAAAATTGAACTTCACCCGATGCGAGAGCATAGGGGGTTGATGCTTCAAGTAAAGCGCGCTTTTGACGGAAGAACTCTCTCATGCAATTTGAAGAAAAAATTCTCATCAATGCACCGGTAGAAAAGCTGTATTCTCTCTACGCCAACGTTTCGGCCTGGTCATTCTGGGACCCGGACGTAACGTCTTCCTCTATCAACGGACAGTTTTCGTCCGGAGCCACCGGCATTCTTCAGCCATCGAGCGGCCCCAAAGCAAAAATCATTTTTATCGAGGTAGTGCCAAATCGTTCATTTACCGTTGAAAGCAAGCTCCCGCTGTGTACCATGCGTTTTGAACATGAGCTTTCGCCTATAGGCGGCAGCCAGGTTCAGGCGTTGCATCGGGTTTCTTTCATTGGCCTTCTTGCCCCTTTGTTTGGCAGGCTTATCGGCTCCCGGATACGCAAAGGTCTACCGCACACCCTTGAAGGGTTGAAGCGCGCCGCTGAACAATAGGACTAATAAACAAAAATCTCTTTCAACAAAAATGCGGACCTGGCGCAAGCGTATTCTTTGAAAATGAGAAAGCATTAAAACTTGCCAATGATTTTTTCTTATCCGGAAAACCGACAACCGCAATATGTATAGCTCCGACCACTCTGGCAAACGCCGGAGTATTGAAAGGAAAAACAGCAACTGTTTTTCATGACGGAATAGAAGCTCTGGCAAAAGGCGGGGCCAACTACACCGAAAAAAGCCTGGAAATCGACGGAAACATCATAACCGCCAAAGGATATGAAGCATCGGAAGAATTCGGAAAAGCCCTTCTAACGCAATTAATAAGTAAAAAATAATGAAGTGATATATTCACAACACATTCAACAGTTAGAATTTTGGCTTAATAACAGGACTAGAAAATGCCTGCATTTTTTTACACCTCAGGATATTTTTAATTCTACTGTTGCATTAGTAACTTGAATTCGCCTTGAAATTGTTCTTATATCTATTTGTTTTGCTTTTTTATAAAATTATGAAGTTGTAAAATAAGGAGTTTGATAATGACGAATCCCCTGCATATCTCATTTCTTCATAACTCGGGAACTGTTTTACAAACTTCCGACGGAAAAAACGTCGAAGTTTGGGAACTGCGCCATACGAATAACAATACTGTTTTGACCGCCTGGGCCAAACATTTTCGGGAGCATTATTGCAGCGACAGCGAGATTGACAGTATGAGAAACGGCCCGCGGCTTTCGCGAAAAAACTATCTGCTCAACATCAAATTTCCCGACCGGCAGCAAGCCCCGGGGCCAAGCGTACGCTCCGGAGATTTCGGCGAAATTTTGGTGTCGGATTTTTTAGAGTTTATATTAAATTACGAGGTTCTGAGCAGACGGACTCGTTACAGCAATAAGACCAACAGGAATGAATCTACAAAAGGAAGCGATGTTATAGGGTTTCGTTTCGCCGATCAAACCTATACCAATCCTGCGGATGAGTTGGCAATTTTCGAGGCAAAGGCAAAGTTTACAGGGGAAGCCGTTAAATCGGAAAATGGAACTATAAGCACGCGTTTGCAAGACGCGATTGATGATTCCGGCAAAGACAGGCTGCGTATAGCGGAATCGCTGAATGCAATGAAACAGCGATTTTTTGACAAAGGAATGACGGATGAAGTCTTCAAAATCGAACGTTTCGAGAGCGAAGCCGACAATCCGTACAGAACCGCTTACGGCGCAGTCGCGCTTGTATGTAACAGCAACTATTCGAATGCAATCGCCGGCGACGCTAATACCGGCAGCCATCCAAACAATACGACTCTTAGGCTGATAATAATAAAAGGCGCAGATATGATGAATCTTGTTCATAATCTTTACCAAAGAGCTGCCGATGAAGCCTGAAACACAATCAAAACATCTGCTCAATATCACTAAGTCAAAAGCAAAAATGTGGGAGTACGGTATTACGTTAGAACACCATATAGCTATACCCGCATCAAATCCTCCGGAAAAATTGTTCCCTTTGAGCATTGCGCTGCTTGGAGACCTGGCGGCGGAAATAAACCGCGGACATGAAGATACAGACACTTTTAAAGAATTAAAAAAAGAACTTTTATTTTCCGCAGAGTTTTTCAATTCTTATTGCGAATCAAAACTTATCAAGTCGTTGTCTCCTAAATTACGCTTGCGGGCCTCTGGCGCATATTATCTTTGCGATATGCCGGGAAACGCAATGGTTTTGGCACAATCACTCGAATACGAAGATACGGATCGGCATACGGAAGGTCTGGACTCTTTACTGCTTTGTATACTTAAAGGCGATATTTCAGTTCCGCTTAAACCGTATACAGGCAATTATGCTGATTACATAAACGGGCTTCCTGCAGAAATTTCGACCTATTACACAAACGGAAACGATCAAATTGTCAATAATACAATCAAAGAGCTGCGGCGGAAAGTTTATGACGACGGTACTCCGGAACAATTATTGTTAGGGGATATTATTGCCGCAGCAACAAAAAAGAAATTAGATAATGCGGCTATTCGAGTTTTGCCGAAATACACAGGACTTGATATCGGGAAATGGAAAACGGCTTTGAATAAGCCGGCTTTTATCAAAGAATTTTGGCCGGCACAGCATCTGTTAGGGCAAGATGGTGTTCTGCACGGGAAATCAGCTGTGATACAAATGCCTACCAGCGCCGGCAAAACAAAGTCTATCGAATTGATTATCAGAAGCGCTTTTTTGGCGCAACGCGCCGATCTTGCCGTAATAGTTGCTCCTTTTCGCGCCCTTTGCCGTGAAATAAAGGATTCTCTGGAAAAGGCGTTTAGCGCAGAATATATTGGAATTGACGCTCTCTCCGATATTTTGCAAAATGATTTCAAAATAGAAATTGACAAATTGTTTGCAATTACAGCACGTCCGCAAATCCTGATAGTCACGCCTGAAAAACTATTTTATGTATTGCGGCATAACCCTGAAATTACCCAAAAGCTGAAATTAATTATATTTGACGAAGGACACCAATTTGACACGGGAAAAAGAGGCATCACTTATGAGTTGCTGCTTACATCTTTGAAAAAATTTATTCCGGCTGATGCGCAAAAAGTTTTGATTTCTGCCGTTATTCCAAATGCCAGCGAAATCGGGCAATGGCTAAACGGAGACGCTTGCGTAGTCAAAGGAACAAGCCTGATTCCAACATCAAAGTCTATCGGGTTTGCCAGCTGGACAACCGAATTAGGGCAAATCCACTATACAAAAGGAAATGAAAATGTTTTTTATGTTCCGCGCGTAATTGAACAGCAAACGTTTAAAAATAAAACATTCCCTCAAAAAACCCCTACTGATATTGCTCTCTTTTTAGGTTTAAAATTGTGTGCAAACGGAGGCGTTGCCATATTTTGCGGCCGAAAAGATATAGCGACAAGTATATGTAAGCAAGCTATAGAAATTTTTGATTGTGGTTTTTCGGCAGAAAACCTGATCGGTGTGTCCGACAAAACCGAAGTTTCGGAGATTTCAAATCTGTGTGAAAAAAATCTAGGAATTAATTCCGTTGAAACAAAAAGCGCGCGCCTCGGTATTTTTGCTCATCACAATAATATTCCCCACGGAATACGCATCGCCGCAGAACATGCGATGAGAGAAGACAAGATAAGGTTTGTCATTTGTACATCCACACTTGCGCAAGGTATCAATTTGCCAATTCGTTATCTGATTATTCCGCATACCTCACAGGCGGGACAACCTATAAAAGTTCGCGATTTTCACAACCTTATCGGACGCGCAGGACGTTCGGGAAAACATATTGAAGGAAGTATTTTATTTGCAGATCCTAATGTGTATGATAAAAAAGCCGACTATAGAGAAAGATGGCGTTGGGAAAATGCCCAATCTTTATTAGATATAAATAAATCTGAAAATTGCGTCAGCTCTCTGCTGGATATTCTTAATCCCATAGAAAATGTATCTGTTGAAGATATAATCAAAGCATATTTGGCTAATGAAATAAGAGAATTGGCGGAGAAATTTGACAACGACGATTCTCGTTATCTATTATTTGGAAAAACGCAGTTGTTTGATTCCATTGAAAATTTTCTTTTGGCGCATTGGAGCGAAGCTGATACGGATAACGAAAATTTTGTTTTGGAACTTGCCGGACAGACTTTAGCCTTTCACTTGGCGGATGACGAAAAGAAGATACAAATTAAGGAAGTTTTTCTGCTGCTTGCCAAAAATATCGAAGAAAAGATTAAAGAACCGTCAAGAAAAGCTGTTTTCGGAAAAACGCTTTACGGAGTTCAAACGTCTCTGCAAATTGAAGAATGGACAGCGAAAAACAAAGAAAGATTGCTGGAGGCGGCAAGTATTGAAGATTTTATCGAAGCGATATGGCCTTTTCTCTGTGAAATCATTGAAAATAACGGGAAAGTGATTTTCTCAAGATTTGATCCGCCTGAAATCCGAAAAAAAATATTGCTCGCATGGGCAAAAGGAACTTCTTTTGCCGGCCTTTTGTCATTGATTGAGAAAAATGGCGTTCGCAGGATTTGGGGTACGCAACGCAGAGCTTTTACCGTAGAAGATATGGTTGATATCTGTGAAAACTCTTTCGCTTTTGACGGGATGCTTCTTGTCGGAGCAGTTATAGAACATCTCGAACCGTTCGACAATTCTATTAAGGAACGCTTTCAACTTTTTCAAAAATCTCTCAAATACGGATTGCCTACTATTTCCGCAATCAATATTTACGAACTCGGATTTTCCGATCGTTTTCTCTCACAGGAAATTGCCGCAATGCTTCAAAATCAAAATGCCGGGAAAGAAGAAATTTTGCAAATGATTAACGATCCTAATCTTTTGCTCTCTATCAATAAAATACAGATGCCCTCATATTATCAACTTAAGCTTCAATCGTTGAAAAGTAACAAAAAATAAAATTATTATGCGTGATTTGTCTATGAACAAAGCGCTATAATTAAAAACCGGCAAGCTGCTGCCGTGTAATATGTAATTCAATAAAATTTTTTGCTTTTTAGCTTCTTTTCAGTTTGCTTTTTATTATGCTCAAGGTGGTCAAGGATACGGTGATCACAATAATTGCTATTTAATTTTTAAAATTCTCCGAGTTTTTACAAAGTATTTTTGGTTTTTAAGACGCTTGCGGCGCCGAAGTTTGCTAAAGGCAAATGAGGCGGCGTAGAAGGAAGTAAAAATCCAAAAGACAAATTAAAAACTGCCCGACCTGGACTCGAACCAGGAGACTTCTGCTCCAGAGGCAGACGTGTTACCAATTACACCATCGGGCAATTCAAACTGAAGTTGTTGAAGTTATTGAGATTTGATGATTATACTAAAAAACTCTTTTCTTTGGCAAATTTAACGGCTAAAGCCGTAAAAAATATCAATTCACCAGCTTATTTAGACGAATTCTTTTCTATCCAGAGTTTGAACGCGGCAAAATAATTTTCAAAAACCTTTTTAGAAGAATCGGCAAGTTCGCCTTTATCGTTAACATAAGCCGAAAAATTAAAATATATTTCAGGCTGCCACATTACAATAGCTCCGAGAAAAGATAAAGTGTTTTTCGCGTGCTGCTGCCCGGCAAAAGCTCCCGTTGCCCCGGGACTTGTCCCTAAAACTGCCGTAGGCTTTTTTATCCATACGTTTTTTCCGTAAGGCCGGCTGGCGTAGTCGAGTGCGTTTTTAAGCACTCCAGGCATTGAACGGTTATATTCCGGAGTTATAACCAAAACAGCGTCTGCAGATGCTATTCTGTTTTTGAAGTCGGCGGCAATCTCAGGCATGTCATTTTCCGTGTCCTGCGAAAAATAGGGAAGGCCGGATATGTCAAAAACATCAAATTCTAATTCCTTTGGAGCCAAAGGTTTTATAATCTCAAAAAACTTCTTATTTATTGAATTTTTAGATATTCCGCCGATTAAAGTTAAAATTTTCATTTTACCTCCTCTGCCTAGCTTTTATTGTCGCTTCCGCATCCGCAGGTATCGGAAGGTTTATTCTCTTCTTCTTTTTTATCTTCGGGTTTGGCAGCTTCATCTGCATAATTTATCTGCAGGTTTGATATGGTGGAAGTAAGCAATTCTTCTTCTTTTTTTGAAAGATTGCCTTTCATTTTATCTCTTATCATAATAAGCATTTCAATGGTAATCTGAGCGCTCTTTAAATCTTTATAAATTTTTCCGTCAACATGGCTTTGGATTTTCCCGAGCTGCTGCCACGCCGCGGAAGCAAACATCGTTACAAGGTTAAAAAAATACGGATTTAAATCTGGTTTTTCTTCCTGTTGAGACATAAAAAACACCTCTCTGGATTGCTTCGCTACGCTCGCAATGACAGCGTTTATGCGAAGTATTTTTGTACGGCAACATTTATTCTTCTTACAACTTCATCTTTCCCCATCACTTCCATCATATGAAAAAGGCTCGGACCCTGGGTTCTTCCTGAAATTGCCACTCTTATAGGATGGAAAACTTTTCCCGTGCCGATACCTTTTTCTTCCGCTAAATCCCTTGCGTATTTTTCCAAAGCGTCTGAGGAAAAGTCAGACTGATTTTGAAGTCTCTGCGCGCTTTCTTTTAATACAAGCCCCGCGGTGTCTTTAGATTTTTCAAAAACTTTTTTTACCGCTTCTTCGTCGTATACCACGTCTTTGACAAAAAAGAAATCCACAAGCGAAGGTATATCTTTTAACAGCTTTATTTTGTCATGTTCTAAAACCATGGCTTTCTTTAACAAATCTTTATCCCAGCCCTCGATGAGGTTTTCATTATTCGTATATTTCAGCCAATCCATAAACAAATCATAAATTTCATCCATGCTTCCGGAACGTATCTTTTCGCCGTTAAGCCAAAGAAGTTTTACTGGGTCAAAAGTTGAAGGACTTGTTCCGCATCTTTCAACTGAAAATTTTTCTTTAAGCTCCGCGACAGTGAAAATCTGCTGGCTGTCTTCCGTTGACCAGCCCAGCAAAGCAAGATAATTTATAACGGCTTCCGGCAAGTACCCTTCTTTGCGGTATTCCAAAACGGAAGTATGTCCGTGTCTTTTTGAAAGTCTGGCTCCGTCAGGCCCCAAAATCATCGCCATATGCGCGAATTCCGGCATTTTCCATCCGAGCGCATTATAAATATTCATTTGCCTCGGCGTGTTTGAAATGTGGTCGTCGCCTCTTAAAACATGCGTGATTTCCATAAGGTAATCATCGATAACGCACGCAAAATTATATGTCGGCACGCCGCTTGCTTTAAGCAGAACAAAATCATCCAGCAAAGAATTGTCAAATTCAACTTTACCGCGTATTGAATCATTAAGAACAGTTAAGCCGTCTTTCGGCATTTTAAATCTTATTACTGCCGTACGTCCCTGCGCTTCTTTTTCTTTTCTTTGGTCTTTTGTAAGGCTGGCGCATCTTCCGTCATATTTCGGAGGCAGCTTATTCGCCTGCGCGGTTTTACGCATTTCGTCAACTTCTTCTGCCGTACAATAGCATGGATACGCTAAACCTTTTTCAACAAGCTCATCAGCATATTTTTGGTAAATGCCAAGCTCTTTCCTTTTCATCTGATAGTAAGGAGCATATTTCGGCAATTCAAGTTCAGAAGCTTCGCTTCCCGGGCCTTCATCCCAGTTAAGCCCAAGCCATTTCATTGCGTCTAAAATAACTTTTACCGATTCATCCGTGGAGCGGGCTTCGTCGGTATCTTCAATTCTCAAAATAAACTTGCCTTTTTTATTTGCTGCAAAAAGCCAGTTAAATAATGCGGTGCGCACGCCGCCGATATGTAAATCACCGGTTGGGGACGGCGCGAAACGGACTCGTATGTTGGACATTTTAGTTTCCCTCTTATCAAAACATAGAAAGCTGAGTAACAGCTATTGCCGTCATTGCGGACCTGATCCGCAATCTCTTTAACAGCTAACATGGATTCCGTTTTTCAACGGAATGACAACAACGGCAAGGACAAAGACGAAACGACCATAGATCCTCTCAACTTCCCAGCTTCTAATAAATTATTTTATTCAACGGATATTCGATAATCCCTTCCGCTCCGGCTCTTTTCAAAGCAGGTATGAGTTTTTTAACTGCTTTTTCTTCTATTATTACTTCCAAAGCTACCCAGTTTGCATCGCTCAACTGCGAAATCGTAGGCTTTTTTAAAGCCGGCAAAACGGCAATAACTTTGTCTAAAGATTTGCACGGCACGTTCATTTTCAAGCCAACCATGCCTTCGGCGGCTAAAGCTCCTTTCAAAAGCATTGCCATATTTTCGATCTTTTCCCTTTTCCACTTGTCCGCCAAAGCTTTGTCGTTGGCAATAAATCTTGTAGTTGAAGTAAGCATCTCTTCGACGATTCTTAATTTATTTGCTCTCAATGAAGAACCTGTTTCGGTAAGCTCTACAATAGCGTCCACCAAAGCGCCGGCTTTTGCTTCTGTAGCGCCCCATGAAAACTCTATATCGGCTTTAACTTTATTTTTCGCGAAATATTTTTTTGTGTAATTAATAAGTTCTGTCGCGACTCTTTTGCCCTGCAAATCTTTTATTGATTTTATTTTGGAAGCTTCCGGAACGCACAAAACCCATCTCACAGGCCTGAATCCTGATTTAGCGTAATTCAATTCGCACACTTCTTTAACTTTAGCGCCGCTTTCGCATATCCAGTCAAAACCGGTAAGCCCGCAGTCAAAAAAGCCGTCCTGCACGTATCTCGCCATTTCCTGCGAACGCACAAGCATTATTTCAAGCTCATCATCGTCCGATGACGGAAAGTATGAGCGCGACGAAACATTTATTCTTATTCCCGCCTTTTTAAACAATTCAATCGTAGAATCCTGCAGGCTTCCTTTAGGAAAGCCTAATCTTAATTTTTTCATAATATCCCCTTTTAAAGACAGTTAACAGATAATAGAGAATAGTTAATAGTTATTGAATTTCGGCAAAGCCGAAATCTATTAATAGGTTTTCGCTTTGCGAAAACACCGAAATTACTATCTATTATCTATTAACTATTAACTGCCGTTTTCACTGCTGCTCTGCCTTGCGATTACCTTATTTTCAAGAGAGGCAGGCACATAATCCGTAAAAAACGGTATGTTTTGCTGCATTGATGTTGAGATGGTTTTATAAAAAGAGCGCGCTGAGCCGTCCAGCGCGTGCGTTCCGTGAGTCATAGTAGGAATAACAACATTAATACATACTACAATCCAAACTAAAGCGCTCAGAGCCGCGCCGCCGATTTTATCAATCAAATTCATGTAAAAAAAACGCACTACTCTGAGAGTAAAAGCGCCGGCCATATAAAAAATCAAAGCGCATATCACAAAAATCAGGTAATAATTTATCCCTGTCTGGTACGGATATTTTTCCGCTGCCAATATCGAAACAAACCCGGCAAGCACGGCAAAAAAACTCCTGGTAAGCCCGGCAGACCAGCCAAACCAGGCTATCAATAAAACGCTTGCGATTAAAAGTATATCGATTAAAAGAGTCATCTAATTATTAGTTAGCAGTGAGTAATGAGTAGTGAGTAGTTTCGGAGTTTTCGCTATGCGAAAACCTATTAAACTATTTCGGCTGTGCCGAAATTCAACAACTGCTAACTACTCACTACTACCTACTAACTATCCTTTATAACAATGCCGCTGGCAAGTTTCGGATAAAAATATGTCGATTTCTGCGGCATCATCTCATTGTTTAAACTTATGTCCTGCAAAGATTCAATCGGCGTTGCCGGAACCATGATTGCGATTCTGTTCGTTTTTTTAGCCAAAGAAACCGCTTCCTTATCATTTTTAACATAGGTAAATTCCTGCGCGTCTACGCCGGGCATGAGAACATTGTGCAGCGCGCTGACGGCAAGATTTCTGTAAGCTTTGCCTTTGTCCGGCATTGCTTTTTTAAGAAAATCTTCTTTTTTTATCGTCAATGTTCTGTAATTGCCGTTTTTGAATATAAGCATGGGCTGAATATCTTTTTTTGAAAGTTTCACAAAATTCCCCGAGGGACGCACGTCAAAATATTTTTCAATATTTTCCTCAAGATTGTCAGGTTCTTCAATCACTCTGTGCGTAGGCCATATTGAAATACCCGGGTCTTCCATCGGACATAAATACGCCAAAACATAATTGTAAGGCTTATCGTCGGAATATTTCTTATCTTTTTCTTTTCTTTCCTGACTGTAGTTCCATGCCGTTTCATATCTGTGATGCCCGTCGGCAATAAAAACCTTTTTATTTGAAATATATTTCTCAATATCGCCGATTATTTCTTCATCGGTAACAACCCAAAGCTTATGGAAAGTGCCTTCCTTATCCCTGGCGGTCGCGGCGGTCGTCCGTTTGGCTATCTTTTTGCATAAATCAACCATATTTTTTTTACCGTCGTCAAAAAGGCCGAATATAGGGCTGACATTTGCTTTTACGGCTTTCAGAAGGCTCAATCTGTCGGCTTTCGGTTTTGCCAAAGTTTTTTCGTGCGGTTTTATCGCGCCTTTTCCGGAGTGAGGGTTTTCAAGTTTCAAAGCGGCAAAAAAACCTCTTCTGGTCATTTTTATTCCGTAATCTTCAAAAACCTGCTCATAAAAATAGTAAGCCGGTTTATTATCGCGTTTCAAAACTCCTTCTTTCTGCCATTCTTTAAAGAGTTCCGCGGCATGCGCGTATTTATTTTTTTTGCCTTTCGGATCCGAAAGTTCAATATTTACTATGTTATAAGGAGAAAGTTTTTGAAGCTTGTCCTTTTCTTCGGGACTGATAACATCGTAAGGAGGACATATATAATTTGTTATATTTTCCTTTGAATATCTGACTGCCTCAAAAGCCTTGATTTCCGCCATGGTAAAACCCCTTTTATTAACGACAATTACGAATTACGAATGACGAATTACGAATAAAAGACAAAAAAGGCATTTGCAGTTGATTCGTAATTCGTCATTCGTAATTCGTAATTGTTTTCTTGATTTTACATAATTCCTTCGGCATTGTCAAAAAGGCTGAAATCTTGTAAAATTACTAAGAAATGAACAAAAAATTCGGAAGATTATACATATATATTATTGTCTTTTTTGTAACCGCAGCAATATACTCCTGTATCTTGTATGTGAAAATAAGCAATCTTGAATTCAAACCCGAACCGCCGGAATACGTAATGGATATTGAAAAAATTGAAGTCAATTACGGCGATTCGTTCGATTCGGCGCTGGCAAAAAGCAGACTTTCGGAAAGCGATAAAACGGAAATAAAAAAAGAACTTGCCAAACTCGGTTTTAGAATAGGCAAAATTAATTCCGGAGACTTTTTTGAAGTTGTATATTCCACGGCCTCCGGGCAGTGGACAAATTTTTGGTATCATCCCTCCGGAGATTTCTTTTACTCAATAAAAAAATCAACGGACGATTCCATTGAAGCGTCAAAAAAACTTCTCGGCAGAATGGTCACTGATTTTAACGCATCCGGAACAATAGCTTCCTCTCTTTGGGCGGCAATGGCAGAACAGGATGTTCCGGCTAACATAATTATGTCTTTCGCGGACATTTTCGCATGGCAGATGGATTTTCTTACTGATACGAGAAAAGAAGACACTTTTAAAGTGTTTTACCAAATTGAAACCGTAAGCAAAAAAGATACCAGATTATCTTCAAAAATCATTGCCGCGCAATACAAATCAGGGGCAAAAATATATAATGCTATTCTGTTCAAAACGTCAGACGGGAAATATGGATATTTTGACGAAAACGGAAAGTCCGTTAAAAGCGCGTTTTTAAAAGCTCCTCTGCAGTTCAGCAGAATAAGTTCGTTTTTTAATCCAAAAAGAATGCATCCGATATTGAAAATACCAAGGCCGCATTTAGGCATAGACTATGCCGCTCCTACGGGCACTCCGGTTTCTTCAATAGGAGACGGAACAGTTAAGAAGTCCGAGTATAGCGGCGGGTATGGCAATTTGGTCGTTGTAAAACACAGCAACGGATATGAGACATATTACGGGCATCTTTTAAAATACGGAAGAGGTATAAAAAGAGGCGCTCGCGTAAACCAGGGACAAATAATAGGCTATGTAGGAAGCACAGGACTTTCCACGGGGCCGCATTTGGATTTCAGAATCAGTAAAAACGGCAAATTTATAAATTTCCTTACAATGTCCACGCCGCCCACAACCACTTTATCCGGCAAAGATAAAGAAGCTTTCGACAGCTTCAAAGATGAAATTTTTGCAAAACTTGATTAACGGCGATGCAGGGATGCAGAGAGAAAAAATACGACAAGTCATAAATACTATCCGTTTCTTTAATGTCATTCCCGAATGTTTTTATCGGGAATCCATTTTTACTAAAAATTTTTCTTTATACCACGACTAACTTGGTTCCCCGATTACGACCTTCGGGGATGACAGCAAAGTCTGCATCCCTGCATCGCCGTTAATTATTCTTTATATTCAAAATTCAAATCTTTGCTTATCTCGTTTATCTTGTCTATTACTCTTTGCTTCTCGTCGCCTTCAAGAATTACCGGACGATAGTCGTTTCTTGTTTTTATTGAAGATATGGATACGGGAATGAGTTTTAACTCTATGTTTTTCTTTTCCCCGTCAATTTCTACAAGCGCCTGCGCTATCATCGAATCTTTATCTTTCGGGTTAGAATTGCCTCCGAAAACAAAATTACCCAGCGAATACAATATATATTTTCCCTTGTAAAGTTCTACGCCCTGAAGCGTGTGAGAATGATGCCCGACGTAAATATCCGCACCGCTGTCTATAATAAAATGCGCTAAATCTTTTTGGCTTTCCGTCGGATAATATGAACCTTCAACGCCGTTGTGCTGGCAAACTATTATCACGTCCGCGCCCTGCTCTTTTAAACCGGCTACAGCCGTCTTAATTTCTTCTTTTGAAGACGGCCTGCGCGATACCTGCGCAAAAGACAAAACCCCTACTTTGATACCGTTAATTTCTTTTAAAATGTAATCTTCGTATCCGACATAGTCTATTCCGCAGCTTTTCAGCGCTTCTATTGTTTCGTCATAGCCTTCCTGCCCGTAGTCGTAAGTGTGATTGTTTGCCAGGCTTACGGCATTGACTCCTCCGGAAGAAAGAATAATCGCATATTCCGGCAAGCCCTTAAAATTATAATATTTGTATTTTGGTTTCTGGGATTTTGCGGATTTTTTTGGCTGCGCTTTTGCTTTTACCGTACCTTTTTTTGCTAAGTTTTTGTCTTTTTCCCTGACGTTTTCCGATTCGGTAAGAACGCCTTCAAGGTTTACTATCGTATAATCGTCTTTTTCAAAAATTTCTTTGACGCCCGAGAAAAAATACGAATAATCTTTTTTTGCAATTTCATTGAAGTACCAGTCAAAGTGTCCGTGATAGCCTTGTCTTTCCCTGTCGCCGCCAAGCGTACAGTCTCCGGCAAAACTTATTGTGATTTTTTTTATTTTGACAGGTTCAGGCTCGCCGGCCTGCGGCTCCGTTTCCGCTGCAGGTGCCCGGCTGACTTTCAGCGACGCGCAGCTGCAAAGAAAAAGAAAAGAAAATATGAAAACTAAGAGAAACGCTTTCTTAGCGCGGGTGATGAAATGATATGTATTATTCATAAGCCGTTACTTATTTAACCGTACCGCAGGTATTTGAAAAGGTTTTACCGAAAGGAAACTTTCCCTGCTTTGCGAACTCTGTACAAAAAAATCAACGATACCGGTTTTCCCGTCGGTTTCACTCACTGCAACAGCCTGATAACCCCAATTTACGGGATTTCCTCTGATATACTTTTGAGGAATAGAAAAAGACGATCCGGTATTTGGAATTTGGGTTAAAAATATTACTGAATCCGCCGAATGTCTGTAAAGCAATACTTTATCTTTGCTAACCCTTAAAGCGTACTCCCATGCGGAATCCGGCGTAAGAAATCCGTTAATGCCGGAAAGCATCGCGGTAGAACCCGCGCCTTCAAGGTTGTTCATGTCTATATATATATCAACATAAGCTATCTTTTCATCCCATTGGCCGCTTTCAAAAGAAAGCTCGATATTTATCGCATTGTCCTTGGAAACAACGGTAAGATTTTTCACAATCCCGTCATTGTCCACGGACACGCCCCCGCTTATCGCGGTTATTTCCGTATGAATAACTTCTTCCGTGCCGGCATATAAATTGCTGCCGGCTATATCAGGCTTTTTCGCGTATAACTCTTTATCGGAAGGAGCTTCAGCGCCCAAAAGTCTGTATATATTATTGTATGCCGCGTCAAACATTCTCTGGCTGGCTGTTTTATTTGCCGATACGCCTTTTAACAAATCATAAGTGCACAAATACACAAGTTCGCTCTGCGCGTTTTTATAAGAATATTCAAAAAAATCGTTTGAGTTTCTATAAGCATTAATAAACGACACCGCCGAATAAAGTTTTGTCATTATCGCAGGCCTTACCGAAAGAATTTCAAAGGAAACTGCATCTTTCTCGTCAATCATGTCGCGCTTTATCAATGATACATAAAGAGGCACAGCCGGTTTTATATGCTGGCTTCTGTCAAACGTATCAATTAAATACTCCATAAAAGCAACGTTTCCCAGATGCTTTTTTGTAAGAAGCACGGGAATCACTGCTGCTTTTCTTGCTTCAAGCCACTTCATAATATCTTTCTGCGCCGTAGGAAAGTTTTTATACATTGAAAAAGTCGTAATGCCGTCAATTTTATATACGCCTTTAAAAGAGTCTTCCATATTGTCAATGTTGACCCACGACAAATTTAATCCGGCAAAATAATACAATATATTATGCGAAACGTTTCCGGAGTTTAAAAACACCCCGAATTTCTCCCTGTTTGCGCTTGTTTCAAACGCTCTTATTCCTCCGGTAACAAAATCACTAAAACCCTGCCTGTCGGACTTTTTTTCACTGGAACTGTAAACCGTGGCTAAAATAGGAAAAACCGGTTCAGGCTCAAAAACCAATGAAGGTTCAAGCCTTCCTCGGGAAACAAGCTCTTCTATTGACGCGGGAATTGAACTGCCGGCAACAACGGGTATTGCCATGCAAAATCTTTTGGAAAACAGTATTCTGTCGGCAACGGCTTCCGGTATATCGGAACTTTCCGCGAAAAATACTATATACCGCCCGTCCGCAGCCTGCGGCAATGCTGTAAAAAATAAGACAGCAATAAATGACAACAATATTTTTTTCATAAAGACTATTATATCAAAAAATGCGTTGAACACAAAGGCAGACTAGAGGCAGGGAGGCAAGGATGCAGAGTAACGGCAAATGATAAAAATAACAAACGGCAGTTACCCTGCCTCCCCGCATCTCTGCCTCTCTACATCTAAAATTTAAAATTAAAATTTAAAATTATTGACAATAATGGCTTATATCTGTACAATATTCTAACTATGAATAAAAAAACCATAAAACAATTAACCGTATCTTTGTCTTTGTTTGCATTTCTTTTGACTTCAGCGTGCGCAAGCATAGCGTCAAGCTCAAAAACCACAATTTTGGAACAGCCTCAGGGAGAAGAAGCTTTTATAGAAAAAGTCTCGATGGAAGTTTCCGTCGACATTGCTCCTGAACCGCAGCAGCCGGAAAAATTTGTCAGAGGCATACATCTTTCCGCATGGATAAGCGGCGCTTCAAAACACAGAAATGCGGCTATCGAGCTTTTCAATAATACGGAACTTAACACGGCCGTTATAGATATAAAAGAGATGGAAGGAGAGGTGTATATAGACGGCGTAAAAACCGCTAATGAAAACCGCACTTTCAGAAACGCAATACCGAATATAAAAGATTATCTCGCTAAGCTAAAAGAAAACGACATTTATACGGTGGCGAGAATTGTAGTTAACAGAGACGATTTAATGCCCAGGAGAAAACCTTCGATGGGCGTAAAAAATCCGGACGGAACGCTTTGGACGGACAGGAAAGGCATGACATGGCTTGACCCGTACAGCAAAGACGCGTGGGAATATATTCTTGAAATAGCCGAAAGAGCCGTTGAGCTCGGTTTTGAAGAAATACAGTTTGACTACATAAGATTCCCTTCGGACGGAAACACAAAGAACTGCCGCTACAGCAATCCGGATCATTCTCCGGCAGAGGCGTCAAAAGCTATAGTCGCATTTTTGAAAGAAGCCAACAAAAGATTGAAGCCCAAAGGCGTGAAAATTTCAATTGACGTATTCGGTTTGACAACAACCGCTAATGATGACATGGGAATAGGCCAGATAATCGTTGACATGGCGGAATGGGTTGATTACGTAAGCCCTATGGTTTATCCGTCGCACTATTATAAAGGCGAATACGGCGTAGCGGAACCGAATAAAGAGCCTTATATAATAGTATATAAAGCTATGGAAGGCGCGCTCAAAAGAATTCCAAAAGAAAAACTGCGCCCGTGGCTTCAGGATTTTTCTATGGGCGGGGTTCCTTACGGCAAAAAAGAAGTCATGGCGCAAATACAGGCATGCTATGACAATGACATAGGCAGTTGGCTGCTTTGGAACGCAAGATGCGTGTACACAAGAGACGCTTTAAAAGGAAATGACGCAGAAACGACATATGAAAAGAGCGATCCGCCTACGCCGGAAATGATTAAAACGGCAGAACGTCTGGAACAGCTTAGGCAAGCCGAAGAAGAAAAGAAAGCTCAGGCGGAACTGGCGGCATCCGAAGAAAAGATAGCGGCAGAAGTTGAAAGCAAGCAAAAGAAAAACAAAAAAGGTAAATAACGGCAGACAATAGGAAACAGATAAGAGATACTCTATACGGCAAAACCGATAACAGTTTAACTGTTATCGGTTTTTTCGTTTAATCCTCTAAAAAATTGACTAGCAAATATTCTTTATGGTAAAATAAAAAAGTCATGGTATTATCAATATATTTTTTATCTTTGCTATTTTTTATTTTGGGATGGATTTATTATTATAAGCCGTCCCGAGTACAAAAAATAAACAACTTTTTCAGAGAGAAAATATTTAACGACAGATATTTACTTCTGAAAAGAAAAAAAATAGCCGTTGTGTTTTTTATGGCGGCATGCCTGCTCTTCACATCGGGTTTTATAAAATCGCAAGACGAAAAAAAGAAAATTTCAATACAGATTGAATCCGAGGATAAAGAAGTTCTTTTCGACGCAATTGCATCTTATAATAAACGCCTTGCAGAGCAGCCCGAAGATGTTATAATCCTGACAAAACTGGCAGTTGCTTACAAAACCCTCGGGGAAAATAACAGGGCGTCTCTGACACGGAAAAGAATTTTGGCGCTGAATCAGAAAAACCGAACCGTAAAAGAAGGAGTTAATGTTAAACGCTGAAACAAAATTATTCGCAATTTTAGGTTTTCCTATAAAGCATTCTTTTTCGCCGCAAATACAAAACGCATGGTTTGAAAAAGAAAAACTTAACTGTGCTTATATGCCTTTTGAGGTTGAACCTAAAAATTTGAAAAAAACCGTTGAAGCTCTTAAACTTTTGGGATTTTACGGCATAAACATAACAATACCGCATAAAACGGCGGTCATGAAATATTTAGACCATGTTGATAAAGCTGCAAAACTTATAGGAAGCGTTAACACAATCGCCGTAAAAAGCAATAAACTTTACGGATATAATACGGACTATTCGGGGTTCAGTTCTGATTTGGCGTTAAAAAATATTAAAATTAAAGATAAAACTATTTTGATATTCGGCGCGGGCGGCGGTGCAAGAGCCGTTATCTATTCCGTTAAAAACAGCGGAGTCAAAAATATATATTTATCAAACAGAACTCACAAAAGCGCGGTAAATCTTGCAAAGGAATTTAAAATTGAAGCTTTGGATATAAATAAAATTCCCGACATTCTTCCGCAAACTGATTTAATAGTAAACGCATCCGCGTGCGGAATGAAAAAAACAGACGTTCTTCCTTTTGAGATAAGCAGTTTAAAAAAAGACGCCGTTATATATGATTTGATTTACAATAAAACCACTCCTTTCGTGAAAGCCTCGAAAGAAAAAGGCATTAAGTTTTATACGGGAGAAGGAATGCTCATAAATCAGGGCGCCCACGGGTTTAAAATCTGGACGGGAATATATCCGGATACAAAAAGCGCCTTAAAACTATTAAACAGATGTAATGAAAGGCAGAAGCTGGGATGATGGGAAGCTGAGAAGTTGAGCAACGGCAACGACTTAAATGATCACAGCTCCTCTCAGCATCTTAACTTCCAAACTTCTATGCATCTAAACATGGGGTAATTATGCTAATTTGGATTGTAAGAATTCTTATTATTTTGGCAGGACCGCTGATAGCCTACCTTCAGGTAGAACCGACATTGCAAAGCGTGATGATAGGTTTCGCCATATCAACGGCAATTGTAATTTTAGAGTATTTTTTTCAGAAGACTCCGCTGGACACGCTTGTTATAGCGATAATAGGCATAGTGCTTGGCCTTATAGCGGCAAAAATTCTGGAATACGGAATCTATCTCATGGATAATCCGAGAATAGACCTATTTTTTGACAAATATTCTCTGCTTGTCAGGATTCTTTTCTCTTATTTCGGTATGGTTATTGCCGTCAGAAAAAAAGACGAACTTGACCTTTTGGATAAAGATATTTTCAAAATTTCAAAGAAAACAAACTCTCATGAACCGATTATTTTAGACACAAGTGCGATTATTGACGGCAGGATTCTGGATATAGCGGAAACAAAATTTTTGTTTGCCACGCTTGTAATACCCAAATTTGTTTTGGAAGAGCTGCAAAAACTTGCGGACTCGAACGACGCCATAAAGAGAAACCGCTCGAAGAGAGGGCTGGACATTGTCGCAAAGCTTCAGAAGTCCGAAGCCGTTGTTACGAAAATATACGATAAAGATTATAAGAATATTGAAGGAACGGATTCAAAGATTACCGAACTTGCGAAAGATCTGAACGCGAAAATAATAACAACGGATTTTAACCTTAATAAAGTTGCGGCAATCCAGGGCGTGACGGTTTTAAATATGAACGATTTGGCAAACGCACTTACGCCTATTTTCCTTCCGGGCGAAAGCGTTATGATATTTCTCGTAAAAGAAGGCAAAGAGCCTAACCAGGCAATAGGCTATTTGGACGACGGCACAATGGTCGTGGCCGAAGACGGAAGAAGATATGTAGGCAAAAAAGTGGAACTTAACGTCACATCCATAATACAAACTTCATCCGGAAGAATGGTTTTCGGCAGGATTTCGGAAAATAATGAGAATATCCAAAATAACCGCAAGAATGGGAACGGCAGGAATCAATGAAAGCCGCGGCAATAATAGTTGCCGGAGGAAGCGGTAAAAGATTCGGCTCGCAAACGCCGAAACAGTTTTTGCAGATTTGCGGAAAATCCGTTTTTATGTGGAGCATAGAAGCTTTCGCTTCTTTAAAAGTTTTCAGTCAGATAATCACCGTTGTTCCTAGGGATATGGTTAACCTCCTTTCAAAAAAACATAAGGATTTAACATTTGTTGCCGGAGGAAAAGAAAGATTCGATTCGGTGAGGAACGGATTGCAAGCAATAGAAAAAAATATTGACTTTATAGCCGTACACGACGCCGCAAGACCGCTGATAAACAAAAAGGACATTCTCGCCGTTTTAAAAAAAGCGATTGAAAACCGCGCGGCAATAGCGGCTGAAAAAACAAAAGACACGATAAAAACCGTAAAAGACGGTTTTGTGAAAACAACTTTGGACAGAAGCGTTTTATGGAATGTTCAAACCCCTCAAATTTTTGAAGCTTCGCTTCTTAGAAAATCTTACTCAAAAAAAATAGCGAACAACACTACGGATGACTCAATGCTTATAGAAAAATCAGGCGTAAAAGTAGCGATAGCGGAAACAAAATTTCCGAATTTCAAAATAACCGCGTTACCGGATTTTGAAGCGGCAAAAAATATACTTGCAGGAAGGAAAAGATAAATGAATGTCGGTTTCGGATATGACGTGCACAGGTTTAAAAAAGGACGCAAACTGATTTTAGGCGGCGTTGAAATTACCGCCCGCAAGGGCCTTGACGGACACAGCGACGCGGATGTTTTAATACACGCTCTCATGGACGCTTTGCTCGGATCCGCGGGACTGAACGATATAGGACATTTTTTTCCGAACACTGACCCCGCGTATAAAAATATTTCAAGCTTAAAGCTTCTTGCAATCGTTTATAAAGAGTTAAAAAAACGAAGCTTTAAAATTAACAACGCGGATATGACAATAATTGCCGAAACTCCGAAAATTTATCCGTATATTGACGCCATGAAAGAAAATATTTCAAAAGTCTTAAAATTAAACAAGGCAAAAATCGCCATAAAAGCCACTACAAATGAAAAAATGGGATTTATCGGCAGAGGCGAAGGCATGGCGGCGATGGCTATAACAACTATAAAAAAAGTGAAGAGTGCAGAGTGCAGAGTGTAGATATTGTGTTTCGGCTTTGCCGAAACCGGGTTATCGGTTTTTGCTTCGCAAAAACTCATTATCTTCACTCTCCACTCCTCACTCCTCACTCTTCACTCTCTATTTTAAAGGATAAAAATGTCGATAAAAGTTCACAACACTTTAACGGGAAAGAAAGAGGAATTCATTCCGCAACATGAAAATATTGTTTCCATGTATGTTTGCGGAGTTACGCCTTATGACGAAGTTCATTTGGGGCACGCAAGAGCATATGTCACTTTCGATATTGTCAAAAGGCATCTTCAAATAAGAAATTATAAAGTAAGGCACGTGCAAAATTTTACCGATATCGACGATAAAATAATAAAAAGAGCTCTTGAAAAAGGCGTTTCGTCTTCGGCTTTGGCGCAAACATATATTGACGATTATTTTACGCAAACCGACAAGCTCAATATTTTAAGAGCTGATATATATCCGCGCGTTACGGAAGTGATGCCGGAAATCATTTCTTTTATACAAAAACTTATAGACAAAGGTTTTGCTTACGCAGTTGACGGAGACATTTATTATTCGGTTAACAAATTCAAAGAATACGGAAAGCTATCAAAAAGAAATCTTGAAGATTTAAAAGCCGGTGCAAGGGTTGAAGTATGCGGCGATAAAAATTCTGCATTTGACTTTGCCCTTTGGAAAAAGACAAAGGAAGGAGAACCTGAAGACGTTTCCTGGAACAGCCCGTGGGGCAAAGGAAGGCCGGGATGGCATATAGAATGTTCAGTAATGTCTTCAAAAATGCTTGGCGAGACAATAGACATTCACGGCGGAGGGCAGGATTTGATTTTTCCCCATCACGAAAATGAAATTGCCCAAAGCGAAGCCTGCACCGGACATCAGTTTGTAAAATACTGGATTCATAACGGCTTTGTAACCGTAAACAAAGAAAAGATGTCAAAGTCGCTCAATAACTTTTTTACGCTTAAAAGCATATTTGAAAAATACGACCCCAGAGTTGTACGCTACTACCTTATGACCCAACATTACAAGAGTCCTCTTGATTTCTCCGATTCGGGGCTGGATGCCGCAAAAAACACATTGCAAGGTCTCGATGACGCTTATCTCAGGCTTATAAGCGCTGCTTCTCAATATGCGCAAGTCAGAGATGCGGATCTTATTGAGCTTAAAAATAATTTTTTGAACTCTCTTGACGATGATTTTAATTCCGAAAAAGCGCTGTCATATCTTCATGAACTTAAGAATTTAATTTTAAACGAACTCTTCAAGGCTGATAAAATAAGGCTTTGGCAGTTTAGAACTTTATTTGAAGAACTCGCTGATTTTTCACTAGGAATTTCACTTCCTAAAACGCAAAACAATGATGAGGATTTACAGTCTCTTCTAAACGCCAGAAACGAAGCGCGCAAAACGAAAAACTGGCCGGAAGCGGATAGATTAAGAAAAGAAATAGACGAAAAAGGCTATAAAATAGTAGATAACCCGGACGGAAGTTCGGTTCTTATGAAAAAAATCTAATTATTTAGTATGTCATTCCCGAATGTCTTTATCGGGAATCCATTTTCACTAAAAATTTTTCTTTGTCCTTTAATGACTAACTTGGCTCCCCGATTACTGCCTTCGGGGATGACAAAAAGAGTTTGATACTATGTCATACAACAAATTCCATAACAAACAAAAAAATGAGCCTTTAGACAACATTATCTACGGCCGCAACCCGGTTTTGGAGCTTTTGAAAGCCGGCAAGAGAACCGTAAACAAAATCCTTATCGCGCAAACGGCAAGAGGGACGGCAATAACTGAGATTATTAATCTTGCGAAAAACAAAGGCATAGCCATACACAATGTTCCCCCTGAAAAACTTGACAAGTATTCGGAAAATTCCCAGGGCATAGCAGCTGAAGTTTCGCCGATGGAATATACGGAAATAGAAGAGCTTATCGCGAAAGCAAAACAAAATAAAAATCCGCTTTTGGTTTTATTGGACGGAATTGAAGACCCTCATAATTTAGGAGCAATAATAAGAAACTGCGTTGCTTTCGGCGCTGACGGCGTTATAATACCCAAATGGCGCGCGGCAGGAGTAAATGAAACCGTTTCAAAATCTTCCGCAGGAGCAATAGAGCACATACCTGTTTCAAGGGTAGTTAATACAAATCAAACGATAGATTTGCTGAAAGAAAGAGGGTTTTGGGTAGCCGGCGCTGAAAACGGCGGACAGACGCTTGAAGAAGCAAAACTCCCGTTTCCTCTCGTAATTATCATAGGCAGCGAAGGGTTCGGACTTCACCAGCTTACCAAAAAAAACTGCGATTTTCTAATTTCGATTCCGCAGAAAAACACAATATCATCTCTTAACGCCTCATGCGCTTCAGCCGTAATACTCTACGAAGTGTCAAAAAAGCGTTAATTCCCGAATAAATCTCAGACAGACAGTTTCATCTTAGAGCAGATTGATAGACTGCTTGACGTGAAATATTATCTGAATCCGCTGTAGTAGAGCTGCCGGGTTTTGCCATCCGCCTTTGCCGAAAGTAACCCCTTCCCGGTTACAATAAATCCACTAAAAGAAAATATTGCATATCCAATTATATAGTCTTATACTTTAAATAAATGCAAGAAAATTAATTTATGTACATTAAAGGCAGAAGTTCAGAAGTTCGGCAACGGCAGAATAAATGAATGGATGCGTAGATGCGTGTACGCACAGCGAAAACAAAGCGGATACATCAGCTGTTGCTACGCATCTATGCCTCTATGTGCCTCCTCTAAGCTTCTAAAAAAAGGTGGATTTCTCATGAATGTCAAAACACAATGGTCTGGGTTCTTTTTTTCACTTGCTTTAGCACTGTGCATGAGCGCGCAATGTTTCGTTTCCTATGTTTATGCGGCGCCTCAAAGCTGGGTGCTTGAGTCGCCAAGCAAGAATATCAGCGTCACTATTAATCTGACAGCCGCCGGAACCGTAAATTACTCCGCCAAGCTTAACGGAAGGACGATGATTCTTGATTCATACATGGGTATTGATATAACGGGTTATGCTGATTTTACATCGGGTCTTGAGTACAAATCCGCGAGGACAAACACGATAAATGAAACCTATGAGATGATTTCCGGAAAATTCTCACAGCACGTTAACAAAGCTGAAGAGCTGACCATTACGTTTGTGAAAGATTCAAAAGAAATCCAATTCGTTTTCAGAGCCTATGATGACGGCGTCGCGTTCAGGTACGTTATCGACGGCAGCGGGGACGGCTATACCGCGGGGGATAAAGACACGACCGGAGAGAGAACGGAGTTCCATCTCACCCCAGGCTCCAGGGTATGGGCATTGCCTTATATGGGAACTTATTATCTGCAAATGTATGCAGAGTTCGCTGTGGCAAATCTCCCTACACAATGGAACTCATTAAACGGAATTGGCATGCCCATATTAGTAAAAACGGCTGAAGGCGATTGGATGAATATCTCACAAGCTGAATTGAATTCAGAATACAGCGGCGTTAAATTGATGGCGCTGAATTCAACCAGTTTATTAAAAATCGTATTAAACGATTATCAGACGCATCATGTTAATATTAAACTTCCCTTCAAGTCGCCTTGGAGGGTGGCTGTCATGGGCACTCCGGCAAAGATTGCGGAAACCATGATTTTCGAGAACCTTGCCGAGCCAAATCAATTACCCGATACCTCTTGGATCAAACCCGGTTATTCCGCGTGGTCTTGGTTCGCTAATTATGGTAAGTATGTGTATGGGCAGGCTGATGAAAACATTCATCGTGAGTATATAGATCTGGCTGCCGAGATGGGCTGGCCTTACTATACGGTAGACGGAGGATGGCCGGATGGCACCGGCTCTAATTATTATCTATCTACCCCTCATCCTTGGCTGGGTGAGATTATCAAGTATGCGAATAGTAAAGGCGTCGGTATTTGGGTATGGTTCCACATCCAGCATTTAGATAATCCGGCAATAACGGACACTATTTTGAGCAGAGTGAAAGCCCTCGGAGCAGTAGGTATAAAAGTGGATTTTATTCGGTACGAAAGACAGACGCGCGTTGGTCCCGGCCAGCCGCCTAACGATTACGGAAGTTTAGCCCACTATAAGTGGATTATTGAACTCACTGAAAAGCACAAGTTAATGGTGGGCTTCCAAAACGCGTATCCTGCATCTGGAGAAAGACGCACCTATCCGCACATTATGAGCTTTGATGGTGTTCGTGCCGCAGAACATTATTTATATGGCGGTATGCCTCGTAACGCACGTCAGAACACGATACTTCCATTTGCGCGAAACGCAACAGGCCCGATGTATTACGGAGCGTTTGTTCTGGCATCCCGGACGAGAACTCACCCCGATGGAAGAAACTTAGCTTCGGACGGATATTTGACTACCGCGCACAATATAGCGTTACCCATTCTTTTTGAAACGGGCTATGAGACTTTAGCCGATGTGCCTTCGGCATACCTTGGCAAAAATTATACCGAGTTCTTCAAGAATTTGCCCCAGGGATGGGACGAATCCAGAATTCTTGACGGCGTGCCTGGCGAATATGCTGTGATGGCAAGAAGGTCAAGCGAAAACTGGTATGTGGCCGCAGTGACAGAGCCGGAAAAAACGATAAATCTTCCTATGTCGTTCCTTGATGGTGGGACGTACAGCGCATTTATAGTCCGTGACGGCGCGACAGATGATGATGTCAGATGTGAAACCAAGCTGATAACGAAGACTGACATCATACCTCTTCCGATGAGAAAGTACGGCGGCGCAGCGATAAAAATCACCAAAGGCGCTCCTGTATGGCTAGGGGAAACAATAACATTTCCGGTAATATCAAAAGACGGCGCTCAAAGTACCGGAATGTTGATAGTACCTGCAAAAACATTCAGCGCGGATGTGAAAATTGATGCGAAACAGCACGGCAGTTTAGCGCCCGCGGATTCGAACGTGAGAGAATTGCAGCATACGAATATAGGGGTTATTATAGATGCGCCGGGAAAACCGGAAAAAGAAATGGAGTTAAGAATACCGTACAATGAATCCGACATAACCGGAATGAACGAAGACACTTTAGTGATAGCAAGATATGATGCAGAAAAAAATGTGTGGGTGCCGCTAAAGTCAAAAGTTGACGGCGAAAACAAACAGATAATAGCGTATATAGATAAAGTATCGGTATATGCCATAATGGGAACAATAAATACGGCAAAAGCGTTTGAGAATATGAAATACTATCCGAACCCGCTGCAGCCATCAAAAGGCCTGAATTATGCAAAAATGAACTTTTCAAATATACCCGCCGGGACGCGTATAAAAATATATACAATGTTAGGACAGGTAGTGAGAGACTTAGAAGCCGACGCAAGCGGAATGGCAGTATGGGACGGAAAAAATAATGCCGGCGCAAAAGCTGCAAGCGGAGTATATATAGTATATATGGAAGATGGTAACGGAAATAAAAAGAGGATAAAAATAGCAGTGGAGAGATGAACGGCAATTACGAATGACGAATTACAAATAAAAGACAAAATAAAAAAATAATTGTAGGTTACAGCTTATTCGTAATTGCCGTTAAAAGGGATTTCATATGACACAAAAAATAAAATCACTATTCTTTTTAGCGTCTGTTATTTTATTAACAGGTCTGCTTTTTTGTGGGCAGGCTTATTCGCAAATCCGCAGTAAAACAACAAATAAAAATGACCCTGACTATATATCTCTGGGTATGTATTATTTTGACGCATGGTATCCTAAACCCGGACCCGGTTGGCCCGGACCCGACCCTTGGATGTACAACAACGGAGTACGAAACATACACATAAACATGAGGACAGACTTCCCTGAGAGAGAGCCTTTTCTTGGCTGGTACGATCAAACTGAGCCTGGGATTGTTGAACAGCAAGTGGATTGGATGATTAATTACGGCATAGATTTTATAGTGTTCACTTTTATTTATCAGGCTGGGTATACTTATGAACAAATGATAAAACAGTCAGCAGGTCTTTTCAAATATCTTGAATCTCCGCGAAGAGGTGAAATAGATTTTGCTATTTTATGGTGCTACCCGGGTTTCCCGGAAGACAAAGACGCGTGGGATAGAATAGTAAATTATTGGCTTGATAATTTTCTGCTTAGGCCGGAGTATAAGCGTATAGACGGAAAGCCCGTAATTTTTCTTTGGCGGAATTTTAACAATGACGCTCTCAATGCAGGATTTGCTTCGGCGGCTGAAATGCTTGACAGGGCTAAAGAACTTGCAAGAAAAAGAGGTATTAATGATCTCTATTTTGTTATTTGCATAACGCCGCCAACACAGGGTCAGTACGATGAAGCGCTGATTACCGGGGTCAACGCAATTACAACCTATAATTGGCCGCAATCGTCGGACTATTCGAAATCAAAACCGGATTATTATTGGGAAATAACGGATTTTTATAAAAGACCGCTGGGGTGGCAGCGTTTTTTAAACATGCCGGAGGTAGCAAACGGTCAAATTCCTTTCTTTTTGCCGCTGCTTGCCGGTTATGACACTCGTGCTTGGGGAAGAGATGTTGAGTGTTTCTCCACGCCCGATGAGTTTGAAGCGCATCTTATTGACGGGCGCGACCGCATTCTTGCAAATCCGGCGCAGACAATGCGAACCGCAGTCATTTGCGCATGGAACGAGCACGGCGAAGGCTCTGTTGTCGAGCCTACAAAAAAGTATAAGTTTGAATATTTAGAACGTATCATGAAGGTTTTCAGGGGCATGTCAATAAATAATGTGACGCCAGATACGGGAGTAAGAGGGTTGACATTGAATTTAACCGCAACGGGCGTCGGCTTTCAGAACGGGGCAACAATAAAGTTAGTCAGCGGAAGTACGGTAATAAACGGAACAGGCGCAACGCAAAGCGGTACAACCGCAATAACGGCATCGTTTGCGCTTCCAGCTGGCATAGCGGACGGAACAAAGTTTGATTTGACGGTAACAAATCCAAACAGCGATTACGTAACGAAAACGCAGGCAGTAACGGTATATAATGCATTAACGGTAACAGATTTCACGCCGTTGAATACCAATGTCGGAAATGTGTTGATAACGGTAAACGGAACAGGATTTATAAACGGATACAGCAAGATAATATTGAAAAATGCGTCAAATGAAAGCCAAACGATAATACCAAGTACAACGTCTGTAAGCGCAACGCAGATAGCGGGAACATTTACGGTAACGTCATCCGGGACATGGAAAGTGTATGTGAGAGCCTATGATAACGGCCCGGAATACGCAGCAACAGCAAATATGATAATAGCGGCAAATACGGCATATAATTTATTTGCGTATGAAGGCGCAGAGATAACGTTTACGGTAATATCAAAAGACAGCGCGCAAAGTATGGGAAAGATGATAATACTCGAAAGGACATTCAGCGAAGATTTGACAGTAGATGTTAAACAGAATAGCAGTTTAGCGCCTGCAGATTCACATGTAAGAGAATTAAGCCATACGAATGTAGGCGTGATTATAGACGCGCAGGGAAAGAAACCTGAAAGGGAGATAGAGTTAAGAATACCGTACAATAATTCGGACATAACTGGAATGAATGAAGAGAGTTTAGTGATATCAAGATATGATGAAGAAAAAAATGTGTGGATTCCGATAAAGTCAAAAGTGGATAGTGAGAACAAACAGATAATAGCTTATATAGATAAAATATCGGTATATGCCATAATGGGGACGGCAAATGTGGTAAAAGCATTTGAGAATATGAAATATTATCCGAACCCATTGCAGCCTTCTAAAGGTCTGAATTATTCCAGAATGCATTTTTCAAATATCCCAGCCGGAACGCGCATAAAAATATACACAATGCTGGGGCAAATAGTAAAAGACTTAGAAGCCGACGCAAGCGGAATGGCAGTCTGGGACGGAAAAAATAATGCAGGTGCAAAAGCTGCCAGCGGAGTGTATATAGTGTACATGAAAGATGGCAGCGGAAATGAAAAGAGAATAAAAATAGCTGTGGAAAGATAAGACGGCAGAAGTTGGGATGCAGAGTAAACAACGGCAAAGGACAAAACGACCATAGCTCCTCTCAGCATCTCTGCCTCCCTGCCTCTTATCTTCTAAAGAGGTTTTTCATGAATATCAAAACACGATGGGCAAAATTCTTTTTCTCATTTGCTTTTGTCCTGTTCTTATGCTCGCAGGCTTCGAACGCTTTTGCGGCAAATATTTTGAAAAGCGTCGAAGGTACGCAGCTTAACATTTACACTACGAGCGAACGGTTCGTCTTTGATATTGTTCTCCATGGTGCGGCGGCTGTTGCCACCCCTGTCGGCTGGTCGGTCACAAATTATTTTGGAGTGGAGGTCAGTTCGGGAAACACTGTTGTCGCGGCTGGTCGGAGCTCGGCACCAGTAGATCTCGGATTGATGGATACTGGCCATTACGTTGTGACCGCTTCGGTTTCCGGAGAACCTGGCGTTTCCAGTGACTTTGCAGTGGTGATGCCCTATGAACAGCGCAAGCCTATGGCCGATTCGCCTTTTGCATCAGATACGGCCGTCAGTTGGGTGCTTTTGGAGTGGTATAAAAAAGCGTATAACACAACTAGCGGCTGGCCATCGGCGCAGGAAAGAGACAAATGGCTGGCCCTTTATGTCCGGGCGGTTAAGCTCAGCGGAGTTAAATGGATAAGGGATAGAATGAATTGGAGAGGGGTACACTATAGTAAAAACTTTTTTAACTATCCTTTGCACGATCCCTACATAAAGGCATTTTCCGGAGCTGGTATCAAGATATTGGATTCCCTCATCGCAACGCCTGCTTGGGCTTTAACGTCTCAGGAGAAAATAGACGCGAACCAGACGGCTAAAGCATATACATTACCGGACGACCTGATGTCCATTTATGAGTTTGGGCGAAATGCCGGCTACTATTACAGAAACGATATGGGCATGTGGGAAATCTGGAACGAGCCGGAAACCCTTAACGATCAGACCGGCGAGCACGAGGGTGCGGACAAATTCGCAGCGTTCGTAAAGGCTGCGTCCATCGGCTTTCGAGATTCGGGAGCCGCCAATACTCCTCTCGTTACCATTGGCGGGTTGGTCAATCGCATAAGCCAGATTATTTTTTATCAGGACACTCTGTTTGATAATGGAATTATCGATTACATAGACGTCTATAATTTCCATAACCATCAGGGCAGCGTAAATCCGGAAGGGCCATATGACACATTTAGTATTGATAAAAACAATCGTCATTTGGCCTTTAAAAATAGCCTTGCCGGCGCTGAAAACATGCCTGTATGGGTAACAGAGGCAGGCGGACCGATTGTCAGCTACACAGACCCCTTTGGAGAGTTGGAAACTTATGAAGCGCAGAAGGCGCAGGCACGGTATTGGGTGACTTCTGCAGCTATGAATCTGGCCACCGGCGCGGATAAGCATTTTTCGTTCATCGGATTGCCTTACTTTGAAGGAACTGCCCCTAGAAAGTATTGGGGATCCTTCTCTTTCCGGATGACTCCTTACGCCTCTTACGCCGCCCAATCTGTCATGACGGACGCGCTGGGCGAGGCGAAATACCTCGGCGAGTTAAACAATATGCCCGCCGGCGCGAAAGGATATGTATTTAAAGACGGAAGCGATACCGTGCTGATTCTCTGGGACGCGAGATCGGCGAGCGCGTCATCAACGGCGACGTTGTCTCTGGGAAAAACCGCAGGAACCCTCACTGACATCATGGGCGGCAAAAAATCCGCCCCATACGGCGGAGGAACTTTCAACATTCAGATCGGTCCGGATCCCATCTATCTGAGAGTTTCCGGCGATATTTCTGCGGGCGCGTACAAACCGTCGAATTATCCGCAAAAAGTTTTCGCGCCTAAAACATTTTCAGCGGCGCAAAAAATTGTGCTTGACCAGAGCTTCCCGATTGAATCACGTAAAAATGTAAAGATGGAAGGCGCTTATTTATTAAAGCCCAATATACCAACCGAGGTTGATGTAACCGTTTATAACTTCAATGGCTCCGCAGTCGCCGGCACGGTGGCGGGATCGTTCACAAAGACGGCGTACGACAGCGCCGTCTATACTGTGAGCGCGCCGCAGAGCGTCACGATTCCAGCCCATTCAAGCATAACTCTGACTTACACCGTGAAAATTAGCGAGGGCGTTTCTCTCGAAAATATCGCTAAACTCAGTTTTACGGGAAATTTTAACGGCATAGGTCAAACAAGCCCATCTGTGGCGAATGTCAGGATACCGTTCGTTGTTGACAGATTCGGCGAACCGGACATTCATTTTTCATGCGGCATCGATAATTGGGACCAGTTTACGGCAAGCAACGCGCAGTATAGAGGCACTTGGAAGTGCGTTAACGGAAAGCTGA
>WRJZ01000022.1 GCA_009778325.1 Candidatus Endomicrobium neocapritermitis | reverse complement strand
ATGTTGCCGCAAAGCGGCAATACATCATTAGCGTAGCGACATCATGCGCCGAAGGCGTACATCATAGTCTGGAACTTATCATGTCGTTGTATTGTTTTTTAATACAGAGAAAAGGCAATGATAATATTATTTTAACCTTCCATAAAAATGCTTTCTATATTATAATTACTATAATTACATACTAAGACAATTGTTATTTTAAAAAGGAATTAAGGGAAATAAACATGAAAATAAAAAAAACAATAGCAGTATTTATGGCCGTTTTGCTTCTAACTTCACTTATCAATACGCAGGCTTTTGCGTACGGCAGCGTTCATTATGGCGATCTCGATGATTCTAAATCTAAATTCAGAATACTTTACGGACTGATTTTGATAGCCGGCGGCGGAATTCTTGCTTATGACGGCTTCAGGACAATCAAAGTTGAGACATCAAAACCTTCGGTTCGTTTGAACTTTAATTCGTTTTGGTATAGCGTAGGAACAAGCCCTATTCTTTATTTTACAAATTCTGCGGGAACAATTGAAAATACCGGTAATGTTGATTTAACAAATGTAAATGTTTGGGTCAGATATAATACTCGGCTTGCTAATTATACGCCAAGCAATCCTTATCCTGAGCTCGGTACTGAACTAGAGTATGGCGGCATTGCCGGGCCTCTTGGCAGCCTTGCCATAAACGAATCACAAAATTGGACTCATGGCGCATACTGGGAAGCTAGTTTGGGATTTATGCCGCAAGGCGACCCGTCAAGCAGCCCGACATCTCCGGATTATGTTGATTATGATGTAACCGTAACTAAACCAACATCTGCCGCTCTTGTTGACATTGTGGATATAACATACGACTACACAAAAGAATATAAAAGCGAAATGAACAATGTTTATGAAGGCTTATTGGGCGTTCTTTTGATTGGCGGCGGCGCGTATCTGCTTATTGATTATGTGGTCAGCCTGAAAAAATTTGATTATTACATGAAGAAAAATAACATGGATTTTTATGTTACCAATAACGGAGATGAGTTTAAGCTGATGTTAAATAAAAGGATATAAAAAAGAGTGAAGAGTGGAGAGTGAAAAGTGAAGAGAATGAGTTTTTGCGAAGCGAAAACAGATAATAGGTTTCGGCTCCGCCGAAATAAAATATATTCGCTCTCCGCTCTTCAATCTTCACTCTGTAGTTAAAAAGGAAATAAGCATGAAAATAAAAAAAGTAATAGCTGTATTTATGACGGCTTTGCTTTTAAGTTCGTTTATCAACGCGCAAGCCTTTGCATACAGCAGCGTTAATTACGATGAATTTAATGAACATAAATCTAAATACAGATTACTTTACGGAGCGATCTTGATAGTCGGCGGTGGAATTCTCGCTGTTGACGGTTTCAGAACTGTAAGAACGGATATTTCAAAACCGGCAGTCAGGCTTAATTTTTCGTCATTCTGGTATCAG
Source organism: Candidatus Endomicrobium neocapritermitis (assembly GCA_009778325.1). Lineage (GTDB taxonomy): Bacteria > Elusimicrobiota > Endomicrobiia > Endomicrobiales > Endomicrobiaceae > Endomicrobium_B > Endomicrobium_B neocapritermitis. The sequence continues at coordinate 30,074 of WRJZ01000022.1, read as the reverse complement.
GACGTCACTAATTATGTTGCGGAGGCTAACGGCACGATTACAAATACCGGAAATGTCGATTTAAGAGATGTTAAAGTACTGATCAGATATAAAACTAAAGATGAAGGCTTTAGGCCGGACGAATACGGCATTCCGATAACATTTGACAGCGGCGCAGACTACATTAATAATTTTGCCGTAAACGAATCGAAAACCTGGGACAGCCGCATTTCTTATCCGCTGCACGACGCCGGCGGAAATATTCAAAATGAGCCTATGGGGCCGTCATCAAACATTGAACTGACTTATGTTGACAATAACGCGACATATCCGTCGTTAACTCCTACAACTCTTGTCGATATTGTAAACATAGAGTATGACTATACAAAAAAATACAAAAATGAGACGAATAATCCGTATGAAGGTTTACTCGGACTTCTTTTAATTGCCGGCGGAGCGTATCTGATTATTGATTATGTGGTAAGCCTGAAAAAGTTTGACTATTACATGAAGAAAAATAATATGGATATTTATCTTGCAAACAGCGGAGAAGAGTTTAAATTGATGCTGAATAAAAAAATATAAAGTGACAGAGAAAAGAGAATAGATAACAGATACGGCAACGGCAAAGTACAAAAAACTATTCTCTATTGTCTTTTCTCTATTCTCTGCCGTTTTAAAATTTGATATAATCCATAAATATGAAATATTTTATTAAAGCTGCTATTGCTTTGCGAACTTGTAAACTTTCCTGAAAGTTTATCTTTTCTTTTGCCGTTAAATCGTATAAAATCAAATAACAGGATAATACAATGAATGAACAAAAATCATTAGGCACATTAAGACATTCCGCGTCACATATAATGGCTGCAGCGGTGCTGGAGCTGTTTCCCGGCACAAAAGTTGCAATAGGGCCTTCAATTGAAGACGGTTTTTATTATGATTTTGACAGAAGCGAGCCTTTTACTCCGGAAGATTTGGCAAAAATTGAAGAAAAAATGAAAGAGCTTATAAAAGCGAATGAGCCTTTTACGTGTTCGACAATGCCTAAAGACGAAGCGATAAAGGAGTTTAAAGCAAAAGGCGAAAAATATAAAGCCGAAATCATTTCTGAAATTGAAGACGACAAAGTGAGCATATATAAATCAGGCGCGTTTACGGATTTGTGCAAAGGTCCTCATGTCGCGTCAACAGGCGAAGTGCAAAACTTTAAGCTTCTTTCGGTTGCCGGCGCATATTGGAGAGGAGATTCTTCAAGAGAGATGCTCCAGAGAATTTACGGTACGGCTTTTTTTACAAAAGAAGATTTGGAAGATTATTTAAAAAGGCTTGAGGAAGCGCAGAAAAGAGACCACAGAAAACTCGGAAAAGATTTGGATCTTTTCAGCGTGAGCGACGCTGTCGGCGGCGGACTTGTTTTGTGGCATCCGAAAGGCGCTCTTTTAAGAGATATAATTGAGTCAAACTGGAAAAAGTTTCATTTGGAAAATGATTACGCGTTGCTGATGACGCCGCATATTTCCAGCGAAGAGCTCTTCAACATAAGCGGTCATTTGCAGACATATTCGGAAAATATGTATGCTCCGATGGAAATAGAAGGAAACCCTTTTCGCATAAAACCGATGAACTGCCCCATGCATTTGATGATATATAAAACAAAACTTCATTCGTACAGAGAGCTTCCGATAAAATACGCGGAACTCGGGACGGTTTACAGATTTGAAAAATCAGGCGTTTTGCACGGACTTTTAAGAGTCAGGGGCTTTACTCAGGATGACGGCCATGTCATAGTTCAGCCTGAGCTTTTGGAGCGGGAAGTTATAACAGTGTTTCAAATGGCGATAAACAGCCTGAAGATGTTCGGGTTTGAAGATTATAAAATTTATCTTGCCACTCGGCCAGAGAAAAAATATGTCGGCAAAGTTGAAGACTGGGACAAAGCTCAGGCTTCCCTTGAAGCCGCTTTGAAAAAAACTGGATATGAATATGAAGTTGACGAAGGTGGCGGAGCGTTTTACGGCCCTAAAATAGATATAAAAATAAAAGACGCTATCGGCAGACTGTGGCAGTGTTCCACGATTCAGTTTGATTTTAATCTGCCTGAAAGGTTTGATATTTATTACATAGACAAAGAAGGCAAAAAAACAAGACCTTACATGATTCACAGGGCGCTTATGGGCTCGCTTGAAAGATTTATCGGCGTTCTTCTTGAGCATTATGCCGGCGCGCTTCCTTTGTGGCTGTCTCCTGTTCAGGTTGCGATAGCTAATATTAATGAAAACCAGCATGAATACTGCAAAGAGCTGCTTAATACGTTAAAGAAAAACGGCATAAGGGCAATTTTTGACGACAGAAACGAAAAAATCGGACATAAAATAAGAGAAAACGCCATGCAGAAAATTCCTTATATACTGGTGGCAGGCGATAAAGAAAAAGAAATTTCTTCCGTTGCCGTAAGAGCAAGAGGAAATAAAGATTTGGGCGTGATGAAAATCGAAGATTTTATAAAACAGGCGCAGAGCAAAAATGTTCCGGGTGTGAACGAGCTTTAAAAGGCGATGCAGGGATGCGGGGAGGCAGAGAGGCGGAGTAAAGACAACGGCATTTAGTTAGGAATGTTACGCAAGGATAAAAAATGAAAAAAGTAAAATTGCAAAACATTGAAGCAGAGTATAAAAGCCGGATTAAAGAGAAGTATAATGAAAAAATTTTAAGCGCTGACGAATTAATAGACGTTTCAATCGAACTGTTTGATAATACTAAAGTAGAAGAAGTTGACAGCGAATATGTAGATACGGATATGCTTTTATTTCAGTACGGAACATACGATTGGGGAAGCGGTGAAAATTTTGAATTTAATATAACAAGACAGTTTATCTTTGCGGATGCAGACGAGCCGTTTCAGCTTTCGCTCACATTATTTTTTGACGCCGTAGAAATTGAAAGCTATGATTGCTGGAGTATGAATTTTGAAACTATAGAAGATTTTGTTAATGATATAAAAAGCTCGCAAGGATATAAGCTTGCTAAAGAATTAAAGTGCAAATCATTTGAAATACGCTTTGAGCAAGTGTAAGCGTACTGATGGATGTCTTTAATAAATTACGATAAAAGGTGATGCATAGTAACGGCTTTGTCTTTGTTTTTACCCTGCCTCTCTGCATCCCCGCATCCCTGCATCGCCGTTGTTGTGACATTTGACAAATTTATAGAAGTTATTGTATAATTCTCAATACTAAATAGTAAAGTAGCCGTCCCGGCTCACCTTTACCCAAGGGGAAAAGGTTAAGAAATAGAATAAATAGGATACACCTATTATAATATTACGGGGCGGAATTTAATTCCGCTCCGAATTTTTTTATTTAATTCGGATAAAATGTCCGAGAGGGGGATGTCGTCGAAAACAAAAGATTTCGTATAAACCAGTTTATCAGAGTTCCTGAAGTAAGGCTTATAGACTCAGACGGTAATCAGGTAGGAATTGTAAAAATCAATGATGCTTTGTCAATGGCGCAAGCTAAAGATTTGGATTTGGTGGAAATATCGCCTGCGGCTAAACCGCCTGTCTGCAAAATAATCAATTTTTCCAAATTCAAATATGAAACGGAAAAAAAAGAAAAAGAAGCAAGAAAGAAGCAGAAGACTTCGCAGCTTAAAGAAGTCAGAATAAGACCCAGAATAGGCGAACATGATTTGGAAGTCAAAATTAAACATGCGAGAACATTTATTGAAAACGGCGATAAAGTTCAGCTTACAGCTATGTTTTCCGGAAGGGAAATGCAGCATAAAGAATTGGGCTTAAAGATAATTGACAAAATAAAAGGCGCTCTTGCCGATATAGCGGAGCCGGAAGGCAGAACTTCTTCAATGGGAACGAGAGTTTTTCTTACTCTTACTCCTAAGAAAAAAGCAGTTTCAAAATAGATAAAGGCGATGAATAGATGCGTAGATGCATTGACGCATGGCAACGGCAAAGACACAACGGCAAAAAGTCGTTACTACGCATCCGCGCATCTATGCGTCTACTCATCATAAACTATAATATTTATGTAACATTTAAATAAGATCGGAGGATCGCAATGCCAAAAATGAAAACGCACAGCGGTGCGAAAAAACGCTTCAAAGTTACCGGAAGCGGTAAAGTAAAATACAGAAAACCGGGACAGAGACATTTGATGACCGGAGATTCGGGAAATCAGAACAGAAAATCCAGAAAACCTTCAATTGTTGACGTTACGGACATGAAGGTAATGAAGAAATATTTGCCGTATGAATTTTAAAAGACAATTACTAATTACGAATTACGAATCAACGGCGAAGACAAAACGGCAAATTGAGAAGCAAAACGAATAATTAAAAAAGAGGAAATGTAAAATGCGTACAAAAAGTGCAGTATATACAAGACAAAGAAAGAAAAAATATTTAAGGCTTGCGAAAGGCTCTTACGCGACGAAGAAAAACCGCTGGAGAATGGTGATGCAGCAGGTTGAGAGATCTCTCAACTATGCGTACGTAGGAAGAAAAGACAATAAAGCCAATTTCAGAACGCTTTGGATTATACGTTTGAACGCCGCCGTAAGAGAAGAAGGAATGTCTTACAACAGATTTATCTCAGGTCTTAAAAGAGCGAACGTTGCAATCGACAGAAAAATGCTTGCCGATATAGCGGTAAATGATAATGCTTCTTTTAAGCAGCTTGTGGAAATAGCAAAATCTGCGTAAGCAGAAGATTATAAATGAACTACTCACCGGTAAAGACAGTTTTTTTGTTTTTCTTGGGACTTATAGCAGTCGGCGCGGTTCTTTTATCTTTACCTGCGTCGAGAAACTCCGGTTTTGATTTTTCGTTTATAAACGCTTTGTTTACGTCTACGTCAGCCGTATGCGTTACCGGTTTGGCGGTCGTTCCTACCGGAGAGTTTTATTCTTTTTTTGGGCAAATAATAATTCTTCTTTTAATTCAGCTGGGCGGTTTGGGATATATGTTTGTTTCAACCGTTGCCGCTTTGCTGATAGGAAGAATGGCTCTGAAAGACAGGCGCATACTTCAGGAAATTTTCGATATTTCATCTTTCAGCGGTTTAAAAAAGCTTGTTTTAAAAGCTTTGCTCTTTGTGCTTGCCATTGAGATAGCAGGCGCGGTTGTTCTTACGGGATTTTTTCTGAAAGAATACTCTTTTTTAGAGTCTGTTTATCTTGGAATATTTCACGCTGTCGCGGCTTTTTGCAACGCGGGTTTTACTCCTTTCTCGAACAGCCTTGAAAGTTATTCTTCAAGCCCGGTATTGCTGTATACCATAACCGTGATGAGTATGCTCGGCGGGCTTGGTTTTTTTGTCATAGTAGACATGTACGATCGTTTTAAGAATAAAACGCAGTTGTCGCTGCATTCTAAAGTAGTTTTATCAATGATGGCCGGCATAATAGTCGCGGGATTTTTGTTTTTCTTCTTTTCGCAGGAATTCGGGTTTAGGAACGGACGGGGAGTCGGTTATGCCGTTAATAATTCGTTATTTCAGGCGATAAGCGCTAGAATGGCCGGCTTTAACTCTGTACCGACAGCTCTTTTTAATGAATTTACGGAAATTATATTTATATTTTTTATGATGATAGGAGCCGCTCCGGGCAGTACCGCCGGAGGATTAAAAGTAACTACTGTTGCTTTGGTTTTTGTTTTTGTGATAAGTACGCTCCGGGCTGAAGATGATGTCGTTTTATTTAAAAGAAGAATTCCGGATGATCTTATAAAAAAGGCACTCGTAATTTTTGTAGTAACGATAATCGCCATATCCGTATTATCGGCTGTTCTTGTTCTTTTGGAGCCGCATAAGAACTCTGTAAATGTTATTTTTGAAGCTGTGTCCGCGTTCTGCACCGTCGGTTTGTCAATGGGTGTAACCCCGGGACTTTCAGCTGCCGGAAAACTTTTTGTAATTATGGCGATGATAGCTGGCAGAGTCGGTATTCTTGCTTTAATAATAGCGATGATTACTTCCGTTACCGAACATAAAAATATAAAATATCCAGAATCCAGAATACTTGTCGGTTAGTTCTAAGGGAGGCGTAAAATGCAAAAAAGACAATTTGCGGTTATAGGCCTTGGCACTTTCGGGTCGAATGTGGCAAAAGAGCTGGCTAAAAGAAACATACAGGTTTTGGCAATAGATAACGATACGGAAATTGTCAACAGGATAAGCTCTTTTGTGACTCAGGCTCTCGTAGCGGACGCTACCGATGAAAAAGCAATGAAAGATGCAGGCATTGCCGACTGCGATACGGTTATAGTTTCAATCGGAGAAAATATAGAAACAAGCATTTTGGCGACGTTGATAGTAAAAGAGCTGGGCGTTAAAAATGTTATTGTTAAGTGCGTAAGTTTATGGCATTCTAAAATAGCGGTTAAAATAGGCGCTGATAAAGTCGTGTATCCGGAATTTGAAATGGCGAAAAAGCTTGCTGAAAATTTAGTTTCGCCGAATATACTTGAGCAGATTAATTTGTCGAAAGATTACAATCTGATTGAACTTGTGGCGCCAAAAGTATTTTGGGGCAAAACGATAAAAAGTTCCGGAATAAGAAATAATTACGAAGTAAACATAATAGCTGTGCGAAGACATGTTCCTGTTATTGACGACAACGGGCATACCGACATTAAAGAAGAAGTAAATATGGTTCCCGGGCCTGATGATGAAATAATGCAAAATGACGTTTTGGTTATTGTGGGTTCGGAGAAAGCTCTTTCAAAAATAAAAGAGGTTTAAAATGAGCGGCGATAAAAAGAATATAAATGAGAATAATGAAACCGAACTTATGGAGCTTGGCAAGTTTTATTTTTTAAACAATAAATATGACGAAGCCATTGCGGAGTTTAAGAAAGTTATAGTAATGAATCCGAATAATGCAGAAGCTTACTATAACATAGGTTTGATAAAAGAAACAAACAATGATTTTGACGGCGCTAAAAAGATGTATATAAAAGCTTTAAATATAGATGAAAGTTATAAATCCGCAAGAGAAAGATTAAATAAACTTATAGGACTTGAAGATGAATGATATTAACGGAATAATTGAAGAAGCCGTTGCAAAAATCAATAATGCCGACAGCGCCGCATTAGAATCTGTTAAAAATGAGTATATGGGGAAAAACGGAGTTTTGACCCTGATTTTGAAGTCGCTTTCGCAGTATTCTATTGAAGAAAAAAAAGTAATCGGAGCTGACGCGAACAGGGCAAAAGCCGTTATTGAGGCCGAAATAGAGAAAAGAAAAGATTTTCTCAAAAAAGCTCTTATTGACGAGAAAATGGCGAATGAAAAAATCGATTATTCGCCGGCTTTTTACTTTCCTTTTTCAAAAGGAAGTTTTCACCCGGTAATGCAGACTATTGAAGAAATAATGTCTATATTTAAATCACTGGGATTTAGCGTTGCGGAAGGTCCGGAGATAGAAACAGACTGGTATAATTTTGAAGCTTTAAATATTCCGGCAAATCACCCGGCGAGGGATACGCAGGATACTTTTTATCTTGAAGGCATGAAAAATGTAATGAGGACTCATACTTCCCCGGGGCAAATTCATGTTATGGAAAAACAAAAGCCTCCGGTAAAAGTAATTGTACCCGGAAGAGTATACAGAAACGAAGCGTCGGACGCTTCCCATTCGTCAATATTTCATCAGATTGAAGGATTATCGGTCGCCGACAATATAACATTTTCGGATTTGAAGAGCACGCTTACTTCGTTTATACATAAGCTTTACGGAGAAGATATTGATTTAAGATTCAGACCTTCACATTTTCAATTCACCGAACCGTCGGCAGAAGTGGATGTCCAGTGCATTTTGTGTAAAGGAAAAGGGTGCAGGGTATGTAAAAATTCAGGATGGCTTGAAATGCTCGGGTGCGGCATGGTTCATCCAAATGTATTTAAGGCCGTTAATTATGATACGGAAAAATATACCGGTTTTGCGTTTGGGATGGGCGTTGAGAGACTTGCCATGCTTAAGTACGGTATTGACGATATACGTCTTTTTTATGAAAATGATTTGAGATTTTTGAAACAGTTTTAAAACGGCAATTACGAATTACGAATGACGAATTACGAATCAAAAGCAAAAAATAATTAGGGAAATAAAATGAAAATATCATATAACTGGCTGAAAAAAATTATAGATTTTGATTTGACTCCTCAGGAGCTTGCAAAAACTCTTACCTTTATAGGCGTTGAAACTACCGTTGTTTCTTCAGGCGGAAACTGGAGCAATGTTGTTACTGCTAAGGTTTTGAAAAAAGAAAAACATCCTGATGCCGATAAGCTGTCTTTGTGTAAACTTACCGACGGCACGCAGGAGTATTCTGTGGTTTGCGGAGCGCCTAATGTTGATGCCGGTCAGATTGTGCCTTTAGCAAAAATCGGCGCAATTTTGCCGGGAGACTTTAAGATAAAGGCTTCAAAAATCAGAGGCGTTGATTCTCAAGGCATGATTTGTTCCGAAAAAGAGCTGGGACTTTCGGAGGAATCCGAAGGAATATTGATTCTTTCTGAAAATACTCGGATAGGCTTGCCTTTAGAAAAAGCTTTAGTGGAAACAGACTCAATTCTGGAAATTGAAGTGACGACAAATAGGGGTGACTGTCTCAGCCATTTAGGCGTTGCAAGAGAAATAGGAGCAAAGCTTAGAAAGACTCTGGTGCTTCCTTTAATTAAAACAGCTAATGTTGCGGCTTTAAGAAGTGTAAAGGTTGAATCTGACCTCTGCAGCCGTTACATAGGCTGTGTTATTTCCGGCGTTAAGGTTGGACCTTCTCCTAAGTGGCTTTCCGATTTGCTTGAAATATGCGGGATAAGATCAATCAATAATATAGTTGACATAACAAATTACGTTCTTTTAGAACTCGGACAGCCTTTGCATGCTTTTGACATATCTAAGCTTGCGTCAAATAATGTGATAATAAGAAATGCCAAAGACGGTGAAAAAATTACCGCATTAGACGGTAAAGAGTATAAACTGGATTCCGAGATGCTTGTGATTGCCGATAAAGAAAAACCTGTTGCTATTGCCGGAGTTATGGGCGGAGAATTTTCAGGTATAGACGAAAAAACGGAAACCATGTTTTTGGAAAGCGCTGTTTTCAGCCCGGCGTCAGTAAGAAAAACTTCGAAAAAACTTAATCTTTCCAGCGATTCGTCTTACAGATTTGAAAGAGGCGTTTCATGGGATATTGCGGAGTTTGCCTCATGGAGAGCGGCAAATCTTATATGCGAAATTGCCGGCGGACGCATTAAATCCAGAGAAGATATACGTACCATAGAATATGAAAAAACAAATATAACTCTCAGAGTTGAAAGAGTGGCAAAAGTTTTGGGGTATCGTATTGAAGAAGACGTTATTGCGGAAATATTAAGATTTTTAGGAATAGACCTTCAGCCCAGAGGCGGAGTTATTCTGTGCACTATTCCGTCGTGGCGCAATGACATAAAAGAAGAAGTCGATCTTATAGAAGAAGTCGCAAGAATTCACGGGTACGAAAATATTCCGAAACCTGCAAACCAAATTGACAATGTTTCTTATAAAAACGATTCTTTTATCCCCGAGCTTGTGACTGATTTCAGGGAAAAACTTCGCGGTCTTGGTTTCAGCGAGGCTATGAATTACAGTTTTTCCGAGATAAAAGATATTGAGTTTTTCGGATTAAAATATTTTCATAAAATAGCCAATCCGATTTCAAAAGAGAATGAGGTTTTGAGATCTTCTCTTCTGCCGGGTCTCTATAAAAATCTTGTTCTTAACGCCGGACACGGCGCAGAAACGGTAACGCTGTTCGAATACGGGAAAATTTATGTCGAACATTCCGAAAGAAGAACATTCGCTGTTTTAATGTACGGCAATGTTTGGCAGGAATGGTGGAGATGGGCGGAAGAAAAGATAAAACCGGAATTTGATTTTTATTTCGGCGGAGGCGTTGTAAAAAATATGCTTCCGTCCGATGATTTTATGATTTTTGAAAATTTAAATCCCAAGCCTTATTTTCATCCCGGAAAAACAGCGGCAATTGTTTACAGAGGAAAACCGGTAGGACAGTTCGGTATTTTAAAGCCGTCTTTACAGGAAGATTTGAAAAAGGAAGTATTTTACTGTGAAATTGATATTGAAGCCTTGGACGCTTCTTATGCGGATAAAAAATCCGTTTATAAGCCCGTTTCTAAATTTCCTTCGGTAAAAAGAGATATTTCGGTTACGGCGGATAAAAATCTTCCGTTTGCAAAAATTGAAAAAATAATAAAATTAATTATGAAGTCAGGAAATATTCTGAAAGAGTATTCTCTTTTTTCGGTTTATGACGACGCTTCAAAAATAGGCGACGGGAAAATAAGTTATTCGTTCAGGCTTACTTACAGAAACAATGAAAAGACTTTAAATGACGAAGAAGTCAATAAAGATATGAATGATCTTTTGTCTAAAATGGATTCCGAACTCAACGTTAAATTAAGAACGTAAACAAAGAGTGAAGAGTTGAGAGTGAAGAGTGAAGATAAAGTGTTTTCGCTGCGCGAAAACCTATTAATTAGATTTCGGCTTCTCCGAAATTCATTATCTCCACTCTCCACTCTCAACTCTTCACTCTTTCTTTTTAAATGGTATAATTAAATTATGAAAAAAGTATTTTTAATCATTTTATCTTTAGTTTTATGTTTTAACCCTGTTTTTTCCAGTGATTTGAAAGCTGCTGCGGAAGCTCCGGATTTAGAGAAAATTCTGGAAGAGTTTGACGCTTATGCCCAAAAAACGCAAAAACAGTGGAATATCCCGGGAATGACGGTGTGCATAGTCGTTGGCGATGAGGTGGTTTATAAAAAATCTTTCGGCGTGAGAAAGATAAAAACCAATGATAAAGTAAATAATCAGACAATATTTCAGATAGCTTCATGCACAAAAGCGTTTACGGCTGTTTTGGTTGCCATGCTTGTTGACAGAGGGTATCTGAACTGGGACGATAAAGTCATCAAATATATTCCTGATTTCAGGCTTGACCATAAAAAGATAAGCGATGAAATGACTATAGAAGATTTGCTCGCCCAGCACAGCGGACTGCCTTCTTATTCGCAGCATTTGATGATGCTTTTCGGGTATGAGCCGAGCTATATCTTAAGTTCCATGCGCTATATTAAGCAAACCGGAGAGTTCAGAAAAAGCTACAGCTATCAAAATAATCTTTATCTCCTGATGGGTGAAATTATAAAAAAAGTCACCGGAAAACCATGGGATTATAATATAAGAGAACATATCTTTAAACCTTTGGCAATGCATTCTTCAAGCACGGATTATAAAAGTTATCTCAAAGCTAAAAACCGCGCTGTCGGTCATTTTTATTCAGGCGGGGTTTTAAAAGCAATTCCCGATGATTTGCCGTATAACAACTGGCCTTATGTTTTTGCGCCAGCCGGCGGAATAAATTCAAATATAGACGATATGTCCAGATGGCTTTTATTTCTCATTAATGATGCGACTTCGTTCGGATGGCAGCTCATAAGCGCCGATAATTATAATAGGTTATTTAAAAGCCGTGTTTTTATCAATACTACTACGGGCAATAAGAGAAATTTTTACTGCCTCGGCTGGAAGAGCATGGAGTATTCTCCTGAAAATATTTTATGGCACGCCGGAACCACCGACGGTTCGGGCGCATACGTGTCTTTTATGAAAGATAACAAAATAGGAATGGTCATGCTTATGAATCTGCCCAACGGCAGAATGGCGGAGGCTTTGGCAAAAAAGTTTTATGACGCGTATCTTCAAAACCCTGAAATTAACTGGAGCGTCCTGAAGCTTGAAGAGGCAAATAAAGCCAACAAAAAACGCACGTCGAAAACCCAGCCTGAAATTATCGTTCCACCGCTGGATTTAAAAAAATATGTCGGAATATACAATAATATTTTATACGGCGACGCCGAAGTGAAGCTTGAGGACGGAGTTCTCAAATTCAGCGCAGGCCCTAAAAAAGTGTGGATTACGCTTAAACATTTTAACGCGCATACTTTTGACGGCACGGGCGTTCCCGCATGGAGATTTAAGAGGCCGATGTTTATATTTAAAGTATATGAAAAAGAAAATGTCAGAGGGCTTATCGTTGAGGATATGACTGACGGCACCGACCCGATGTTTAGAAAAATAAAATGATAATAAAAAAAGATCCGGACATAATCAAAAACTATTTTGAGGATAACTCCGGTGTTACGGGCGCTTGCGCGGATTTCGTTGCGGTTGCGGAAAAAGAAGACGATATTGCGGTATTTTTATCCGGGATGTCGGAAAAAAAAATTCCCGTAACCGTTGTCGGTGCTTTGACGGGAAATACCGCGTCCGGTCTTGCTTTCGGCGGAGCGGTTTTGTCGCTTGAAAAATTAAATAAAATCGGCGGTATTAAAAAAATTGACGATAAAACGGCTGAAATTACTGTTCAGTCCGGAGCGAGAATTCAAGACATTAAAGATAGAGCTTACTCCGAAGGATGGATGTATCCGCCTGATCCGACTGAAAAAAACGCGACAATAGGCGGAAATATAGCGACAAACGCGTCCGGAGGAAGAGGTTTTAAATTCGGAGTCACAAGGGATTATGTTAAAGCGATAAAAATTATTTTTACCGACGGCTCGCAATGCCGTATAAAAAGAGGCGAATATTTTGCAGACGATAAAGGAGCGATTGTTTTTGACACGGACAAGGGAAAAAAACATATAAAGCTTCCAAAGTACAGCCTTCCTAAAATAAAAAATGCTGCCGGCTATTACAACTATCCTAATGCCGATTTAATAGATGTTTTCATAGGTTCCGACGGAACTTTGGGCGTCATAGTTGAAGCTACTTTAAAACTCATTCCTCATTTTAAAGAAGTTTTCGGCGGGATAATATTTTTTGACGACCGCGCCAAAGCTTACGGATTTGTGAAAAAAATAAAAGAAGCAGCTTCAACAAAGCTGAAAGATTCCGTAAGTCCGATGTCTCTTGAATATTTTGATAAAAACGCTTTGCTGTTAATCAGGCCGGACTATCCTGTTATTCCTGAAAAAATTGAAGCCGGGATTATGTTTGAGCAGGATATTTACGAAAATAATTTTGATATTTTGATGGGAAAATGGGCTGATTTGATTGAGCAAAGCGGAATTAATCAGGAAAATGTCTGGTTTGCGTCTAATTTGAAAGAGCTTGAAGCTTTCAGATTGTTCAGGCACAGAATTCCCGAAAGAGTGAATGAGCGCGTTAAAAAAAATAAAATTCCAAAAGTCGGCACTGATTTTGCCGTTCCGGAAGGCAAACTCGCCGAAATAGTTGATTTTTGCGATAAAGAATTTGAGAAAGCAGGACTTTTTAATCTTACATTCGGACATATAGGGGAGAATCATCTGCATGCCAATATTATAGCTTCAAATAAAGAAGAGTATGATAAAACAAGAGAAATGTACGCGAGAATAGCCCAAAAAGCCGTGGAGCTTGGCGGAACGGTATCTGCCGAGCACGGCATAGGAAAGCTTAAACATATCTTTATGGAAAAAATGGTCGGAAAAGAAGGCTTTAAAGAGATGGCAAAATTTAAAAAAAGCCTTGATAAAGCCGGAATTTTAGGGCAGGACAATATATTTCCTAAAAATTATTTATAAACACAAAATCCTTTTTAAAAAAATCATTTATTTTTTAATCATTTTTTAATTTTTTTATAAGTTGACAATTTTATCAGCAATTTATAAAATGTTGTATGGGAAATATAGAAATTTTATCTTTAAAAATAAAAAAAGCGTCTGAACAGCTGAAAAAGCTTAATAATGAAAATTTAAGGCTTAAAGCTGAAGTTGATTTTTTAAGAAAAGAGAATGAAAACAACAGGAAAAAAATCGGAGAATACGCTATACTCAAAGAAAACGCGGCAGATGCGGCTACTAAAATTGAAAGAATTCTTAAAAAAATAGACACGGCTAAGGTGTCATAATTATGGCAACAACAAGAACAAGAATAATGGGAAGAGACATAGATATTAATATAGACGAATTGGACGAATTAAGTTTCGCAAGCGTAGTAAGTTATGTGAATGATCAATGGCAGGAAGTGCAAAAGGATAATTCAAACGTGCCTGACACTCAGAAAATTGCGGCAATGACGGCTGTGAAAATCGCGGCCGAATTTCTTAAAATTAAAGGTTTGCAAGAAAGTATTTCAGATAATTATGAAAGAAAGATTAAAGACTTAATTAAAATGCTTGATGAAGCAGAGCATTCAAACTGAAATATTTTAATGTTTTCCCTGCGGTGTTGGTGGTTGTTTTTAGCGTATTGAATCCTACAGGTCCATTTTAGAGAACAGCAGTCGAGCGTTTGCTCGTGGGCTTATGCCACTGTATCTCACTTATTAAAAAGGGCTTTCAATCGCTTCAAGCACACGGCACAGCGGGGATTTTTTATTAACGGCAGAGTTAAGAGTGAAAAGTGAAGAGTGGAGATACGGCAAAGACACTAAATATTTGCGCGAAGCGCTCATTATCTTCACTCTTCACTCTCAACTTTTCACTCTATTAACGGTGTTTATATGTCCCAAACGGATTTCTTAACAAACGCGGCGGCAGGTAAAAACAAGCCTCTAGCCGCAAGAATGGCTCCCAAAAGTTTTGACGACTTTATGGGGCAGGATAATATAGTCGGAGACGGCAAGCTTTTGCGCCGTTCAATTGAAGCCGACAATCTGGGTTCGGTAATTTTTTTCGGACCTCCGGGCACTGGCAAAAGCGCTTTGGCAAGGATTATAGCTTCAAAGACAAAAGCTTATTTTGAAGAAGCAAACGCGGTAACAATCGGAATCGCCGATATAAGAAAGATTATCGATCAGGCAAAAGCCAGACTGGAAATGACCGGCAAGAAAACGATTTTAATGCTGGACGAAATCCACCATTTTAACCGTTCGCAGCAGGACGCGCTGCTGCCGGATGTTGAAAGAGGCTCTATAACGCTTATCGGAATTACAACGGAAAATCCGTTTTTTTATATCAACGCGGCGATTCTTTCCAGAAGCATAGTTTTTGAATTTCAGCAGCTTTCAAAAGAAGCTCTTTCAAAAATTATGGAGTCGGCTTTAAATGACAAAGTAAACGGGCTTGGCAATTACAAAGTTGAAATGTCGGAAGAAGCCGGACAACACTTGATTTTAAACGCTAACGGAGACGCAAGAAGACTGCTTAACGCGCTGGAAATCGGCGTTCTTTCCACGAAAGTTAACGGGAAAGGAATCAGAATTTTTGACATTTCCGTTGCGCAGGAATCCATGCAGAAAAGGGCGGTTTTATATGACCGTTCAGGCGACGCGCACTATGACCACATTTCAGCGTTCATTAAATCCATGAGGGGCACAGACCCAGATGCCGCGATTTACTGGATGGCAAAAATGCTTGCTGCCGGGGAAGACCCCCGTTTTATAGCGAGAAGAATCATAATATGCGCTTCGGAAGATGTAGGAATGGCTGACCCGCGCGCTTTGATGCTTGCGGCAGCGGCTTTAAATGCGGTAGAATTTGTAGGTATGCCCGAAGCGAGAATAATTTTGGCTCAGGCGGCTGTTTATGTTGCCTGCGCCCCGAAGTCAAACGCTTCTTATTTGGCTGTGGAATATGCCCTCAATGAGGTCAAAAACGGAAAAGTCCGCAATGTTCCAAACCATCTTAAAGACGCTAATCTTGACGGAGAAAAACTCGGGCACGGGCAGGGATACAAATACCCGCATGACTATGAAGGGCATTATGTCGAACAGGAGTACTGGACTGACCCAGTAGAGTTTTATAAACCAACAAACGAAGGTTTTGAGGTGAAAATACGTGAACGATTACATGGAATCAGAAAAAAGAAAAGTAAGATTTGAGTTTTTGAATCTGAGAAACAGGATAGATCCTATTTTGGCTTCCGCGTACAGTAATATGATTTTTACCAAAATAAGAAAACTTCCTGTCTATGAGAAAGCAAAAACGGTAATGTTTTATTTGTCTTACGGGTCGGAAGTTGTAACGGACGCAATGATTGCTTCCGCTCTTGAAGAAGAAAAAACAGTCGTTGTTCCGGCTATAGAAAATCCCGGAGACGGAAAGATGTTTGCCGTAAAACTGGCAAGGATTGAAGACGCCTACCAGTCGGTGTACGGGATAAGGCAGCCTGAAATAAGTCCGGAAGATATGGTAGAAAAAGACGAGATAGACTTGGTCTTTGTTCCGGGCATAGCTTTTGATTACGGCGGTTTCAGGGTAGGATACGGAAAAGGTTATTTTGACAGATGGCTTGCCGGAATATCAGTTGAGAAGGCAATCGGACTTGCCTATGATTTTCAAATTGCGGAAAAAATGCCGACCGGAAAATACGATCTGCCGGTAGGTATGATTATTACGGAAAAAAGAATAATACAGATCAAAAAAAATTGAAATTGAGGGAGCGGAGCGATGGAAAATTTGACAGCGATTCTCATAACCGCTCTGGCGGCTTTTGTGGCAGGATTTGTTTTGCGTATGATATATGCGAAATTGAGCGCTAAGTCAGCAGAGCAGGATTCAAAGAGAATAATAAAAGATGCGGAAATAATGGCGGAATCTAAAAAGAAAGAAGCTCTTTTGGAAGCGAAACTGATTGTGGACAAAGAGCGTAAAGAGTTTGAGCAGGAAATAAAAGAAAAAAAGCAGTCTGCCCAAAATACGGAAAACAGGCTTAACCAGCGTGAAGAGAATTTGGACAGGAAGCTGGATTCCGCAGATAAAAAAGAGAAAGATTTGGCAAATAAAGAGAAAGATATTGCCAATAAAGAGCAAAATCTGAAAACGAAGTTTGACGAAGTTGAAAAAATAAAAGAAGAACAAAGAAAAACTCTTGAGAGAGTTTCCGGAATGACAAGGGAAGACGCGAAAAAAACTCTTGTTAAAGAAATGGAACAGGAAGCGAGGCAGGATGCGGCTGTGCTTGCGCAGAGAATAGAGCAGGAAACAAGAGAAAACGCCGACAAGAAGTCAAAAGAAATTCTTTCCGTGGCAATTCAGAGAATCGCCGCGGATCACACGGCCGATATAACAACTTCAACGGTTCAGATTCCCAACGACGAAATAAAAGGAAGAGTAATCGGAAGAGAAGGAAGAAATATCAGAGCTTTTGAACAGGCTACCGGAGTCGACTTAATTGTTGACGATACGCCTGAAGCTATTACCGTTTCAGCTTTTGACGGAGTAAGAAGGGAGATCGCGAAAGTAGCTCTTGAAAGGCTTATTGCCGACGGCAGAATACATCCCGCGAGAATTGAAGAAGTTGTCGCGAAAGTACAGAGAGAAATGGATGAAAAAATTAAAGAAGCCGGCGAACAGGCGGCGATTGACGCAGGAGTTCCCGGTCTTCATCCAGAAATTATCAAATTGCTCGGCAAATTGAAATACAGAACATCTTACGGGCAGAACCAGCTCCAGCATACCTTAGAAGTTACGTGGCTTGCCGGCGCAATTGCCGGAGAGCTCGGATTGGATGTGATGTTCTGCAAAAAAGCAGCGCTTTTGCATGATATAGGCAAAGCCGTTGATCATGAAGTTGAAGGAACGCATCATCAGATATCAGCAGATATAGCGAAGAAATACGGCGAATCGCAGAAAATGATAAACGCGATTATTTCACATCATGAAGGTTATGAAACTCCTAACAGCGCGGAAGCTTTTGTTATTGCGGCAGCAGACGCTATTTCCGCCGCAAGGCCCGGAGCAAGAAGAGAGTCCGTTGAACACTATCTTAAGAGACTCGAAAAACTTGAAAAAGTAGCCAAGAGTTTCAGAGGCGTTTCCATGGCTTATGCAATACAAGCCGGAAGAGAAGTCAGAATTCTTGTCGAACCTGAAGATGTTGACGATAAGCAGGCGCAAGTTTTAGCGCGCGACATAGCCAAAAAAGTCGAACAGGAACTTGAATATCCGGGACAAATAAAAATTACCGTGATAAGAGAAACAAGAGCGCAGGACATAGCGAAATAAATTACGAATTACAAATTACGAATTACGAATCAACTGCGAAACAAAAACAATTCCCCTCTATGGAGGGGTGGACGCGAAGCGGACGGGGTGGTGTCGTTGATTCGTAATTCGTAATTGAGACGAAGTCTCCGTAATTCGTAATTGCTTTTAATCGGGGTTATAGTGTCAAAAGAACTTGAGTTTGATTTTAACAGCGGCGAAGAAGACGGCAGATTAATTTACACCGTCTCCCAGATTAACAATGAAATAAAAAATATGCTTGAAGATGTTTATCCGGGTATTTGGATAACGGGCGAAATTTCTAATTTCAAACTTTATTCTTCAGGGCATATGTACTTTAACATAAAAGACGAAAATTCGCAGATAAACGCGGTAATGTTTCAGTATGCGAATAATTCTTTGAATTTTAAACCGGAAGACGGTATGCAGGTTTTGGTTTACGGGCGGATAAGCGCTTATCCGAAACGCGGCGACTATCAGATAATAGTTAACAGCATGCAGCGGCAGGGGAAAGGCGTTTTGTCCGAAGAGTTTGAGCGTCTTAAAAAGAAACTCCAAAACGAGGGTCTTTTTGAAGAATCGGCAAAAAAGCCGATACCGGAAATGATAAGTAAAATCGGAGTGGTTACGTCTAAAGACGGGGCAGCTTTGCATGACATTCTTGAGGTGCTGAATAATTTAGAAGCTGATGTTGAAGTTTTGATATATCCCGTGCGCGTTCAGGGAAAAGAAGCAGAAACGGAAATTCCGCAGGCCATAGAATATTTGAATGAAAATCATAAAGACCTTGATGTTTTGCTTGTCGGCAGAGGCGGCGGCTCGATAGAAGATTTATGGGTATTTAACACAGAACCTGTTGCTCGGGCGATATTTGTTTCCGATATACCTGTGATATCTTGTGTCGGGCATGAAATTGATTTTACAATAGCAGATTTTGTCGCTGATTTAAGAGCGCCGACGCCTTCAGCGGCCGCGGAAATGGCGGTAAGAGGAACCAATTCTTTGAAAGTCCGTTTTAATGATTTGAAAGAAATGCTTTTTGACAATATAAATTTTGTCATTGAAAAGTCGCAGGCAAAATTTGAAACTCTTTCTGCTTCCCGTGCATTTGCAAAACCGCATTTAATTTACGAAGACAAAATTGCCTATGTTGACGATTTGGGAAAAAGAGCGGAACGTTCATTAGACTCTGTTATAAAATTCAATACGGAAAAAATAGATAATATTATGCATAAGCTTGATTTAGTTTCGCCGTTGTCCGTTTTAAAAAGAGGCTACTCAATATGCAGAGACAGCAATGATAAGATAGTGAAAGAAGCGGCGGCAGTCAAGGCAGACGATACTATTTCATTAAAACTTGCTAAAGGCAGTTTAAAGGCAAAAGTGTCCGGAGTGGAAAAAGAATGACTAAAAAAAATAATGCTGTTCCCAAAAAGAAAACTTCCGAAAAAAATTTTGAAGAGTCGCTTAACAGGCTGGAAGAAATAGTAAACGATATGGAAAACGCCGATCCGGACTTGGATAAGGCTTTGCAGTTATTTACCGAGGGAGTCGAGTTGGTACGCTTTTGCTCGTCTAAGCTCAGTGACGCAAAAAAGAAAGTAGAAATCCTTATAAAGGAAAGCGGGACAATTAAAAAAGAACAATTTACAAATAACAATTAAATACGGAGTTAAGATTAATGTTAAAATCGTATCTTTCCCAAAAAGCAGCTGTCGTAAATGCAGCGTTAAAAAAATCTCTTCCGAAAGATAATTCAATAATTTCAAAAGCAATGCGCTACAGCATGCTTGCCGGAGGGAAAAGACTCCGTCCTATTTTTGTGCTTTTAGCCGCGGAACTTTGCGGAGGCAAAGCTGAAAATGTTATGCCTGCGGCGTGCGCTGTCGAATATTTACATACATACTCTCTTGTTCATGACGATTTGCCGGCAATGGATAATGATGACCTCAGAAGAGGCAAACCGACAAACCATAAAGTATTCGGCGAAGCGGCCGCTATTTTATGCGGGGACGCTCTTCTCACGGAATCTTTCAGCCTTATTATAAAATCTAGAGCTTCGGATAAAAATATAAAAGAAGCTGTTGCGGCTTTGGCTTATTATGGCGGATATCAGGGCATGATTGGCGGGCAGGCGGAAGATACTTTAGAAGCCGGGAAATGGGAAAATAAAAATAAGGTTTTTTTAAAAAAGAAACTTTGTTTCATACATATGCAAAAAACATCGGCATTGATTATGATGAGTTTTAAAATCGGCGCTGTTTTAGCCGGCGCTGACAAAAAAAGAGTAAAGGCTCTCGAAGAGTATGCAAAAAATATAGGTTTGGCATTCCAGATTGCCGATGATATACTTGACGTTTATGCCGACAAAAAACTGCTCGGTAAAAAAGGGAGCGATAAAGATAATAATAAGCTGACATATCTTTCTTTTTACGGAAAAGAGAAAGCTGAAAAAGATGCACAGGCTTACGTACAAAAAGCCAAAAACGCGGTAAAGATGTTCGGTAAAAAAGCTGAGATATTAAATCTCATCGCGGATTATATGATTGCAAGAAAATATTAAAACGGCAGTTAGTAGTTAGTAGTGAGTAGTTTTGGAGTGCGCTTTGCGCACCTATTAATAAGTGCAGCAAAGCTGCACACAACAACTACTAACTATTCACTACTCACTACTAACTATTAAAGAGGTTAAGCATTGAAACTTTTGGACAAAATAAATAGTCCGCAGGACTTGAAGAAACTTAAAAAAGAAGAACTTTCAAATCTTGCGGCTGAAATCAGAAAAGAAATTATTAATACGGTTTCCGAAAACGGCGGACATCTTGCTCCGAGCCTCGGGGCTGTCGATTTAACCATAGCATTGCATTATGTGTTCAACTGTCCCGACGATAAAATTATATGGGATGTCGGGCATCAGGCGTATGCTCATAAAATCCTTACGGGAAGAAAAGAACAGTTTAAAACAATAAGAAAGCATAAAGGTTTAAGCGGTTTTCCTAAAAGGTCAGAATCCGAATATGATGCTTTTGGCGTAGGACATTCTTCAACTTCTATTTCTGCCGCTCTCGGTTTTGCGGCAGCTAGGGACTTAAAGAATGAGAGTTATAAAGTAGCGGCTGTTATCGGAGACGGTTCAATGACGGGCGGGCTTGCTTTTGAAGGTTTGCAGAATGCCGGGCATTTGAAGAAAAACATGCTGGTTATTTTAAATGACAATGAAATGTTTATCTCGCAAAAGGTAGGCGCGATTGCCGGATATTTCGCGAAACTTCTTACCATAGGCACGGTTAAGAAAGTCGAAGATAAAGTGATGAGAACAATAAGCAGATTTCACAGCTTCGGCTCGCCTTTCGGAAAACTTATAAAAAGAGTGAAAGTAATGTTGTTTCCCGGCATGCTTTTTGAAGAAATGGGTTTTACGTATATAGGTCCTGTGCAGGGACACGAGATTGATAAGCTTGTAAAAATACTTTCAAACATAAAAGATATGCAGGGGCCTGTTTTGCTGCACGTTATAACCAAAAAAGGGAAAGGTTATGAGCCTGCCGAGGAAAATCCCACGCAGTTTCACGGAGTAGGCAAATTTAACCCTGAAACGGGTGAAATTAAAAAAAGCAAAGGCGCTCCAAGCTATACGGAAATTTTTTCAAACACAATTGTTAAAATGGCGCAGGCAAACGATAAAATAGTTGCTATTACGGCGGCTATGCCGGAAGGAACTGGTCTTGATAAATTTGCAAAAGAATTCCCTCAAAGATATTTTGACGTTGGCATCGCGGAAGCTCATGCCGTAACTTTCGCGGCAGCTTTGGCAGCCGGCGGAATGCAGCCCGTGTGCGCTATTTATTCGACATTTATGCAAAGGGCGATAGATAATATTATTCATGACGTGGCTTTGCAGAAACTTCCAGTTGTTTTCGCTTTGGACAGGGCCGGAATAGTCGGCGAAGACGGAGGAACACATCACGGAGTTTTTGATTTGTCGTATTTAAAACATATTCCTAACTTAATAATTATGGCTCCAGCCGACGAAAATGAGCTGCAGCATATGCTAAAAACCGCTTTTAATTCGAATATGCCGTGCGTTATAAGATATCCGAGAGGTTCAGGAACCGGAGTCGCTCTTGATATGGCGCCTGCCGTTTTGCAGATAGGTAAAGCTAAAGTCGTGCATGAAGGCAGCGATATATGTTTGCTTGGAATCGGGAGCCAGGTTGAAAATTGCTTGAAAGCCGCTGAAATTTTGGAAGAGAAAAACATAAAAGCTTCGGTAATAAATATGAGATTTTTAAAACCTCTTGACGAGGATATCGTAAAAGAGATGTTTTCAAAAACAAAAAAAATTATTACGGTTGAAGATAATGTTTTGGAAGGCGGGTTCGGCGAGAGTATCAAAGCTCTTTTGTGCAACACTGACGCGGTAGTTGAGTGTATCGGTTTGCCTGATAAGTTTATCGAACACGGCAGCCAGAAAGTATTGAAAGAAAAATATGGTTTAACGGCAAAAAATATAGCTGAAACAGCTTTTAAGATGCTATAAACGGCAATTACGAATTACGAATCAACAACAATGGAAAAGAAAAAAGATAAAAAGCGGTTGGATATTTTGATATTTGAAAAAGGTTTAGCGGAGACGCGTACAAAAGCGCAGGCTTTTATAATCGGCGGAAGCGTTTTGGTTAACGGTCAGGTTGAATATAAGCCGAGTGCTGTTGTTGGTGAAGAAGGTATAGTGGAACTTAAAGATGTAAATCCTTATGTTTCGCGCGGCGGATTGAAACTTGAATCTGCTATTAACGCTTTAAATATAGACATCAAAGGTTTTATTTGTCTTGATATAGGTGCTTCAACAGGCGGTTTTACGGACTGCATGCTTCAAAAAGGGGCGGTAAAAGTTTACGCGGTTGATGTCGGAACAGGGCAGCTTCATTATAAATTAAGGCAAGATTTACGCGTAATTAATATTGAAAACATTAACTTTAGATATTTTGATAATTCTTTAATAAAAGACCAAATAGATTTTGCTACGATAGACGTATCATTTATTTCTCTTGATAAAATTTTACCTATGGCCTTTAAAACCGTTAAAGACAGCGGTTTTGTTTTAGCGATGATAAAGCCTCAGTTTGAACTTGAACCGTCCGAAATTAAAAAAGGCGTTGTAAGAGATGAAAAACTCAGGCAGAAAGCAATAAAAAAAATAAAAGATTTTGCTTACAATCTGGGTTTTAAAATAATTTCAGAAGCTGATTCCGGATTAAAAGGCCCGAAAGGCAATTTGGAGCACTTCGTGCTTTTAAAAAAATAACGGAATTACACCTTAAAAGCTTGTAAAGTATGAAAATTTAGCTGTGTCACCCTGAACGAAGCCGAAGGGTCTGCAGTTAATAGGCAGATGTTTCGACTATGCAACTGCGTTGCTTCGCTCAACATGACAACACAAGACATTAAGAAATAATTCCGAAAAATAATATTATAGAAATACTTACAGTAAAAAAGTTTTGAGGTGTTAATAGATGTCAAGTTTTCCGAAAAAGGGTCAAAAGTTATTTATTTCTGGCGGACACCCTAGAGAGTATGCATATATTTCGCATTTCGGCGGTATTGACTCACACTTCTATAAATATATAATTGGATATAAAGAAACAGCGGATATTATTATTCAACATGCTTTTGAAAAAGGTAATAATTATATAGTAGACTTGGATACTAGTGTTTTCCCAGTTTGTTTTTTATATAGGCACTATTTAGAATTATGGCTGAAAGTTATATATTTAGCAAATTCAAAAGACACAAAAGAAGAGAAAATCGAAACATTAAAAGACTGTCAACATAATCTTCGTAAGATTTGGGAGAAAGCAAAAGCATTAATCATTACTGATTTTCCTAATGATGATAAAACTGAATTGGATGCTGTTGAAGATTATATATTTCAATTTGCTTCTGAGGATGAAAAGTCATTTGCATTTAGATACCCTATCACCAGAGATTTAGAACTTATAAATAAAAAAGAAGAAAAAGAAAAATATATTAATCTTAGAAACTTGAAAGAGCGTATGGATGAACTAGAGTTCTTTTTTTCTGGTGCTAGTGCAGGTATGTCTGTTAATCGTGACTTTGAGCGTGATTTTGAAGAAGCAATGGAAAATGAAATGGAATCATACTATTGAGCGGTTGAGCAACAGAATCTATTTTGTTATTCAAAATGTTTAGTATAGAGGAAAAATTATGTCAGATTACAATCACAGCGAAGTAGAAAAAAAATGGCAGCAAAGATGGAAAGATAATAATACTTTCAAAGCTGTTGAGCAGGATGGAAAAGAAAAATATTACTGTCTTGTAATGCTTCCATATCCTTCAGGAAATCTTCATATGGGGCATGTCAGAAATTACAGTATCGGTGATGTTTTTGCGCGGTTTCATAAAATGAACGGCAAAAATGTTATTCATCCGATGGGCTGGGACGCTTTCGGTATGCCTGCCGAAAACGCGGCCATTAAGCATAAAGTACATCCGGCTAAATGGACAAAACAAAATATTGCCCGCATGAGAGAACAGCTTAAAGCTCTTGGTATTTCTTACGATTGGGACAGAGAAATTGCGACATGCGACTCTGAATATTATAAATGGAATCAGTGGTTTTTTATAAAAATGTGGGAAAAAGGGCTGGTTTTCAGAAAAGCGGCAAATGTTAACTGGTGTCCTTCATGCAACACGGTTTTGGCTAATGAGCAGGTTTCGGAAGGCGTTTGCTGGAGATGTAAAAATCACACGGAGCACAGAGATCTTGAACAGTGGTTTGTAAAAATTACCGATTATGCCGACGAACTTCTTGAAGGGCACAAAGAGCTTGCCGGATGGCCGGAACAGGTTTTGTCTATGCAGAGAAACTGGATAGGAAAATCTTACGGAGCGGAAGTTGATTTTGCGCTGAGCGGTTCTGGCAAAAAGCTTAAGATATTTACAACACGTCCGGATACACTTTTCGGAGCGACATTTATGGTTATTGCTCCGGAACATGAAATAATAAACGAGTTAAAAGATAAAATAAAAAATTGGGATGAAGTTGCAAAATATATTGTTGAAAGCGGTAAAAAATCGAATATAGAGCGTTCGCAGAGCAAAGAAAAAACTGGCGTTAAGCTGGAAGGCGTACATGCTATAAATCCTGTTAACGGTAAAGAAACTCCTATTTTTGTCGCGGATTATGTTTTGACAGGCTATGGAACAGGCGCGATTATGGCTGTTCCGGCGCATGACCAGAGAGACTTGGAGTTCGCTAAAAAATATAATGTGCCGATTGTTGAAGTTATAAAGGGCGAAAATTCCGACATATCAAATAAAGCTTATGAAGACGAAGGAGTTCTTGTTAACTCCGGTCAGTTTGACGGGATTAAATCTGCTGACGCTTTTAATATTGTGTCAGAATGGGTTGAAAAGCATGGATTCGGCAAGAAAACTATCAACTTTAAGCTTAAAGACTGGCTGATTTCAAGACAAAGATATTGGGGAACTCCGATTCCTATGATTCATTGCCCTATGTGCGGAATTGTTCCTGTGCCTGAAAAAGATTTGCCGGTGACATTGCCTGAAGATGTAGAGTTTACCGGAGAAGGCGAGTCGCCTTTAAAGTCCAGCGAATCTTTTGTCCGCGTAAAATGTCCAAAATGCGGAATGCCGGCCAGGCGCGAAACAGATACAATGGATACTTTTGTGGACTCTTCATGGTACTTTGCCAGATACTGCGACGCGCACAATGATAACGCGCCTTTTGACGGCAAAAAAGTAAATTACTGGATGCCGATAGACCAATACATCGGCGGAATTGAGCATGCCTGCATGCATTTAATATATTCAAGATTTTGGCACAAGGTTATGAGAGATTTGCAAATGGTAAATAGCGACGAGCCGTTTACGAATCTTTTAACCCAGGGGATGGTTACGCTTGGCGGAAGCGCTATGTCAAAATCAAAGGGGAACACCGTAAGCCCTGATGAAATAGTTGAAGAATACGGCGCGGATACGGCAAGGCTTTTTATTCTTTTTGCGGCTCCTCCTCAAAAGCAGCTTGACTGGTCTACCGAAGGCGTTGAAGGGTGCTGGAGATTTATAAACAGAATTTGGAGACTTAAAGATATTGTAAATTCAAAAGCCGAATCGGCCGCGTCTGACAATGATAAAGCCGACATGTTGAGAATAATGCACCAGACGATAAAAAAAGTTACCGGAGATATTGAAAAAGAACATCAGTTTAATACCGCGATTTCTTCTGTTATGGAGCTTGTAAATTATCTTTATACGTATAAGTTCCACGGGAATGACAATAGCGTTTCGCTTGAAGCTTATAAAGCGGTTGTTCTTTTAATGACTCCTTTTACTCCTCATTTATGCGAAGAGATTTGGGAAAATCTTGGAAATAAAGATTTTATTTCTTCGGTCGGTTGGCCGGCGTTTGATGAGAAATTTATAAAACAGGATACCATAGAAATTCCTGTGCAGATTAACGGCAAAGTCAGAGGCAAGATTTTTATTTCCGCGGAAGCCGGCGAAGAAGACGTTAAAAAAATTGTTTTAGCTGATGAAAAGACAGCCCAGAACTTAAAAGATAAACAGCTTGTTAAATTTATATATGTAAAAAATAAAATAGTAACGCTTGTTGTGAAATAAAGAAGTGTGGAGTTTGAAGTTTTGAGAGTGGAGTTAATGTGTTTTCGCGAAGCGAAAACTTATAAATAGGTTTCTGAGGAACTTAGTTCCTTAGAAATACCAAAACTCCACACTTCACACTCCTAACTCCAAACTGCCGTTAAAAGGAGACTATAAATGAAAAAAATTCTATTAATGTCATGCGCCGTACTCATGCTGTGTCTGGTTTCGTGTGCGTCTGTATATGATCCGGCGCCGCAGATTCTTCCGGAGCATATTAAAAAAGTTTTCGTAAGACCCATCACAAATAATACAAACCAATTCGGGCTTGAAGCTAAATTTACGAACGCGATAATCGATGAAATGCTCAGAGACGGCAGGCTTTCGCTTGTTAACTCTGCGGCAGAAGCTGACGGCATTTTGACAGGCACTATAAGAAGATATATTTTGCAGCCTTTGACATATGACGCGAATATGGTTACCGAACAATACAAACTGTGGATTATTGTAAGCGTCTCTCTTGTTGACAGAGAAAATAATGTTACGCTTTGGACAGAGCCGAACCTTGAAGGAATACAGATTTATCTTGATGCCACAAGAGGCGGCTTTGGCGAAGGTATGACCGAAGAAGAAGCCAGGGAATTAATATGGGAAAGACTGGCCAGAAATATAGTAAAACGCACAATCAGAGGATTTGGTTCTGTTACCAGCGTCTCTGAAAGGAAAGTACCGAATTAAAGGCAGAGAATAAAGTTCAGAGTTCAAAGTTCAAATAAGGTGTTTTCGCTCTGCGAAAACCTATTATAAGTTTCGGCAAAGCCGAAACACGACATTTGAACTTTGAACTCTGAACTTTGAACTCTTTATTTTTATATGGCATTTCTTAAAGTACAAGATTTTAATAAACTTATGTCTTCTAAAAAAATTTCTCCTGTATATTTATTCGCAGGCGAAGAATCTTACCTTATTGATTCATGTCTTGCGAAACTCAATGCTTTACTCGGCGCTGATGATTTAAATAAGGAAGTGTTTTATGCATCGGAATCTTCCGCGGAAGATATTCTTGACGCTGTGCAGACTCTTCCTTTTTTAAGCGAAAGAAGAGTCATTATAGTCAAAGCGGCAAATAAAATGAAATCCGGAGATGCGGAAAGGCTTACTGAGTATCTTTCAAATGTCATAGATTCATCATGCCTTATTTTACTGTATCCCGACAATTATAAAAAAGAAGGGATAGCTAAAAGAAAAGAACTTATAAATGAATGCGCTTCTTCCAAAAACTGTATTGCCGTTGATTGTAAAAAACAATATGAAAGCGAAGTTAAAGAATTTATAAAAGCCGAATTTGCCGCAAAAGGCAAGAGCGTTTCTTTTGACGTAATTTCAAGGATGGTTGACGAGAACGGGACAGACTTGCTAAACATTGCGAACGAAATAGAAAAGCTGTCGCTTTTTGCCGGTAAAAATAAAAAATCAATCACTGAAGAAGACGTAGAACAAATAAGCGGCTACACGAAAGAAGCTAATGTGTATGCTTTAGCGTCGGAGATAGAAGCTAAAAATATAAAAAGAGCCATGTTTATTCTTGAAAAGCTTTTGTCTGAAGGGGAAGACGCGATAGTAATTCTTACAACTATATCTTCCACAATAAGAAAGCTTCTCAATGCTAAAAGCATGACAGAAGAGCAGGGCATGTCAAACACTGAAACGGCCGCGGCTTTGAGAATACATAATTATTTTGCCAGAGCTTTTTTTGAAAATTTGAAAAAGCATGATTTTAAAACTCTGAAAGCAAGTTTGAAAGTAGTGCTCAAAGCAGATACATCAATTAAAACCGGAAGTTCCGACGCAGTGTCAGCCTTGGAAAGAATTATATTGTTTGTCTGCAGATGATATATCGAAGTTTGGAAGTTTAGATGAATAGATGTGAAGAGCAGCTGTGTTTGTTATGTCATGCCTAATAGGAGATACCCTATGAAAAAATTTGACATATATTTGTATGGCATGATTTTGCGTACAAACAGTTTTTTATTATGCGACAAATTCCCGCAGGCTGACACCTATAGTGAAATCAAGGAAAAATATTGTCTTCTGGGCGGTGAAACCGGAAGCGCCGCAACAGTTCTTGCTTCACTTGGCTGCCGAATAAAAATGGACGGCAATCATATAGGTTATAATTCGGCTGATGCAATCAAAAAATTTTATGACAATATAGGCGTGAATATTTCCGCTCTTTATTTTAATCCGGATTATGACGGATTGGAAGAGTATATAATAATAGACAATGAAACAAGAACAGTTTTCGGAACATTTGCTTCTTATTATCAGGAAAAGATTGTTCGTTGGAATACGCCTTTAGAAGAAGATATAAAGCAGGCAAAAGTTGCCGGAATAGATCCTTTTTTCGGCGAAGAATCCATTCTTGCCGCGCGATTTTGCGGTGAAAACCGCGTGCCTTTCGTGACGATTGATTTAAAGTATGACAACGAGATTTGCCGTAATGCTTCTGTTATAGTCGTTTCAAGTGAATATATACGGGATAATTATTTTGATTATTACAGCGAAGAAGGTAAAAACAGATTGCTGCAAAAGTATATGAAAAATACAAACGCTCTTGTGATATTCACCGGCGGAAGCGGGATTATTCTATATGGCAGAAACGGTAAGATAAAAAAAATTCCTTCATACAAAGTGAATGTTGTAAGTACTCTCGGGGCAGGCGATACGTTTAAAGCCGGTTGTGTTTACGGACTTTTACAAAGCTGGGAAGATGATAAAATTGTAAGTTTTGCCACCGCTTGTGCCGCTGTTGCCTGCACCAGGTTTCCTCTGCAGCTTTACCCGCCCAAATTGGATGAGGTGCTTGAGTTGATGAAAAATCGGAACTGATAGTGATTTATATACAATAGAAAAACCGGTCAGATTTAATAACCTGACCGGTTTTTCTATTGATAAATTTTTATTTAGACATTCCTGAAACAAGTTTCGAAAGTCTTGCCTTCTGGTTTGACGCAGCTTTTGAATGTATTACATTTCTTTTTGCCGCTTTATCCCATTCTGAAAAAGCTATGTTAAGCTGTTCCTGCGCGAGTTTAGCGTCTTTATTTTTCACGGCTGATTCGACTTTTTTTACCGTTGTTTTAATTTTACTTTTTACCGTCACGTTTCTTTCGGTTCTTTTTACAGCTTTTCTTGCTTCTTTAAGAGCAGATGTATGTCTGCCGGTTTTAAGCTTTGCCATTACTTTACTCCTCCAAAAAATATAAAAACAATTACTATTGTTTTAAATGATTTGATTATTCTACATTATTGTTTCTATATAGTCAAATTGTAACGTCAGAGAATGTCATTTAAAAATTAAAACTGGACTGAATTTAAAAAGATTTAAAAATTAAAAGTGGACTGGACTATATAAAATACTTTAATCCAATT
>WRJZ01000021.1 GCA_009778325.1 Candidatus Endomicrobium neocapritermitis | reverse complement strand
CATGATGTCGCTGCGCTAATGATGTATTGCCGCTTTGCGGCAACATGATGTAATGTGTCCTTGTCTTTAATGTGTACGAAGTACATACATCATTTCCGCAGGATACATCATGTGCGAAGCACACATCATGTCCCGCAGGGACACATCATTGCCGTTTAGCCTTGCGCAGCAAGGGACGACATAATATAATCCACGGCGGAAATATCAAATTCTTTTTCCATAAGTTTTGATTCGGCAAAATCTTTCATGAAAAGCTTATTATTCAAATCCTCAACAAATCCCGGATCGGAAATACCAAGATTCATTTCGCCGTTTACATAAAGACTGAACTTATCAAAATTGGCGGAACCCACGCACGCCCATCCGTCGTAAATCGCGGCTTTTATATGCGACATCGTCGGATAAAAATAAACTTTTATGCCGTTGGCAAACATAATATTGGCTTTAACGATATTATTTCTGTTCATTATGCCGTTATCGTTTTCTTCGGGAAGAATTACCCTGACATCCACGCCTCTGGCTCTGGCGTTTATAAGCTCCTGAAGAATTCTTACGTCGGAAAAATATGAGTTCTGAACATATATTCTTTTTTTAGCCCTTCTCATGGCTTCAATCTGGGAGTTAAAAATTTCCGCGGAAGAAGGCCTTGTGTATAAAATCCGCATATAATACATGTCTGGCTCTGCGTCTTTTTCATAATCCGTATTTGGCTTGAACACTGCCCTTGCGGCAGCTGCAAAATCACCGCCGGCTCCCGAAAAAGTCCATGACTGTTTAAAATCATCTTTGAACTTTTTAACTATAGGACCTTCAATAGCAAACATCATATCGTGCCAGAAGTACCTGTACTCTTCGCCGAAATTCATGCCTCCGGTATAAGCAAGCCTGTCGTCTACGATAATCATTTTACGGTGATCAACGTACGCCCATGTGTTTAAGCTTGTGCGGATTTTTACTTTCGAACCTTCTTTCAAATATTTTCTTATGTCCGGCATAACGTAATCTTTAGAATACAGCTGCTCTGGCGTCTTTGTCCAGTTAAGCACAGCGTTGATTTCATCAAGCAAAACTCTTACCCTGATTCCTTCGTTTGATCTGGCTTTCAGCTGGTCGGCTATGACTATGCTGTACGGATCGGCTTTAAAAATATACATCCGCACGTCTATTGATTTTTTCGCGTTGGCAAACTGCTCTATCATATCCGGAAAAAAAGCGGTTCCGTCAATAAGTATTCTGGCTCTTCCCTTATATTTTTCTTCGCTTATGTTAAGATCAAGATATCTTTCAAAAGCTTTAATATCCATCATATCGTCTCCTTCATACAGAGGAGGCGCTCCGCCTTCAATATTTTCAATTTGCGGAGAAATCCCCGAATAAAGAGCGTACATAGTTGTTGAAAATAGCCTGTGAATAGACGTAAAAGGCGACTTTACCAAAGCATAAACATGGCTTTTGATAACAAATGAATAAAACAAATTTACGGAAAATCCCAACGGAGAACTTTCTTTCTGAAGCTGGTAATAATCCGGAAGCTGAACCGCGGCGGTAATATCTTTCTCCATATCAACATAGATATAAGGAATAAGAGGAACGGTATCTAACGGCAGGACGAATCTTTTTTCAGCGGGATAACGTTTAACAAGAAGTTTTTTTATTTCTGCATATGTATTTTTTCTTACTGCTCTTTTATTTATTTTATGCTCTACTTCAATATAATCGGGCAGCCTTGAAGGATCGCAAACTTTGACTTCCCCGTCAGAGTCGCGGTATAAAATCACATCCTTTAAACCCGTGAGCACTATAACGCCTTTATTATTTTCCGCGGGAGCTTTGTCAATGATGATTTCTTCGATAGCCTGCTGCAAAATATCTCTTGCGATAACTACTTTCTTTCCTTTGTTTTCAACCTCTTGCGGAATTTTTTGTAGGATGAAAGCTTTTATAACGGCGTTTTTTTTGCTTTGCCTGCTGCCTTTGTCAGGAAGCTGTGCGGAAAGATAAAAATTATCGTCATCGTAACTGTATGACAAGTACAATTTTCCGTCATATACGAAAACTTTTTGCGGATCAAAGGCCGAGTTGTCTATATCGTTGAGGGCCTGCTGCTTTTTATAGATACTATGGCATGCGGTAAAGCCGAAAATAAAGAAAAATATAATAAAAACGACTATTTTGTTTTTCATCATTATCCTGATTATATATAAAAGAACCGCGGACCACAATAGCCCGAGGTTCTAAAAAATGTTTTTTGTAAGCCGGGGCGTGACGACATATATAACGCGCTTGCGTTAAGCGGCTGACATCAGGCTCTTTACCGCTTCCATTGACGAAACCTGCAGCGCTTTTCTTACCTGCTCCCTTGTCGGCGCTTTATCTATCAATATATCAAGCATATAGCCGGTAAGCGAAGCATAAACAGCCTTGGCTCTTTTTGATTGTTTTTCATCTTTAACCACATCGCCGGACGCGCGCATTTCAAAAGTAAATCCGTTTTTCTGAACAGGAATAGATAAATTCAGCAGCAGCGGCTCTATTTCCGACACGGCCTTCGCTACTGTCTGCCTGTCTAAGATATCTTTGATTTTCGACAACAGCTCTTCAGACGGGACAAGATTTTCGGAGACTTTAGACGACGGATAGTATCCGGCGTTAAACAATGAAGCCTCTGCCGTAAGATTGGCATATACTTTGGCTATCGCGTTCGAAGTAAACTTGCCGTTAACGCCGCTTATTATGATATTTTCGCTCAATCCCTGCAGGAAGCCGGCAATTTCCGCTTTCTTTATTTCTTTTTGCTCATCGGCAGAAGTATTATAAGCCGCTATAAGACTGCTTAAATGCGCCCTTGCCGCTTCTAAAGATTTCTTGGCATCAAGAGCGTTTATCAATGTAAACACCGTATCTTCAAAATTATCAATTTCGGAAAACCTGTTTTGTTTCGCAAGACTGCCAAGCAAAGCCGCAACATAAGCAGCCGGAAGGAATTTGCCGTTTATTTCAGCTGCGGCATCCATGTCAGGCGAAACACCAGATACATCCATATTCAAACCTTTCTCTACGGCATTCAAATAACTTCCGTAATAACTTTCTTCAAAAGTTTTTTGCCCTACGGCAAATAAGCCGAAATTAAATCCGCCGAAACGTTTTGAGCCTTTTGCCGGAACTCTGTAGTTTTCGGCAGCGCTGTCAGCTACGACTTCGCCCCACAGCAAACCTATCGGATAATCAACCGAATGAGCGCCGGACATTGCCGAACTTTCAAGCAAATCGGATAAAATAAAATCGGTTTTTATAAAAGTTTCGCCGTTAATTTCTGTTTTAAACCCTTTAAACCCTGAAATATTTTTGTACGGTTCTAAATCCTGAAAAGGAATAACCGGAGTATATCCGAAACGAGAAATAAGTGCCGGTGTCAGAGGTTTCATATTAGGCGATTTCACGGCCACGTTTATAAATAATCCTGATTTTGCCGCGGCATCGGCAATATTTTTTAAAACATCATAGTTTACATTATCTATTTCAAGCGTAAACGAAGTAATACCCGCAGATATCCATTTTGAAATTATTGCGCCGGCATTATCTGTATTTATACCTTTAATGTACATTGATATATCCATATCAGGCATTTTCAGCATGGTCTGCTTAAGCTGTCTTTCAAAAAACATCTGCTGCATAGCCATAATCTTAAAAAAGCTTTTATCAATGTCTATCTTATATTTTTCGATTTCAGCTTCCGCGAAAGAATCAAGCCACGATGAATTTACGGCGTAATAAGCGTCAACTTCGGCTCTTTGCTCCGCGGTAAGCTTTTGGTAAACTTTAACCGCCGCTAAATTTTTTCTTTTTGCAACCTGTTCCTTATTGACAGATTCTCTCTCGTCAACATCAGCTGCCAGCTCTTCGCTTGTTATCACGCCTAAAGCTTCCGGAACAGACATCCAGTCCAAAAGCAGATAATTTCCCGCCGCTAAATGATTTTCGCCGGCAAACAAATCGTACATCGTAAACCCGTTTACGCTCGCGGGTTTCAAAACATCTTCGGCATATTTTTGCAGCGATGTTATTTCGCCTATGCCTGTATCTCCTCTGCTTTTTAGCATGGCGGCAACCGGAAGTTTTTCATTATATACGCCTTTCTTTGCGGTTCTGCTTTCAGCCTTGCGCATTTCGCTTTCAATACCTGCCGATTCGGCAATTCTGCCTGATATTGATTCAACGGTCGTGAGAGATTTATCTTGCGGCAGCCTGTCAACGAAAAGTCTGTCCTTTGACTTTGAAAGATCTAATCCTTGTTCTTTTAGTTTTTCCATTATTACGGAATTTTCAAATACGGCCTCAAACAAATGCGCCTTTGCTTTTTCGTTTACAACCGCGGTACTTACATTATAAATAAAAGGAACAGAGTACCGTAAATTATAAAAAATGCCTCGCTCTGTTTTAACCGCATTTAATGCGACTCTTACGTCAATATCTCTTCCGCCCACGTTAATTTTGAAAGTAAACAGCACATCATCGGAATTAATATAATTCGCAGCGGTTACCGCAAAAGATTTAGCGCCGTAAGAACCCATATACGCAATCAAATCCGCGCCGGACGCGGCGTTTTCAATGTCAAAAACAAAAACTCTTTCTTTTGATTTCAAATATTCCGGAGCATTCGCTTTCTTAACAACGGTTTTCTGCATAGCAAAAGGAGTTTTGCTAAAAACTCTCGCCGCTATAGAAGCCTTTCCCGCAGCTTCCTTATATACGGCTGCTTTTTCAATATCATAATAAACAAAATCCAAAAACATTTTCATGGCTTCAAATTGATACGAGTCCTGCGGTACTCTTAACGAAAGAGCGTCAATAATGCTTTTTTTCTCTGCGCCTTTGGCGCTATTTTTTATAATATTAAGCAGCTCTTTTCTTATAGCAGACTTATTCTCTGAATTTTCAAGCAAAGCTGTTACTTTTATCCATACTGAAGAATGAATTTCTGTTAAATTATCAGGTTCCATAATGCTATTCACAAGCTTTTTAGCAGATAAGACGGCAATATCTTTTCTGTTTTCCATTTCCGGAAACAAAACTGCCGAGACTTCATTCTCAATCTGTTCGATGCTTCTTCTTTCCATCTCTTCTCTTGCGGCTTTTGCCGCAAATTCCATGAGTTTTGCCTGATCCGGATTTATCTGACGCAAAAGCCTGTGATGTTTTTCATAATCAAACGCGGAACCGATAAGATTTTCTTGCAAAAGTTCGGTAGCTTCATGGGAAGCCACCTGCTTTAGGTAGAAAGCTCTTTCCGCATAGTTCATACCCTCCATAGCTCTTAAAAATACTTCACTCACATATAGTTTAGCCTTTCCGCTAAATTCTTTAGAACCGTCAGGCATATCCGTAGAAATTTCATCCGTAACTCCAAGATACGCCATTAAATAACTGCCTTTTGAACGCGCAAGTCCTTCGGAATTGGGAATAATAAACTCATAATCATAACCTTGATATTTAGGGTCACCGTCAGCCAAAGAGCTCCTAACAATATCCAATGTGTTCTCAACTTCAGACTTAAGTATCCGCTGATTAACGTCAAAAAACAATCCTTCTGCAGTTTTTTCTACAATTCCGCTGCCAAGAAGGCTAAATAAAGGCGAACCAAAAAGCTCCTGAACTTTCGCGCCCAAAGCGCGTACCGACATATACACAGACCCTCTCAAGCTCTCATTAAGCTTATTGCCCTTTGAATCTGTAAAGTACGATATATTCAAATCCTGCTGGGCATTAATAAATTCTGCGACAGCGTTATCAATTGTTTCTTTATCGCCGCTGAAAGTCATTAACACGGATGAAGACTCTGACTCGCTTTCCGCCGTCACTATTTGCATTCCGGACACGGTGTCGTTGCCGAGGATGCCGGTCAAAAATTTTTCCGCATAAGATACCCATGTTTCAAAATTTTCCTGAAAATTTCCTTTGTAGTCCGTAATTTTAAACTGATAAATTACTTTTCCTTTTTCTCTGTTAAACTCAAGAATTTTTTCAAAACTTACAAAACCGCCGGAAAGAGCGCTGTCGCTTAAAACATAATAAAGTTCCGATATGGTTTTTAATCCGTGGGAATGCGCGTAAACCGAGAGTATATCATCCGCAATACCGGACAGTTCGGAAGGCTTTTGCATATTGCCGATTGTTCCGCTTCCGAGCTTTGCGAGCATTTTTGCCCTTAAAGTGTGCAGCGAATTTTCCGCGACTCCGGTCCAAACCGGTTTTTCCGCTTTAACGGCGCAATATACGCATCCGGGCTTCAAAGGCTCGTAAAGATTTTCTATCGGAACGCCGTTTTCATCCGCCAGCGTCATGTCCGCGTCAGCCGATAATCTGGCTGATGAAAGCGCGTCATATCCGTTTGCGTCAGCGTTGGATCTGACAATATACGTCATACCGTCTTTTACTATCCTTATCCTTTTATATCCGGAAATTTTGGCGCGCACTTTTTCGAAGTTTTCGCTAAAATCGCCGTCAAGGACAATATTATCCGAGAAAAAGAAAAATGATTTTTCAGCATCATAATCGCTCCCTGTATATTGGCCGTCGAAAAGATGTTTAACGGCAACCTGTATTTCAAAAATTCCGTCAGCGTATTTTTGCCCGTCCTTATTTTTATGAGTAACTTCCTTGCCGATTTTATATATCCAGTGCGGACTCGGAAATTTTACTGCAGAATCAACTCTAAGCCCGGACTGCTCTCTTTCGTATTCTTCTTTGGTATATAAAATAAGTTCTCCGATTTGTTTGCCCATGTATGTGTATGCGATCTTCTTTCTTGCAAATCCTTTTCCTATCACGGGGTCAAAACCTTTGTCGCGCAGTTTAAAACTGCCGGACTCTTTGAAAAAATGCTCAATTTTATCCCAAGCTTTATCCTTTTCGGCCGCGTTTACTATTACGTGTAATCCCAAAATATCCGGAGTAGCGTTGTCTTCGGAACGTCTTGACGAGCCGTCTTTTTCGAAAATGCTGTAAATGCTTTTAACCCTTGAGTGCATTTCTGCGCTTTTTACATCGTATAAAGCCTCCGACAATTGACTTTCCAACAGTTTTAAAACTTCGGCAAGATTGTCATATGGCCGCCCGGCGCGTTCCTCAAGTTTTCTCCAAGCCTCATTAAATTCCTTTTTTTGCGTTTCGGCAAAAACGGCATTTCTCATTTCTTCAAATATAAAATTCGCGTTCAATCTTCTTGCAAGCGGAATATATACCGTGAAGAAGGTTGCTTTTAAGTCATAAGACGCTCTTTTTTCGGCATTGATAAGTTCATGAAGCTTGTCAACAAATATAGCCGTCATATGGTCAGGATTGCCGGCTATCCTGATAATTTCATTCATATAATTAAGCAGCGTAAAATCGCCGGCAAGCTCTTTATACTGCGGCATGCCGCGCACGGTTTTTATTTTTCTGATTACCTCAAATATTCCGGTAAAATGCTGTTCCCATTCCTTGCCGAATAATTCCCTGCAGAATAATTCTGCCGATTTTTCAGAATTTCCCATACCGGCAAACATAATCCCCAGAGCCGTATCCGTGTCAAAATTATTTTTCCGGGAAGTCCAAAAATCATATCTTTCAAGCTTTTCAATGATCTGCCTGTACTCGCGCGCGCTGACTCTTTGACGTATAAAGGCATTGGCAGCAATAAGCGCTTTGTTTTCGGGTTTAAGTTCTTCGATTATTCTATCTTTTCCCAGATTCCTTACAAAATCAAAAAAATGCTTTATAATTTTTATACTTTCTTTTTCAGCCGCGCTCATATTAGTCCATGTAGAAGAATTTCCCTCAGCCACTTTTATCTGTCTGGCAAGAGAAATTGTCCTCCATGCTTCTATCAGCTTTGTTACATGTTCGTTCGAATACGAATACGGAATCAAATTTCTTTTATGCATATATTCAATTAATTTATCGGTTTGCTTAGGCAAACTATTAATATCTATATCAGCTCCGTTTCGAATAATCAATTCTTTAAGAACGGATTCCAAAGCTCTCAAAACCCAGCGGTAGTCATATTGCGAATTATTTTGTTCATCAAAAGCGGAAGCGTAATAATTGTCAAAAAATGTGAGCATATTTGTGTCGCCGGGCTTACTGTCTATTAAAAAATTACCGCTATTCAATATTGAATAGTAAACATCCGACACATCGCGAATACTCGAAAGCAATTCCTTAAATTTTTCCTTTGCCTGCTCTTCGTTTATGCCGGCAATATACTTTTCAAAAACAGTCTCGCCCGCGCCTTTTTTTCTTTCTCTTATTTGCTCGAAATCAAAAACCGCGGCAACCCCTCTTTCATCGTTGTCGCTGATATTGATCTGCGTAAAAGTCGGATTTATACCGTCCTCTCCAAGATAATTTAAGTTATATCCGTTAGATAAATAAGGAGTTATACCGGTAAGCGACAATGCATAATGATAGGATGGTATCAGCACATCTTTCAAAGAAAGCATTATCTGCCTGTCGATAAAGATAACGTCATAATAAATATCTGATTCGCTGGTTACGCTGCCTTTTACGAGCGATCCGCCTATGACTATAGAATAATCTTTGTCAGTCACAGTATAATTTTCAGATTTCAAAAAATCCTTTACAAGATCATCGACTTCAGCCATTATCGCTTTTATTTTTTCTTTATATTTTGCCGCGGCATCCGTTTCTTGCGCAAGCGCGGCTCTGTCAAACTCCTTTCTTGCGTCTTCCACGGCTTTTGTTAACTCTTTATTATTTATCCTTTCTTGAATATTTTTTTTATCTTCTTCGGTAAGAGCGGTCAAATCAACTTCAGCATAAGAGTTTCTTGTCAAACAGTTGATATTTAAAGCTTTGCACACGTCCCTGAGCAGCTCCATCTGTTTTCTGGTAACCGCCTGATCATCTTCTTTTTGTGAAAAATTAACGACAATTTTAGTATAGCCGTTCAGATACGCATGGAGGGCAATCAGCCATGGCTGATCCCACTTTTTATATTCTTCTTCTTTAAGTTCAAATACGGTATTACGCTCCTGCGGGGTATACTGTTCTTTAATTTCACGGCATATGACGGGAATTGAAGTTTGCAGGTTTTTATCGTCGGGGTTAGCGGTGTATATAGCATAAATCAGCGGTATCAGTGAGCTTGCCAGCTCCGGGTATTTAGTTTGCGTTTGAATAAGCATTTCTAAAAATGTT
Organism: Candidatus Endomicrobium neocapritermitis; assembly: GCA_009778325.1. Taxonomy (GTDB): domain Bacteria; phylum Elusimicrobiota; class Endomicrobiia; order Endomicrobiales; family Endomicrobiaceae; genus Endomicrobium_B; species Endomicrobium_B neocapritermitis. The sequence goes on along the minus strand of WRJZ01000021.1, from coordinate 20,780 downwards.
GCTTTTACCGAAATCCCGTCTTTGTCAGAATTAAAAAGCCTTGCCAATTTTTCAAAAGGCTCGTATTTTTTTTCATAAATAAGCAGTATCAGGGCATGGTAAACATACTTTGACAAAACGCCGTTCTTGATGCCGTTGATAATGATACGTCCTGCGGCTTCTGGATTTGCAATGATATAATCTTTCATATAATGATCAAAATTAAAATCGGAATCTACCATCTCTTTTTTATCGCTTGATATCACGGCGTGTTTTAAGTCAAAAATAGCAATAGGAGTTACCGAAGCGGCATTTTCCATATTAAAAAGTCTCGCATAGGCGGCAAACAGCGATCCTGTCTTTTGGGTATCTTCAATCAGAATTACATGTTTGCCGGGAATAGACTTTTTTCCGTTAACCGAAAATTCTTTGTCGATGTCAAAATCATCTGAAATTTCAAACCGGTTTTTTAGATCAACAACCGGTTTTTCACGCAAAAATACCCCGGTGTCCATATAAGCATCCTGATTAATATACACTACCGTAATGCCGAGTTCTTTCGCAATTGATTCCGCTATTGGCTGGATTATGTGCTGCGGAGTAGTTTTTCTGAAAGCTATAATAAAATCATCGTAATTTGATATTCCCCGCTCTTCTTTCTGCTTTTCAATCTCTTTTTTTAATCTTTCTTCATATCTTTTCAGGGTTTCGTAATCTCCGATTCTTATTTTAAGCAAATCTTGCATTAACGGCTGATTCATATCCTGAAAAGAAGAAACTCTTTCAAGCGCGATTACTTCTTCATGCTTTCCTAAATATTCAATATGGGTATCTTTCGCAAACGACAGCAGTTGTTTTTGCTGTAACGCTAAATTCTGCCTTCTTGTTTGCGACAAGAATGTTACGAAATGAGAAGATTGAAGATATTTATGAAAATTATGCGAAATTCTTGATTCTTCGGTCAGATTTTCACTTCTTAAATACTTCCCAAAGCTTTCATAAATCGGTGTATCTTTTCCATATAATGCCGCTGTTTCAAAACTTTCATGCTGGAGAAGAGCATTTATATATCCTGCCGCTATCTGCCCGCCTTCCGGAAGAGCCGAAAGTTTAAGCAGTTTATCCATAAGAGCGGTATGTACATAAAGCTCTGCCTCATCATCGGATATTTTATTCAGCGCGGCAAAACACCAGCCGTCGTCATTCACAAGAAGAGGCGCATCGCTTATCCTTATCGACACTTTCGACTGCGGCAGATGTAACTCGGCGGATTCTTTCAAAGCATTGATTAAAGCCGTGTAATTAGATACATTCGAGAGAATATTGCTTCTAAACAAACCTAAAACAAATTTCTGCAGTTCTAAAGGATTGCCTAAAAAGAACTTCTCAATATCAAATTCTCCGGATTTAAGCTGATCCTGCAACGTTTTTCTTTCATATTCTCCGGCAGAAAGAATTATATTAAGTACCTGAGAGCAAGCGGTGTTTGTAAAATCCCATCCGGACGCATTTATTATTTTTTTTACCGTTTCTGCCGTAAATTCGCCTAAAACGCTTAAATTAGTTTCTCCGACAGAAGATGCGGCATTGTCTGCGGGATCTTTCATATTGCGGGTAACCGAACCCGTATTTCCGTTAATGTCCGTATAAACAATAGATGCCATTCCTGATTCGGCATCATAAAAAACATTCGCTTCCGTTATTTTTATGCCTTTCTTTTCTCTTTCTGATTCGGATTCTGAATAATACCTTCCTAACACAAACGCTTTCACTTCGTCTCTAATATCCGGTGACGACAAATCAAAACTGTCGGCGTTGGCAGCTAAAGAGTTTAACACTCTCGTAACCATATCCGCCGGAGCCGAATTATTAAAAATATCTACCGGTATTGCCGAATTTTCCGCATTCGACAGCAGCTTTGCGTATTCAAGATATTTGAAGGAATAATCTTTTCCGGGGGTGGTGATTTTTGGCGTAAAAGTTACATTGTTTATGCGCTGTTTGTTGAGGATATCGTTAATGCCGTCGGTATGGAAACCTCCGGCGACAATGACCTTGACTTTAGATTTTGCGGAGATTTCAAAAACGGCTTTTGCGTTGGACGCCGCGCCGAAATGTGAATCAGGATATGTTCTTTCGGGCGCTTTCAAGTTTCCGAGCATCTTCTTTATGAATATTTCATTTCTTTGTAAATTGGTATCGTTAAAATCTTCGGCGCTTCTTTCAATAGCAGAAAGCGATGCAAGGGTACCCCCCCCCATGGCATATTGCGACACAAGCGTCTTAAATCTTAGAAGATTATCTTGGTAATACTTGTATTCGTCGACGGTAGCGGATGCAGTTAAAACATTTTTGTATATGTCAAAAAAACGCGACATAAAAATTATGTTTGCGGAGTTTGCATCCGTGGAAAGTTTAGAGAATAAATCCCTTAGCAGGTTGCCTTCTTCATTAATAAATTCGATGCGGTTAAGTTTATCCGACAGAGCTATTGAAACTATAAATTTGTTCAGTTCCGGATATTTGTCCAGACGCATTGTTTCCCTGTTTTGGTAAAGATACGACATAAGCGTCTGCCTGTCTTTTAAATTGTTTGACAAAGTCAACAACTCGGAATACTGTTTATAACTTAAGTTGTTTTTCAAATTTGAAAACAGCTCGTTCATTTGAGACTGAAGCTTTTTTTGGCTAACGTTTACAACCGAACCGCTTGTGAGAATATAAAGAGATATATTAGGGTAGTCATTTATATCTATGCCGTTTTTAGAGCTTTCCTTTCTCACAAAATCAAAATAATTGCTGTCGGACATTGAACCGGCACGGTATTTTTGATAAGCTTGAAATAATTTTTTTTGTTCCGAGGTAAAATATTTATTTCTCAGGGTGGCAAGCCTTTCTTCAAGGGAGTAAAGGCGGTTTGATATTTCGGTTCTCTGCTCTATTAACTCTGCAAAAAGAATCAGGTTCCTGTCAAAAATTTGTTTGTCTTCGACTGCATTTATCTTCTTGCCATGTTTTGCCGCGAAGTATTCAGCGCCGCTTATATTGCCGCTGTTAAATAAAGCGTCTATGAATACATCCCCGCTCTTTTTACCTAAACTTGAATAAACCCATTCGAAGTCGCTGTTTTCGGAAGCGCCTTCAATGTAAAGTTCAAAATTCGGATAGCTTGAATTAAGTTTTTCCAGCAGAGAAAAGATTTTGTTTTGCGCTTCAGGGTGAAAATGAAGATCTTGGATATTAAAAACGGATACCGGGCTGTTTTTAAAAGACGCTTCCGTGACCGAAGCAACGGAATTTATGCCTTCAGCCGTAAAAACCGAAGGCGGCGCGGAAAAACCGCGCGCCGGAAAAGACGAGACAGCCATCGAAACAGCGATTGTAAATGTAAATAATTTTTTCAACATTTTTTTATCCGAAAAATAAAAGCAATTACGAACCGTCCAAAATGGCAGCAAGCGTTTCCATAAGCAAGGAACCGTTGTTTTTCTTTCTTATTTTCAGCATTTCAATCTTTTAACTTCTCGCAAAGAGTCGAGTTTTCATCATTCGCATACAACTGCAAAAACGGAATATAAATAATTTTATAACTATTAGCCGGCGTTGCTAAACTTTTCATATAATTTACGGCGCCGTTTAAGTTGCTGCCAAATTCTGATTTCAACTTAGACACAATTAATTGCGCGTCCGCTTCCGTCGGCACGGAATATAGCGATATATAGGCGCTGCGCCGGTACTTTGTCAGCCTCCTTATATTTTCGCCTAAAAAGTCATTGTCAACTCCTACGTTAATTTCAAACACATTAGGTCTAGTATAATTAGGGCTGTCTGTCAATTTCGGCGATCTGATTTCCGTGAGACCTCCGCCGGATTCAGGCCTTGGAGGCCACTGACCGCTGCCGGGCTGCCACCACCAAATTTCCTGCACTCTGTCATTTCCTGACGCTATATTACGATAAACTTGCGCGACAGCCCATATATTATCCGGAGGATAGATTACTTCACCGGCAGTATATCCGCTGGAAGGTATTGTCTGCTCTTGAGGCAAAACGGCATCAGAAGGAAAAGCGCTTACTTCTATCCTGCTAACCTCAACAGCAGTAATATTAGTAAAAAAATTGTCAGAGGGCCTGCTCCACCCGTTTTGCCATACCACACTTATATTTCCCGAACTATAAAATCTCAATGAATGAGGTTTCCATTCATCCGATAAAGCGGCCGCATTACCGCCTTCAGGCAGAGCGCCGGTATCTAACGGAATCGTATAGCCTGTGTGCTTCTGATACCTTACTTTCCCATCCATACCTGGGTCATAAGGAGCATTCTTTCGCGTTTCGGTATAATGCGGATAAATAATTCTGCCTTGATAAGGACTCCAAGCTGTGCCGTTAGGAATTGCATTGACCTTGTTAATATATGGAAACAGTACCGGGTCTGGAGCGGTCGGGTATGCTGCGGCTCTTTGTAACAGCTGATCAAAAGTAAGCTGTAAAAATGCGTCATAAGTTCCACTAGAAACAAATTTACGGTTGTTATCACTGCTGGGATTATATGTGTAATGAAAATATCCATCCACCGTCATCCCGGACACCGTCTGTGTATTTAATTTGGCATATCGCTTTCCGTCAGCATGAAGCACATGGGCGTCACCGTCAATAATGCCTATTTCATGGGTCATTTGATGTAATCTTTGCTGAATTCCGTCAAGGTTATAGCTCATTACGCCATCGTTCATTGTACCGGATCTTAGATAAATTCCTTCACCAGGTGGGAGATATATATCAATGTCAGGCTTCCAACTGACATCAGAGGCGGTATTGTGCCAAGCGTCCCAATTTGCAGGTACATAAGCCTTCCTTGTAAAAGAGTTTACAGTGTCAGAGTCATATCCCACCACCGTGCCGCCTTTCACACTTTCACCGGAATAATATCCTAAATAGTTGTTAGGGGTTGGATCATAAAATTTAACGCTGCTCTTTATCGGAATCCTAATCGTTCCATCTTCTCCTTCCGCATAATTTTCATAAAAATACGGGCGCGGACCGACATCGGCCGACGAACTGTTAACGAAATAAACCGTAAATCCTCCGCTGTCAGTGCCGATATTCCGAAAATAGCCTGCCGTAGGATAATTTCTTCTTTGCACTTTAAGCTTTTCGACATATCTCAAAGCATGGTCAAGCCTGTTAGCGTGTTCCAAATAGCTGTATCTTATTCTGTAAGCGCCTGTAAAAAAAGATATGCCGCCTAACATTGCGATAGACAGCACTAACATGGCAACCATAACTTCAATTAATGTCATGCCTCTTTGCGTTTTCATAACAATCCCCTTTTCCTATCAAAGACAAAAAGTTGTTCGCTGTTTATTCGTAATTTGTCATTCCCCGATTACGAATCTCGGGAGCAGTCTTAATTCGTAATTGCCGTGTCCGGCTCTATATCAAAAACGATATCTCCGTTTTGGTCTGTAATCTTCACGTTTTTAAAGTTGAACGCATACTTTTTCGAATACTCTTTAGTTCCGTCGGCTATCATGTTACGGATAAAATCTATTCCTTTTTCGTCCGCAGTGCCGGAAACCGTCAAATATAAAACGCCGTCTTTTACGTCATAGTATCTTAGCTGCAGCATTGAAATCAGCGCGCCGAGAAATGGATTGGCTCTGGCAGCCATATTAATCTGACCAACTATCATTCTGCCTACAAATTCGCCTTCGGTTATATCGCGTCTGTCTTCTATAACGGCTTCCGCGGTTTCATGCCCTTCTATTTCAAACAAACTTCTGCTTTGGTAATCGCCTCTTGATATGCGCATGTAAAGATAGCTTTTTATATCGTCAATATTTTGCAGTATTCTAAACAAAACGCTTTTGTCCGGGCTGTACGCGTTTACCACCATATATTTGATATCGGCATCGGTGCTGAGCGTAACTCTCGTAATCGCCATTATGGCAGTCTGCATCTTTTGTACCGCGTCATTTACTTGTTTCTGGTCATTTGAAGTAAGACCTTCAAGCGGCATATCAAGATACAACGTCCTGCCGGCTATAAACGCTTCGCTTTCGGCTCCGCACTCTTTTTTTACAAGCGCTTTCAAAGAATCAATAATATTGTCTTTCGGATAACTTACCCCGCCGCAGCCGCACAACGAAAAAAGCAAAATAAATATAATAAATTTTCGCATAATATTAATCTTTGCTCTTGCTTACATTCTGCGCAGCGGAATTAGCGGAATCTCCGGTTTCTATTTTACCGACAGTTTCGGATTCAGAGAGTTTTCTTTTTTTCCCGAGTTTCTCAAAAGCTTCTTCAAGGCCGTCAAAATCCATGTCTTTTTCAACTATAAGTCTTTGCGCGACGGCGTCAACCACATCCCAATTTTGCATTAAAAGCTCTTCGGTTTTTGCCATACACATGTTCATTAACGCTACGGTTTCATTGTTAAGCTTCTCTTTTAGACTGGAGGACATTTCCTCTTTAGGAATTACCGAAAAATCTCCGACTAAACCGCTTATTCCCATTCCCAGCTGCCAAACCATAGTATTGGCTACCGCCATTGCCCTTTTAAAATCTCCGGAAACGCCGGTGGTAGTCGTATTGTATTTAATTTTTTCAGCGCCGTATCCCGCGAGCGAAACAACAATGTCCGCCAAAAGTTTTTCCCTGTTGTAGCTGTGCAGCTCTTCTCTCGGATGAGGAGCTACAAGACCAAGCGAACCGACATGCGATTTAACGGTAATTTTAAACACGTCATCCGTAGGATGGATTAAATACATCGCTACCGCATGGCCGGCCTCATGATAGGCGGTCTGTTCAAGCTCTTTCGGCGTCATTTCAAGATGAGTTTCCAAGCCGAGCTCTATTCTGTCCATAGCTTGGGAAATATCATCCATTTCAACAGCGTTCTTACTTTTTCTGGTAGCTATAAGAGCCGCCTCTTTTATTATATTTTCTATGTCGGCAGGCGATTTATAAACGGCCTTTCTGGCCAGCCTGCCGATTTTCACGTCTTGTCCAACGTTTACTTTTCCAAGATAAAATTCAAACAGCTGTTCTCTTTCTTTAAGATTCGGAAGCGTTATATTTATTTTCCTGTCAAATCTCCCCGGCCTTAAAAGAGCTTTGTCTAAAACGCTTTCGTTGGCGTTTGTCGCGGCAATAACTATAACATTGCTTCCCTGGCTTTCCAAGCCGTCCATTTCGACAAGAAGCTGGTTTTGCGTGCTGTTGGTTTCTTCGCCGCCGCCCATATAAGAAAAAGTCCTGCCTCTTCCTATAACTTCTATTTCATCTATAAAAATGATGCACGCGCCGTCCGTATAAGCGTAGTCTCTGGCTTGTTTAAACAGGTTGCGCACTCTGCCCGCCCCGACGCCCACAAAGACTTCCACGAATTCGCTGCCGGCCATGGATATAAAAGGGATACCGCTCTCGGTAGCTATGGCTTTGGCAAGCAAAGTTTTTCCCGTTCCGGGAGGCCCCATAAGAAGAATGCCTTTAACAATCTTGCCGCCGATTTTTTGAACCTGCTTCCTGTCTTTTATAAGCTGAACAACTTCCATTGCTTCTTTTTTCGCGCCTTCAAGGCCTATAACTTCATTAAAAGTTACCTTGACATTATCGCTTTTAATTCTGCTTTTTTTGACTTTGCTAAACCCTCCGCCGCGGAAAAATGTAACATACATAAACACAAAAGCCGCCGCACTTCCAAAAGCAAGAATAAGCTGCATAGGCATTTGAGCTAAAGTCAGCGTCCGATAAAACGATTCAAGTTTGCTCATGCCGTAAATAGCAAGGAGAATCAAAACAAAAATTATGCTTCCTATTATCACCCATATTTTATTATTCTGAACAAACATCTTAAACTTTCGAAACATTTCATACCTCTCAATATATTTAATACTTATTTATCTTTATATTATAGCTTTAAAACACTTCGCTTTCAAGAAAAAATCATGTATTTCACATTGATTTTTCAAAAGGTTTTTAATAGACATTTACGAATAAAAAATGCCTTATAAAATAAAAAAAGAGTGAAGTGCGGTGTTTGAAATATATTATTAATGAGTTTTCGCAAAAACTCATTAATTGCACTTTTCAATTTCCACTTTTCACTCTGATGTTATAAAGGATTAAACAGGTATTTCTTATCTACCAATCCTTCGTCAATCCATTTTTTTATCTGCCCGGCGGTAGGTTCTATCACCGGATCATATTCTACAACATGCCCGTTATCATCGGTTTTCAAAACATATCCCGCAAACTCTTCAACTTTTTCAAATACCTTTCCGAGGCTGCTTTGCGTTTCAAAATCTTTCAGCGTAAGAACTACGCCGCTGCCGCTTTCATCGGTGCAGCGCACCAAAGTTGTCATCTCGGTAGGAAAAGTCGGACCGTTTCCAAGCTGCAGCACAAGCTCTTGTCTTTCATTTTTTAAAACCGTTACCTGATTTGTTCTTACGTTCCAAATGCCTACAAGCTGTCCTTCAAAGTAAAGATGCTTGCTTATAACTTCATCGTTAAACGTCGTATATAGCGTTTTGCCGTCAACGGCATACCATGTAGTTTCTTGGCTTTGTCTGTCAAAAGTGGCAATAAGCTTAGAGCCCATCCATAAAAAGTCGTGAATTACCGCGCCAAAAGCATTTTTAGTAACAGTCTGTCTCCCGTTTACGTCAAAATATGTTATGCTGCCTGTTCTCGGATCTATCACGCTTTCAAGAACATAATTTTCTTTATCGTCATATTTGTAATTATATCTGGCTATAACAAGCCCGTCTTTATCGGTCGCGTGCGTAACATTGCCGTTCTCATCAAAATAAGTCGTATTGCCGTAGACGTCTATTTTTTCCGTCAATCTGTTTTTATCATCGTAAATATATTTTCCTACTCTGTTGCCTTCATAATCAATATCATACGTCGCTAATCCGGTATTTTTATCAAAAACCGTCATACCTTGCGTCATTTCATTAACGATTCTGTCAATTCCTTTTCCATATTTACCATAGTAATATGTAGCGGTAAGATTTCTTTCGTTGTCATATGTCGCTACAACTTTACCACCAAAACCAAGCTCCTGATAAGATAATACCTCATCGAACTCATTTCTAACTTCTACCATATTTGTCCCTTTAATAACTCTTGAGACGCTGGTTAAGTTTCCTTCGTTATCTGCCGTCTTTGTAACGCTGCCCAGCGTAAAGCTAAGCTTGCCGTCTTTACTATAGCTTGCCGCAAGCTTGCCGGTCGGAGTAAAACAAAGGCGGTTTCCTGACGAATCCGTGGCTATAAGCGGCCTGTTTGTCAATATATCAAAATTTCTGTTCGGCGGTGAATAAAATTTTAAACTGTCCACCGCTCTGCCTTCAGGTCCGATAGCGTACGGGTCGTTTTTGGGCATAGGAAGAAAACTTGCGTTTAAAGTCCCCGCAATAAAAAACATTGATAATAATATTAAATTTATTTTCTTCATGTTTGCCCTCCCGCTGTATAAAGTTATACAAATTCGGGCTAAAAACCGAATAAAAAACATGTGAATTTTTTGTAAATTAAAAACTTTGTTTATTTTTCAGCAAGTTTTATAAAACTATTATAAATTAGGAAATCCCATATTAACAACTTCTATGCGCAGCCTGACCGGCTGATCGTCAATCGTTGGCTCATCTTGCAGGGGATCATACATCTTTCCGAATACAGTCACAGTTTTGCCAAGATTTTTCAAAAGATCGTCTGTCAGAGGGCCGAAAAGAATATAAAACAAACCGTTTTCTCCTGCGAGAAATACGGTTTTTTCATCGGCTGATTGTTTTATAACCCCTTTTACTTTTATCATGATTTCAGTTCTTACGTGTTGTTTAGGATCATTATATTTATGTCTCATATATTTTGTTATAAATATGGGGCCGACAGCGACTAAAACAGCAAGAGTAGCGATAATAATTCCAAAGGCAACCCATTTTTTGTTACTCTTCCTCGGCGATTCCATACTTCCTCCAATTTATTTTAAATACAATTATTAAAACTTCTTTAAAATTCTAGCTTTTTTTTAATTTTTTTGCAATCGAATTTGGAGAATTTGGAGACGTAAATCGTCATTTTACACAAAAGGAGCGGCCTGTAACACAGACCGCTCCTTGAGTTCTTTACATTGCTGCGAATTTATTAATTCCATCCTGCAAGTATTGACCATCCGGCTTTCCAATCGTTGAGATATGAGCCGGAGTTGAGTCCGAAAATCGCTCTGTTTGCCTCAGTATTTGCATTCATCCAGCCATATTTAGCTTCACCGTTCAGCGCCGCTTTGCTTTGAGCATCTACTTCCTGCAAGGCCGCACTCATATTTTCTCCGGTTACAAATCCTTTGAAAGATATGCCGTTAACTTCAACATTATAGTTTTTGTTAATAGTCATAAGATACTGCCCGCTCTGGGTTTTTTCTACGTCGCCCATAAACAAGCCGCTGCCGTTTTGCGACAGTGATGTCAGCTCTTCATCCGAAAGAGAAGAAATATTGATCATTATTTCTTCGCCGTCAGCAGCCGCAAATCCGCTTCCGTCCATCATGTTTATGCCGTTAGCGCTTAGCATTGCATATATAATAGCATCCGGATTTGCTTTGCGGAATGCAACAACATCTTCAATAACATTGCCGAAAACATCATAATACGCGCCGATTGTGCCGAATACGGCAGGGTCGCTGTTTACTATCCGTGCCTCTCTGAATTCAAATGACTCAACGGTTTCCGTAACGCCGGGCTGCAAATCTCTGTCGAATGAGGCGCCTTTAACCGAATAAGCCTGCGCTCCATGGTTCATAACCGTGATAGTATGACTGATTCTTGTGCCTTTAACCGTTGTCTGCTCGGCTCTGATAGTTCTTCCTGTGTCTGTAAATCTTCCTGTTGCCGTTACAGCGCTGCTTTGTTCCTGCATGCTCTTGTACTGCGCTTCCGTAATTTCAGTATCGCCGTCGAAATACTTAGTTGTCTGGCTGATTATAGCATCTTTATTAATTGAAACGCCGATCATGCCAACCGCAGCATAGCCGTTGCTGTCTTTTCTCATTCTTGCTATGTCCGCATCATTAAAACCGCCGTTCACCTTTAAGGAGTTTAACAGATTTGCATTGGAAAGATCCGAATATAAAAGCGCAAAGCTTGTTACATGAAGTTTATCTTCGATAGCGCCAATATCGGCGCCCGGAGCTCTCATATCACGGTAACCTTGCACATAATCTTGGTAGGAAATGCCGATAGCTCCTTTTGCCGATGTGTCCACGGTCATGATTTGATGGCCGAGCATAAATACTGTTCTTGAGGTTTCCAAACCATTAGTAAAAGCGGACACATACTGCAATAAATTATTATTGCCGTATTTGTATTGGGCAACTATAGAACCTTTGTCATTTGTTACGTATGAAGGCATATTATTGGCATAGTGCGTTGTGCTTGCAACAGTGCCGTCTGTGCCGCGGCTTGCAACTTTATCCAGCGCGCCATTGCTTGAATAATGAAAAGTAGCAGTAATTACTCCCTCATTATCAGTTATAAAGCTTTGACGTCCCATAAGATCAAAATGCGTTGTTGATACTGCGGCAACATAATTAACCGTTATACTCCAATTGTTATCTCTAATCATGGCTTCTAAGGTTGCCTGGTCTTCAACCGACATATTATCGATATCAATACCGGCGTCGGCAATCATCTGCGCCTGCGTTTCGTTAAGACCGTCTATTTTCGCAGCCCAATTATGAGAAACAATGCTTTTGATAAATCCTAACTCATTATACTTGTATTCCTGAATAAGGGTGGGCTGGCCGTCATCACCTTTCGTCGCTCCGTACACTGCCTCGCTCTTGCCGATAGCGTTAGCCACCGTAAGAGTTGCCCCTCCGCTCGATGTGGCCCCGATGGATATAGAGCCTCCTTTACCCAATGTAGACATTGCCAAATCAAGCCAGGAAACATCTTCTCTTTCTTCGCTTACTATTCCGTCTTTATCCGCATCGTCATATCCGTAAGTCGTGACTTGGAGCTGGGACTCTGACATACCGATAGACAAAAGAAAACTTTTTAAGTCTCCGGCAGCTTCTATTGCGGCCACATCTGCCGCGTAAAGGTTAAGACTGCTCATAGTGTAATTGCCGGACAGCGGATCAATTCCAAACTCCGCTCTCATCTTTCCAGCGCTTAAAATACTGATTGTCTTATCTGCGCTGATTACGCTTACTAGTTCTCCCTGCTTGTAATTAAAAACCTGTAAAATTCTTCCTACTACGCCTTCCACATATTCATTGCTGGGAAGAGATTGGGTTTGACCTTCAATCGTAAGAGGCAGCTGAGGCGGATTATTTCCGCTATTAGTGCTGACGCTATCCACCGCGACGGCATTAGTAGCGATTGAGAAACAGAACATAAAAGCCAAGACGCACGACAAAATTTTTTTATTCATGACACCCTCCATTTTTATTTTTTGCACTGCATTTGCTGCAATTTACCTCCTTTAATTTATTTTATTACACCCAAATTATACTTTTCCGCTTCGAAAAATACCAAAAGTATTTGTGAAATAATTGTGAAATTAATTCACAATTGCCTTTTAATCATCTTATTACAACTATTTTTCCGGATTTTGTGCCGCCGTCCTGAATAACCCAAATATACACACCGCTGGCAACATATTCGCTCCTTTCGTTTTTGCCGTCCCAGCTTGTCGCAGTGTTTCCGGCATTCCAAGTAACTTTTCTGACAAGTTCGCCGGTAGTATTGTGTATAAATATCGTGCCGCCGGAATTTGAAAGACCGTCGAATTTAATGCCTTCCGCATATGTGCCGTGCACGCTGCGGTTTCCTGCAGTTGTAGCTTTGCTGTCAGGTATCCACGGATTAGGAAACGCCCTTGCCGCATAAGAACAAGTAACAGGTAAAAAGTAAAAAATAGAAAATATAATTAATCTTTTTATCATAAAAACTCCGATTCCACTGCCGTCGTAATTCGTATTTAAAGTCTTTAAGGACTTTAAAGTCCTTAAGGGCATTATTCGTAATTTGTAATTGCCATGCTACTGAAGTCTCTCCAAAGCTCTTTTTGCTTCGATTTTATCCGGTTTGAAGAAAAGCGATCTCTTCAACAATTCTCTGGCTTTGTTAAAATCACCTCTGCTGTAATATGCCATGCCTTCTTCGTAAAGTTTTTGGGATACTTCGCCGGCAACCCGTTCAAGCTCAAATGCCGCTTGAGTATTATTCGGATTATAACTTAATGCCGTTTTATATTCTCTTGCCGCAGTTTCAAAATTATTCTTTCTAAAATGTTCAAAGCCTTTTCTGAAATGTATGTCGGAAAGCTCGTAACTTATTTTAGTTATATAAGTCTGCGCGTCTTGAGAATACTTCTCAAATTCATATTTATCCGCTATCTCTTTGCTTCTTTTGAAAGAATTAAGCGCTTCAGCAAGCTTGTTTTTCTCGTAAAATTTTAAACCGGCCTCAAAATTACGCAAAAGTTCGCCTCTGACTCTTTCCTGGGCTTCCGAAACTTTTATCTGTCTTTCATACTTTGCTATTTCCTGTATGTTTCTCTCTGCTTTTGCTATAAGTTCCTGAACATCTCCTCTGTGAGGAGCGGCGATAACAATAGCTTCAAAATATCTTATGGCTTCCTGAAATTTTCCCTGGTTGTACAAATCCATTCCCTGGCTGTACATCTCCGCAACTTTATCCGCGGCTATTTTTGAAAGCTGGCCGTCCACAGACACCATAGCTTCTTTGGCGGACGCGTTCGCGGGGTCAATATCCAAAATAAAACTCAAAGCTTCTTTAGCTCTTACAAGCTCTCCGTGTAAAGAAAAATTTTGATACCTTGCCCACAAATACTGAATTCTCTCGCTGTTTTTCTGCCTTTCTCTTTCTACTCCCACTTCATCGGAATACAGGTTAACTCTTTCTATGCCAGTTTTTGCCAGAGTATTTTCAGGGTCGAGATCCAACACTCTGCTGTAGTATTTTGCCGCTTTTACGACATTGCCTTTGTCCAGCGCGGCGTCCGCTTTTCTCATATATTCATTAATTTTTCTCGCGTTGTATATGTCTATATCGGAAAGCTCGTCGATAATTTTTTGAAGATATTTTTGAGACTGCCTGTGTTCGGGATATACGGCAAGAATGCCGTCGAATTGATTTCTGGCGGCGATATAATCTTTTTTGTAATAAGATTCAACGGCCTGTCTGAAATGATTCTGCATATAATAGTCGTACGCGGTTTTCTGGCTCGTGAATTTTCCTACGGCATAACTCAAGTTAAAATTATGAGTTCCGCTGAGCCGGTCTGAAGGGCTGTATGAATAGTCCACCGTAAAACTCTGAAAATCAAAGCTCATGCCGAACCTTAAATCGGTGTTAAGCGACTCATCGGCAAGCTTTACTCCGCCCCTGAAAGTAAGAAAATAAACGGGCGTTATGGCCGCTCCGACCGAAAAATAATTTCCGGAATTCATCTGAGCGGTAAAATCAACAACGACGTTTAAATCGTAAAAATCTTTTTCTTTATACGCTAAACCCATTGCGAAAGCTTGCGGAAGGTCATATGCGGTGCTGACAAATTTAGGCCTTGAACCGAAATTTCTGTAAGCTACGCCGAGAGACACATTTTCAATTGCCGGCAAAGTGAAAATTCCTCCGACATCCAAAGCAAACGCTTCTGCGGTATAATCCCCGAGAGCGGATCTTAAAGCTTTTACATTCACGCCTATGCCGCCGTAATCAACGTCAAGCGGCACCGTCTTTCTAATAGGAATCGAATAATTTAACACAAACGCGATGTCATTTGTGCCGCTCATATTTATTGAACCGCCGTCATTATCATAATACGGAATATTTCCGTATCCCGCGTACATAAAAGACAGCCCGACATTTCCCATCTCGGTAGGAAACATTACTCCGATATAGTTATATTGCACTTCTCCGAATAAAGACGAATTGCTGAATGAAGCTACTATTCTGTGCGTGTCCAAAGTAGCCGCAGGATTTAAAATCGAAGAGGCCGCTTTGTCGGATCTTAAAGCAATACCCGCGTCTCCCAAAGCGCCCGTTACGGGGTTCGGATTATACGCTAATATCTGGCCTGAGGTAACGCCGGCGTCGGCAAAAACAAAAGCAATCGTATTTGAGACCAGCAAAGCCGCGACGGCAAGAGATATGATTTTATTTTTATTCATTAAAGTCTTTGAGCATTCCTTTCAATTTTAACAGGGCGGAGTTTTCCAAATCCCTGACTTTTGACGCGGATATATTTAATCTTTCGGCAATATCTTTTATTGACATTTTTTTATCGGCGCAGCCGTCAAGCGCAAACCTGTAAGATATAACCGCGTTTTCTTTTTCGGAAAGTTTTGAAAGTATTTCCGAAAGCATTTCATTATCGGCGTTTTGCAATATCGTATCAAATATTTCCGGCTGAGATTTATCTTCGACGGTATCCGCGAAATACCTGATTTGTTCTCCGGTATCAATCTCCTTATCAAGAGAAGCGATATTTGAAACATTGCCGGCTATTGCCAAAGTATCCGAAACTTCGGAAACGTTTATCCCGAGTATTTTAGCGATTCTTTCAAAAGAAATATTTTTTCCGGATTTCGCGTTTTCGTCCAATATTTTTTTTATTTCCGAAAGCGTGCTTTTCACATTAGGAGGAGTTTCTATTATATTAACGTTTTTCGAAATATAGTTTTGAATATTTTTTACAATCCAAAACCACGCGTATGTCGAAAACAAAGTGTTTTTATTATTTTTATATTTAAGGGACGCTTCCAGCAGCCCGAGTTTTCCCTCGGCAACAAGCTCCTCAAACTCAATACGCGGAAAAAAAGCGCAGTATCTCCTGGCAACGGCAAAAACAAGGGAATCATACCTGCTCAAATCCTCCTTGTTTTGCGTTTGCGGCATATTACTTCTTTTTGTTGTTTTTATCCGGGACAAATTTAAAACCTCTTCCGAAAACAGTCTCTATTCTCTTACTCCACGGACCTAAAGCCTGTCTCAAATTTTTTATATGCGTATCAATAGTGCGCGTCGTAACCGCGACATTGTATTCAAACACGTTTTCCAAAATGAAATCTCTGTTCAAAACAAAGTTAGGCCTTTGCAAAAAAGTGTGCAGCAAATCAAATTCTTTGGGACGCAGAATAATTTCTTTGTTATTAACCGTAACGGTGCGCGAATCAAGATTCATTACAAGTCCGTCGCATTCGATTATATTGGACTCGTCTTTTCTGCTGTGCCTTCTGAGCAGAGATTTTACTCTTGCGACAAACTCTTTATTACTGAACGGCTTCGTTATATAGTCGTCAGCTCCTACGCCGAAGCCGATAATTTTATCCGTTTCGGAAGATTCGACGGTAAGCATTATTATCGGCAAATTTTTCGTTTCCGCGTTTTCCCTTAAAAGCCTGCAAAGTTCTATGCCGCCGATTTGGGGCATTTTTATGTCAAGGATAGCTAAGTCAGGCTTTGATTTCAACGTTCTTTTATACCCTTCGTCGGTATCGGGGCATGTTATAACTTTGAAATTTTCCTTTTCAAGAATATCTTTGACAAGACTTCTTAAGCTTTCATCATCGTCGACAATAATAATTTTATTTTCGATCATTTCTTTCCTCACTTTCTTCGTTCAAAAACATAAGAACTTTTTTCATTGCGTTTTGCTACAGATTTTAACTCGGCGGCGCGTTTTGAAATATCCGCGAAATGACTGAGACTGCTTACTTCAGTTGATATAATGGCCACCGATACAGTCATTATCGGAAAACTTTTTTTATTATACTGCCTGTCAATCGACATAATATATCCGTTGCGTCTGTCGGTTTCATCATAAAAATTATAGATGTCCGCGTCAAATTTATCAATGAATTTCTGCGCCAGCTCTTCCGCTTTTTTCGGAGAAGTTATCATAACAAAATCATCTCCGCCTATATGTCCTACAAAGTCATCCTCATTACAATCGGATTTTATCGCCGATAAAATACAGTCCGCAGTATATTTTATAACGTCGTCTCCGCGCTGAAAACCGTACTTATCGTTGAAACTTTTAAAATTCGAAATATCCACGTACAAAAGCGCGAAATGCTTGCCGAGCTGCAGCCTCTTTTCCGCTTCGGATTTTATCGCGGCGCTGCCTGCGAGGGAAGTGAGGGGATTTGCGTCAACGCTTAATTTTTTTCTCTCGAGTATCGTTCTTACGCGCGCAAGCAAAACCGCGGACTTAAAAGGTTTGGTTATGTAATCGTCAAGCCCGAGGCTGAAGCCCTTTATCTCTTCGCTCTCGCTGCTCATGGCCGTAAGCATTATAACCGGAAGATTCATAAACTTAGGCTCTTTTCTCAGATGCGTCAAAACTTCATATCCGTCCATCTCCGGCATTGAACAATCCAAAAGAACAATATCGGGCTTTTGCGAAAAAATTTTTTCAAGACCGTCTTTTCCGTTGACGGCTTTAATAACCTCATAGCCGGCCAAGCTCAAAATATCGCTTAACATTTCCCTTAGAAAAGGTTCATCGTCAACAATAAGTATCTTTGCCATGTTTTAATTTCAGCTCCTTATAGGCAGAACAAATTTAAACGTTGTCCCTGCTCCAAGCTCGCTCTCTGCCCATACTCTGCCGTTATGCATCCTTATTATTTCATATACTATGGAAAGCCCAAGCCCCGTGCCTTTAGGTTTTTTAAACTCTCCTTCTTTCACCTGATAAAATTTTTCGAAGACCTTTTCCGTATCCTGTTTTGAAAGCCCTATCCCGGTATCGGAAACCCATATTTCGACAAAATCATTCCCGTATGACGGAGAAATCATTCCGCTCAAAGTAATGCCGTCGCCTTCTTTTGTAAACTTAAAAGCATTGCTTACGAGATTCGTAATTACCTGCTTTATTTTTTCATTATCGCCGTAAATAGGCGGTAATGACTGCGGAAGCTGAAATGAAAGTTTTTTATTCTGCGCTACGGCCAAAGATTCAAAAAGCAAAGTTATTTCTCTTATAATTTCATCAACAAAAACAGGTCCTGCTTTTATTTCAAATTTGCCGGCTTTCATTTTCGCCAAATCAAGAATATTATTAATAAAATTTGTAAGCCTTATTGTGGCGTCTTTTACTATTTTTAAGCCTTTAAGCTGCTGTTCCGGAGAGTAGTTTTTTTCAACGCCTTCTATCAACAAATCGCAATAACCGTCTATCGCGGCCAAAGGAGATCTCAGTTCGTGGGAAACGCTGGACACAAACCCGTCTTTAAGCTCGTCCGTTTCCTTAACCTTTGTAATCATCTCATTAAAAGTTTTCGCCAAAACGCCTAACTCATCGCTTCTTTTAACGTCAACGTTGGCGTTCATATCGCCTTCGCCTATTTTTTTCGCCGCCCGAGCCAAAAGTCTTATCGGCCTGCTTAGCTGCCATGCCATAAAATTCGCCCCGAGTATGCCGAAAATCAAAGCCATAAAAGCTACCGTCTTAATTTGCTCATAAATCAGAGACGTCCCCTGCTGTATAAGAGAATCCATATAGGTTTGCGAAAAACCGATAACAAGCGTCCCCAAATAGTCATCGCCGCTAAAAACAGGCGTGACATATTCAAACACATATTCTCCGGTAAGAGATTCATATAACTCTGTTTTTTGATAATATGTACTTCTTATTCTCGGTATAAAGGCTGAGCCGATATTCTTGTCATCCCTTGACGTAAAAATATTTTTGCCCGGAGCAACAAACGCGGCATAAACTACTGCCGGTCTGTGTATGGAAACCGTTGAGTCTACTATGCTCGCGATACGCTCATAATCATGAGCTTTCAACGCTTCTTCGCACGAATAAAAAAATACTCTAAAAGACCTGTCGCGGTCTTCTTCAAACTGTAAAGTTAAAAATTTTTTTTGAGCCGAAAATATTGCGTAAGAGACGAAAAAGATTACTAAAAGCAAAAGGATGGAAACCGAAAGAGTGAACTTAAGCCTTAAGTTCATTGAACAGCCCTTGTAAAAAGTATTTAAAGGTTAACCTTTAATCTGCCGGGCATAAATTTTTTCATGCCCGGCAGATTAAAATAAATTATAATTATTCTTTAGGTTCTAAAGAAATAACTACTCCCGTGTTCATTTTGTTTGCGACAAAATTATAAAGCCACGCGACAACAATCGCGCCTACTGCCATAATAACCGTGTAAAGAACTACGAAAATCAGCCAAGACAAAAATCTTGCGCCAAATCCCAAACCTGCAGCCAGGTCGGTAGGAAAAATAAAAAATGTGAAAATACCGATTATAGCTCCCAAAATACCAAACACGATCGGAAATACTTTTACGACAGAAATCAACTGAACTTGTTTTACATCATAAAGTGACATTGCGCCCTCCTGATATTGTATTCAACTGCTTTTTAAGAATTTATACTTTGATTATAACAGAGATAAATTATGTTGTCAATGAATATTAGAAGCTTGGAGGTTAAGAAGTTTGGAAGTTGAGAGGAGCTGTGGTTCCCGTATTAAGACCTTACGGGACAGGCTCGTAAAAGGATTAACATCTTTTTATCAGCCGTTGCCGTTACTCAGCTTCTCAGTTTCCCATCATCCCAACTTCTGCCGCTCTCGCCTTTGCTAAACTTCTGAGCTTCTATTTCGCGGCGTATACTGCCTTCATTTCTTCAATAGACACGCCTTTGTAATCCGAAGCATGGCCGGCAGTGCCGAAATCTTTCATTTTCGTAACTATAAGATTTTTCAGCGCGGTTCTTGCGGGCCCTAAATAATCTCTCGGGTCAAACTTTTCCGGCGTTTCGGCAAATACTTTTCTGATAGCGGCCGTTATGGCAAGCCTTCCGTCGGTATCAACATTAATTTTTGATACTCCGAGCTTTATCGACTGCTGCAAATCCGACATGGGGACGCCTGTCGCTCCCGGCATTTTTCCGCCGTATTTATTTACTTCGTCAATCAGCTCTTTCGGCACGGATGACGCGCCGTGAAGAACGATAGGAATATCTATAAGGCTCCTGATTTCTTTCAAAACGTCAAAAGCAAGATTTGACGCGCCTTTAAATTTGTACGCGCCGTGCGAAGTTCCGATCGCGATTGCCAAAGAGTCAACGCCGGTAGCTTCAACAAACTGTTTCGCTTCTTTCGGATCGGTCAAATGAATTTGATCCGAACCGTGACCGTCTTCAATTCCGCCGAGCGTGCCTATTTCAGCTTCAACGGAAACGCCTCTGGCGTGCGCGTAATCAACTACTGATTTTGTTACCTGCACATTATAATCGTATGTTGAAGGAGTTTTTCCGTCTTCCATTAACGAACCGTCTATCATAACCGAAGTAAATCCGAGTTCTATAGCTTTTACCGCCGATTCTAAAGAATTACCATGGTCTAAATGCATAGCAACCGGAATACCCGGATTTTCAATAACCGCGGCTTTCATCAAATATCCCAAATATGTAAAATTAGAATACTTAAGTGCGCCTCTGCTTGCCTGAATAATTACAGGCGACTGGGTCTCTTTCGCGGCTTCCATGATTGCCTGAATCTGCTCCATATTGTTTACGTTGTAAGCGCCCACGCCGTAACCTTTTTTTCTTGCTTCATCCAAAATCTGTTTTGCAGGTACTAAAGCCATACTTTACTTCCCCCTTTTTAACTGCAATGATGTGTCCCTGCAGGACATGATGTATGCTTCGCACATGATGTTTCCTGCGGAAATGATGTATATCCTTCGGATACATTAACGACAAGGACACATTACATCATGTTGCCGCAAAGCGGCAATAC
>WRJZ01000020.1 GCA_009778325.1 Candidatus Endomicrobium neocapritermitis | reverse complement strand
AGGGAATTTTGCAAGTTTGACAAATGTGAAGATGGACGTATTTTATGACGGAACAAATGACGTGATAAAAGCGGATACTGCGGATATAGGCGGGAACATAGACATATTTGCCGGAGTAGGAACATACGATAACAAAGAATTCCACTTGATAATAACAAGCGGGACGCCTAATTTGAACGGTGTATTTACAAGCAGTTCAGTAAGCAAGGCAGACCACGGCTACTTTACATATGAGCTGAGATATGAGGACGGGATAGTAAAATTGCTGATAAACGGAGTAAGCCAAACGAATTTCAGCGCGTTAAGCCCTCTGACATATAATCAGAGCGAAACGGCAAGAGCGTTTGACAATCTGTCGGCAAATCCCGGATTGTGGCAGCAGATATTGAACGAGATGACGATAAAACAAAACAGCGGGACAGACAGCGAGATAGCGGAAATAAAAGAGTTTCTAACGGAAACGTCGGGATATTTTCTGTCGAATATTATAAGGAATATGGCGGCAGACAGCCCGAACAATGAAGTGTACGATAAAATAAGAAACCACAGGGAAGAGCATAGAACAAACAGCGGCTTGTGGGTACAGTTAAAAGGCGGAATAGAAAGTTTTAAAGAAGATGAGAATTCGATAGAAGATTACAAAGATACGTCAATGGGAGTGATGTTTGGGTTTGACAGATTTCTGGCGGATAAGTTTGCAGGAGCGGATGTGATGTGGGGAGTATACGGAAGAATAAACAAAGATAATATAGAGCAGGGAAGCGGACATAGAGCGGACGGAAACAAGAACGGATTGGGAGTATACGGAGGATATCTGAGGGACAGTTGGGAATTGAAAGGTATGCTTTTGGGAAGTTATGACAGGTTCAGCACGGAAAGAATGACATTTGGAGGAGATAAAGCAAAAGCTGATATAAACGCGGTAACAGTGAGCGCTGACTTGGAAGCTGCCTTATTAGTAGTATTAACAGAAAATATATATTTTAAGCCGTATGCGGGAATAGAAGCGCAGAACACTATGTATGAAGGATTTAAGGAAACAGGCGCTGGGATGTATAATTTGGAAGTCAGCGCAGGAAATTATTTGAGGAGCGCGGGAAGATTAGGCTTGGGATTGGATTATGAGAAAGGCAGATGGATATGGTACGGGAATGTGGAAGGGAAGTATATGATAGCAGGAACAAATCATGAGATAAACAGTTCATTTGAGCAGATGGGAGTAGAGTTTTACAGCAGAAGCAGTGAAGAAGGAAAAATACAACTGGGAACAGGGCTTGGAGGAGAAGTAAGGATAGGACAAAATTGGAAGGCGTTTATAAACGGAAAGTATTATGCGGCAGACAGATACGAGAATTTGTACGGTAATGTAGGTGTGAGATATATGTTTGGGAAAAAGAAGAACGGAGCAAAAGAAGCGGTAAGAGAAGCGAAACTGAGCGCGGAAGAGGCGGAGAGATTAGCGGAAGAAGCATTGATAAAGTCAAAAGAAGCATTGAGTAAAGTGGAAGAAGCAAAAGAGCTGGGAAAAGATATAGGCAGTAAAGGCAGTACGGGTGATAAAGTGGCGAAAGAAGCGATATATGCGGTAAAAATAGCAGCGGCAAAAGAAGTGATAGAAATGGCGGAAGATGGAATAAATAAAGCGGATGAAGCGATAAGGAAAGGTGAAGAAGTGCAAACGAAGGTAGAGACGGCGAGGATAAATAAAGCGAGAGCAACGGAAGAAGGGTATGGAATAACAAAGGCTGAAAAAGCGGAACTGGACAGTATAGAAATGTCATCGGAAAGAGCGTTAAATAAAGCTGAAGAGGCGAAAAAGAATGCGATGAGGGCAAAAGCGGAAGCAAAGATCTTGCTGCTGGCATTGGAAAGAGAAAGAGACAGGAATGAAGCGTTAGAGAGACAGAGGCAGGAAGCAATGATAAAGAAAGAGATAAGCGACGCGGACTTGGCCAAGCAGAAGGCGGAAGCGGAAGAAAGAAGAAAGAGGCCTATGCTGAAGACATACACGCTGACGGCGAATTTCAAGCCGGGGAGTTATTTACTGACGGAAGAGTTTAGGGCGCAGATAAGAGAAATAGCGCAAGGGCTGGCAAGATATGATTATAAGAATATAACGATAGAAGGGCATACTGACAATACGGGCCGGTTAGAGGTAAATAAGAGATTGTCGAGGCAGAGAGCGAGAAGCGTGTATGACGAATTTATAAAAGCGGGAATCCCTACGGAAAGGATTAGTTACGCTGGCTTTGCGGACAGCATGCCGATAAAGAGCAACAATACGGCGGCAGGCAGAGCGGCAAACAGAAGAACGGAGATATTTATAGAATAAAGCAAAGGCGATGCAGGGATGCGGGGATGCAGAGAGGCAGAGTAACGGCAAAGACAAAAACAGCAAACTGCTGATAACAGAATTTGTTATCAGCAGTTTGCTTTACATCCCTGCCTCTCTGCATCCCCGCATCCCTGCATCGCCGTTTACCATGTTTTTGTCTCTTCTTTTTTTGCTAAATAAATTATATAATCAATCTTTCGATGTAATCTAGTTATTTTAGGGGAAAATAAATGTTAAAAAGTATTTTAGGCGCAATTTTCGGTTCTCAAAATGAAAGAGATATTAAGGCGATAAAACCGACAGTCGATAAAATTAATTCGCTGGAGCCTTCCATTCAGAAACTTTCTGACGAGGAGCTGAAAGCCAAAACAGCGGAATTTAAAGGAAGGCTTGAAAAAGGCGAAACTCTGGATGATATTCTTCCGGAAGCTTTCGCGTGCGTAAGAGAAGCTTCCATAAGAACCATAGGCCTTAGGCATTTTGACGTGCAGCTTATAGGCGGATATATTTTGCACAAAGGAAAAATCGCCGAAATGCGCACGGGCGAAGGTAAAACGCTTGTCGCGACTTTGCCGTCATATTTAAACGCTTTGTCCGGCAAAGGCGTTCACATAGTCACGGTTAACGATTATCTCGCGAAAAGAGATAAAGAATGGATGGGCGCTATTCATGAAAAGCTCGGTCTGACCGTTGGCAATGTTTCGCATGATATTTCCAATGAAGACAGAAGGGCGGCGTATAACTGCGATATAACTTATGTGACAAATAACGAACTAGGCTTTGATTATCTTAGAGATAATATGGTCGTTTCAAAAGAGGACAGGGTTTTGCGTACGTTAAATTACGCAATAATCGACGAAGTCGACTCTATTTTGATTGACGAAGCAAGAACGCCTTTGATTATTTCCGGCGCCGGTGACCAGGCCACGGATAAGTACTATATATGCAACAGAATAGTTCCTCTCTTAAAAGGCAGAAAAGTTACCGAATCCGAAGAAATAAAAGCCAAATACGACGGCGTGGATTTGTCGGTCGGCTACGATTATCTTGTAGACGAGAAAAATCATACCGTTGTAATGACGGAGCAAGGCATACAAAAAGCCGAAAAAGTTCTCGGCATAAAAAATATTTATGATGATTTGCAGTCAGAGTGGGTGCACCATTTAACGCAGGCCGTAAGAGCGCATAATTTGTACAACAGAGACGTGGCGTATGTCGTTAAAGACGGCGAAGTTATAATCGTTGACGAATTTACGGGAAGGCTTATGCCAGGAAGAAGATGGTCGGACGGACTGCACCAGGCGGTTGAAGCAAAGGAGAATTTGCAAATAGCCGAAGAAAATCAGACTCTTGCGACCATAACGTTTCAGAATTTTTTCAGAATGTATAAAAAAATTGCCGGCATGACGGGCACGGCTTCCACGGAATCCGCGGAGTTTTGGGAAATTTATAAGCTCGGAGTCGTTGAAGTTCCGACGAATAATCCGATGGTAAGAAAAGATTTCCCGGACGTAATATACAGAACCGAGCAGGAAAAAGACGAAGCTATTATCAATGAAGTCGAGCAATGCTGGAAAAACGGACAGCCTGTTTTGGTCGGCACAAGGTCAATTGAAAAATCCGAACAGCTTGCCGCGATGCTGAGAAAAAAAGGCATTCCGCATCAGGTTTTAAACGCAAAGTATCATGAGCTTGAAGCGCAGATTATCGCACAGGCAGGCGCGAAAAGCGCGGTGACTATCGCCACGAATATGGCAGGCAGAGGAACGGACATCGTTTTAGGCGCAGGCGATGCGACCCAAAACGCGGAAGTAATAGAATTCGGCGGGCTTCACATAATAGGTACGGAAAGGCATGAATCGCGAAGGATCGACAACCAGCTCAGAGGCCGCTCCGGAAGGCAGGGAGATCCGGGTTCTTCAAGGTTTTTTCTCTCTCTGGAAGACGAGCTTATGAGGCTTTTCGGCTCGGACAGAATGTCTTTTGTAATGGAAAAGCTTGGTCTTAAGAGAGGCGAAGACATTCAGCATCCGTGGATATCAAAAGCCGTTGAAGGCGCGCAAAGAAAAGTTGAAGGAATGAATTTTGACATAAGAAAGCAGGTTATAGATTTTGACAATGTTATGAATAAGCAGAGGGAAGCCGTTTACGCTCTCAGAAACGAAATTCTCGAAGGCGAAGACATAACGGATACCATAAAAGATATGATAAACGAGTCTGTCGACGAAAAAATACAGCTTTGGACAACGGCTAAATATCCCGAAGAGTGGGAATGGACAAATATTGAAGCGTGGCTGCAGAGAACGTTCTCAATAAAGTATAAACTCGAAAACGAAGAAGCGACAGATTATCTGACTCCGGAAGCTTTAAAAGAAGATATTTACGCTAAAGTCATAGAATCTTACGAGAGAAGAAAAGAACAGCTTACGCCGGAACTTTTGTCGCATATACAAAGAATGGTTTTGCTTCAAATGATAGATTCTTCATGGAAAGACCACTTGTATGAACTTGACCAATTAAGGCGCGGAATAGGTTTCAGGGCGTACGCGCAGAAAGATCCTAAAAGAGAGTACCAGAGAGAATCGTTTCTTTTATTTGAATCAATGATGAAAAGAATAAGAGAAAATACGGTCGAATATATATTTAAAGTCCAGGTTGACATAAGGCCTCAGGGTATGATGAGGCCTCCACAGGATGCGACGCAGAAGCAAGGCATAGAGAATAATAATAATAAGATTAACCCTAATTTCGGCGGCGGAAATAAAGAAAATAAAAAAATTAAAGCCAGCGATATAAGCAAGATAGGCAGAAATGATCCCTGCCCTTGCGGAAGCGGTAAAAAATATAAGAAGTGCTGCGGAGCATAACGGCAGAGAAAAGATAAAAGGTAATTTTACACAATCTCCTTGACATTCCCGCTGTTTTAACTATTCTTTATTATATGTTATATATTTTAGTTTTAAAGGAATATTATGTTTTTAAAACCAATGCATAAAAATATTTTACTCTCTGTCTTAACGGGCGTATTGTCGGCTTTGTCTTTTCCGAAAATGAACCTGTTTTTTTTGATGTGGATAGCTATGATTCCGCTTTTTCACGTTATTTTGAACTCTTCCGTAAAGCAATCTTTCTTTTATGCTTTGCTGGCCGGTTTGGCCGGAAATATGTTTGCCCTTTTCTTTATTTTGGACAGCGTGGAGTTATTAGCCGGCAGTTATATTATCGCAATCTTTTTTTACGGAGCGCTTTGCGTATACTTTTCATTATACTCCGGTTTATTGGGAGCGTTTCTTTCGTTTATAAAACGATATTATTCGCAGCCGTGGATTTTGGCGCTTATGGCGGCTTGTATGTGGGTTATTTTGGAATATATAAAAACATTTACCGGCTGGCCTTGGACATTATTCGGTTATACCCAATATTCGTTCACATATATAATACAAATTGCGGAATTTACGGGCGTTTACGGCGTTTCTTTTGCCATAATACTTATAAACGGGCTTTTATATTTCGCAGTTTCCAAAAGAAAAAAATCTTATCTGTTTTCCGCGGCGGCGATATTTGCGGCAATTTTTATTTTCGGCATGTTCAGATACGCCGCATTTCAAAATTTTGGCGAAAAAGAATATACTGTCGCGGCAGTACAGTCCAATATCGAACAGTATAAAAAACTCGATAGACGGTATGCGGCTGAGACTAATTTGCATCTTGAAGAAACCGCGGCAAAGCTGTCTGAAATAGGAGCGGATATCAACGTATGGTCGGAAAGCGAAATAATAAATCTCATTCCGGCGGACATAGACGCTTATATGTTTGCGGATAAAATCGCAAAAACGGCGGGAGGATTTAATATCATAGGCGCTCCGTATCTCGACGGCGAAGGGAATCTGTTCGGAGCGATATTCTATTTTGACGGCGGCGGCGGATATGTTTCGATGCA
The DNA here is from genome assembly GCA_009778325.1 of Candidatus Endomicrobium neocapritermitis. Taxonomy (GTDB): domain Bacteria; phylum Elusimicrobiota; class Endomicrobiia; order Endomicrobiales; family Endomicrobiaceae; genus Endomicrobium_B; species Endomicrobium_B neocapritermitis. The sequence continues at coordinate 16,342 of WRJZ01000020.1, read as the reverse complement.
TACAAAAAACCACCTTATGCCTTTCGGAGAATATATCCCTTTCGGTTTGTCGAAATTTATTGATTTAGGCGCGGATAATGTTAATTTAAATAAAGTCAAAGGCTATGATACTGTTGTTTTTACCGACGGAGATATTTACGCGGGCGCTTTGATATGCGCGGAAAATTTTTTCCCGACAATTGTAAGGCGTTTTGTTTTGGCCGGCGCAAAAGTTTTGACAAACAACAGCAACGACGCATGGTTTTTAGATTCGTCCGGGCCGTATAAGCACTTCACCGCAAATGTATTCCGCGCCGTAGAAAGCCGCAGAGCGGTGATAGCCGCCGCTAATACCGGAGTTTCAGCGATAATAGACGCGTCCGGAAAAATAGCCGTTTCTACGCGCGTTTATGAGAGAGCAATAATAACCGGAACGTTTTATCAAAACGATTATCTGACTTTTTATATGCTTTACGGAGATGTTTTTGTTATGCTGTGCGTTCTTTTTATTATAATTTCTGCTGGTTTTATTGTTTATAAAAAGCGCTTAACGGCAGAGAATAGAGAAAAGATAATAGATAATAGTTAAAAATATTAAGTCGTTAGCAGTTGTCTTATCTATTCTCTCTTCTCTGTTCTCTATACTCTGATTTATGTAATATTATGTTTTTAAAACCAATACATAAAAATATTTTACTTTCTGTCTTAGCGGGTTTATTGGCGGCTTTTGCTTTTCCGAAAATAAACCTGTTTTTTTTGATGTGGATAGCTTTTATTCCTCTTTTCTTTGTTATTTTAAGAGCCTCGCCTGCCGCCTCATTGTTTTACGCTTTTATCGCAGGGTTTGTTTTTAATCTTCAGGTGAACTTTTGGATTATCGGCACGGTTATGTTGTTTTCAGGCAGCAGTTATTTGATTTCAGCGGTTTTTTATATTTTTTTCAGCGCGTATTTCGCGGTTTATTGGGGAATTTGGGGATTGTTCTTGTCTCTTGCGAAAAAATACAGTTCTAATATACCGCTTCTTATTATTTTTTCGGCGGCACTGTGGGTTGTTTTAGAATACGTGAGGAGCTATATTCTAGGATATTGGCCGTGGATGATGATAGCTTACAGCCAGTACCTGTTTCCTCAGTTAATACAGTTTATCGAATTTACCGGCGTATATGGAGTCTCTTTCGCGATAATGCTTATAAACGGGCTTATCTATTTCGCAATCAATGATAAAAAAAGAAATTATATTATTGCCGCAGCTGCTTTGCTTTCCGCGGCGCTTATTTTTGGCGTATTAAGGTATAATGCGTTTCGAAATTTTGGCGACGGCAATGTTCTCAAAGCGGTTGCCGTACAGTCTAACGTGGAACAGTACAAAAAACTTACTAATGAGCGCCGCACGGAGATGCTTGCCGGACTTAAAGAATTCGCCGTTAAAATTTCAGAAATGGACGCAGACCTTGTCGTATGGTGCGAGAGCGAGATAATAAATCTTATTCCGGCTGATATCGAGTCGTACGCTTTTGCGGATAATCTTGCGAGAATAGCGGGAGGATTTAATATAATAGGCGCGCCGTATATTGATGAAAACGGAAATTTATACAATACAATTTTTCATTTTGACGGAAAAGGCGGCTATATTGCAATGCACGCGAAAAACCATCTTGTCCCTTTCGGCGAATATATGCCTTTCGAAGACAATTTTTTAAGATTGTTAGGCATCGAACCAAAAAAAGAGTTGAGCCGCGGAGCGGACACGACGGTTTTCACAGACGGAAATCTTTTTGTAGGCCCGCTGATTTGTTCCGAGAATTTATTTCCCGACATTGTAAGGCGTTTTGTTTTGTCCGGGGCGAAAGTTCTTACGAATCACACGAATGACGCGTGGTTTTTCGATTCGTCGGCTCCGCATAAACATTTCAGCGCGAACGTTTTCAGGGCTATTGAAAGCCGTAAGGCAATAATAGTTGCCGCAAATACCGGCGTTTCGGCTTTTGTATATCCTAACGGTAAAATAAAAAATGAGACCGGCGTTTACGAACGTATTCTTATATCAGGTCCGTTTATGCAAAACAATTATCTGACTTTTTATATGCTTTACGGAGACATCTTCATAAAACTCTGCATTCTTTTTATTATAATTTTTATTTTAGCGGTTATTTATAAAAAGCTTTTGTATAAACCGCGATTAACAAATAAGAGTCGGAAGAATGAAAATGAAACAGAATTATAAAAATATCATATTATGCGTAATTACAGGATTTTTGGCGGCTTTTGCTTTTCCGAAAATAAACCTGTTTTTTTTAATGTGGATAGCTTTTATTCCGCTTATGTACGTTATTTTCAGATCATCCCAGCCGCTTTCGTTTGTTTACGCTTTTATTGCAGGGTTTGTTTTTAATCTTCAGGCAAATTTCTGGCTTATAAATACCATAATGCTGTTTTCGTATGACAATTACGGTATTTCAATTATTGCGTACGTTTTTTTCTGCCTTTATTTTGCTTTTTATTGGGGAATCTGGGGATTGTTTTCTTCGATTATAAAAAAATACTGTACGAATACATTGTTCTTTGTGATTTTGTCGGCTTGTTTGTGGGTAGCTTTGGAATACGTAAGAACATATATCCTGGGAAACTGGCCGTGGCTTATAATCGCTTACAGCCAGTATAAAATTCCTCAGCTGATACAAATCGCGGAGTTTACCGGAGTGTACGGAGTTTCTTTTGCTATAATTTTTATAAACGGTCTTTTATATTTCGGCATTTTCGAAAAGAAAAGAAATTATTTATTTTATGCGGCGGCTGTTTTTGCCGCAATCCTGGTTTTCGGCATATTCAGATATAATGCGTTTCAAAATTTCGGCGAAGGGAAAGAGTTTAAAGCGGCTGCGGTGCAGGCTAATGTGGAGCAGTACAAAAAACTTACCAATGAGTACCGCCAGGAGATGTTTGCCGGCCTTAAACACCTTGCGGAGGAAGTTTCAAAAATCAACGCGGACCTTGTATTGTGGGCTGAAAGCGAGATAATAAATTTTATTCCTTCGGATAAAGAATCTTTTGAAGAAGCAGACAAGATTGCAAAAATATCGGGCGGCATTAATATAATAGGCGCTCCTCATCTTGATGAAAATGAAAGATTGTATAACGCGGTTTTTTATTTTGACGGCAGCGGCGGGTATGCCGCGATGCACTTAAAAAACCATCTTGTTCCGTTTGGCGAATATATGCCGTACGGCGAAATTTATTCAAAATTTGTCGGAATCCCGAATATAAATGACGATATAACCGGAGGCAAAGACACTAATGTTTTTACGGACGGCAGTCTTTTTATCGGGCCTCTGATTTGTTCGGAAAATTTATTTCCCGATATTGTCAGGCGTTTTGTTTTATCCGGAGCAAAAGTTTTGACAAACCATACAAATGACGCGTGGTTTTTCGATTCTTCTGCGTCGCATAAACATTTCAGCGCGAATGTTTTTCGCGCCGTAGAAAGCCGTAAGGCGGTAATAGTTGCGGCAAATACCGGCGTTTCGGCTATAATCGACGCTTCGGGAAGGATTGTTTCCGAGTCGAAACTCTGTGAACAAGCCATTATATCCGGAACGTTTTTGCAAAACGAATATATGACTTTTTACATGCGTTACGGAGATGTTTTTGTAAAATTTTGTATTTTCATTATAATAGTTTTTGTTTTTGTGAATTTTTATAAAAGGCGGTTAAACGGCAGAGAATAGAGAATGGATACTATGTTTTCAAAACCAATATATAAAAATATTTTTCTTTCGGTGTTAACGGGCGTTGCCGCGGTATTGTCTTTTCCTAAAGCAAACCTGTTTTTTCTTATTTGGATTGCTTTCATCCCTCTTTTAATCACGATAATGCGTTCGTCTTTAAAAACATCGTTCCTTTACGGGTTTCTTACGGGCTTTGTTTTTAACGCGTTCGGATTATATTGGCTTGTTCCCATGCTTCAATTTAATACAGGCTCTTATATTCAGGCATTTGCCGCGGCATGCGCTCTTTGGGCTTATTTAGGGCTTTATTGGGCGCTATGGAGTTCTTTTGTAAATATTTCAAAAAGGTATTTTGCTTCTCCATGGGCAATATCTGTTTTTGCCGCGTGTTTCTGGGTTGTGCTGGAGTACGCGCGCACTTATTTTTTGACGGGATTTCCATGGATGCTGGTCGGATATTCGCAGTATAAATTTACGGAAATAATACAAATTGCGGAATTCGGCGGAGTTTACGCGGTTTCGTTTTTGATAATAATTTGCAATATGCTTTTCTATTTTTGGATTACCAACGCCAAAGGAAATAAATATTTATTTACCGCTTTGCTGCTTATTGCCGCGGCGGCTGTTTTCGGCGCGTACAGATTTGATAAGTTTAAATTTTTCGGAGACGAAGCTTTCACAGTGGTCGTAGTGCAGCCTAATGTTGACCAGTATAAAAAGTGGGACCAGAACTATAAAGACGATATTTTGTTTGATCTTGAAAGATACGCGTTTGAAGCTTCGGAGATAAATCCTGATTTTATTGTCTGGCCGGAAACGGCTCTGCCTGATTTTCTGCCATGGGACAGACAAACATACCAAACGGCAAAAAGGATAACAAAAACAGCCGGGGGTTTTAGTATTATGGGCGCTCCGTACAGCGACGGAACAGGCAGGTATTTTAACGCGGTTTTTGCTTTTCCCGGGGATGGCGAGGGATATACCGGAATTCACATAAAAAACCACCTTGTTCCTTTCGGGGAATATGTTCCTTTTCAGGAAATTTTGAGTAAATTTTTCGGGGTTTTAAACCAGCTTGGAAATTTTGTCAGAGGCAAAGACGCCAGAGTTTTCACAAACAATACAATTTATGCCGGAGCAACGCTGTGTTCCGAAAATTTTTTCCCGGATATTGCCAGAAGGTTTTCTCTTAACGGCGCCAGGGTTTTGACAAACCATACAAACGATGCATGGTTTTTTGACACAGCCGCGCCGTACCAGCATTTTATGATGAACGTTTTCAGGGCTGTTGAAAACAGAAAAGCCATGATAGTTGCCGCCAACTCCGGGGTATCGGGAATAATCGAAGCTTCCGGAAGGATTGTCGCGTCGACAAATGTCATGAAAGAAGCTTTGATAAGCGGCGAGTTTTTGCAGAACGATTTTCTTTCTTTTTATACTCTTCACGGCGATTTATTCGTAAAAATATGCGCGCTGCTTCTGCTTTTTATGATGGTGACGATATTAATAATATAAAAAAGGCAGAGTTCAAAGTTCAGAGTTCAAATGTCGTGTTTCGCCAAAGGCGAAACTAATAATAGGTTTTCGCTTCGCTAAAACACCTAATCTGAACTTTGAACTCTGAACTCTAAACTTTGCCGTTAAAAGGGGATTTTATGATGCTCGAACAACAAAAGGAAAGAATCGAAAGCTTAAGGGGGTCTCTTTGATATAGACGGGAAACTGGATAAAATCAAAGAACTTGAACTTGAAATTTCAAATCCTGATTTTTGGAATGACCAAAACAAAGCAAAAAAAACAATGTCTGAGCTTGACGGATTGAAAAACACATGTTCGCTTTGGAATGATTTGGACAGGCAGATAAAAGACTTAATAGATTTAAAAGGGCTTGCCGAAAGTGAAAATGACGAAGCTCTTTTAAAAGATGTTGAGGACGGCAGTAAAAAACTTGAAAAAGTGCTGTCCGCTTTTGAAACAAAAACCAAACTCGGCGGAGAGCATGATAAAAACAACGCGATTATGTCCGTGCACTCAGGCGCCGGCGGCACGGAATCCTGCGATTGGGCGCAGATGCTTGTAAGAATGTACTCAAGGTGGGCTGAGGACAAAGGCTTCGAGATTGAAGTCGTAGACAGCCTGGACGGCGATGAAGCCGGCATAAAAAGTTTAACAATGATAATAAAAGGTGAGTATGCTTACGGATTTCTCCAGTCTGAAATAGGGGTTCACAGGCTTGTAAGAGTTTCTCCGTTTGACGCGAATAAAAGAAGGCATACGTCTTTTGCTTCTGTTGACGTAATACCTGAAATTGAAGACGACATAGATATAGTAGTTGAAGATAAAGATATAAGAATAGACACATACAGAGCGTCCGGAGCGGGCGGGCAGCATATTAATAAGACTGATTCGGCGGTAAGAATTACGCATTTTGCCACAGGTATAGTTGTGCAGTCGCAAAATGACCGTTCTCAAATTAAAAACCGCGCTACCGCAATGAAGCTTCTTAAAGCAAAACTTTATGAACTTGAGCGTGAAAAAATGCGGGCGTCATATGAAAAGCACTACAGCGAAAAAGGCGCGATTGAATGGGGAAGCCAGATACGTTCGTATGTGTTTATGCCGTACCAGCTTGTAAAAGACACGCGCACAGGCTGCGAGACATCTCAGGTAGCGGCTGTTATGGACGGAGATATAGATGAGTTTATCGGCGCGTATTTGAACTGGAAACTGGAAAATAAAAAGTGATTAACACGGTTTGTTTTGCGGTCATTGCAATGACAAAAGAGGCAGTTATTCATTATTTCTAATAAGATTGAATTTGATTCCAATATCTATAGTGATCCCCGAATAGTCGATCCATAACTTTTCGTCCAACGGCTTAAAGTCTGTTTCAATTTTGCCGTTAAACTGATACCCGAGATTCAAAAACAGGCTCATTCTTTTAACGAGTGTGTATTCAACTCCTAACTCTAATCTCGGCATTACGGATAACCTTGAATCTTTTTCATCAAAATCTTGAAATACAAATCCGCTTGATTTATAAGTATATTCACTATGTAGAAATACAATACCTAAACCTCCGCCAAATCTCCAGTGCTCATTATCTTCGTCTTCATAGTTATAATAAATCATTATCGGAACGGCATAAGCGGTTGACGTAAAATTAAATTTATTACCGCCAAGTAATTGGGTGTGTAATCTATAGTAACTTTCTTCATATATGGTATATCCGACTTTTGCGCCCAGATACCCGTAACCGTCAAGCCCGAAAATCTCATTGCTTATTCTCTTTTCAAAAAAAATGTCTGCCCCATAATTAATAAAATTTGCCTTATAATCCTGACCTCCGTCTACAATATAATAATTATGCTCATCATATTTGTCAAAAATACTATCGCCGAACAATTTTCCGCCTCTTAAGTTCACGCCGAAACCGGCAAAAGCAAATCCGGAAAAATAAATTAAGCCGAATAAAGCAAAAAACAGTTTTTTAGCCACTATTTTTCTCCTTGATGTATAAGCTTGATGTATGAGAATGATTATATCCTTTATTTGCGTAAAAATCCAGAACGGCAGAAGCTCAGCAGCTCGGAAGTTCGGCAGTTCAGCAAAGACAAAGGCTTTTTTATTGCCGTTACCGAGCTGCCGAACTTCCGAGCTGCTGAACTTCTGCCGTTGTTGTTGACAAGATTTTCATTATTTTATAGTATCACTGAACAATAGATTTTCACAAATAAAATCAATCAGGAGGCGTATCATGGCGGTAAAAGTAGCGATTAACGGTTTCGGAAGAATTGGAAGGTTGGCGTTCAGACAGATGTTTGGAGCGGCAGGCTATGAAGTTGTGGCTATAAATGATTTAACAAGCCCTAAAATGCTTGCGCATTTGTTGAAATACGACACGGCGCATGGAAGATATGCTCTTGCCGATAAAGTAAAGGCAACGGAAAATTCGATTATAGTTGATGGAAAAGAAATTCAAATTTACGCTGAAAAAGACGCGAAAAATCTCCCTTGGGGAAAAATCGGCGTTGACGTTGTTCTCGAATGCACCGGTTTTTATACGTCTAAAGCTAAATCTCAGGCGCATATAGACGCCGGCGCGAAAAAAGTAGTTATTTCGGCTCCTGCGGGCGATGATTTGCCTACGATAGTATTCAACGTAAACCACAAAATCCTTAAAAAAGAAGACAATATAATATGCGCCGCTTCATGCACGACCAACTGTTTGGCTCCAATGGCGAAAACTCTTCACGATTTCGCTCCCATCCAAACCGGCATTATGACGACTGTTCACGCTTATACGGGCGACCAGATGACGCTTGACGGGCCTCACCCTAAAGGCGATTTGAGAAGAGCAAGAGCCGCAGCGGCAAATATAGTTCCTAACTCAACCGGAGCAGCGAAAGCAATCGGTTTGGTTATACCGGAACTCAACAAAAAGCTTATCGGTTCGGCGCAGAGAGTCCCTGTTGTAACTGGCTCAAGCACGATTTTGATTGCGGTAGTAAAAGGAAAAGATATAACAAAAGAAGCGGTAAACGCGGCTATGAAAAAAGCCTCTGACGAATCTTTCGGATATACTGAGGAAGAATTGGTTTCTTCGGATATTATAGGATCAACATACGGTTCGACATTTGACGCGACCCAGACCATGGTAATTAAAATTGACGATAACACATATCAGGTTCAGGTTGTTGCATGGTATGACAATGAAGTCAGCTATACAAGCCAGATGGTCAGAGTAATAAAGTACTTTGCGGAATTAAAGTAAGACGACGCAGGGATGCTAGGATGCGGAGTAACGGCTAACGACAACAAAAACAAACAACCGGCGACAGAAATGCTGCCGGTTGTTTGTTATCTGTTATGTTTGTTGTTGCCTTTATCAGTTGCTCCGCATCTCTGCCTCTCTGCATCTCCGCATCTGTCTTTATTGTAAGGAGATAATATGAAAAAAACATTAAAAGACATTGACGTAAAAGGCAAAAAAGTTTTAGTAAGAGTCGACTATAATGTTCCTTTGGACGGAAATCAGAATATTACCAATGACAAAAGAATAGTTGCCACGCTTCCGACCATACAGTATCTTTTAGAGCAGAATGCCGCGATAATACTTATGGCGCATCTCGGCAGGCCGAAAGGCAAAGCTGTTCCCGAAATGAGCTTGAAACCTGTTGCTCCAAGGCTTAGCGAACTTCTCGGAAAGCCGGTTAAATTTGTTGCCGGCGACTGCATAAGCACGGAATCAAAAAAGGCAGCCGCGGACTTAAAACCCGGCGAAATTCTTTTGCTTGAAAACCTAAGATTTCATCCCGAAGAAGAAGGCAAAAATGCCGCCGGTGAAAAAGATAAAGCGGCTATGGACGGCTTTGCCAAAGAACTTGCCTCAATGGGCGAAGTTTTTGTGCAGGACGCTTTCGGAACGGTTCACAGAGCGCACGCTTCCACTGCCGGAATAGTTAAATACGTAAAAGACGCGGCCGCGGGATTCCTTGTTGAAAAAGAATTGAAATTTCTCGGCGAAGCTCTTGATAATCCCGCAAGACCTTTTCTTGCCATTCTCGGCGGCGCGAAAGTTTCCGATAAAATAAACGTGATAGAAAATCTTTTAAATAAAGTTAACGCCATAATCATCGGCGGAGCGATGGCTTATACGTTCCTAAAATCCCAGAGCGTAAGCACGGGAAAATCTTTGGTTGAAGACGATAAGCTTGATTTAGCGGCCGAACTTCTCAAAAAAGCAAAAGAAAAGGATGTGGATTTTCTTCTTCCCATAGATCATGTTATCGCAGATAAAATTAATTTTGCAGATATGACGGTTCCTGCAGACGCGAAAGTTCAGATAACAAACGACGAAGCTATTCCGGAAGGTTTTATGGGCGTTGACGCAGGGCCGAAATCCATAGAAAAGTTTTCCGAAGCCGTTAAAAACGCGAAAACAATCGTTTGGAACGGCCCTTTGGGTATATTTGAAATTGACCGGTTCTCAAAAGGAACTGTTGAAATAGCGAAGCTTGTAGCGGAAGCTACCGATAAAGGCGCCATATCAGTTGTCGGCGGCGGTGATTCGGTTTCAGCGGTTAAAAAAGCGGGAGTAGATAAAAGAATTACGCATATTTCAACCGGAGGCGGAGCATCTCTGGAATTCCTTGAAGGAAAAGAACTTCCCGGCATAGCGGCACTTCCGGATAAAAAATAAAGAACGACGCGATGCAGAGATGCAGGGATGCGGAGATGCAGAGTAACGGCAAAAAAGACAAAAAAATATGTTCTTCCCTGCCTCTCTGCATCCCCGCATCCCTGCATCGCCGTTGTTTGTGTTTGACAAAAAAAAAACTTTGTTGTATAATCTCAAAATCATGAATATAATATATTACTTATTACAATTTGTTCACTATGCTGTTTGCGCCGGTTTAATACTCGTGGTTCTTTTGCAGGCGGGAAAAAGCGGCGGAATGGCGGGAATATTTGGCGGCGGCGGTTCTGACCAGATATTCAATGCTCCTTCGGGTATGGCTTTTATAAAAAAGCTTACCGTTGCTATGGCATGTATTTTCATGTTCACTTCTTTGACGCTTACAAAAATTTCAACGAATATGAGCATGATGTCTGTTGTTAACCAGCTTTCTAATATACCTATAGCGGCTCCGCAAGAGCCTCTTAACAGATAATAGATACGTACGCTGAGGTGGCGGAATTGGCATACGCGCACGTTTGAGGGGCGTGTCCTTAACGGGATGCGGGTTCAAGTCCCGCCCTCAGCACCAAAAAGACAATTACTAATTACGAATTACGAATAAAAGGCAATAAAAGACTATTTGAAAGTATAGTATGATTTGTAATAGTTTTAGTAATATGTCGTTTTTATTGTAGTTTCTTTGTTTGCTGTTGATTTGTAATTTGTAATTAGTAATTTGTAATTGCCGTTACGCGGGTGTAGTTCAGTGGTAGAACGTCTCGTTGCCAACGAGAAGGTCGTGGGTTCAAGTCCCATCGCCCGCTCCATATAAATAAAATCAAAACTCCGGGTAAAACCGGAGTTTTTTCGTTGTAAAAGGCGTTGTAATTTGGTAAAATCCCGTCTATGGAAAAGGTTGTTTTAGTCGGGCTTCAAACTAAAGATAAAACAGAACTAGAGGTTAAAAACTCTCTTGATGAGCTGGAGAGTTTATGTTTAACTGCCGGCGCATTGACTTTAGGGAAAGCCGTTCAAAAAAGGGATGTTCCTGACGCGGCTTATTTTATCGGGCGCGGCAAAGCTTTGGAAGTTAAAGAACTTGTAGAAATGCTTAACGCCGACGGCATTATTTTTGATGAGCAGCTTAAGCCTATACAACAGAGAAATCTTGAAAAAATAACGGAAAAGCGTGTAATTGACAGGACACGGGTTATTCTTGACATATTTGCTTTTAGGGCAAAAACAAAAGAAGGAAAGCTTCAGGTTGAGCGCGCTGAGCTTACTTATGAAAGTGCTCGGCTTGCAAATCAAGGCGTCAATTTAGACAGCCAGTCCGGAGGTATAGGAACAAGAAGAGGCCCCGGCGAGAGAAAAATTGAAAGCGATAAGCGAATCATAAGGGACAGAATTGCTTCTTTAGACAGAGAAATTGAAAAAATTAAAAGCAGAAGGGATATTCAAAGGGGCAGCCGCAAGAACTCTGATTTTCCGGAAGTTGCAATAGTAGGTTATACAAATGCCGGAAAATCAACGCTTTTAAAAAATCTTTCAAAAAGCGATATATATGCAGATGACAAACTTTTTGCCACGCTTGATCCCATTACAAGAAAAGTTAAACTTCCCGGCGGAAGAGAAGTTCTTTTTACGGATACTGTCGGTTTTATAAATAAGCTGCCTCACGATTTGATTGCCGCGTTCAAATCGACGATGGAAGAAATTCTTAGGGCGGATTGTATTCTTCACGTTATAGACGCGTCAAATCCTGATAAAAATAAACATATAAAAACCGTTTTTGACGTGTTAAAAGATATCGGCGCAGACGGAATACCGGTAATCACCGTTTACAATAAAGCGGATAAAATTGATCCGTATTTTATTAATTCTTTAAAATCCGAAGATTCGTATATTATTTCGGCAAAGAGCATGGAAGGCGTGAAAGAACTGTTAAAGGCAGTGGAAGAAAAAGCAGTTCCGGAGCATTCTTTTCACAAAATAATGCTAAGTTATAAAAATCAGGGTGTAATTTCCGAGCTTTATAAACTTTCAAACGTAAAAGAAAAAAATTACAAAAAAGACCGGATTGAAATAAAACTTGAAAGCTCCGAAGAAAATTGGAGCAAAATACGCAATATAATGAAAGAACATAAATTGAAGGATTTAAAAAATGCTTAAGAAAGTTGCAATCGTGGGCAGGCCGAATGCAGGTAAATCCACACTGTTTAACAGATTTATAGGACGCAAAAAAGCCATTATTCACGCGACGCCGGGCACAACGCGCGACAGGAATGATTATGAAGTAAACTGGAAAGATAAAAGGTTTATTGTTACGGATACTGCCGGCTGGTCAGGAGACGAATCTGTTTTTTCAAAAGAGATGGCAAAGCAGCTTGACGCCGCCGTACGGCAGGCTGATGTCGTATTGTTTGTAGTTGACGGTAAAACCGGCATGCATCCTATGGACAAGCAGATAGCGCAGCAGATACGGTTAAGCCGTAAAAAAGCGATTCTTGTGGTCAATAAAATAGATACGCATGCGGAAGAATCCAAAGCTTATGAGTTTTATGAACTGGGTTTTGACGACTTAGTTATGATTTCGGCAAACCACGGAAGAAATATAAACGAACTGCTGGATTTGGTTTGGGATAATATAAAATATGACAGAAGAACTAAGAAAGAAGACGAAACCTTAAAGATAATTTTGGTAGGAAAGCCTAATGTCGGCAAATCGTCTTTTGTGAATGCCGCTGCAAAAGAAGAAAGAAGCATTGTGCACGATGTTCCGGGCACTACGCGGGATTCTTTGACTGTACGCGTAACTGTTAATGATAAAGATTACATTTTAATAGATACTGCCGGTTTGCACAGAGGAAGCAAGATGAAAGACGATATGGATTATCTTTCCACTCTGAGCACGGATTACGCTATTGAAGATTCCGATGTTGCCGTTTTAGTCGCGGACGCTTCGCAGGGCATAGGCGAAACCGAAGTGAAAATTGCCAGACTTTTAATTGAGAAAAGAAAACCCGTGATAGTTGCCGTCAATAAATGGGACTTAATTGAGGAAAGGGAAGAAGCGGCAAAGTTTTTTGTCGAAGAACTTAAACAGCGTATGAAGTTTATGGATTGGGCTGACGTTCTTTTTATATCCGCTAAAACCGGACAGCGTTTGGAAAAAATTTTCAGCGAAGCCGAACTTGTTTTTAAGCAGCATTCAAAACAGCTTATGCAGGAAGAACTCAATGAAGTTGTCAGGGAAGCCGTCGCCAGAAAACCATATACAAGTAAAGGTAAAACTTTAAAGCTTAAAGAGTATGCACAGGTTGCTACAAGGCCGCCGGTATTTATTTTTTCGGTGAATGATATGGAACTGGTGCATTTTTCATATGAAAGATTTTTAGAAAATTGTTTGAGGCAAAGGTTCGGTTTTTACGGAACTCCGATAGTTTTAAAATTCAGGCCTTATTATACCGGAAGGAGAAAGAAATAACGGCGATGCGGAGATGCAGGGACGCAGAGATGCGGAGTAACGGCAAAGACAACTCTAAAAAAACAAGGAGCGCGGATTTTAAATATCCGTCAAAAAAAACTAAATCATGCTTTTAAAAATCACATACATTATTTTCGCATATTTTTGCGGGGCAATTCCGTTTGCTTACATAACGGCAAAAATTATCGGGAAAGTTGACATAAGAACCGTGGGTTCCGGAAATCCCGGAGCGACAAATGTTTTTAGAAGCGTCGGAAAGGGCGCGGGAATTATAACTTTTATTTTGGATGCTTTAAAAGGCTTTCTGCCCGTATGGTTTGCAATTTTGATAGACTCTTCTTTTTCATACTCTGTCGCGGTTGCGGCTGCGGCAATGGCGGGGCATATGTATACGGTGTTTTTAAAGTTTAAAGGCGGAAAGGGCGTGGCAACGGGCTGCGGCGTATTTTTGGCTTTAATGCCTTTGCCGGCATTATGTGCTCTTGCAGTTTTTGCAATTGTTTTTTTAGCTTCCGGTTATGTCGCTCTCGGTTCTATTGTCGCCGCGGTATCTCTGCCGCTTACCGCGTATTTTACGGGTTATTACATGGAAGCCGTAATTGTTGCTTTTGCCGCCGCATTATTGATTATATACACACACAGGTCAAATATAAAAAGGCTTAGAGAAGGGACTGAAAACAGATTTAAAATTTTTAAAGGCAGAGAATAGAGTGGAGAGTTAAGAGTGAAAAGTGAAGATAATGAGCGCTTCGCGCGGATATTTAGTGAAAGTGAATTGCCGTGTCGTTGCCGTATCTTCACTCTCAATTCTTCAATCTGTACTTTGTCGTTAAAAGAGGGTAACTGACATGAAAATAACTGTTTTAGGCGCAGGTTCGTGGGGTGCGACGCTTGCGGCTCTTTTGGTTGAAAACGGCCATGATGCGATTCTTTGGGAGTTTGATAAAAAGAGAGCCGATGATTTGCAGTCAAGAAAGATAAAACCGTTCAAAGGCGGATTTGATTTGCCGGAAAAATTAACGGTTACAAACGGATTGGACTCTTTTAAAAATAGCGAAGGCGTTTTATTTGTCGTGCCTTCGCAGTTTATGCGTTCAACATGCAGGTTTCTTAAAGATAACGGGATTTCGCTTGACGGCAAACTTATAATGAGCGCGACAAAAGGCATTGAAAACGGTACCTTGCTGAGAATGTCTGAAATTATAGAAGAAATTTTTCCGGGAAATTACAATAATATTGCGGTTTTGTCCGGACCGAGCCATGCGGAAGAAGTTTGTCAAAGGATGCCTACCGTTGTGACTTCCGCGTCCCAAAGCCTTGAAACTGCCGAACGATGCAGGCAATTGTTTATGAACGAATATTTCAGGGTTTACAACCAAAGCGATATAATAGGCGTTGAAACCGGGGCTGCTTTAAAAAATGTTTTTGCGATAGCTTCGGGCATTGTTGACGGTTTGAAATACGGCGATAATACAAAAGCGGCGATTGTTTCCAGAGGACTAAAGGAATTGGAAAAAGTTGTTGTTGCCTCAGGCGGTAAAGAAGATACCGTTTACGGATTATCGGGCGTAGGCGATTTAATGGTTACATGTTTTTCAAAACATTCAAGAAACAGAGCTTTAGGGCAAGCCGTGGGCGAAGGCAAAAGCGTTGAAGAAGCTGAAAAGAGCCTCGGTATGGTTGCCGAAGGCGTCAAAAATGCCGTCAGCGCGTATGAAATAGGCAAAAAGCTCAATATTGAGCTGCCTATAATAAATGAAGTGTACGCGGTTTTATTTAAAGGAAAGAATCCTTTGGAAGCAGTTAATATTTTAATGACAAGAGAGTCGAAACATGAATAAAAACGATATAGCCAATTCTTTGGCGTCTTTGTTAAGCTCGAAAAAAGAAGCGGACGCCGCGGTTGACAAAGTTTTCGATGAAATATCAAAAGCATTGAGAAACGGCGAGAAAGTTGTTATTACCGGATTCGGTAGTTTCAATATGTTTGTCACGCAGACTAAAAACGGCAGAAACCCGAAAACCGGCGAGAAACTGATGATTCCGCCGATGAAGAAGATAAGATTTAAGCTTTCAAAAGACTTTTTTGACAAATGACAATGAAAAATGATGCGGAGAGGCGAAGTAACGGCTTTGTCTTTGTTTTTGCCCTGCATCTTTGCATCTCTGCATCCCTGCATCCGCCGTTTATGTTTTTGACAAAAAAATTTGAAAATGTATAATATAACAATTCTTAGGAAGGATTAAATGTTTGAAACGCCCCCGATACCTGACAAAGAGTACTTTACAATAGGCGAAGTTTCTCAGATTACGCAGGTTCCTAAACACACTTTAAGGTACTGGGAAAATGAGTTTAAACTTTTAAGTCCTGTCAGAAAAAGTTCAGGACAAAGACGGTATCACAAAGAAGACGTTGAGCTTGTTTTTAAAATAAAAGATCTCTTATACAATAAACGCTATACTATAGAAGGCGTGAAGAAATATCTGACGGGCGGTAAAAGGAAAAAACTTACGAACTTACAGTCCGACCTGAATCTTGATATAGAGCACCTGCCTGACGCAAAAATATTAAGAGAAATTAAAGAAGAGCTTAAGCAGGCGCTTAAGCTGCTGAAAAAATAGCAGCAATAGTAAATTTTAACCGTTTCAATATTTGCCGGGTAGTTTTAGAATCGGGGTGTGGCGCAGTTGGCTAGCGCACTCCCTTGGGGTGGGAGAGGCCGCTGGTTCAAATCCAGTCACCCCGATTCTAAAACTACCCTTTTTTATTCATAAAGACAATGATGTGTCCCTGCCGAAAGGCAATGATGTGTCCCTTCGGGACATGATGTGTGCTTCGCACATGATGTATCCTTCGGAAATGATGTATGTACTTCGTACACATTAAAGACAAGGACACATTACATCATGTTGCCGCAAAGCGGCAATACATCATTAGCGTAGCGACATCATGCGCCGAAGGCGTACA
>WRJZ01000019.1 GCA_009778325.1 Candidatus Endomicrobium neocapritermitis | reverse complement strand
GTAAGACAGGCAGAGGAAAGAAAAGCCGCTGCGGACAAAGCAAAAGCTGAGGCAACTGAAGCTGCGAGAATAGCGGCTGAACAAAAAGCCCAAGAAGAAGCTGAAAAAGTAAGACAGGCAGAGGAAAGAAAAGCCGCCGCGGACAAAGCAAAGGCTGAGGCAACTGAAGCTGCGAGAATAGCGGCTGAACAAAAAGCTCAAGAAGAAGCTGAAAAAGTAAGACAGGCAGAAGCAAAAAAAGCCGCTGCTGAAAAAACAAAGTCGGAAAAATTTACAAGAGGACGGGCCGGGGCCAAAGCAGCCGAAGAAAAGAGAGCAGCCGCTGCAGCTGAAAAAGCAAGACTTGCAGAGGAAAGAAAAGCCGCCGCGGAAAGAGCAAAGGCGGAAGCGGCAGAAACTGCGAGAATAGCGGCTGAACAAAAAGCCAAAGAAGAAACTGAACAGGTAAAGAAAGAAAAGCCTTCTTCTAAGCCGGATAAACAGAAAACTTCCGTAAAAGAAGAAGTTTCTGCTCCGGTTGTATCAGCGTCAAAAAATGAAAAAACTTCTTACGAAAAAGAAAGAACGGTTAAAGTCAGAGGAAAGATTGAATCCGTTTCCGGAGAAGGTTTAAAAGATATTGAAGTTACGATGTCCGGCGGTTTTTCCGTCAGGACTGACGACAGGGGAAGGTATGAAATTTCCGTTCCCGCAGGGAGCAAATATACGCTGAAACCTTTGGCGTCGAACTTTTATTTTGAACCCGCCGAGGTTGTTTTCGACGAACTTAAAACAAATACGGTTCAGGATTTTATCCCGTACATTACTATCGAGGGTGAAGTGTTTGCCGGAATACAGCCTGTTGCCGACGTGCCGATTAGCGTCAACGGCGTGCAGGCGGCGGTTACGAACCAGTTCGGAAAATATAAAATTGACAAAATACACTACGGCTCGCGCGTTGTAATATCTGCCGCAAAAACCGGAATTACTTTTTTCCCGGGTTCGGTAGAAATTGCAAAGGCTGTTGAAAATCTGGAAAATGTTAATTTTATTGTGTCATACTCGATTTCCGGCAAAGTTTCAATGCAGGTCAGCGGAGTCGGATTAAGCAATATCAGGGTGGAAGTAACAGGCGGCACAGATACAGTCGCCGTTACGGATTTCGGCGGCAACTTTGTGATTCCCGGGCTGTCGCAGGGCGATTCGTTTGAGATAGTGCCTAAAGCGGGAGGTTTCACTTTTATACCGCCATCAAGGAAATTTACGGATTTGAGAGAAAGCATTGTAGGACAGAATTTTTCCGCGATAAAAGAAACTTATACGGTAACGGGAAATGTCAATATCGGCGGTAAACCGGTGCGAAACGCCGTGATAAGCATATCAAAAAGAGCATTAAAATATTATACGGACGATGACGGAAATTTCAAGATAACGAATCTTGATTTCGGCGGGCCATATACTATTACCGTAATCAGCAGAGAACACCAGTTTGAGCCTATAGTGATAGAGCTTTTGGACAGAGATATGTCCGTCCGGTTTTCAAATGATATTTCTTTGGGAGGAACGGTTGTTTCAGGCAGAAGGCCTGTTTCGGGCGTTACGGTTGACGTTAACGGAAGAAAATATAAAACCGACGAAAACGGCAGATATCTTATTACCGGGTTGAAATATAACGGGAATTACCTTCTTTCGTTATCAGCGCCGGGAATTATTTTCACTCCTCCTCAAAAAGAGTATACCGAAATCACAAAAAGCGTGTTAGACGAAATCTTTAACGCTGCGGCAGTTATTGCCGGAAGAGTAACTTTCAACGGCAAACCTTTTGCCGGAGCGGTTATTGCCATAAACGGAGATCCAGCGGCTAAATCGGATTCAAACGGAAATTTTTTAATACAGGATTTACAGCTCGGAAAAGATTATGTTTTGGAAATATCAAGCCCCGGATATAAGTTTGATCCGCCGAAAAGAGAGTATAAAAATCTGGACAGCGGGAAACTGTCTGAAAATTTTAAAGCGATGGTCGACGGTCTGTCGATAAAAGGCACCGTTACGGCCGAAGGGCGGCCTCTCAGGAGAGTTCCCGTCGTAATAGAAGGAACATCAAAATCGCAGACAACAACCGACGATAGCGGAGTGTTTTTGTTTGAAGGGCTTGCCGCGAATAAAAGATATGAAATTACCGTGCTGAGCAAAAATCATAAGTTTGCAGCGCCAAGCGCCGTTATTGAAAAGCTTGATACCGATAAAAAAATAAATCTTGAACCCGGAAAAGCCGCCTCGGTAGTGAGCGCAGGAGAACCGCGTAAAGCAGCTCCCGAAGCAGCGGCAAAAACGAAATTCAAGGTGAGCGGTAAAGTTACCGTTGACGAAAATCCGCTTAAAGACGTAGCAATGAAAAATAAACTCGGGGATGTTTTGACAAACGCCGCGGGGGAGTATACTATCACGGTTGAGGCCGGCAATACCATAGAGATACAGCCGTTTCTCGCGGGATATGTTTTCAGCCCTGAAAAGCTCGTGGTAGAAAATATAAAAGCCTCGGCTTCAAATATGAATTTTAACGCGAGCTTAAACAGGCACGCGTTAAGCGGGCAGATACTCAATAGGGATTTAAAAGGCGTCAAAGGCATTTCCATTAAGGACATAAACTCGGAATATGATTTCATGACGGATGCCAAAGGCGCTTATAAAATAACGGGACTGCCTCATAAGAAAAACGTCATAATTTCGCCGGATTCAGAGACTTATGATTTTTATCCGGAAAACTTGGCGGTTGCGCTTGAAAGCGATCTTACGGCAAATGATATTTACGCCTTTCCTAAAAATGTTAAAAAGTCGGAGGCTTTTATTTACGGAGGCATTAATTCGGCGATAAATATTAAAGAAAACTATATTTCCATAGTAATGGTTCCGGCTGAGAACGGAAAGGTGTCCGCTAAGATAAGAGATAATAAAGGCAGCGTAATAAAAGAGTTTGAAACAGAGTTATCCGCAAATACTCTTACGGATATACACTGGGACGGGCTTACGGATAAAGGCGCGGAGATTCCGAAAGGAAACTATTCCGTTCTGCTAAACGGAGCCGGATTTAAAGGAGAAGTATTGAATTTCAAGGTTGTTTAATGAAAGAAAATAAATTGAAAGTAAAACTGAAAAATAATTCGTATGATATTATAATTACACAAAGAGAGCGGGATTTCCTGCTCTCTTTTCGTAATTCTGCGGGCTCTAAAAATATTTTTATCGTAACGGATACAAATGTGGCAAAACTTCATTTGAAAAAATTTGAAAATATGCTTTGCCGGGAAGGATTTATTTGTAAAAGCGCCGTTATTGAATCCGGAGAAACGGGAAAAAATCTTAAATCGCTGAGCTATCTGTATGATAAGGCTTTAAGCTACGGAGTTGACAGAAAGAGCTGCGTAATTGCTTTAGGCGGAGGCGTTGTAGGCGATGTCGCCGGCTTTTTCGCGGCAACATACATGCGCGGAATAAAGTTTGTACAGGTGCCGACAACTCTTCTTGCCATGGCTGACTCCTCGGTAGGCGGAAAAACAGCCGTAAACATTTCAGGCGGTAAAAATATTGCCGGTGTTTTTTACCAGCCGTCTCTGGTTTGGATAAACGCTTCATATCTTTCGACTCTTCCTGAAAGACATATCCGCAACGGTATGGCGGAAGTTATTAAATACGCTTTAACGTTTGATAAAAAATTTTATGATTATCTGTTGAATCTTTTGTCGGAAGGGTTTATTTCTTCAAAAGAGTTTAATTATATAATTTACAAAAGCTGCGCTTATAAAGCCGCGGTTGTAGAGAAGGACGAAAAAGAAACAAAAGGCCTGAGAGAGGTTTTAAATTTCGGGCATACTTTAGCGCATGCTTTGGAAACTTACACCGGTTATAAAAAATTTTTACACGGCGAAGCCGTCGCGGCGGGAATGCTTTTTGCCGCAAGGCTTTCTTACGAACTTAAATTATGCGAAAAAGAAACATATTTAAATACGGCGCAAATCATCAGGGAAGCCGGCTTTAATGTTAAGTTAGGCGGCATGAACGCGAAAAAATTAATTCGTTTTATGACAAAAGATAAAAAATCTATTAACGGAAAAATGAGATTTGTGCTTTTAAAAAATATAGGCAAAGCCGTGAATGGCGTTTCTGTTGACAATAAAAAAATTGAAAGAATTTTAAGCGCCTTTGTAAAAAAGATAAAAGAGAACAGAGAATAGATAATAGATACAGCAACGACTTAACGACATATATGAAAAATCTGTTTTATCTTTTATCTGTTATCTATTCTCTGCCGTTAAAAAGGGGAAATTAAATGAAAAAAATACTTGTTATAAACGGCCCAAACATAAATATGCTGGGCGCGAGGGAGCCGGAAATATACGGCGCAGTAACTCTTGAGCAAATAGAAAAAGAAATTGTTTCTCTTGCGCAAGAGCTTAAAGTTGAAATCGAATTTTTTCAGTCGAATCATGAAGGCGAAATCGTGGATAAAATACAGCAGTCTTTAGGAAAAATTTCCGGCATAATAATAAATCCCGCAGCATATACCCACACATCGGTTGCCATAAGGGACGCTCTGTCGGCAATAGCCGTGCCTGCCGTTGAAGTACATATTTCCAATATTTACGCCCGTGAAGATTTCAGGCATAACTCTTTTACCGCCGGCGTATGCATAGGTCAGATCGCAGGATTCGGCGTCGATGGATATCTTTTCGCATTGAAAAAGCTTGCCAAAATTATAAATTCCCGGAACAGCCGGTAAAAAAAATCGTACGCAATGGTCAAGGCGGTCAAGGAGACGCGGAATTGACCTCTTTGCTGAAATAGAAAAAATGTCAAAAAATAAAAATATCGCCGCAAACAGGCTTGCAACAGCATTATATATAATGCTGTTGGTTTCTTGACAGAAACCAACAAAAAATTATTAAATGCGTTTTTTTTGCCGTGATATTGCCGGCAAAAAGCGGTCAATTCCTCCCTTGACCACATTGAACATCGATGGGAAATTTAGACGGAAAATATTTTCATATTGGAGCCGAATCGGAAAGAAAATGAATAAAAATAATGCAAAAACCAAGCCAGCGGATCGTTTTGCCCGTTTTGTTTTACTAGTGTTTATTTCCGTAATAATCGGGCTGTTTTTTAATTTCTGCATCACAAATTGGTTGTTGCGGTCGCATGCAAGCAGGCCGACAAGCAAACCGACAGGCGATACGAGTACTGACAGGCACATATCCTTTCGTACCGTCAGAATAGGTGATGTGCGAAGAATAGCTTCTTTTATAAAAAACGGAATCAGTCTAAATATGCTGGATGTAAGAGGCGAGGCTCCCTTAATAGCTGCCACTTCAAGCATAGATGCAGTTAGAGTGTTATTGGGGGCCGGAGCAGAAATTAAAAATGTAGATACAGGCTTAATAGAGGCATCTCAAACCGGACACAACAATATAGTTAAAATATTATTGAAATCCGGAACCGACCCTAACATAAAAGATAGTTATGGAAATACTGCCTTAATACTCGCATCGCAATACGGACACAAAAATATAGTTAAAATGTTATTAGAATCCGGAGCCGACCCTAACATACAAAGTAAAGATGGAATTACCGCCTTAATATTCGCATCGGAGTACGGACACAAAAATATAGTTGAGATGTTATTGAAATCCGGAGCCGGCCCTAATTTAAAATCATCTAATGGCGAAACCGCTTTGTCTATAGCAAATAAAAAAGGATATACCGAAATTGCCGCTATTTTGAAAAAGGCCGGCGGTTTGCCTTCTGAAAGTTTTAGCGGACAAACGGATACAAAAGATTTTTTTGAAGCAGCCGCAAACGGAGATATGCAAACAGTAGTTTCTTTTATTAAAAACGGAATTGATGTAAATATAAAAGATGAAGCAAAAAAGTACTCAACTGCTTTGATATATGCTTCGCACAAAGGATACAAAGATATAGTTGAAATATTATTAAAATCCAAAGCTGACCCTAACATACAAAATAGATATGGAAGAACCGCCTTAATGTTCGCTTTTGAAAATGGACACAAAGATATAGTTGAAATGCTGTTAAAATCCGGAGCTGATCCTAATGTACGGGGTGAAAGTGGAAATACCGCCTTAATGTGGGCATTGCAAAATGGACACAAAGATATAGTTGAAATATTATTAAAGTCCGGAGCAGACCCAAACACTATAGACGGATACGGGTATCCCGTTTTAACAAAAGCTTTGGAAAAAGGGGATAAAGAAATAGTAGAACTGCTGCTGAAATCCGGAGCCGGCCCAAACGCTAGATGCTACTTCTATGGTACCGTATTAATACAAGCCTCGGCACAAGGGAATAAGGAAATAGTTGAACTGCTGCTGAAATCCGGAGCCGACCCTAACATTACAAACAATGGCAATAATAGAAATACGGCTTTAATGCTGGCTTCGCAAAATGGTAATAAGGAAATAGTAGAACTGCTGCTGAAATCCGGAGCAGACGTAAATCTTATAGGCGAAAACAGAGATACAGCTTTAATAATAGCCTCGCGAAGAGGGGATAAGGAAATGGTTGAACTGCTGCTTAAATCCGTAGCAGACATAAATACTCAAGGCGGTGCATTAGTCGCAGCCTCGTCAAATGGGCATAAAGAAATAGTTGAACTGCTGTTGAAATCAGGAGCAGACATAAATCTTAGAGACAACTACGGCGGTACCGCTTTAGAAAATGCTTCGGCAAGAGGGAATAAGGAAACAGTTGAACTGCTGTTGAAATCCGGAGCCGACCCAAATTTAAAAGATGGTTACGGATATACCGCTTTAATGCTAGCTTCAAAAAGAGGGGATAAGGAAATAGTTGAGATGCTGTTGAAATCCGGATCCGACACAAATATTGTAAGCGAAATAGGCAGATATTTTGATGGATTCGCTGAGTCGTCATACAATACCTTGTCTGATGATGAATACAAAGCAGGCGTAAGTCTTCAATGCCGTTATACCGCATTATCAGTCGCCTCGTTAAACGGGCATAAGGAAATAGTAGAGCTGCTGCTAAAATCCGGCGCCGACCCAAACATTATAAGCGAAAGAAGCAAATATTATAATGGATTCGGCACAGCGCTAACAATGGCCTCGAAAAACGGGCATAAAGAAATAGTAGAGCTGCTGCTTAAATCCGGAGCAGACATAAAAGCTGACGGCGGCGGTTACGCAGGTGGTAACGCATTAGACAACGCTTCGTTAAAGGGGTATAAGGAAATAGTAGAGCTGTTGCTTAAGTTCGGAGCAAAACCGAATATAGAAGATAATCTGGGACGTACCGCTTTAATGAAAGCCTCTAAAAATGGGTACAAGGAAATAGCTGAGCTTCTGCTAAAATCCGGAGCAAATCCGAATATAAAAGACGGTGTTGACAATACTGCTTTAATGCTGGCTTCGCAAAATGGTAATAAGGAAATAGTTGAACTGTTGCTTAAGTCCGGAGCAGACATAAATTTTAAAAGTAAAAGCGGTTATACAGCATTAACAGTCGCCTCGTTAAATCGGCATAAGGAAATAGTAGAACTGCTGCTAAAATCCGGAGCCGATTCAAACATAAAAGATAAAAGCGGCAATAATGTAAAAGAAGAAATAGCGGAATTGTCGAAATCCTGAGCTGAAGTTTAAGAAACAGATTTTTTTACATCTGTTCAGGGTACACTTGACACGAGTCATGAACGGGCGCAAGATGTGAGCGCATCGGAATCTAAAAATTGAAGCGAATAGATGATGAGGGGTTGCCGTTTCCGAACTTCTATAAAAGAGGATATGCTATGTTAAAGAAAATCATTATTTTATTTTTTGTTTTTGCAATTTCTGCCGGCGGTTTGTTTTCTGAAAGTTTTTCAGAAACGGATACAAAAAGTTTCACTGAAGCCGCAGAGAGAGGAGATGTTCAGGCAATAAAATCCTATATTAAACGCGGGATAGATATAAATATAACAGGTTACTATGGACAGACCGCCTTAATAGTTGCATCGAAAAAGGGACACAAAGACATAGTTGAAATATTATTAAAATCTGGAGCTGCCCCTAACATACAAGGTTACTATGGAAGTATGAACGCCTTAATGTATGCATCGGAAAATGGACGCAAAGACATAGTTGAAATATTGTTAAAATCCGGAGCAAATCCTAACATCACCGGAGTAAAAGACCCTAGGAATGGTCCCCGTGGACAGACCGCCTTAATGTTTGCATTGCAAAACGGACACAAAGATGTAGTTGAAATATTATTAAAATCCGGAGCCGCCCCCAACATAAAAGATAGCAATGGAAATACCGCCTTAATATTCGCATCGGAAAATGGACACAAAGATATAGTTGAAATATTATTGAAATCCAAAGCTGACCTAAACATACAAAATGCATATGAATATACTGCTTTAATGATCGCCTCGCAAAACGGGCACAAAGATGTAGTTGAAATATTATTAAAATCTGGAGCCGACCCTAACATACAAAATAGAAATGGATATACTGCCTTAACGTTCGCATCGGAAAAAGGGAACGAAGACGTAGTTGAAATATTATTGAAATCCGGAGCGGAAGTTTCAAAGTTACAATCTAATATAACAGATTTTTTTACATCTGTCAGCAAAGGGGATGTAAAGGCGGTCAAATCTTATATAGAAAGCGGAATGGACATAAATATAAGAACCGAAGACGGCTATACGGCTTTAATGCTTGCTTCAGTAAATGGGCGCAAAGAAATAGCAGAACTTTTATTAAAGTCCGGAGCAGACGTAAATTTTCAAGAAAGAGACCATACGGCTTTAACGCTAGCTGCGGAAAAAGGAAATAAGGAAATAGTGGAACTTTTATTAAAGTCCGGCACAGAGATAGATTCTAGAATGTACGGTTACATGGATACCGCATTAATGCGCGCTTCTGCAAAAGGTCATAAGGAAGTAGTTGAACTGCTGCTGAAATCCGGAGCTGATCCGAATATAAGTTGGTCAGAGGAAAAATGCGGAGCAACCTATAATACCGCTTTAACATATGCTTCATCCGGCGGATACAAGGATATTGTTGGAATACTTTTAAAATTCGGAGCATCTCCGAATATAGGCACACCTTTAGTGTGGGCTGCATCCGGCGGATACAAAGATATTGTTGAAATGCTTTTAAAGTCCGGAGCAGGTCTCGTAGATGATTATGGGCATACCGCATTAATGTATGCTTCGGCAAGCGGGCATAAGGAAGTAGTTGAACTGCTGCTTAAATCCGGAGCAGATGTGAATAAATGTTGTGACGATTATGAAGAATTTAGTTGCGGTACTACCGCATTAAAAGAAGCCTTGAAAAACGGGCATAAGGAAATAGTAGAGCTTCTTCTAAAATCCGGAGCAGAGGCTAATGGCGATATAGCATTAGCAGCAGCCTCGATAAGCGGGAATAAGAAAGTAGTTGAGCAATTGCTTAAACCCGTAGTAGACGCTAACGGTGATTACACATTAGTAGACGCTGGTAAGTACGCATTAGTAGCAGCAGCCTCGCAAGGTGGTAATAAGGAAATAGTTGAACTGCTGCTTGAATCTGTAAGAGACTGGGACCAACGCGCTAAAGCATTAAGACAAGCCTCGGCAAAAGGGAATAAGGAAATAGTTGAACTGCTGCTTAAATCAGGAGACATAAAGAACAATAATAGTTACGGTTACGCATTAGCATACGCCTCGGCAAGCGGGCATAAGGAAATAGTTGAGATACTGCTTAAATCCGGAGCATACATAAATGCTAATGGTGGTTACGCATTAGTAAAAGCCTCGAGAAACGGGCATAAGGAAATAGTAGAGCTGCTGCTAAAATCCGGAGCAAACCCAAACATTGACGGCCACCCTTATTATATTGACACCACCGCACTAATAGAAGCCTCGAAGAGTGGAAATAAGGAAATAGTAGAACTGCTGCTTAAATCCGGAGCAGCCCCTAATTTGGAATTACACGACGGCAGCACCGCTTTAACGATGAAAAATAAAATCGAATATACCGGTGAAATTATCGATATTTTAGAAAAGGCCGGCGCCAAATAGGTGGGTCAAGAGGATGAATTGACCACTTGTTTATAAAGAATTTTTAAAGGAATATACGGATTTGATTTTTCTTAACGCCGGCGAAACGGCAAAGCAAATAAATCCTAAAGACTTACAGTCCGTAAGAATTTAGGCAGAGAAAAAAATCTTTTATTCAAATGGGTTTCTCGAAAAACCTCATTCTTTGTCATACCCGAGTGTTTCTATCGGGTATCCATTTTCGCAGTTATCGTCGTGTAAATTAAAAACGTGGATTCCCGATAACGAATTTCGGGAATGACAAACAGGGTTTTTCGAGACACCCAAATGGGAAAGTCAGGAAAAATTAAATTTGATTTTTACAAATTAAAAAAGCCCCGAGAGTTAAACTCTCAGGGCTTTTATGTTGGTTAGGTTAGATCTTCTTTATGTTCGATGCTTTAGGACCTTTGTCTGAATTCACAACTTCAAATTCAACGCTGTCGCCTTCTGCTAACGATTTGAAACCATCAGACTGAATCGCTGAATAGTGTGCAAATACATCGCCTGATCCATCATTGTTGGAAATAAATCCATAACCTTTCTGGTCGTTAAACCACTTCACTTTGCCTTGTGCCATTTGCTGCAACTCCTTGTTTTTCTATCCGTCTTGCGGATAACTAATTTCCGTCCACTTTGTGAACGCTTCATTATTTAATAAAATAATTATATAATTGTCAAGTCAAATAACGGCAATTACGAATTATGAATGACGAATTACGAATCAACGACGAAAAACAAAGGCAATATGGAAAATAAAATTAAAATGTTATGCGGAAAATATGAGTGCGGCAGTTTTCTTTTTACAAATCAAAAGGAAACTTTTTATCTTTCCGGAGCTGATTTTGACGGGTTCTGGATTTTGGCGGTAAAAGATAAAATATATACGATTTGTTCTAAAATGATTGAAAATCAGATGAAAGAGTTTTTTGCGGGGCAAAATATACATATATATATAGGTGTGCCTTTTAGCGACAAAATTGTTGAAATATTGAAAGAAAATAAAGCAAGCGTCGTTTTGGCTGATTCAAAATATATGAATGCCGCTGATTATATCACGCTTAATGCAAAATTATCAGCAGCGAAAATAAAAATTGAAACAAAAACAGGCCTTTTGGACGAACTGCGTTTTGTAAAGTCTGCCGATGAAATAGAAAATATTAAAGAATCGTGCGCAATAGCTTCCAAAGTCTGCGAAACGGTTAAAAGCGAACTCAGGCCCGGGCTTGCGGAGCTTGATGTACATTACAGAATAATAGAACTGTTCGCCAAATATAAGGTAAAAGAGAGCTTTGCGCC
Organism: Candidatus Endomicrobium neocapritermitis; assembly: GCA_009778325.1. GTDB lineage: Bacteria > Elusimicrobiota > Endomicrobiia > Endomicrobiales > Endomicrobiaceae > Endomicrobium_B > Endomicrobium_B neocapritermitis. The sequence continues at coordinate 10,601 of WRJZ01000019.1, read as the reverse complement.
TATAGTTGCTGCCGGAAAAAACTCCGCAAATCCGCATCACGCCAGTTCAAGTTATAAAATAGCCGAAAACGATATAGTAATGATAGACCTTGGCTGCGTATATAAAGGATATTGTTCTGATTTGACACGTACATATTTTTTAGGTAAAATTAACTCTAAATTCAAGGAAATTTGGGATATAGTCAAAGAATCCCAAAACGCTGTTTTGAAAGAAATAAAAGCAGGACTGCCGCTTTCATGTGCCGATAAAACGGCAAGAGCGGTTATAGATGCGGCAGGATATAAAGATAATTTTATTCATACGACCGGACACGGAGTAGGGATAGAGATACATGAGATGCCTTCGCTTTCGTCAAATGCCGAAGGTATTTTTTTACGCAATAGCACGGTTACAATTGAACCCGGCATATATTTAAACGGCGAATTCGGGGTAAGGATAGAAGATACGGTTTTAATTACGGACAAAGGCTGCGAAGTTTTGACAAAGGCAGAATATTAACGGCAATTAACAATGTTGGAGTTTCGCATAAGCGAAACATATTAATAGGTTTTCGCTTCGCGAAAACACAATAATTATTAGTTATTAATTATTAATTGTTAATTGTCTTTAAAGGGGATTTAAATGATTTCAACATCGGATTTCAGGAACGGACTCAATATTTTAGTTGACGGGGAGCCTTACCAGATTTCATGGTTTCAAAACCATAAGCCGGGTAAAGGCGGAGCTGTAATGCGCGTAAAGCTCAGACATCTTAAAAAAGGCGGCACTATTGAGCGCACTTTTAAATCGGGCGAAAAGTTTGAAGCTTTAAGCGTTACCAGGCAGAAAAAGCAGTTTCTTTATAAAGAAGGCGGCAACTTTAACTTTATGGATATGAACACTTACGAACAGATAAGCGTTGAACCGGCCATATTGGGCGAAATGGTTAACTATCTTACCGAAAATCTTGAAGTTGAAGCTGTTTATCTTGAAAGCGAGCTTATCGGCATAGATCTTCCTATTATCATGGAAATGAGAATCGCGGAAGCAGAGCCGGGAATTAAAGGCGATTCTGTTTCAAATATGACAAAAATGGCAAAGCTTGAAACCGGCGCGGACATTCGCGTGCCTTTGTTTATCAAAGAAGGCGACAGAATTAAAGTTGATACCCGTACGGGCGAGTACGTGGAAAGAGTCTAAAATGGCAGATAATAGAGTTTAGAGTGTAGATATTGTGTTTCGGCGAAGCCGAAACGTATTATAGGTTTTCGCTCCGCGAAAACTCATTATCCAAACTCTAATATCTATACTCTAAACTCTGTCTTTAAGAGAGGTATTATGAACCCGCAGGAAATAAAAGAATTTTTAAAATCCTTAAATGGCACGGACATCGAAGAGGTTGAGTATGAAAGCGGCGAAAAATCTTTGTACTTCAAAAAGAATAATGTTGAAGCGATTGTGCCTGTTGTGAAAGCGAAAGAAGCTCCGGCGCAGGAACAGACGGTTGCTCTAAAGTCAACTATAACGGCAGTGAAATCAACAATGGTCGGGACTTTTGCAAGCGCGCTTAACAATGACAAGCCTCCTTTTGTAGCGGAAGGGGATAATGTTAAAGTCGGGCAAAAAATCGGACAGGTTGAAGCGATGAAAATCATTAAAGACGTTTATTCCAACATAAGCGGAAAAATAGTTAAAATCTGCGTTTCAAACGGAGAATCAATAGAATACGGGCAGGATTTGTTTCTCATAGACACAAGTAAGTAGTTCCCAAAAAAAGAATTCGGGAAAATTTTAAGAAAAGTTCTTCAGGAGACAATTGATGTTTAAGAAAGTTTTGATAGCAAACAGAGGCGAAATCGCATGCAGAGTAATAAGAGCATGCAGAGAGCTCGGCGTTAAAACAGTAGCGATACATTCGGAAGCGGACAGGGAAAGCATGCATGTTAAGCTTGCAGATCAGTCAATATGCGTCGGCCCGGCAAGTTCGGCCGAGAGTTATCTGAATATACCAAACATTATTTCCGCGGCTGAAATTTCCGGAGCGGACGCAATACATCCGGGATACGGATTTTTGGCTGAAAATACTTATTTCGCGGAAGTCTGTGAAATGAGCGGAATAAAATTTATCGGGCCGAAAAAAGAATCAATCGAAAAAATGGGCGACAAAATCGCCGCTATAGATCTTATGAAAAAATCAGGCGTTCCCGTTGTTCCTGGTTCTGGCGGGCCTATAGACGCCGATGATCCGAAAGTAGCCGTTCTTGCGAAAAAAATCGGTTATCCCGTAATTATTAAAGCGACTGCTGGCGGAGGCGGAAAAGGCATGAGAATAGTTGTTTCCGAAGAAACGCTTAAAAATGCGATTATCATGGCGCAGGAAGAAGCGAAAAGAGCTTTCGGAAATTCTGACGTTTACATGGAAAAATATGTTGAAGAGCCGCACCATATAGAGTTTCAGATAATGGCGGACGCTTACGGTAAAGTCTGTTATCTGCCTGAAAGAGACTGCTCGATTCAAAGAAGGCATCAGAAGCTTGTTGAAGAAAGTCCTTCGCCTTTTATAGACGAAGCTTTAAGAAAAAAGATGGGAAAAGCCGCGAAAAACGCGGCTGCTGCAGTAGGATATGTCACGGTCGGCACGGTTGAGTTTTTAGTTGATAAAAAGAAAAATTTCTACTTCATGGAAATGAATACCAGAATACAGGTCGAGCATCCCGTTACAGAAATGATAACTGGCATAGACCTTGTAAAAGAACAGATAAAACTTGCCGCCGGCGAAAAACTTACGATCACTTCCGAAAAAGTAAAAATTTTGGGACATGTCATAGAGTGCAGAATAAACGCGGAAGACCCGGATAAAGATTTTATTCCGTGCCCCGGCAAAATCGGCATGCTGTATCTTCCCGGAGGCCCAGGAATCAGGCTGGACACCCATGTTTATTCAGGATATACAATACCTCCGTTTTATGACAGTTTGATTGCCAAAATTTTAGCTTTCGGCGATGACAGAAAAGAGGCAATTCTCAGAATGCAGAGAGCTTTGAGAGAAGTTGAAATTGAAGGCATAAAAAACACTTCGACGCTTCATTCTAAAATAATGGCGCACGAACAGTTCCGCAAGGGCGGAATCGCAACCGACTTTCTTCCGAAATATATTTTTGGCAGATAGTTTTAACGACAGAGTTCAAAGTGCAGAGTTCAGAGTTCAATTCAGGTGTCTTCGCTCTGCGAAAACTTATAAATAGGTTTCGGCTTTGCCGAAACACAATATTTGAACTTTGAACTCTGAACTTTTAACTTTTTATTTTAAGGGGACAAAATGAAAGAGACCATACAAAAACTTATCACAGACAGTATAGAAGCAAAAAAAAGAATGCTTGAGCCGGAACATATTGCGTATATAGAAGCTGTCTCCGATAAAATGGTTGAAGCTTACAGAAATAATAAAAAGACTATTATCTGCGGCAACGGCGGTTCGGCTTCGGACGCGCTGCATTTCGCGGCTGAAATGGTTGTCAGGTTTGAAAAAAACCGTAAAGCGCTTGCGTCTATAGCGCTGCCGGAAAACCCTGCGACAATTACGGCAATCGGAAACGATTTCGGATATGATGAAGTTTTCAGCCGTCAGCTTGAAGCTTTCGCGCAGCCCGGCGACGTGTTTATCGCTATATCTACAAGCGGCAACTCTCCGAATGTTATAAAAGCTTTGGAATCGGCAAAAAAAATGGGCATATTTACAATAGGCATGACAAACGAAGACGGCGGAAAAATGAAGTCCATGTGCGATATGTGTTATTGCGCGCCTTCGAAAATTACCGCAAGGGCGCAGGAGTGCCATATCCTTCTTATACATATCATTTGCGCAATAATAGAAGAAAAAGTATTTGGAAAGTAAATGAAAAATCTCAAACGGGCATTAACAAGAAAAGAACTTAAATCGGAAGTGCAAAAACTTCAAAAATCCGGTAAAAAAGCGGTTTTTACCAACGGCTGTTTTGATTTGCTTCATTTGGGGCATGTTTCTCTTTTTGAAAAAGCCAAAAGTATGGGCGACGTTTTAGTAGTCGCAATAAATTCGGATAAATCTTTGAGCTGCCTTAAAGGCCCGAAAAGACCGCTTGTCAAAGAAAAAGACAGGGCAAAACTTTTGCTTGCTTTAAAAGCCGTAGATTATGTTGTCGTATTCGGCGAGCAAACCCCGTATGAACTTTTAAAAGAAATACGCCCTGACATATTAGTTAAAGGCGGAGATTATAAACTGTCGGATATAGTAGGAAGGGAGTTTGTTAAAAAAGTGTACAGATTTCATTTTGTAAAAGGCAAGTCCACAACAAATTTAATCAACACTATTGTTGAACGTTATGGCAAGAAATGACACGCCGAATATGAAGAAAATTACGAATTACGAATTACGAATTACGAATACTCTTCGCATTATCGATGCGAACTTAAACCGTTGCCGTGAAGGATTAAGAGTAGTTGAAGACAGCTTGCGTTATGTTTTAAATGACGGAACTTTATATAAAAAGGCGCGAAACATCAGGCACAACACCGATAAAATTTTAAGAAAAAATTACACGTCGTTAATAAAAGAGCGCGACTCCGTGAAAGACAGCGGCCGTGAAATGCCCGAAACTTCAAACAAAAAATTTCCATCCGTAATAATTGCCAATTTTAAAAGAGCGCAGGAATCTTTAAGGGTTTTGGAAGAGTATTCAAAAGCCATATTTCCCCAAAGTTCGACATTTTTTAAAAAGCAAAGATATGCCGCATATAATCTGGAAAAATCTGTTTATTTGAAATATAAGAAGCTTTTTGAAGAAAATAAATAAAGCGTGAGAATATGGTTTCATGTCTTATTTGTATTTTCATTTTTCCCGTTCAAAAATTGTTCAATTAATGCGTCTCAACAGCCAAGTGCCGCAGATTACATTTTTTTCCAGTATTTCGCATTCATCAAATTGCTTTTTCACATATGAGTTAATCACTTCGGCGTGCTCCGGATATTTGTCGGACAATTCTTTGGCGCGTTTCGGGATATATTTCATCATAAAGTCATTCATATTTTTTATGCTTTCCCGATTTGCTTCAATAACGCTGACAGAGTCCATCTTTGCTTCTTTAAGTAAATCCGCCCATTCGCTTAGTTTTAACTGTCCGTAAGTTTTGGCCGAATTATCGGGTGCAAAACACTCGTCAATAATAATATACCCTTTTGGCTTTAACGGTTTTTTCAAACCGTCAAGCGTTTTGCGGTAGTCTCCCCAAATGGGTCCCGGCCCTCCCAAAATAACGCAGTCATAACCGCTTTCTTTTAAAACCGATTCGGTTGCGTTTTCAACAGCAAAAGTGCATAGATTTTCAACGCTGTTTTCAATTGCTTTTTGTTTTGCGTATTCGATAAACTCGGGTATGATGTCAATTCCTTTGACGCGGCATTTAAAAAATTTTGCAATCTGAACGCTTGCGGGACCTTTGCCGCAGCACAAATCCAATATCTTTGATTCGCCGTCAATCCGCGTATTATTTTTTAATAATGTAATCATGTCAGCCGGGAATGAGCCAAGCTCCCATAAATCCTGCATTAAATAAGGTAAAAATTTTATTACGTCCGCATTTTCGGCATCCATTGAAGCGGCAAGTTTTTCTTTTGTAAAGTTATCCATATTAAACTCCGTATTCATTAAATGAACAACGACATATCGGATTCTTCCGCGTGCGCCAGCATAGCCGCAGCGCCGCCGAGTTTTACGCCGTCTATCAATTCTTCGGGTTTAACGCCCATAATATCCATGCTCATTGAGCATGCTACAAACGTAACGCCGTGTTTTTGCGCCGTAGTCATTAACTCTTCAAGGCTGCTTACGTTTTTTTTCTTCATGACCGCGCGGATCATTTTAGCTCCTATGCCGCCCATATTCATTTTTGACAAGCCAAGTTTTTTTGAATTTCCGGGCATCATCATGCCGAACATTTTTGAAATTAAATCTTTTTTAACCTTTACTTTTTCAGGCTTTTTCAATATATTAAGGCCCCAGAACGTAAAGAACATACTGACTTTTCTGCCAAGCGCAGCGGCGGCGTTTGCCATAATAAATGACGCTATAGCCTTGTCAAGGTCGCCTGAAAAAACAATAAAATTTTTACCGTTTGCGGCTGATGACGTTGTCATGTTTTCTATTTTCGGTGACTTTTTGATTCGCGCTATACTGACGCCTTTATTGCTTTCCAATCCTAAAAAGACATTCCCTGTTCTGCAGCAATAGCCTTCGATATCGCTTGCAAAAGCGGGATCCGTAGAAGTAATTTCTATTATTTCGCCGTTTTGCGCTTCTTTAACTGCGTCGGAAAGTTTAAGAATCGGGCCGGGACATTGTAATCCGCTGGCATCCACTTTAGTTATTTTCATATCGTTTTTATCCTTTTGCTCATAGTTTACGGCAGCGGGTTTTGAGCTTACGGCGTCACGGGAAATCTTCTTTCCGAAAATAGAATTATAGAGCTTGCAGCCTCCGCTTAGATTGCAGGCGTCAAAGCCGTTTTGGGAAAGTATTCTGGCCGCTATATATCCGCGAAGACCGCTTTGGCATGCCACATATACCTTTTTATTTTTATCCAGCTCTGAAATGCGTTTTCTGAGCTCGTCAACGGGAATATTGATAAAACCGTCTATATGTCCGTTTTCGTATTCGATAGCTGTGCGCGTATCAAGCAAAGTAACGCTTCCGTCGCGCGGCAATCCGTTTACTTCATGCCAGTGAAAAGTTTTTAATTTTCCGGAAAGTATATTTTCGATTACAAATCCCGCCATATTTACGGGATCTTTAGCTGAAGAATACGGCGGCGCGTAACACAATTCAAGTTTTGCAAGATCAAAAGCCGTCATCCCGGCGCGGATTGCCGTCGCGAACACGTCGCACCGTTTGTCAACGCCTTCAAAGCCGGTAATTTGCGCTCCGAGTATTTTTCCGCTTCCTTTTTCAAACAAAGTTTTTATGCACATATTAACCGCGCCCGGATAATAGCTTGCGTGATTGGCCGGGTAAATGAAAGATTTATCATAGTCGAGGCCTAATTTTTTTGCCGTTTTTTCATTTATGCCGGTTACGGCGACAGTCATGTCAAATACCTGAATAATCGCCGACCCTTGGGTTCCTTCATATTTTGAAGCAATGCCGCAGATATTGTCAGCCGCTATGCGTCCCTGTTTATTTGCCGGCCCGGCAAGATGGAACATTGTTTTTTGACCTGTAACAAAATCTTTAACTTCCACCGCGTCGCCTACGGCGTAAATGTTTTTGTCCGACGTTTTCATATGCTCGTCTGTTATAATGGCGCCGCGTTCGCTGACGGCAAGACCCGCGTTTTTCGCAAGCGCGCTTTCAGGGCGCACGCCGACTGACATAATAAGCATATCGGCGCGCATATTTCCCTGCTTTAAAACAATGTTTAAGCCGCTTTCGTCTTCTTCGATTTTTTGCACGGCATCGCTTAAAAGCAGGTTTACGCCTTTTTGTTTAATATAATGCTCAACGTCGCATACGATATCATAATCAAGCGCCGCCAAAATCTGGTCTGACATTTCCGCAAGCGTTACCGAAAGCCCGGCGTTCGCTAAATTTTCCGCCATCTCAACGCCGATAAAGCCGCCGCCGACAACAACCGCTGTCTTAGGATGATTATTTTCAATAAAATCTTTAATTTTGTAAGTGTCCGGTATATTGCGAAGCTTGAAAACGCGCGAAGAATTAATACCCGGTATGTTCGGCAAAACCGGCTCTGCTCCCGGCGAAAGAATTAAATCATCATAACTTTCAGAGTATTTCTCGCCGGTTCTAAGGTTAACAACCGCCACGGATTTTTTTTGTCTGTCTATGGATATAACTTCATTTTGAACGCGGACATCTATATTAAAACGGGTTTTGAAGCTTTCCGGAGTCTGTAAAGTCAAAGCCGACTTATTTTTTATCTCTCCTCCGATATAATAAGGAAGGCCGCAGTTTGCAAACGATATATATTCGCCGCGTTCAAACATAATTATCTGAGCAGTTTCATCAAGCCGCCGAAACCTTGCCGCCGCAGACGCTCCGCCCGCCACGCCGCCTACAATTAAAATCTTTTTCATCAAAGTAATCCTCCTATTGTTGAAGGTTAATATACTACGGCTCAAGAAGATTGTCAAGGCAATTACGAATTACGAATGACGAATCAACTGCGAACGACAAAGACAAAAGTATTTTCCCTCGCCCCTTGCGGGGCGAGTGTGCGACGAATAAGGAGCACAAGTCACGAGCGGGCGCGAGATGTGAGCGCCCCGGAAGTAGCTTGACTACTTGGGACTTGCGAAGCAAGAGGGTGAGGGGTTGCCTTTGATTCGTAATTCGTCATTCGTAATTGCCGTTCAAAAATGCTATCATCATAAAATTAAAAATGAAGAGGGAAAAAATATGACATTAATGACAGATGCTATAAGCAAAAAACCGAATGAGCTGATAAAAGCCGCGGCAAAAGCCGAAGGCTTGAGCGAAGAATTTATAAGGGAAGGCGTTGCCGCGGGCACTATAGTTATTCCCAAAAATATAAATAGAAAGCTGTCTAAAATCACGGCTGTCGGCAAAGGTTTAAAAACCAAAGTTAACGCCAATATCGGCACTTCGCCGGACCATATAGATTTGCAGGAAGAGCTCGACAAACTTGACGCTTCGGTAAAAGCCGGCGCGGACGCCGTTATGGATTTGTCCACAGGCGGCGATTTGACAAAAATAAGAAAAGAAATTCTTGCCCGGTGCCCGGTGCAGGTCGGCACCGTTCCTATTTACGAAGCTGCCTGCAGGACTGTAGCTGCAGGCAAAAAAATATCCCAAATAGAGAGCGAAACGCTCTTTGACGTTATAGAAGAACAGGCTGAACAAGGCGTTGATTTTGTTACCGTTCACTGCGGCATTAATAAAGCCACAGTAGAAATCTTAAACCGTCAAGGCCGGCTTGCCGGCGTTGTGAGCCGAGGAGGCTCTTTTTTGGTTAAGTGCATTAACGCAACAGGTAAAGAAAATCCTTTGTATGAACAGTACGACAGGCTTTTGGATATAGCAAAAAAATACGATATGACTTTATCTCTTGGCGACGGTTTCCGGCCGGGCTGTACGTTTGACGCTTCGGACGGAGCGCAGATTGCCGAGCTTTCGGTTCTCGGCGAGCTTGTTTTAAGAGCCAGAAAAGCCGGAGTGCAGACTATGATTGAAGGTCCCGGACATGTGCCGCTTAATCAGATTGAAGCGAATGTAACTTTGGCAAAAAGGCTCGGGCACGGCGCGCCTCTTTATTTTTTAGGTCCTTTGGTCACGGATATTGCCCCTGGATATGACCATATAACTTCCGCGATAGGCGGCGCTTTGGCGGCTTCTTACGGAGTAGATTTTATATGTTATGTAACGCCTGCGGAACATATAAGACTGCCTGACGTCGCAGACGTCCGCGAAGGCGTTATCTCCGCAAGAATAGCCGGGCATGCGGCTGATATCGTCAAAGGCGTCAAAGGCGCGAAAGAGCAGAATGATGAAATGTCCAAATGGCGCAAAGCGCGCAATTGGGACAAACAAAAAGAGTTCTGCATAGACCCGGAAAAGCTCTCAAAAGAAAGAGCCAAACTCCCGCCTCAGCAGGAAGACGTCTGCACCATGTGCGGCGAATTCTGCGCGATGAGAGACGAATAAACGGCAATTAATAGATAAAAGGTAAAGATAATAGCAAAGACAGCTTTTTTTTGTTAATTAATTGGAGTATGTTTTATATCGTCCGGATGCAATTCAGGGCTTGACGGCAATTAGAACAAGGAACGGGCAAAATTAACTATTAACTGATGGTTTTATGTTGTGAAAAAGTTGTAAAAAATATCGTAAAACTCATTGCAAAATCAATAATAAGATATATAATAATGATATGAATTTTACTAAAATAATATCATTATTATTATCAATGGTATTTATATTTAATGTGGCGGTTCAGCCTGCTCATTCTTTTTTTACGCCTGCGGCATTGCCTGCAGGATACGATGTTAATAAAAGTTTCGCGTCAAATTATTTTGGCGGCAAAAATTGCGGTAATATAGTGTTCCTTGTGCAGGATTTGCACTGCCATTATGACACGCAAACCAAAATAGCGCAGTTTTTAACAAACATATCAGAAAATGAAAACTTTAATAAAATATATGTCGAAGGTTTGTCAAAAGACATAAATAACAGTTTTATAAAAACCCTTCCGGAAAACATAAAAAATCCTTTAATTGAAAGTTTATTTAAAAAAGGCAGGATAAGCGGTTCGGAATATTTCTTTTTGAATTCCGGTAAAGAAATTCCTCTTTACGCTCTTGAAGACGAGAAGCTTTACTCCGATAACGGCCAAAGGCTGGAATATATATTAAGTACGCAAAAAGAAACAGTAAAAATAATTTCCGAAATGGAAAAAGAAATAAAATATTTGCGCAGGAAAAAACTGACTAGCGTAAATAAAAAGATATTCTCGGCATTATTGAAATATGAAAACGAGAAGATAAGTCAAAAAAATTACTACAAATATCTTTATAAATATTTGCAAAATATCAAAAAACGACACTGGGGGGGGG
>WRJZ01000018.1 GCA_009778325.1 Candidatus Endomicrobium neocapritermitis | reverse complement strand
CCTTCGGAAATGCTGTATGCGCTTCGCGCACATTAAAGACAAGGACACATTACATCATGTTGCCGCAAAGCGGCAATACATCATTAGCGCAGCGACATCATTCGCCGAAGGCGTACATCATGCCGTTGCGCTGTAAAGGTGAATGTCTTTCATGCGTTTGTTGCGGAGGTTTATTTACTTTTAGGCAAACTGATATACACTCTTGTCCCATGCAGATATTTAGATTCAACCCTGATATGGCCTTTATGCATTTCACTTATCATTCTTTTTACGACATACATTCCTATACCGGAGCCGGATTTATAGGAAGATTTAGTCGTAAAAAAAGGCGCGAAAACTTTCTTAGTATTTTCAGGTTTTATTCCTATCCCGTTATCAGCGATTATTATTTCGCTTGAATCGGGACTATCATTAAGAGCAACGGTTATTTTAGGCTTATATTCCATGCCATGCCCGTGTTTATACGCATAGTTATTCATTTCAACGGCAGCCTCATAGCCGTTATCCACAATATTATAAACCGACTCCATAAGAAGCGATTTTATGCCGAATACCGTTTTATTTCCGACTTGGGAATAATCGACAGGCGCTTCGGATTTTATATTATGTTTGACCTTAAGCAAATCTATTGAAAGTTCAATCACTTCTTTAAGTTCAAATTCTTTATAATGCGTTTCATTGGCTTCCACTCTGGCATAATTTATTATGCCTTTTATTATGGCGCTTGTGCGCTTTACGTTATCGGCAAGCGACTCGGAAAGAGTATGAAAATATTTTACCGATTCGGAAAGAACATTTTTATCGCTTACAATCGGCATCATTTTATTTTTAAATTCTTCCACTTCAAACTTCATTTCGCCGGCCAGCATGGAAAAATTATGAAGCCTGTTATTAATTTGATGCGCCACTCCCTGGGCAAGCCCGCCGATGGAAGCTAGTTTTTCCGCGGTAAATATTTTTTCCTGCGCTTTCTTAAAATCTTCTATAAACATGCAGTTTTCTATAGCCATCGACGTTTGTGTTGCAAGAATATTGAAGATGTTAATGTCGTCCGACGAATACGGCTTACGGCTGTCTTTTTCGCCAAGTATCATAAAACCGCTTACCTCTTTGAGCGCGAACGCTGGAACTATAAGGCCTATTCTTGAATTAAAATTAAGTTTATTTTTAATGTCGTCCGGCATTTCTTCATAAACAAAAGGAATTCCTCTTGATTTTACATAAGCTACAAAAGGCGAATTTGCCGGAAAAGAAACATCCTGTTTAACGGTATTCTGATTTTTCCCCGCCCTGAAAGAAGCGAGTTTATATTCTTTTGTATCGCGGTCCTGCAGATAAATCGATGCGAACTGTATTTTAACGGACCTTTTTACCAGAAGTACGACCATGCTTAAAAGTTTTTTAAGATCGTGCCGCTGCGTCATGCCTATCGCGGCTTGCAGCAGGATATTGCGGTACGAACGCTGCTCGGCAAGCATTAAGTTTTCCGCTTGTTTTTGTATGCGGCTGAAAACCATTGTGCCTATTGAGGCGAACACAACCGCCGAAAAAGTGGCAATCTTCCACGAGCCGGTTGTTGAACCGATAATAACGGGTATGCCGAACAAAACGATATATAAAAATATATAAAGCGCGGTTCTGGCTAAAAAGAGCTTTACGTCAAGCAGATTATATTTGACTATCGCGAAAGACATCAGGATTATAAGAATCAAAACTACGCCGTAGCCGAAAGGATAAATTTCAAACCCGTCGAATTTGCCTAAATAATCTCCGACGCCGAATAACATTATGGTAAAAGCTATAAAAACGTAAACTATCTGGTGTCTTTGCTGCGGCGGAAGCGAATAATTAGTTGCGGCTTTATAAAGGATTATTGAACACATCGAAAAAGAAACGACAAACATAAGCAAAAACACTATGTAGAGTTTGCCGGCTACGGGATAATAACCCCAGAAATGAAGTTTAACGCCGTGATAAATTAAATCGGTTGAGAAGTTGAGTATAAAACACAAAATGGCAAAAGCGGTAAAATACCATATTCTCTTTTTTACTTTTTTACCGACAAGCGCGTAGACAAACAATAACGGCAGAACCGGAACAAAAGCAACTCCCAAAAAACCGACTCTGGCCCAAAAAAGAGCAGTATCAGGCTCTTCCGAAAGATACATCATTGAAAAGCCGACCAGCCATATAATAAGGGAACAGCAAAAAAGTACAAAATACCTTATGGCGTCGGATCTTTCCCAATACTTAAACATTCTGATGGTTATAAAAATAAAAACAAGGGCGGTTAAAAGCGTTGGGAGCGCGTAAATATTAAAAGAATAATTGTCAAGCATAGGAAAAATCCTTATCTGCCCTGCGTCATTAATGAAAGGCTGAAGTTCAGAAGCTCGGCGGCTCAGCTGTTCGGTAACTGCAAGAACGGCAGAAGATGGGATGATAGGATGATAAGAAGTTAAGCGACAGCAAGGACTGATAAAAAGACGTTAATCCTTTGACGAGCCTGTCCCGTAAGGCCTTAATACGGGAACCAAAGCTCCTCTCATCTTCTCAGCCTCCCAACTTCTATTCTTCCGATTAGACCCTCTTATCATCTTGCCCTCTTATCTTCTTACACGGCTTCTCCGGGCTTCTGAGCTGCCGGACTTCCGCCTTTGTCAGTTTCTTTTTGTTTTGCGTCTTTCCCTTGCCAATGTTATTCCCTGAAGATGCGTTGTTTTAAGCCATGCATAATTCATTTCGCCGAACGGTCCGCCGGTTTTTTTTGTCCCGCCGTGGCCGGCAAGGCATTCCGAAAATTCCACATGCCTGGCATTTATTCTCAAAAGGCCGGAATCGGGAAGATGTCGTATAAACTGTCTTATATACGCCGGCGACTTAACCCATGCGGAAATTCTTAAACCGAATTCATTCTGATTGACCAAGTCTATCATTCTAAAAAATATTTCCCTGTCTTTTTCGCTGCCCTGCTTCGAAGATTTAACTTTTATTACCGGAATCAGCGGGAAAAAGTTTTCGTTTTTAACGCAGGAAAAAGAGTAAAGATCCTGATTGTCGTCGATTTGTATAAGCGTAGGCTGAACATACACGCCTTTCGGATTGGGAGTATTGTCGTAATCTATTCTGCTGCCGCCGCATAAAAGCCTTGCGCCTTTATCTATAGCCTCGCTTAAATACTCTTCAAAAATATTCGTTTTGATGACGGGTGAGAGAATTACGTCCGGCATTGAAGGGAGCCCGTAAACTATTTGCGATATTTTTTCTTTCATTTTATCTATAAAAGCGTCAAAAATATCTTCATGCACTATAAATTTTTTAGGCACCATGCAAATCTGAGTCGAGCCCAAAAAAGCGTCCATAGCCGAAGCCGCCGCGTCGTCCACGTCGCAGTCTTTCCATAAAATAAGCGGATCGCTGCCGGAAAGTTCAAGTATAGGTTTTTTGCCGGCAGTATAACATTTTCTGCCGATTTCAAGGCCCGCTTCGCTGTCGCCGAAAAACAGTATGTCGTTTACTTTAGGCGATGTCAGCCACTGCTCAGTAATCGTTTTGGAATTTCCGGTTATAAGATTTATCGTGCCTGCCGGAGCGCCGTTTTTTTCCAGCGCGGGATTTACTATGTTTTTCCAAAGAAATATTGTTGAAATCGGAGCTTTTAAAGGAGGTTTTATTATTAATGTATTGCCGCCAAGCAGCGCGTGAAGACCAAGAGTAGAATTGCTTGCCGAAGCGTTTTTCGGAGGAGACATGCATACGACTCCGTCGGGACGCCTTGCAAGATAAAGAGTTTCGTTTCTAAAACGGGTTACCTCGCGCCAAAGCTCATCCGTATAAAAATTTATTGCTTTTTTAGAATAAAGACGCTCCGCGGACCTGTATTCCCACTCGGCAAGACTTATTGGATGGCCTTCTATGCACATCAATTGTATGAATTCATCTTTATTTTTTTCAAGGTTATCGTGTATATCGTGCAGAATCTTTCTTCTTTTTGATACCGGAAAACGGCCGAATATCTTAGCCGCGTCGTGGGCGGCGTCTATGGCTTTTAAATTTAAAGAATCGTCGCCTATGCAGTAGCGCGCGTAAACGTATTCGCCCGCGTTATCCGGAATTTCGCCTTTTTTCAATTTTGATATTACGCGGTAGGTGTCTTTAAACGCAGTTATAAATTTGTCCGAGTAAGGAGTGTAATCGTAAATGCCGGTGTCAACTTCTTTGCCGTCAACAAAAAGATTAAACTGATTAATGTGTTTATTAATCATTACCAGCCTCCATCTTTTTGTTTAATAATACCAAAATAATAAATATTTTACAAATATTTTACAAGTTTTTTGCAGTTTTAACACGTGGGATGAAAACCCCCGCCTGCGAAAATAGTTTCGCAGGCGGGGGTTCTTTATAATTTAGATCTACGATTACAAATCTCGAGGGCAGGCTCCATGGAGAATCCGCTTTACTATTATCGTCATTGCGGCCTTGAGCCAGCCGCTGCGCGACGAATAAGGAGCACAAGTCAGCGGCGGGCGTGAGAGATGTGAGCGCCATATCCGCTTAATACGACGAGATTGCGGCTCGTTGGCCTCAATGACGGTACGGTGAAGATGACAAAAGAGTGGAATCAAAACCCGCTTTTGTCATCTTCGATTATTTGGATTTCTTTTTGCTCTTGTCTTTTTTGCTGCAGTCTTTCATGTCTTTTTTACATTTACAATTTTTCTTGTCTTTCTTGCAGCAGTCCTCTTTACATTTTTTACACTCTTTCATATCTTTCTTGCAATCCCTCATGCCTTTGCTTTGCATTTTTTGAATCTTTTCCTGTCCTTCTTCGCTTACCCAAAAATCTACTTTCTTATTTACGAAAGCGGCTTTGTCTTTTTCCATTTGGGATATAGCTGCTTCCATTTTAGCTGCCATTTCTTTCTTTGCCTCAAGCATTTCTTTTTTCGCGGCAATATCTTTATCATGCTGGCTTGAAATAATAGCGGCAATTTCATTCCTTACCGCTTCCTTGTCTTGCTCTAAAGCTTTATTATACTTTTCTATAAGAGCTTCAAGATTTTTAAAAAATTCCGTTCTGTCTTGTTTTAAGGCCGCCCATCTATTTCCCTGTTCCGGATCCATTTTTTTATGTTTCCCGTCAAACTTTCCGCCTCCCGCAAAACCTACATTGCCCAACAAAAACATTCCCAACATTACAAGCGCCATTTTTTTCATCATAATGCTTCTCCTTTTTTAGAAGTTTAGAGAGCTCGGAGAGCTTGGAAGTTTGGCAAAGACTTTAATGGCTGCTGCCGAACTTCCAAACTCCCGAACCTCTTATCTTCTGCAGTTTTTGAATCTATGATTAAAGCAACGAAAGCCGTAAAATTTTTATTGCCGCGGCATACTAGAATGCGCGATCTTGCATGCGGGCTGCCAATTTAGTTCCCGTTCTATGATTTTGTGTTCTGCGGCAGCGCAAAATCGGTTAAAACAAGAGTGGTAATTACACTCATTACCGCTTTTTTGTCTTGATCCGAAGCTTTATTATATTTTTCTATGAGCACTTCAAATTTTTTAAAAAATTCAGTATTTTTAAATCTGCCTTGTATGTAGGCTGCATAATTAGTTTCCCGAATTTCCCGTTCCGCGGTACCCGTGGCACGATTTTTTAAAACAAAATCGATAATTTTCTTTCTTACCGATTCTTTGTCCTTCTTCGCAGCTATATTGTATTGTTCTATGAGCGCTTCAAAAATTTTAGAAAATTGTTCGATAGACACGCGTCTATTTTCCCTCGCCAGGTACATTTTTTTACGTTGTTGAATATTTTTCTGCCCTTTTTCGCTGACCCAATAATCTACTTGTTCATTGACGATAGCGGTTTTGTCTTCTTCCATTTTTGATATATCTGCTTTCATTTTAGCGATACTTTTTTTTCTCTCGGCAATATCTTCTTCATACGGACTTGAAAGAAGGGCGGCAATTTTATTCCTTACTGCTTCTTTGTCTTGCTCATGAGCTTTATTATATTTTTCTATGAGAGCTTCAAGATTTTTAAAAAATTCCTTTCTCTCAGGAAGCTTTCTTGGGAAAGTCGCAAAACCTACATTGCCCAACAAAAACATTCCCAACATTACAAGCGCCATTTTTTTCATTATTATAACATCTCCTTTTTTAGAAGTTTAGCAAAGACTTTAATGGCTGCTGCCGAGCTTCCGAACTTCTCATCTTCTGCCGTTTTGAATCTATGATTAAAATAGCGAAATCCGTAAAATTTTTATTGCAGCGGCATGCTAGAATGCGCGACCTTGTATGCAGACTGCCAATTTAGCTCCCGTTCTATGATTTTGTGTTTCGTGGCAGCGCAAAATTATTTATAACAAGATTGGTAATGCTACATCTTGCAGAAAATTTGTCCTTCTCCGCAGCCGTATTGTATTGTTCTATGAGAGCTTCAAAATTGTTGAAAAATTCAGTATTTTTAAATCTGCCTTGTATGTAGGCTGCATAATTAGTTTCCCGAGTTGCCAGTTCCGTGGTAATCTTGCCGGTCCAATGGTCAGGATTTTTTAAAATAAGATCGATAATTTTACGTCTTACCGATTCTTTGTCCTTCTCCGCGGCCGTATAGTATTGTTTCATGAAAGCGTCAAAATTTTTAAAAAATGCGCGCGTATTTTCATGTTTCAGATCACTTTCTTTCCATCTTTGAATACTTTCCTGTCCTTTTGCGCTGACCAAAAAATCTATTTCTTTATTTATGTTAGCGGTTTTGTTTTTTTCCAAGTGAGATAGAGTTGCTTCCGATCCGGCTAGCATTTCTTTTCTCCTGGCGATATATATGTCATGCTGTCTTGAAACGAGAGCAGTAATTTCATTCCTTACCGCTTCTTTGTCCTGCTCCGAAGCTTTATTATATTTTTCTATGAGAGGTATGAGATTTTTATAAAATTCCGTCATCTGAGGGTCCTCTCTTGGGGTACTCGCAAAACCGACATTGCCCAACAAAAATATTCCCAAAATTGCAAGCGCCGTTTTTTTCATCAGAATGCTTCTCCTTTTTAAAGGCAGTTTGGAGTGTGAAGTATGGAATTGTTGTGTTTCGGCGGAACTTAGTTCCTGCCGAAACCTATTTACCGGTTTGCGCCCCCGATTAAAACACTCGAGAATAAACTCCGCGAAAACACCAAATTTAAACTTTGAACTTTACCTTTCTAACAATACTATGCGCAACGACAAAAAGCATCACATCCTTTTTATTTTGTATTGCAATATTATACCCAAGTTCTGCTTGCTAATGCAACGCTTGAAGTTGTTCGACGCTTTTCTTTTAACGAACAACCCCGCCTGCAGTTGGCGGGAGGTTGTTTTTCAACAGGATGACAAAAGAGAGGATTTAAGGCCTGCTTTTGCTATTTTTTTTAAAGTCTTTATTTATAACCTTTTGCGTCTCTGTTCTTTCCTTCTTTCATTTTTTGAATTTTTTCCTGGCCTTCCGCGGTCAAGTAAAAATCTACCTTTTTATTTACGAAAGCGGTTTTGTCATTTTCCATTTTGGATATGTTTGCTTCCATTTTAACTACAGTTTCTTTCTTTGCCTCAAGCATTTCTTTTTTCGCGGCAATATCTTTGTCAGTCTGCTGTGAAACAAGAGCTGTAATTTCTTTCTTTACGGAAGCTTTGTTTTTGTCGGAAGCTTTATTGTATTTGTCTATAAGAGTTTCCAAAGCATTAAAATATTCCGTTTTCTCTTTTTTTACCGCTTCAAATTTGGCTTTTTGCCCGGGCTCCGCCTTTTTATGACCTTTGCCTAATTTACCTTCCCCCGCAAAACCAAAACTGCTCAAAGCAAACATTACTGCCATTACCAACGCTGTTTTTTTCATCATGATACGTCTCCTTTTATTGAGAAGTTCAGAAGTCCAGCAGCTCAGCAGCTCAGAGAAGCTCTGGTCGCGTTGTCTTTGTTTTTTGCCGTTGCCGAGCTGCTGAGCTGCCAAACTTCTTATCTTCTGTTGTTTTTGATCCATGATAAACCAACGCTGATTTTAAAATTTTTATTGCAGGAAATTTAAAATTAAAATGCTATATTATTTAATAAAGAGTGAAGAGTGGAGAGTGAAAAGTGAAGATAATGAGCGCTTCGCGCAGATATTAAATAAAAGACAAAAAAGCCGTTGGCGTATCTTCACTCTTCAATCTTCACTCTGTAGTTAAAAGGAGGCGTCATGGAAAACGCTTTAAGAGTAAGAAACATTCTATTTAGGGCTTTTATTATCAATTACGCTGCCGTTTTTTTCGTATGGATTTTGTCGTTCACCGGATTATACTATTGGGCGATGAGCTGTTTTTTCAGCTTCAGCGCGGAACAGACAAGAATGTATTTTGCTTGCCTTCTCGGCGCGTGGAAAATTCTCGGCGCGGTATTTTTCCTTATTCCTGCGGCGGCAATTCACTGGGAATATAAAAAAAAGTGAAGAGGGGAGAGTGAAAAGTGAAGATAATGAGCGCTTCGCGCAGATATTAAATAAAAGCCAAAAAAAGCCGTTGCCGTATCTTCACTCTCCACTCTTCAATCTTCACTCTGTAGTTAAAAGGAATAAAAATAATGCCTAAAACGGTGTTAATCAGCGATTTTGACGGAACAATTACAAAAGAAGATTTTTTTAATATGGTTGTGGACAGGCTTCTTAAAAAAGAAGACATAAAACCGTGGGAAGATTATATTGCCGGCAGAATTTCCCATGTGGAAGCTTTGAGCCGCATATTTGCCAAAGTGCGTATTACGCAAAATGAGCTTGATGTTTTTATACAAAGCATAGAAATTGACCCGAAAGTTCCCGAAACGTTTGAGCTTTGTAAAAAGCTTGATATACCTATATATATATGCAGCGCGGGAATGGACTATTACATATTAAAAAGAATTCCCGAGCTTATTAAAAAATATAATATTACGATAGTGTCCAATAACAGCGAATACGCGCAGGAAACAGGTTTTAAGCTGACGCCTCCGTCAGTTAACAGTCCTTTTTACAGTAAAGATACGGGCATTGCAAAAGACGAGCTTGTAAACTATTTGAAAAATAAGGGATATTTCACAATTTTTGCCGGCGACGGCAGGCCGGACATTAAGGCAGCCAAAGCTGCGGACGCAGTGTTTGCAAAAGACATTCTTTTGGAGTTATGCAGGAAACAAAACATAAAAACTTTAAGGTTTGATGGGTTTGAAGATATAACGGAATATATAGAACGGCGATGCGGGGATGCAGAGAGGCAGTGATGCGGGGTAACGACTTTCAGCGTCTCAGTATCTTTGCATCATCTTAACAGGAGATGATATCATGTCGCTAAACAAAGAAATAAGCATTCCGTCGCTTTTAAAAATCGGCGGCGGCAAGCTTGCAAAAATAGGCAAGTATCTTTATGACAGGAAATATTTTAAAACCGCTTTATTTTTTTCGGAAGGCATTGAAGATATTGTCGCTGAAAAATTGTATTTCGGATTTAAAGAATACGGAATTGAAATTGTCCGCAAGGACTTCATTTCGGATATAAATATTGAAAATGTTATCCACACGGCATTTAAAGTGCCTCAGGACACGGACGTTTTAATAGGCATAGGCGGCGGGAAATCGCTTGATTACAGCAAATATTGCGCGCATGTTTTGAAACTTCCTTTTATAAGCGTGCCTACGTCGGTTTCAAATGACGGTTTTTGCAGTCCGGGCGCTTCGCTTTTGGTTGAAGGCAAAAGAAAAAGCGTCAAATCCAGCATTCCTTACGGCGTTGTCGCGGATTTAGACATTATCGCCAGCGCCCCGGAAGAAACTTTTTACTCCGGCATAGGTGACATGATTTCTAAAGTTTCGGCTTTGTGGGACTGGAAACAGGCATTCAACAAAAAACTCAGCATGCACAACGATTTTGCTTCAATGCTGGCTTATAATTCTCTGGATTCGCTTTATTATGCCGGAGCCGGCAAGCACTTTCTTCAGTCTGACGAATTTTATTCGCAGCTTATAAATTCGCTTGTTTTGAGCGGCATATCAATGGAAATAGCAGGCTCTTCAAGACCGGCAAGCGGCAGCGAGCATTTAATATCCCATGCTTTAGACCATTTATCCGCAGAAAAACCTAAAATGCACGGTTTACAGGTCGGGACGGCGGCTTATTTATGCGCGCTGCTTCAAAATAATGAAAGCGCCGCCGACGTAAAAACTTTTCTTGCGAATACCGGTTTCGCGGGTTTCGTAAGCAAAACTCCGCTTAATAAAAGCGAATTTTTGAAAGCCGTTGAAGAAGCGCCGAATGTAAAAGAAAATTACTACACAGTACTCAGCGAGCCCGATTCTTTTGAAAACGCCGTAAAATATATTGAAACGGATGAGCTTTTGAAAGAGATGATAAAATAAACGGAGAAAAAATTTGGAAATAATCGAGATTATTAAAGTTATAATTTTGGGCGTGGTTCAGGGCATTACGGAATGGCTGCCGATAAGCAGTACCGGACATATGATTCTTGTTGACGAGTTTATTCATCTTAAAGCATCGCCTGCTTTTATGGATATGTTTTTAGTTGTCATACAGTTCGGCTCTATTCTTGCCGTTGTAGCGCTTTACTGGAAAAGACTTCTTCCCGTTTCATTTGAAAGTAAAATAATATCCGTAAAAAAAGATACCGTGACAATGTGGCTTAAAATAGCCGTTTCATGTATTCCTGCCGCTATTGTCGGAGTTTTGTTTGATAAACAGCTAAATGCTCTTTTTTATAACTACAAAAGCGTGGCAGTGATGCTTATATTATTCGGCATATTTTTTATTATGGTAGAAAACCGCAATAAAGGCAGGCAGCCTAAAATAAATTCCATAGCCGAAATTACTTATACGGCGGCTTTTATTATAGGTTTGTTCCAGCTTATATCCGCGATGTTTCCCGGAACGTCGCGTTCCGGATCTACGATAATAGGCGGGCTGCTTCTGGGCGTATCAAGGACTGCTGCCACGGAATACACGTTTTTTCTCGCGGTTCCTGTAATGCTGGGCGCGAGCGCTTTAAAACTTATGAAATTCGGGTTTCACTTCACGGCTGCCGAAGCGGTTACGCTTGTTGTCGGAATGGCAACAGCTTATATAGTTTCCGCAGCGGTTATACGTTTTCTTGTCGGGTATGTCAAAAAACACGATTTTAAGATATTCGGATGGTACCGCATAATTTTAGGGTGCGCGGTTCTGGCATATTTTTTGATTTTAAAATAAACCGGTAACATGATATAATATTGTACGGATGTAATATGCCTAGTGGAACCGCGTTAAGCACAGGAGCAAAATAAATGATAAATCAATCGTTAAAAGAAAATCTGCTGAAATTTATCACAGCGTTTGTCGCTAGTTTTATATTCGCCATAGCATGTTACGATATTTTACTGTTTTTCGGCATAAAACCTTTTGCCGATTTTTACAGGATGTATGCGTATCATTCGGCATATTACTGGCAGTTCATTTTTATAATGTGCTTTGTTTTTTCAATTCTGGCTGTTTTGTTCTCAAAAAAATTTAAAACTCTTTCTCTTAAAAAACAGATTTTACTTACATTGTTAATAATTGTTTTGACCATAATAATCAGCTCGCCTATCGGCGGAATGTTATGGCATCTGCATGATATGCTTGCCGGCCATTTTCCTAAAAAATGGCTATGGAAACTTATAAGGTACGGATTTCGCGAAGGTGTACAGATGGGCTGGCTGATAATTCTTTTTTCGGCGCCGTATAATTTGATAGGCGCCGTAATAAGTTTCTTTGTCATGAAAACAGTCGCTGATTTTCCGTGGAAAAAAGAAAAAAATGACGAAGAGATTTAGATTTTTAAAATATATGCAATTGGGTCTTTCTAAAAACCCATTTTTTGTCATTGCGGACTTGATCCGCAATGACGGCACTGAAAATAAGGGTCTTTAGAGAAATCCAATCTCTTCTATTTAAGTTTTCTCAAATCTTTTTGATATAAATTTGCATTGTCCCAGACATAATCTTCGGCGGTTTTTTCGTTTTTGTCTCTTATCCTCAAATCAGCTCCTGATTTAAGAAGAATTTTTATAACTTCCTCCGTTGAATTTTTCGCGGCAAACATTAAAGGCGTCATTCCCATAACATCTTTTGCGTTAACATCAGCCCCGTAATCGATCAGGGCTTGTATAACTTTCGGTTTTGTTTCCGTGTTATCGCCTAAAGCCATAAGCAGCGGCGTTGAAAAACGTTCCGGCAGTACGGCGTTAACATCGGCTTTATACTTTATAAGAGAAACAGCGATATCCGGATACGCGGAATTGTTTGTCAGTGCAAGCATAAGCGGAGTATAACCGTACTTATCTTTCTCTTCAATCTTTGAGCCTGCCTTAATAAGAATATCTATAATTTCGGTATTATTCGCGTTGCTTGCGGCAAGAAGCAAAGGCGTGCGTCCGTCTTTGGCATTTTTTGCGTTAATATTCGCTCCCGCGTCAATCAAGGCTTGTATAACGTTTGGTTTGTTAACCATATATTCGTTTACGGCGTACAATAAAGGAGTCATTTTATCTTCATCATCATACTTTTTATCAAACGCCGAATTTACGTCGGCTTTATTTAATATCAAAGCTATAGCTGTCTGCGGATTAGATTCATTTTTTCTTATGGCAAGCATCAAAGGCGTGTACCCGTACTTGTCTTTTTCTTCTATATTAGAATCCGCTTTCACCAAAATATCTATTGTATCGGAATCCTTCGCGTAACGCGCCGCCAGCAGTAACGGCGTGCTGCCGTCTTCTTCGCGTTTAGCTTCAACGTTTGCGCCGGCGTCAACCAAAGCCTGTATTACTTTCGAATCATTTACGGAATGTTTATTAACCGCGTATAAGAGAGGCGTCATCTTATCTTCGTCATTATAAGCTTTACGGAAGACCGAGTTAACATTAGCCTTGTTTTTAATCAATGCAATCGCTATATCCGGATTCATGTAATTTTTTATTATGGCTTCCATTAAAGGCGTATAACCGTGCTTATTTCGTTCTTCTATATTTGCTCCGGCGTCAAGCAGGAGAGTGATAATTTCAGGGTCACGCGCTGTCTGCGCGGCAAAAGAAAGCGGCGAATTTGAGTCATTGTCTTTTAATTGCATGGTTTGCGGACTTACAATTTTTCTTAAAGATTTTATGTCATTTTTTTGTATAAATTTAAAAATATCATTGCTTGCCGCAAAGGCGCATTGCGCTGTGAATAAAGCCGCCGAAAACGCAATGAAAAGTATTTTTTTCATATTTTCTCCCTTTTTTAACTGCAGAGTGAAGAGTGGAGAGTTGAGAGTGAAGATAAAGTGTTTTCGCTGCGCGAAAACTTATTAATCGATTTCGGCGAAGCCGAAATTCAATATCTTCACTTTTCACTCTGTATTTTTCAATGCAAAAAATGTTCTGCCAGCAGTATCGCCGCAACGCCCGCAAAAAGCGTCAAAGGCGCGAAGCGGCTTTTACATTTGTGTGTTTCCGGAATAAGATCCGAAGCCGCTAAAAATATAAATGACCCTGCGGCAACGGCAAGAAGAGCGCCGAGCGTGTTTTCCGAAATATTTTTAAACAGGAACATTCCCAAAACGGTTCCCGCTGGAGTGAAAGCGGCCGTCAAAAGAGAAAAATTCAAAATCTTTTTCTTTGTCGCGCCGCCGTGAAGCAGTATCCCGGAAATTGTTATCCCGTCGGGAAGTTTATGCAGAAGAACCGCAACAGCGGTAAAAATTCCGAGAGCCGTGTTTGCCTCAAAGCCTACAGCTATTATCACTCCGTCAATTAAAGAGTGAAAAGAAAGCCCTATAACGGACATTGTATCGATAACGGAGTGCTTTTCACAGCCTTCGTCGTTGTGATGCGGGTGGAATAATATTACAAACTGCAGAAAAAACATTATCAGAAAACCGGCCAGAACATACAATAAAGCGCCGGAATGCATATTAATTCCTTCCGGAATAAGATGCGTGAAAGCAATGGCAAGCATTACTCCCGCGGCAAAATTTATTATAAGAAAAGAGTTTTTTTCAGACCATTTGTGAAATTTTAATACAAGGAAAGCCCCAAGCATTGCAGATGAAGCGGCCAAAAACGAATAAATTATTTCGCGCATAAGTTCTCCGTAGAGTTTTGGAAAAATTATACTAAATTATTTTTGAATAAGATTAAAAAAAGCCTGTTTCATAATTAATGCGGTTTGAATAATAATAAAGAGAGCGATAAAAACGCTCACGGCCGGATCAAGAAAATACATGTCTTTAACATAATAAATAACCGATGCCGCCGTAATCAGCGGCATTAAAACCGCGCACATCGCGTATTTTATAAAAAGCGTTTTAATATCTTTGTTTTTTCTTATTTGCGGATAAAGAATAAGCATACAAAAAATCAGCCCTGTTAAAGCTGAAAATACCATCCAGCCCGTCAAAGCCAGGCTGATTCCTCTGGGATTTGCGAAAAGAACGGCCGACTTGTAAATTATGTATATTGCGATTGTTAAAAGCATAAAGCCGTTTATGCACATGGAATAGAACTGCGAACGCCTGATACCTTCGTCCGTTTCTTTGCTTATATTCAAACTTTTATTTAAAATCAAAGGAAGAGCTGAAAGAGAAACGGCAAGTATTAATCCGGCATAACTCAAAACAGATAAGCTTTTGGAAAAGCAACTGCCTGCCGCCAGCGCTGACACAAGCAGCAAACTTATACATAAAACAACAGGCAGCCTGAACTCTTCTTTTATTTTTATCATATTAAAGGCGGAAGCTCGGAAGCTCAGCAGCTCGGAGAAGCTCTGGTCGCTTTGTCGTTGCTTTTTGTCGTTGCCGAGCTGCTGAGCCTCCGAACTTCCGAGCTTCTATTTCACCAACGGTAGCCGATAGCTGTTTTTTTCCGTGAATTTAATGATATTTCCCATCATCGCTACAGCTTCGGCCGGATATTGTCCGACGGCAGTTTCCGCCGAAAGCATCACATAATCGCTTCCGTCAATAATGGCGTTGGCAACATCGCTGACCTCTGCCCTTGTGGGAATAGGATTTTCAACCATGCTTTCAAGCATCTGCGTCGCAGTTATAACGAATTTTTTACGGGTTTTGCATTTTCTTATAATATATTTCTGCACGACCGGAACAGTCCAAAGCGGAATCGAAATTCCCATGTCGCCTCTGGCAACCATTATCCCGTCGCAAACATCGAGGATAGACTGGAGATTGTGTATCCCTTCCCTGTCTTCGATTTTTGCTATAAGTTTGCATTTCTTTTTTTCTTCGTTCAGTATGTATATCAAAGCTTTCATGTCGTCGGCGTTTCTCACAAAAGAATTCGCTATGAAATCAACGTCATGTTTAAGCGCGAAAATCATGTCCTGTATGTCTTTCCTTGCTATCGGCGAAAATTTAAGTTTTGCCTGGGGTATATTGACGCCTTTATGCATTTTCAAAACGTAATTCATCTGGACTTCAGTGATGAGCTCGTCTTTTTTTGAAGCCAAAACTTTTAACTTAAGATTGCCGTCGTCTATAAATATATCGAGCCCTTTTTTTATGTCTGTAAGCGGGTTTGAATAGTCGATATAGATTTTTTTGTTATCGCCCATGACTTGTTTATTGGTAAGAATAAGCTTCTGTTTTTTCTTTAACTCTGTTTTGCCGTTTTTGATTTCCCCGACTCTTATTCTGTGCCCTTCAAGGTCGGCAAGAATTTTTACGTTTTTTCTGTATTTCCTGTTGAGATTTCTTATAAGCGCAAAATCTTTCACGTACTCTTCATGAGTTCCGTGCGAAAAGTTAAATCTTACGACGGTCATTCCGCCGTCCGCCATTTTTTTAAGAACCGGCAGGGAACGCGTTGCCGGCCCCATTGTGCATATTATTCCTGTTTTTGCCACTATGTGCTCCTTGAAAAAATAAGCTCCGCGCTGTTTGCCGCGCGGAGCTTATTTAATTTGCTATAAATTTATTTTCGGCAGATGACACAAAGCTTCGTCAACTTTTTCGGAAGGATAGTCGTAATCTTCCATTTTGCCTGAAAGATAACTGTCATAAGCGGTAAGGTCAAAATGCCCGTGTCCGGACAAATTAAAGAAAATAGTTTTGGATTTTCCTTCTTCTTTTGCTTTAAGAGCTTCGTCTATGGCTATTTTAATCGCGTGCGCAGACTCAGGCGCGGGCAGGATTCCTTCAGTGTTTGCAAAGGTTACCGCGGCGTCAAAAACAGCGCGCTGTTTTACTACCGCCGATTCAACGATTTTATGTTTTACCAAAGCCGATACCAAAGGAGACGCTCCGTGATAACGAAGTCCGCCGGCATGTATTCCGCCAGGCATAAAAGTATGCCCGAGCGTGTACATTTTTAAAGCAGGCGTAAACCCTGAGTTATCCGCGAAATCATAAGCCAAAACGCCTTTTGAAAGTTTAGGGCAGGCCGAAGGCTCCGCGGCTATGGCTTTTAAATCGGGCTTTTTGCCCTGAAGTTTATCCATAACAAACGGAAACGCCGCTCCAGAAAAGTTAGAGCCGCCGCCAAGGCAGGCAATCACTACATCAGGGTAATCTCCGGCGATTTCAAGCTGTTTTTTTGCTTCAAGCCCAATAATCGTCTGATGCATGGCAACGTGATTTAAAACGCTGCCGAGCGAATATTTCGTGTTTTTATGGTTTATAACGTCTTCAATGGCTTCCGATATCGCGATTGCGAGAGAGCCTTCATTAGCAGGATCTTCCGCAAGCACTTTTCTGCCGGCTTCCGTTTGGTTCGAAGGGCTGGCAAAAACCTGCGCTCCGTAAACCTGCATGAGCGATTTTCTGTAAGGTTTTTGTTCAAAAGATACCTTAACCATATATATTACGCATTCAATGCCGAACATTTCGCAGGCCATTGCAAGGGCAGAACCCCACTGGCCGGCTCCTGTTTCGGTCGCGATTCTTTTTGTGCCTTCAACTTTATTATAGAACGCCTGCGCCACCGCCGAATTTGACTTATGGCTTCCGGAAGGGCTCACGCTTTCATTTTTAAAATATATTTTTGCCGGAGTGTCGAGAAATTTTTCAAGGCCGGCCGCTCTTACAAGCGGTGAAGGCCTCCATATTTTATATATTTCGCGCACTTCCTGCGGAATATCTATAAATCTTTCCGCGCTTACTTCCTGTTCAACTATTGATTTTGGAAAAATCTGGCATAAATCTTCTTTTGTGGCAAATTTTCCGCTGCGCGCGTTAAAAGGCGGTTCAAGCGATTCAGGAAGATCCGCCTGAATATTGTACCACTGCTTGGGCATATCCTGTTCGCTGAGTATTATTTTTTTTGAATTTGAATTTGACATTTGAATCTCCTTGGTTTTTTAATTGTAAAAGCCGGTTGCTATAGTTGCGTTAAACGCACGCAAGGCTTTACCATCGAAACCCGGGAGTTTCAAAAGCATTTGCAGTATATGGTAAATAGTGGAAAGGTTTTTGGCAGCTCATAAATTACGGTTATTGTATAATAAAGATTGTCTAAAAGTCAAATTGCGCTGAAAAAGGCAAATACCGTAAAAAATCAAAAAATGATTGAAAATAAAATCATTATTGTTTTTTAAAGAATTATTGACATTTTTATCAAATTTTATTATAAATTAAATGCGTTTTTAAAATTTGGCAGTTGGAGGTAATGTTCCGATGAAAAAGCCCGATGTCGTGAAACAGGTTTCAGATGTTTCAGGTTTAACTCAAGGCGACTCCAATCGAGCAATAAAAGCTTTGGTAAAAGTTATACAGGACAGTCTGAGAAACGGCGAAGTTATTTCCCTTTCAGGGCTTGGTTCCTTCCGAGCTAAATCCCGCAAAGCTAGACAGGGCAGAAACCCGAAAACAGGCGAAGTGATTCCTGTTCCGCCAGGGAAGAAGGTTTCGTTCAAGCCCACCACCACGCTCAGGAAAATAATACAATAAAATAAAGGCAGAAGTTGAGAAGTTGGGAAGCTTGGAAGTTGAGTAAAGACAACGCCAACGGCAAAGACGAAACGGCTAGAGCTCCTCTTAACTTCACAGCTGCTCAGCTCTCTCAGCTTCTGAAAAAATATATGATAAACATAGAGCCTTCAAAAAAATTAGAGCAGTTGCCGCCGTATCTTTTTACAAAAATCAATATTTTAAAAAATGAAGCTTATGCCAAAAATCTTGACGTTATAGACCTTGGCATGGGCAATCCGGATTTGCCGACGCCAGGCCACATTGTCGACAGGCTTTGCGATACGGTGAAACATCACGCAAATACCCACAGATATCCCCAGGCAAAAGGAATGCCGAAATTCCGGCGCGCGATAACCGAATGGATGGGCAGAAGATTCGGCGTAAGCCTTGACCCCGACAATGAAGTGCTCGGGCTTATCGGTTCAAAAGAAGGAATAGCCCATCTTTGTATGGCATATTTGAATCCCGGCGACTATGTTTTGGTTTGCGACCCTGCGTATCCCGTGCATTTTAACGGCGTTGTTTTAGCCGGCGCGAAAATTCACTCGATGCCTTTGCTTGAAAAAAACGGTTTTCTGCCCGATTTCACAAAAATATCTGAAAAAACCGCGCAAAAAGCTAAAATAATGTTTTTAAATTATCCCAATAATCCTACTGCGGCGGTAGTGGAAGACAATAATTTTTGGAAAGAAGCTATAAAGTTTTGCAAAAAATATAATATTCTTTTGGTTTCGGATAATGCTTATTCCGAACTCACTTTCGGCGATTACTGCGCGCCTTCGATTTTTGAGTTTCCCGGAGCTAAAGACGTTGCTCTGGAATTTCATTCATTTTCCAAAACTTTTAACATGGCGGGCTGGAGGCTCGGCTGGGTATGCGGAGCAAAGAAACTTATTTATCCTCTGGAAAAATTTAAATCGTTTTTAGATTACGGAGCGCCGACATTTATGCAGCTTGCGGGCGTCGCGGCTCTTAACGGTTCCCAGGACTGCATCAGAGAGCTGTCCGCAGTTTATGAAAGAAGAATGAAAAAAGTTGTGCACGGCCTTAACAAAATAGGCTGGAACGTCAAAGAAACAAAAGCGACAATGTACGTTTGGGCCGGCCTTCCGGAATGTCTGAAAAAAGACGGCTCTCTAAAAGTCGCCGAAGATTTAATAAAAGAAACCGGCGTAGTCGTATCCCCGGGAGTGGGCTTCGGCAAATACGGCGAAGGATACATAAGAATGTCAATGGTAACCCACGACAAACGCTTCCACGACGCGCTTCTGAGGATAAATAAATTCACGAAATGCGCTAACAATAAGGTCTAATTTTATTATCAGTGCATTTACAAAATAAAACCGGTAAATTGGATTTGAAAAAATTCAAAGTTTACCGGTTTTTTTATTTTCCGTACCGTCATTGCGGCCTCCGAGCCGCAATCTCGTCGTAAATCATAGATTGCGAATCAAGTCCGCAATGACAAAAAGAGGGTTTTTAGAGAACCCCAATTCATAAAAACAGCCTTGACCGAATTTCGACATATTTTAATATAATATAGTCAAATTCAGTGAATCATGAATAAAGGAGGTTAACATTTTATGCCGTCAAAAAACAAAATTAAATTTGCTGTCGGCTCGGGACTAAAACTTAGCGGAGGCAGTTATAAAATTGAGTCATTTAAAGTCAGCGACGGAAAGAGCGCAAATGTCAAAACCGGCGTTTATAACATTAAAGTGAGTAATGATAAAACCGAAGGGGAACTGGAATTCGAAATCGACCGCAAAAATACAAAAGCAACGGCTGATTGGTTCAATGCAAGAATCCCGGAACTGTCCACCACCTTCGCGCACGCTGCGGGAGAATTGAATTTCGCTTTGCTCGGAACCCTTGTATTGCGGTTTACAGACGGCACTTCATACACATTTGCGGGTGTTTCTCTGGCCCAGGGACATAGCGGAACTTCCAACAACTGGTGGTTCGGCGGGGCAACATGCATAAATATCGGCGGCAACAAAGTTGACTGCATCGGAGTGAACGCCTCCGGCGCCAAGTGGAGTTTTCATTTCCGGCGCGGCGGAACCGGGAACAGTGTCAGCACAATAGCCGTCACGAGGATAGGTTTAGGATATATAAACAACGGAGTAAACCCCAACTGGATGGGAAAAATCCAAAATGGCGCTCTGTCGCTGCGGGAGCTTTCCATTCCGGGTACGCACGATTCCGGCACTAAAAATGTCAGCAATCTCTCAATAGGCGCCCGCTGCCAGAATCACGATATTTTCAGACAGCTGAATGACGGCATACGATTCTTCGACATCAGGCTGAAAAAAAGCGGGGATATGCTGAATTTGTATCACGGCATCTATTCCTGCAGTGTGAATCTGGGCGAGGTGCTCGTATGGTTCAGGTACTTTTTGTATGCCAATCCCGGCGAAACAATACTGATGTGCGTAAAAAAAGAAGGCGGAGACAGTATAGCTTCCCAATTCAATAAATATATTAAGACTTGCGAACAGTTATTTCTAAAAGACAGCAAAATCCCGACGCTTAACAAAGCGCGTGGTAAGATTGTTTTATTCAAACGGTTCGAGTCCGGCATGTCCGGGATAGAATGGTATGACTGGAAGGGAGACAGCAAAGAAGACTGGCCGGATAACGCTGCATTTGACATTACCACCCCCGCAGGCGACAAATTCCGCGTTTATGACAAATATAATTTTTCCGATACTAACAAAAAAAGCGTTGAGGTGCAAAATTTATTATTATCATCCGCAAACAGCAATAACAAAAATATCTTATATGCGACATTCAACAGCATTGCCTATCAAGCCAACACGCGAACGCCATATCAGTACGCATGGGGAGGCAATGGCGTTAATCCCGCGATGAACCCCTCATTGGAGGATTTTCTCAAACGCAACTCCGGTATTAAAAGATGGGGTATAGTCATTCTGGACTTTTACTACAACGATACGGCAAAAAACAACGATATCGTCAACATGATTGTGAATTCCAATTTCGGGGGTTGGTCTTATGTTGTTTCGCCTTATGAGAATACAGGCAAAGGCAACCGCTATTGCATAAACATGAATCCCAACCGGCCGAAAAAAGGCGTCCTCCATCGCGAAATGCACAAGGACACTTGCGGACACCTGCCGAAATCCTATAACCGTTTTTGGCTAGGGATATACCTTTCCCCGCAAGAGGCAATACATGCAGCCCGTGA
>WRJZ01000017.1 GCA_009778325.1 Candidatus Endomicrobium neocapritermitis | reverse complement strand
CTGGTCTGGTCTGGTCTGGTCTGGTCTGGTCTGGTCTGGTCTGGTCTGGTCTGGTCTGGTCTGGTCTGGTCTGGTCTGGTCTGGTCTGGGGTCAACACAACAAATTGTTGTAGATTGCGCCGCAACGGCGCAGGCTCAAGGATGAATTTTGATTTATAATTTGTATTTTTCATACTATACCCCAAATGCCTATATTAAGCGGCTTTTAAGAACTCCGATACAAGCCTTGCGTTTATCGGTTGATTTTGACTGTCGTCAATTTTCATGTCTAATTCTTTTGCGGCATACAGAAGCAGGAGTTGATACATAGTTGCGGCTTCTGCTTTATTTCCAACAAGCTCAAGAGCTTTTTTCTCGGCAAGTTTTTCAACATCTGTCGTATTCATATCCTTTCTGAAAATTTCATTTACAAAATCATTTATAAAAACCCTATTAACATCGCGTCCGGACAAAGCGTTCTGAATCATATCTCTTTCCAGATTTTTATCTTTTAATCCATTTTGAGTTTTTGAATAAATATCAGCCTTTACTTTCGCCCTTTGGGCTATTGTTTTAAGGAACGCAAACCTAATTTCCAGTCTTTGAGTTTGAGATTTATCTTTCGTTTTTGCTTCGATTCTATTCAAAACTCCCATCAAAGAGGCAACCTTAAAATCCGAATTATCTAACTCAACTGTCAGCTTTGATTGAAGCTTTGCAATATTTTCGGGAGTAGCACCTAATTTAAGCATTTCCGTAATTTCATCAAAATCACCGGCTTTAAAGCCGGAAGGAATAG
Organism: Candidatus Endomicrobium neocapritermitis; assembly: GCA_009778325.1. Lineage (GTDB taxonomy): Bacteria > Elusimicrobiota > Endomicrobiia > Endomicrobiales > Endomicrobiaceae > Endomicrobium_B > Endomicrobium_B neocapritermitis. The sequence goes on along the minus strand of WRJZ01000017.1, from coordinate 19,680 downwards.
CCCACATCTTATATCCCAACGCCGTATTGACTGCATGATCAACCGTCATTTCGGCACCATCATAAAATGTGAATTTCCCGAAGCGGCCGAACACGCCAACGCTATCGATTTTGTCGGTTATATCTCTTAACCCGACAATGTGTTTAAAATAATCTGTCATACGTACTATTTTCACGGAATCAGCCCCGGCTTTTTCTATTTCTCTCGATAGATCCTCCGAATTTTTGAAATCTTTTATCTCTTTCACTTCTCTGCCGTCGGCAGTTGAATAAAAATCTTTAAATCCAACGACATCTCCAATTCCATTCTCTCCAACCATATCTTTATTTTTTACAATATATCCGGCAAAGCCCTGTTTAATAAGTTTTTGTTCCAGTTCTTGTTTATTTTGATATTGTTCCCCGACGTTAAGAACTACCGCAAAAATTCTTGTGCCGTTTTCAGACATTTTCCGCACCGTCTCTCTTGTGATAGCATCATCATTGCTTTGTTTAAAAGCGCTGTACGCAATGGCTATCTGATTATTGCCCGCCTTGTTAGCTGCGGCTACTACTTTATCAATACTGTCAGTCAGAGTAAAAGCGCTTAAATCCATCACAAAATCCTGCGCAAAAGCAAATTTTTCGGCTTCAATGGCATTTCTTATCATTTCGCCTGCAAGAATCGGGTCACCACCGCAAAGCTCCAAAATTTCATCGTAATAGCTTTGTTTCACGGTTGTAATCCCGTTATCAAGATATTTTATGCTCTTGCCTTCCATGATCATTACTTTGTCGTCATCTATTGCTATCGGAGATATTTCAAAGTTCTCGCCTTTTCTATTTAAAACAACCGGAACAATGCTTTCATAAGACGCCGCAATGGTGTTGAAATCCGCATTTTCCGAGAAAAGCACAACCTTTCCCGTTTTTTTGCTCATCCATATTATATGTCCATCCGCGGTAAATCCCGTATTTTTAAAACCGTACTTTTCCGCGTTTTCCGGACGTTCGTTAATTACAAAAACTTCAAGATGATTCGCGTTCTTGATTTGTTCTTCATTCGCAACCGAAGGTATCACATTCTCTATATTCTGTGAAATTTTTCTTATATATTTAAAATCAACAGCCACATGAACGGCTATATTTGTAAAGAACGTTCCCAGTATGCCGGCACCGGCATACATAAGAACAGCCGGAATACCTAAAGGAGTGGCAGTTATAATGAAAAACGAGCTTATCAAAATAGGTATTGTCCAAGTAAAATCATGCAAGAATGCCGCTCTTCCTTGGTTTGATTTCCTTAAGTGCATCTTGACAAAATCACTCGAAAATATCGAAGGAATAAACTCTATCACGGCAAGTTTCAGCGCAGTGACAAGCACGGAATTACCGCTAGCGAGCCAGGCAAAAACTTTCGGATAATTTTGCTGCATTATGGCTGCACCGGAGTCTTCTGAATCATCCTTTTGTTTAGACTGTGAATATTTATCTGCAATTTTTGCGACCCAGCCTGCAACGCTCGACGTAGTATCAACAACCGTTTGTCCCAGCCCCAATGCCCACTTAAACAGAAAATCTGCCGCTATTTTTGCCGCCTGCACTCCCGGCTGATCGTATGCATTAATGTTCCATATATAACCTTTAAATGCCACTCTGTGTTCTTCAAAAGCAAGTAATTGCCCAACAGTCCTTGGAGACAATCTGCTAAGCATTTTAACGGTTACCGGTCTGTCGCCTTCAAAATCATACATATCTCTGATGCTTTCAATGCGGCCCATCTCTTCGTTTATTTCAGCTTCTGATTTTCCAAGTTTTTCCATTTCCTTTCTTTTATTAGCTTTTGTAGATTCTATTTTTTCATCCAACTGTTCTTTTGTCCAGCCTTCTGAAGCGACTAAAACCTGCGATAACAATTGAACAAAAGCATATGTATGCATTTTAGATGTCTCTTCCGTAGCATCTTTTGTCATTGTGCCCAAAACTCCTATAAAATCCATCTGTCCTGCTTGCTGCGAAACAGACGTAACAGTATGTAATCCATAAGAATGTTGATGCCCCGGGGCTTGGCTGCCAAGGCTAACAGGCTCCGTATTTGTATCAGGCTCGCTTAAATACCGGCCTTTGTGTCCGAACAACCGGTCTAAAAATCTATAATACCATGGAATCTTTCGCGCCGCATCGCTTACTTTACGGCCGTCAGCCATTACATGCTTGCCGAGAGATTCCATTCTCAATTGCTGAAGATAAGCGGCTAACTGGTCCAAAAAGCTTGCATAAGGAAGCGTATAGTTGACTTTGAAGTTGAGTCCGTTAACGTTAAGGATGTCTATCAACGCCATTTTTAATACCGCATTATTTTCAAAGTAATCCGGCTTATCAGGGTCCGTTCCGAGATGATTTTCAACATATGCGTCAACATCGTGCGCGCCTTGCAGCATTTCAAAAAAACCGTCAAACCCGAAAGACATCATTGCGGGCAAACCGACAGGCCCCCATACCGAAAATCTTCCGCCTATATAATCTCCGAATGACAATATATTGTTTTCATCTATGCCAAAATCCATAGCCATACTCTTTTTACTGGTTACTGCCATGCAGTTATGCGAAATTATATATTTTACTGCCAAAGTATCATAACTTAGACTTGGATCTGAAGCCGCTTGTATTATTAATTTACTTTGAACATCTTGAGGAATTTTATCTTTAAGCCCTTTTATCATAAACGGCAATACAAGATCTCTATTCATGACAGTTTCAGCTGTTGTCCATGATTTTGACTGAATTATAAACATCGTGCTTTCAGGCTTCAGCCCTTTAAGCTGCGTCTCCGCGTCTGACGGTTCCACGCTTTGAATAAAACGAACATTTAATCCGTAACTTTTAGCGAACCCGCCCATCGATTCCGCAACAAGTCTTGGACCAAGATAAGATCCGCCTATTCCGATACTTACAATCGTTTCAATCGGACTTCCGTCCGCTCCAAGCAAAGGCTCAACGTCAACGACAATCTTTCTTCCGTTTGATTCAACTTCAAGTACGGATTTCTTGGCGTCTTCAAGAGACATCCCTTTTGACAAAGCTTCCTTTACCAACTGAGTTTTTTGCAGCCGTAAATCAATTATTCTCATTTGGTTAAGCGCTTCTATTATCTCAGGCATCACATTGTTTCTTTCCGTACCGTCGGATCCTCTGTCATAAACAGGCTTATAAGCTTTTATTTTCGGCAAACCTTTTGCCGGACCTTCAGTCTCCAACTCATTATAATCATAGTATACGTTTCTTAAAGCCGTATGCAGAACAGCTCTGTCTTCATCGGTAGACTTGTTCATATGATAGCCGTCAAACTGAGCCTTTATTTTGCGTAAAACATTCATTTTAAGCGCAACTTTAAATAAAAGCCCGATAAGAGGTTTTGTCACTTTTGAAAAAGAAAAATCAATGGCAATATTATCGTTTTCATTGCCGATCGTTTGTATGTAACCGGCATCTATTTTTGTCTGCTCTGTCGCGCGGTCGGGATCATTTTTAAATAAATCACGGGATTTACGCATAATATTTCCCGTCATATAAACTACATCTCCCCATTCATTTGTTTCGCTAAAATGGATAGGGCTGGGTTTGGTGTCTTCCTGAGAAGTATCCGATGCCGCGGAGACAAAACTTTTTATAACGGCATTCATTTTATCAGGAGTCAGATCGTATATATTTATGGCGTATATCGTTTGATCAATATACGGAGTAATATTAACAATATCAATTTTTTCTTTTGCGATTATCTCTTCCCATATTTTTTGAGCGTTTTTGTCGGAGTCGGCAAATGTTACCGCGATAATGTCGCCATAGACTTTAAAGGATTTTATATTCAATATTTTTAAAGCCGCTTCAAGTTCCGAGTAGAGATTATTTCTGTTTGTCTTTAACTTATCTACATACTCAAGCAGATTTAAATAATTACTATAGTATTCATAATATTCCCTGTATTCGGATTCTTTAGAAGCTACAAAACCCGCCTTATCAAGAAAATCGGCAGTCTCCGCAAGCAAATCGGAAATCTCTATAATTAAAGCTTGAACAGTTTGCATGTCCGTATCGGAAAATATATATCCTTGTTCAAAAGCGTCGTTAACTGTTCTCATAAATCTATTACCCAAATTTACTTTTTCATTAAATTTGTAAACTACTCCGTGAACAGCTTCCATATAAGATTTTATTTCCTTATTAATTTTGATATATTGTTCTTTAAGAGATTGAAGCTCATTTATAAATTGAGCGCCTCTCGCCAGCTTCGCTTCCATTTCCCGCCTTCCCGTTTCAGACGGCGCATTCCCGCTTAAATCCATCCATGCAACTTTTGCAAAGTCCGTAATCTGAGTTTGGTTAAACATGTCGATAACTTCCTGCAAATCTCTTGCGACGGCGTTGTCATTAAACTGAAGCGATATTTTATTGGCGTCGGTAAAAACAACTCCTCTTACTTTTTTATTGCTTCCTATAAGTTTTTTGGTTATATCAATACCGTACGAGTATGGAAAAATAAAATCTAACGATAAAGAGGAATCGGATAAATCGTAATTCACTCCGGCAGCGCTCCCAGCGTATTTTCTCGCAGCCTCAAGTAATTCCCGGGCTTTTTCATGATAGGCAACTATTTCAGCATAGTGAGACTTTTTTCCGATGTTCTCTTCTGCTTGACGTATACGGTTTATAATAGTATTCATTTCATCAAAAGTCAGAGGAGTGTTTATTATATATCCGAATGTATGAAAGCCTTTGTCATATTCTTCCGTTATTCTTCCTGCCTTAATAAAATCCGCAAATATTTTTTCTTTGTCTATTTCTATAATATTTAAAATGCCTTTGCCTTTATTTCTAAGCGCAGGATCGATATAAATGGTACCGGACTGTGAATAATATTTCATATTAAACAGTCTAAGCGCCAAATTAAGCTCATTAATCTTTCCGTAATACTCTTCTTCAGATACTTTAACTTCACCTGTACTAGTATTGCTTTTTAAATTATTAACCCAATCAGCTAATTCATAATACCTATTATCTTTAAGTTTAAGCTCTCTTCTAAGCAAATCCACAGCTCTTATAATCACTGCCTCGGCTTGCGTTTTATATTCTGTTTTCAGAGAGCTAATTTCATTTATAATACCATCTATATGGTATGAGCTGCCTATAAATATACTCCTGAAGCCCGCAAGAAAACGCATAAAGCCGGACAGTTTTGAAGTACCGGTCACGTCTTTTTGAGCAGGTTTTTGTTCTTCTTCCATCTTTTCTAATGCTGCCGAAATACTGTTTTTAAGATCGTCTAAGAATGCGCGGACAGCACCAGAGATGGGCTTCTGCGAAATATCATCTTTGTCATTCACGACAACAATCTCAAACGCAGCTTTCGGCTGATTGTTATAAACACTTTGCACTTCTTGAAAACTCAAATTCCCAAGCGGCGCGAAAAAGCGCTGTACAGAATCCGCATCAAAATACCTTTTTGGAATGTTACGAGTCCTGTCAATATAAAAGTTTTCTTCAACCAATTCCCCATCGCCCGCGCCATGCACTTTGTCATTTACGGAATTAACCCTTACATACAATTTTCCGCCGGGTTTTAAAACCCGTTTTATCTCATTAATAATACGCGCGGTAGTTTTTTCGTCAAAGTAATGCAAAGAAAAGCTTGCGACAATCGCATCAAATTGATTTTCCTTGAATTGTGACCAGTCATCTTTTTCAATGTCAAACTTAATTCCATTACTGCCGGGTACATTCTTATGCATTGCATCAAGCATACGTTGTGAGTAATCCGCGGAAATAACTTCATGGCCCTCGCTCAGCAAATAACCCGTTTCAAGCCCATGTCCAGATCCGAGGTCAAGTATCGTTAAACGATGTTCACCCGTCAAAGTTTTATTAATATGATGATCTATCCACGCATCGCCGCCTAAATGTGTTCCTGCATCCATAACTCCATCCCAAAACTGTTCATAAGTTACTCCTGCTTCAGCAAGACCTTGAATTCTTCCAATAATAGAAAGAGCTATGGATTCCGAAGGAGCGGCGCTTTCTTTTGAAATCTCGCCGATATCATACCTGACACTCCTTCTTTGATTTTCGTAATACTTAACAACATCCATAGTATTTGCGCTAAATTCTATAAGTCTCTTGTTAAAAGTTTCAGGATTATCGTCAGACCTCGGCTCTTTGCCTTGAGCACGGGCTTCATCAATGCGCATTTGAAGCCTTTCTTGCAGAATATTTCGTTCGGCATCAAGAAAAACTGCCTGAACAGTTACGCCTTTACCTTGATTTTTAAGAAACTTGTCAAACTCCTGAGCCTGCACGACAGTTCTCGGATAGCCGTCAAGTATAAAACCGTTTTCACAGTCAGCTTCTGCCAGCCTGTCATAAACAATTTCACTCACTACTTTATCATCGACAAGCCTTCCTTCCGATATAGTTTTGTCAATATGGTTCTGCCTTCTAAGGAATTTTATTTCATCTGCAGTAAGTTTTTGTTCTTTATTTCTCAGTTCGGCTGCCCTTGCGGAATTTTTCCTGAAAATATCTCCTGTTGATATATGAGGAATGTTCAAAGCTTTAGCCGCCATAACGGCAGACGTACCTTTTCCGGAAAGCGGCGCGCCTATAAAAACAAGCCTTGAAGAATTTATTTCTTGCGATACTCTTTTCGTTAATTCAGTTTCTTTAACATTTTCTTTAGCTATTTCTTCTGCTACTTCTTCACTTGTATCGCCAATCAACAAAGAAGCTTTCGTGCCCTGCTTCCTCTGTTGGGTCTGCAATTTTTCAAACACTTCTTGTTGGCGCTCCTTCGGCATAATACCGATAGCCGGTAATATAGAAGGCAAAAGCGCTTGTCCGAGCGGTACGGCTTTTTTAGCGACAAAGTTTATGTCGTTAAGGGCTTCAACTCCGGGAAGAGTTCCTTGTTCAAGGAATTCAAGAGACGCGCCGCCGCCAGTTGACTTATGGTCTATCTCAAGTTCGCGCCCAAGTTTATCCTCCAAGGCATTTAATGCGGCAACGGAATCCCCTCCGCCAACTATCGTTGTTGCTCCGGTTTTTGTTGCCTGCTCCATAGCGTAAGCTATAGAATCAGTCCCTTCGGAAAGCTCGCTTATTTCAAATATTCCCATTGGGCCGTTCCATAGCACTGTCTTTGCGCCGGCAATTATACCGTAAAATCTTTCTATGGTTTTCTGCCCGATATCAACACCCATGTATCCGCTTTCAATCGCGTTTCCTGAAGTATTTTTCTTATCGTTACCGACAAGCATTTTCTGTTCTTTAAAATCTATCGTTCCGGCTTTTACAACGGTGTGGTCTATCGGAAGTTCTATAGTTTTCCCTCTTGCTTTTGCTTCGGCAAGAAGTTCCTTTGCCAGCTGAATATTTTCTTCGTCCGCTACTGAATTACCTATTTTAATACCTTGCGCCGCAAGGAAAGAATAGGCCATCGCTCCGCCGACAATTATCGTATCAACTTTGTCAAGCAGCGATTTTATAACTCCTATTTTGTCTTTTACCTTAGAGCCGCCGAGTATAGCAACAGACGGGCTTTCCGGCTTTTCAAGTTTTGATCCGAGAAATTCAAGCTCTTTGGCCATTAAGGACCCAGTAACGGCTGTTTTCGTAAACTTAGCCACGCTTACCGTTGACGCGTGAGCCCTGTGGGCTGTTCCAAACGCGTCCATAACAAAAACAAAATTCCTGCCGACATTCATATCGACAAGCTTTCCGGCAAATTCTTCTCTTATATCGGCATCTTTTGTGTTTTCTTCTTCGGCGTAAAAACGAACATTTTCAAGAAGGGCGATTCCGCCGTTTTCCATAGAATTTATTACTTTCAAATTATCTTTGCCTATCGCGTCTTCAAGGAATTTAACATCTTGCCCGAGAAGCCCGCTAAGTCTTTCCGCAACAGGTTTTAAAGTATACTTTGGATTTACTTTCCCGTCAGGCCTGCCCAAATGCGACATCAGCACTACTTTGCCGCCTCTTTCCGTGATATAACGTATGGTATCAAGAGTCGCGGTAATTCTTGTTTCATCGGTTATTTGCCCGTCAGCCATTGGAACATTAAAATCTGCTCTCATAAGGAATTTTTGTCCGGGTTTTATATCCAAATCCTTAATCGTGGCTTTCCGCCCGGCTGAGGCAGCTTCTTTAAGCTTATTATAACCCGGACTATATTTAAAAATCGTCTCACCGGCTTTTCTTTCTTCAAATAACTTAACGATTTCTATAGCTAAATTTTTAGCATCTTGCTGGTTTTTTCCGTCAACAAAGCTGATTTGTCCGCTCAGTATATTATAAGCCTTGGTTGCCAAATCGCTCGCTACCAGCGCTATCTCCTCTATTTCGTCTCTTATCTGCTGTCTTCTGGCATCATAAGAAGAAGTATCATATTTGCTTGCAGGAGCTGCTTCATATTCTTCTATAAGTTCTTTCACATCTTCGTTGGTGTGCGCATATTCACTCTTACGTTTTTCCAACTCTTTTATGTAATCATCTCCGTTTGTTTTATTGAAGACATTGCTTTCGCCCATCCTTATTCTTCCCAGCGTTAATGCGTCGCCATATCCGTATCCGATAATCTGCATGCTGCCTAAAATGGCTCCGGCAAAAAGAATTTCATTCGCTGCTTGCCCCGTAATCCAATAATATACAAGTCCGGCTAAAGCGATAAAAAATGACAGCGCTCCTGCAGTAACTTGAAGCCCGCCTGCAGCTTTTGTTGGTTTACCGTACAATATTGTCAATTCTTCGGCAGTCAGCTCTTCTCCGGATAATGCCTTGGATTTTATATCTAAGTACATATAATTTCCGTTGTTATGCACTTCATTTCTGTACTCTTTGTCTTTAGTCGCGACAAAGTCACTTATAAGCGACATGATTCTTATAACCGAAGAATCAATAGACCGCGGCTGCCCTTGCTCTTCGTCGGCAAATTTATAATAGTATCTCTCGACCATTGAGATCGAATTTACTAATTCCTGCAGATTTATTAATTCCTGAGCTCTGTCTTTATTTTGAATAAGTTTAATAGGGTCTAAATCTTGTAATTCGGCTATAAGCTGTCTGCCGTAACTGTAATTTATTATCCCGTTTTTTATCCTTGTGTTTAGAGAGTCAATATTTCTTTTTGCAATACCCTGTTCCGCATATAGTCTTACGCTTTTTCCGGTTTCCGGTATTATCTTAATGACGGTGCCGGCCTTATTATTAACCGTAATTTTTATGCCTGATTCCCCGTCTTTATTTATGCTAACCGCTGTGCTTTTGCCGAATATACCGTCTAAAAATAAAATTTCTCTGACAACATTTGCATTTCCGGCAGAACTCGCCCACCTAAAAAATCCAGGGATATCAACTTCACCTTTCTCAAAACCTATGACGCGGCGGAGGGACGCATCAGCGTTTTCGTCTTCGGCTCTTTGTTTCTTCAACTCATCGACAGACTTAATTAGATCCTGATATCTTTTGCCGGAATAAAATTTATGTTTTGAACCAGGTTTATTTTTTTCAAGCAAACCGGCAATCTCTATGACTAAATCCTCGACGATTTTTTGCTGTCCTTCGGGATAGATAAATCCGCCTAATACGGCGTCATAACTTAAGCTTTCCAATCTTTCCACCGTATCTGTATCGCTGTCATGGTCCCGTTCATATTTTGCCATAAGTTTTTTCAATGGAAATGTAATGTCTTCTATATCGATAACTACTTTCTCGGAGGCAGGCTGTTTTTTAGATATCAAAACTTCTTTTCCTGTAGTTCTTTTTACAATGTATGCGATAAAAAGTCCTGCCAAAATAAAAGGTGCAAAAAACGGCAAAGCCGCAAACATCTCCTGTGTTACAAAACCGGATTGGCCTTTTGGCGCAAACGTTTTTGACTTTGCAAATATTGTCTGCAGTTCTTCCAAAGTAAAACCTTCTTTAAAAACAAAGCTGCCGTCTTTTTTAGTTGTTATTTCACTTATTGTGCTTTCTGTTTCGTAGGAAACCGGTTTCACTTTTATTCTTCCAAGGAATTGACCCAATTCAATTATTGCGTTATTTAACTTTACAGTATCATCACTCAGCCTGCCGGAAGGAGTAAATGATAGCTTATACTTGCCGTTTTCAGAATTGAAAGTTATTGTATGTCCGAAACCGTTAGTTTCTTTTATATGGAGAGCAGCCTTTTCGGCCACCTCATGAATTGCAACTCTTTCGTAATTAACTGCGCGGAGTTCTTTTCTTGCTTCATTCAGAATACCTAAGCATTCAACTATCTTTTTCGAATCCATATCTTCTAATGATATGGTTAACTTTCCATAATCGCTATAAGGCATATGTATGTCTTTAACTTCTAAGCCTAATGCTTGTTTTTTTAATGCGTTTATTATGCTTAAATTTAGTTCGTCTTTTGCTACGTATATCAACTCGAGTTCCTCATCCGTAAAACGGTTGACTTCTTGAAAACCAAAAAATAATTTAAAAGCCATTTCGAGTTCGTCAAGTTTTATTTCGCGCAGAGTATCTTCGTCAATATAGGCAGAGCCAATGGATCCTAAGCCGAAAAACGGCACCGCCGCCAACATTCCGTACTCCCCCGGTTGCCCCGTAATCCAATAATATACAAGTCCGGCTAAAGCGATAGCCGGCAATATAAAAGACAAAAGCGCCGGTCTAGACGGAACATCCGTTTGGAGCTGCCGATTTGCTTCAGCAGCGGCTTTATTAAGCTCATCTATAAATTTTTGAAGGTCTTCCAAAGATGGTCTTTCATTAAATGCATATATGCTTTGATATATGGATTCGGGTGGAAATTTTTCACGTAACTCTTTATTGCTCTCTATAATGGCTCTGAGCGGCGACCCGCTGCCCGACACCAGCATATATGTTCTATTTTTGAAATAATACTCTCCGCCGAATCTTGAAACCGCTTTATTTAATTCTTCGCTTTTTGCAATATATTGTAGAATTTCTTCCAAGTATGCCGTATGTTCTTGCAAAATCCTTTCAACAGAAGCTACCGTGTCAGAAGTCAAAGAATATTTATTTATCTCATATCTTATGAAACGACCGCCCCGATCAATTACGACATCCTTCAAACCTATTAAATGGATATTGTTCCTAAGTATTTCCGCTGTCTCTAAAGCTGCTATGTTAGAATCCGGTATTTTAATCAGCACTTGCGTTCTATTGCCGCTGGATTCAGGAAATATCCCTCCGGATAATTTCGCAAGGCTTGAATATAACTTATTTCGATATAATTGCGAATTTCTGTGTATTTTCAGTAAATTTCCTCTGCCTAATTCTAATAATGACAGCGTTATCATGCTGGAAAGATCATGCTCCTCTTCAGGAGACATGGCCTGCAGCCTTGAAGCCAGTTCATCTAAGGTTTCCGTCTGCAGAAGAGCCAAAATCTTAATTCTTTCTTTTGTTTGTTCGGTTTCTTTTAGCGTTTTCGTATGCGAATTCAAAATATCAATTATTATTTTCGCTTGATCGGTTTTCGGTTCATTGATTAACAAATCTATTATTTGTTTGGCTAAGTCAGATAATATAATGCCTCTTGTTATATTATCCGCATTAAGAGAACCGTCTTTGGCTGAATATTCTGCTATTAAACGCTCTCTGGCAATGTTGCTGAAACGCTCATCCGTTATAATTTCAGGCAGTTCATATCTGCTTGCAATTTCTTTAAAGAAGCCTGTAACGCCTCTGTATAAAAATTCAAAAAATCCCGTTCTTGTGAGTCCGGTTCCGATTTCGGCTGACTTTTGTATTTCTCCTAAGCCCGCTGTGCTTAAATAAGGATCTCCCATTTTTTCAGGTTTATAAAACTCGTTATCGTTAAAAGCTTTTTTATGAAAATATCCGTAAAAATTAAACAGAGAAAAAACGGATATAACGGATACAAACACAAAACGATACAGTGAAACAGATGATTTTCTCACGTTTATTTTATTTGTAATTTTATTCCAAAAGCCCGCAATGCCGTCGGAAAGCATGCTGAAATATCCGTATGAGCCGGGATATGATACGCCTAACAACGCAATATCTTCGGCTTCCGGCGTTAATTGGCTTTTCGCCGCTTTTATTCCGAAAATTTTCTTTATTAAGGCTACAATACCTAAGGCAAAATCCGACAAAAGCTTAGGGTCGGGCAAAAATGTAAAGCTATACAGCTTCACGCCGGCAGCGCCTAAACCTTTGGATTGTTTATCCGCGCTTGCAGCAGTATTTACCATTAAATCCGCAGCCGCTTTCCGTCCGTCTAAGGCCGCTTCTTTAATTTTATTATAATCCGGACTATACTTAAAAATAGTCTCTCCGGCTTTTCTTTCTTCGAATGACCTCACAATTTCTATAGCTAAATTCTTAGCTCTTTGACGCTGTTCCGCGTCAATAAACATAATACTTCCTTGCAGTATATTATAAGCCTCGGGCGCTAAAGCGCTCGCTATAAACGCTATTCCCTCTATTTCGTCCTTTATCTTCTGCCTTCTGGCGTCATAAGAAGATGTATCATATTTGCTTTCGGGAGCGGCTTCATATTCTTCTATAAGTTCTTTCACATCTTTGTTGGTAAAACCGTATTGGCCATTAAGCACTTCCAGCCTTGCTATGTACGCATCTCCGTCTTTTTTATTTTCATTATTGTAAACATTCCCCGCGCCCAGATTTCTTATTCTTCCAAGCGTTAATCCGTCATCTCCGTATACAAGAATATTCATGTCGCTGAAAAAACCAAAGCCGGCTCCGTTTCCGTTGATAATGCCCGTACCCGTCAAAATTTCGGGAACAGATAAATTTGTTCCTAAATTATTTGAACCGGATATGCTTGCGCCCGTCGTCAGCTGCGCAGCCGCAGAGGCGGCAATGTTAAGCGCTTTTTTAGCCGGATTAGCGGGCTTAATATCAATACCTAAGTTATTCTCTCTGGCAAAGCTGAACAGAAAATCCCATGCTAGGGGGGCAATTTTTTTTAATTTTGGATCAACGACGACGCATATTACTCCTTCATCCGTACGTCCCGGACGCAAAAGTTCGGAGTACCTTAGCCTGCCTTCTTTAATCGTTGCCATGTGTCCGCTCAGCACTTCCGCCCAGTTGCTCGGACGAAAGTTATTCACGCCAACAATCGAAATTTGTTCGACTTCTCCTTTACCCATCATAGTAAGAAGATTCTTATAATCTTCCTGAAAGTTACCGGCACCGGCACTGCCCTCTTTTTCAGGTATCACATCCCCAAACTTAAAACTGAATCTAGCGGTTTTACCTGGTTTTATGGTTTCTGTCCGCTTATCCGCAAACTTAACTGCAATGTTCTCTGCGGGAACTTTCTCTTTGTCAACTATATCAATACTGGTGGATCCGCCTCTGGCAAGCACAAATTTGCGAAAATCTTGTGACAGACGGCGTATAAGTTCCAATCTTGAAAAATAACCGCTAATTTCTTTTTGTTCCTGTTTTTTTAACCACTCTATAAATTCTTCTCTATCTTTCCCGGTAATCTTTCCGCCTAAACCCCAGTTAATTGACATCCTGCCATTGCGGTAATCATCTAATTGATCTTTACTGTCGCCGGTATATCCCAATTCTTTGGCTACTTTTTTAAATTCTTCAACATATCTTGATAATTCCGCTTCAAAAGCCGGATCAGTCTCATCTATTTTAATTACACGGCTGAATGCCTCTTCTCTTCCAGCCTTTGTGTATTTGCCCTTGCGATATTCATTTCCCATAGAACCATATATATTCAAATAATCAAGCACATCATCATAAGGAACTTGGTCATCTTTAAGCAGCTTTACATTCGCTCCGGTAGCCAGATAAACCGTATTTTCTTTGCAAAATCTACTGAATTCTCCTGCGAAGCCCTCGGTCATCCGCTCTTTTGTTTTAGTAAGAGTCCCATCAACATCAAACACAAAAACAAGTTTTTCCCTCACTTCTTTTTCAACTTGAGCCCTTACCGAATTTTCAATTTGAGCAGTCCCGAAACGTTCTTTTATTTCTTCTTCGATTTGTCTCTTTATTGCATTATTAATATCATTCATTACATCATTCGGACCGTTAACTTGAATCGTTTCCGATTTATATCCTTCTTTTTCTTGTTCTTTAAGAGCTTGCGCCAAAGGAAAATCATTTCCGCCTTCTTGCGTTCTGTCGCCAAAAAACAGTATAGTGGCATTCGGATGGTCTTTGCGCAGATAATTTGCTATATAACTTTTATCGTAAGGTTTTCCGTACCATTCGTTGGGATTAACGATTTGAACTTCAGATTTAAAACCGCCGGAAGTACGCGTTATAGTATTTCTGACAAAAACATTACTCCAGTCGCCGTCGCCTTTATCCAAAACAAACGTCACGCTGTTTTTATCCGACTTTTCAAGCCTCCATAAAGAATTGTATGAAGAAACGTCTCTGGACGCTGTGAAATATCCTTCCGGAATAGCAGCGTCAAAAGATATAGGTTTGCCGTTATAATCCAAAGACTTAACATATTCGTTTTCCGCGCGTATTTCAAAAACGTCATTTCCTTCCCCCAACGTAACAATTTCAATTTTTTTACCGCTTTTATCAAACGTAACATTTTTATCTTTTTCAGCCTCAATCGCTCCCGTATCGAGGTTTAATATAAAACCTTTAAAAAGTGTCTCAAACAGCAGCGGCATAATGCGCTCATTACCGCTTTTATTCTTGCCGTTTGCATGAACAAGCGTTCTTTTAACTTCAGCATCTTGCAAGCGTTCGCTCCGCTTGATGATATTCGGATTGTCTGCAAGAAAATTGGTGAGTCCGCGTTTTTCGGCTTCTGCCAAAGTGAAAGACATTCCGTTTATCTCATTAATGTTAAGAAACACATTATATTTAGCCGCCCAGTCAATAGCGTTTACCGCAAAGCCGTAAACATTCGGGACAAGCCCTTCAAGACCGTAATTAAGAGATGAAGCATTAAATACCGTTTTTAAATTTTTGATGAATTTGCTCATTTGCTCTGCGGTTAATACTTTGCTTTCTAATATAACTTTATTATCTTTGCCTTCCTGCGAATATTCATTTCGTATCAATATCTTGCCTTCGCCGCTTTCCGAAACGCTAAACAAATTAATTTCTTTGCCATTCGAGCTCATTGTCACCATTCCGGTTGCGGGGTTGTGCTCAAATTTATAGTGACCTCCGGACATCTGATTCAAAGAGTTTATCAGCATAGTTATATTATCGTTGCTGAAGGAGTACGTTTCAAGAACTTGCCCCGCAAAAATAAAAAATTTAGCGGCCATATCGATTTCGGCGGCTGACAATTCGCCTTTTGACAGCATCACTTGAAGCATCTGCGACCATATTCCAAGAGCAAGAGTCTGCGAAAAAATCACAACTTGATTGCGCGCGTATTCTTCATAACTCTGCCACGCGCTTTCAACTCCGCCGGATACCATCGGCGTAAGCACGGCATAAGAAATCCCGTCAGAGGCTAGCAAATCCGTCATTCCTTTACTGTGATAGCCGCCGGTTACGCACACTATTACGTTTTTTTTGCCGTCGGCAAGCTTTTCTACCGTTTCATTAAAAACGGCATTGCCGTTTTTGTCGGAATTGCGGTTTTGCGGATGGTAATCTTTAAAAACGTGTTTTAAAAATATCTCGTTTCTGTCGTCATTAACGGCATAGTACTCTTCCATAAGAGATATGTCGGCTTTTAAATCATTCATCGTTTTATTATAAAACGAATACTTTTCCCAGAGAGACTGAAATTTTCCGAGACTGCTTTGGAGATAAGCGATGTCGTCGGCAGATATGGACGCTTTCAAATAGTCTTCAAAATATAAAAGCATATCGCTTAAAAAGGATATTTCAAGTTCGTTTCTGTTTTGCGAAAGAGCGATTCTTATGTTTTCTATTAAAAGCCTTTCTTCAGTTATAAGTTTCACCGGATTAATAGCTTTTGCCTTATCGTTATATTCAATAAATTCCGCTACGGACGCTGAAACGTTTGAAAGCCCGGCCTTTTTAATAAAATCCAAAAGAGGATCTATATCTTTAAACCCGTCGGTTTTGTCAATAAGAGTTTTATACTCGGCATAAGAAACGTTCTCTTTAATACTGTCCATAACCTTTAAAAGTTCTTTGTTTACGTCTTTGTAATTTAATTTTTCGCCCATTTTTGACACGTACAAATACAGGCACATATTAGGATAATCATTCATGTCAAGAGGCATTATGGTTCCGTAATAGCCGGACGACTGCTGAAAATTCTGTTTTAAATATTTTAAAAGCAGCGAATAGTATTTTGACGAAGATATTTTGCCGGCTCTGTGATTATTGATAAGTTTCGCAAGCCTGCGGTTTCCGCGGCTGAAATATTTCATCTGGAAAAATTCAAGCTCGTTCCAAAGCGAAGCAACGCTTTTTTCATAAAAAGACTTTTTGTCCAGAATAGACCCGAGCCGCATTATGTTTTGTTTATGAACGTCTTCATCTTCCAATCCTATAAGAAAGTTTGTTCTGTCGTTTACGGCTGAATAATACTCCGCTCCTGTTATAAACGCCGAACTTAAAAGACTGTCGGCAATGCCTTTTTTCATATCGGCATCCTGCACTTTTGAGAGCCACTCCGTGCTTATGTTGCCGTGTCCGCCTTCGACATAGACATTCGCAACGCCGTAATCTTTGACAAGTATGTCTATTATCGAACTGATATTCTTCTGAACTTCCGGCTGCATATGAAGATCTTGAATGTTTATGACAAGCGTATCGCCGCCGAAATCAGCCGAAGACGTAAGCCTTGCGTAATTTTTGAACGTAGCGTCGTAAATCTCCGGCGCGGTTACGTTATCGACAACAAGCTTAGGGTTTAACGCAACGGCATGAGCGTAATCCCGTAAAACAAAAGATAAAATAATAACCGATGATAAGAACACTGACAGCATTTTCTTAAACATAACTCTCTCCCAAATAAAAAAACACGGTATCATAACAACTGATACCGTGTTTTTTTATTTTTTAATATAATTGAATAAGGCAAATTAGCTTTTTTAACCGCAAGCAGACATAGCAATACCTGTAAAAAACCGAATATCGTCATAAAGATTAGAAGCCCGTTAACGCCTTTGTCTGAATTATCCGCGTACTTAAAAATATAAGCGTCCGCATAAGAAACCGACAATTGTTTTGGTTTGCTTATGTTAACCATATCAAAAAATATGTTAATGCTCATTATTTTGTAAAAAGCTTTAATGGCTGTTTCACCGCCGGAAGAAGAAAGCAGTATCCCTTTCTGAAAAGCTTCGCTGACTTTCACACACATGTTAAAAGCTTGTTTAGGTATTTGTACAAAAGAAGAGTGATTGATAATTCTGTCTGAGGAAGCTGACTGCGCGGCGAATGAATCCGTCATTTTTACGCTTACTCCGTATGCAGGCGCATAAGAAGTAACAAATAATAATAATACCGAAATAGTAACTGCCAAAATTCTATTCATGATGTATATTAATTATAACTATAAGATAAAAAAAAACAAGCAAAATCTATCAAAAATGAACGTTTTTTACATTTATTTCACAATTTAATATATCAATGATTTTCGAAGAATAAACATTAACGATAAGCGTTTTGTCCAAAACAGTATTCTGCTCTTTTTTCTGATTTTCAAAATGAACATGTCCGTGCATCCATAAAAGAGGTTTCATTTTATGCACAAAACTTTTGAAGCACTTAAATCCCTGATGACACCTGTCTTCTTTATCATGAACTCCGGCAACCGGAGCATGAGACATAACAAGAATTTCTTTCTTCTTCCTGAAAAGCGCAAAATCTTTAAATCTTATCCATCTTACCGCAGACTCGGCGCGTTTGACTATTTTTTCCATTTCATATTCTTCAAACTGGAAATTTCCGGGATTATATCTCATTGAACCGCCAAATCCGACGATTATATAGTTTTCAAGAGTTTCAACGCGGCCGTGCATATCTATTCCGCCGAAACGCAGGCGCATGCCCTTGCCGTAATAAAGTTTTTTTACCATTTTGGAAGAATTAAAATTATCCTTGTAAAACTGAAGGACATAGTGGTTGCCGGAAACAAAATAGAGACTTTTTTTTACGCTGTCGGTAACATACTCCAAATATTTACGGGAAAGATCGCCGCAGGAAAATACATAATCAATTGAACTGATTTTGTCATGTTCAAACTTTATGACATTTTCAAGATTATTGTCTTCCGCGTCGGAAACGGCAAGAATTCTCATTTCAGTCCTTTAGTTCCTTTATTTGATCTTTAATTCCGCGCAGCACGTCTTTTATCATTGAAGGAATCAGGTAAAGGCTTTTTACTTTTTTATATTTCTTAAAAAAATCATGGGCCGTAAAATCAAAGCCGACGTCATAGCCGACTTTTTGGCTTAAATAATATTTATGCTGCTGTATCCACACATAAAGATCGGTATAAGTTCTGTTGGGAAAGCCTCTCAATACGTCTTCCTCTTCAATAATATTTACGGCAGGAAGAAAACGGTGTTCATACCAGTGATAAGCGGCGTATATTATCGGGAGCTTCTGGAATTGCCCCTTATTATAACTGTTTCTGTAATTTTCAATCTCTTCGTAAATCTTTCCGAAACTTTTAAGCTCGGTAACTTTTAAAGGGTATTTTATTACGTTATTTGAAAGATTTGTTTTTACCTGAAAAAAATGTTCTTCCAGCTTTATCAAAAAACTCCTGGCGCTGTCAGTGCTGTACGAATAAGTTTTATGCGGCGATATTTCAAAATCAAAATTAATTTCCAAAACTTCGGCGTCTATATACTTGGCGTTAAAAACGTTTTTCGCTACCATCAGCCTGTGATGGCCGTCAATAACAAAATAATTATCCAAAACCTGATACACTTTTATCGGAGGATATATAACGCCGCCGAGCATTCCTTTTTTAATGCTCTCATAACGTATGCCCATATCGCCGCGGTTGGGCAAAAGGTTTTTAGAAAAATCATTATACCTGCCGAGGCTTCCGACTATTTTATCCGTGGATATAGCCTCTATTCCTCTGTTTTTAAGCTTATACTTTTGAATGTTTTTTTCTATCGTTCCGAAATCAACCAGAACTTTACGTGATTTGCTCATTTGTTTTTTCCTAAAAAGCTGAATATAAAGATTTTATTGTTTGTTTTTTGCGGTTTTGCAGGAAGCGATAAGCAAAATTCTTATTTTTGTGCACAGAGAATCGAGCGTCTTATAGCAGGAGTTATCAATGAGACCGCTTCTATTTAATAGTTTCAGCCAATAGCTTGTCTCATTTGATTCCTTCAACGCTATTTCCATTTTTGATATAAAATCAGATTTGCTTTGAGCATGCTGCGCTTCGCTGATGTTTGCTCCGATACTTGTTCCGCTTCGTCCTATTTGGTTGGAAACAATACTCTCTTTATTCTTCTTTAAAAATTTTACAAGTTCAATTATTTGTACGGCAAAATCCATTGACAATTCGGTAAGCCGGTTTTCTTTCATTAATCTTCCTGTGTCATGTGTTATACGATTATAACGGAGTAAAGGCATGATGTAAGAGTTCTATTTATTAAAAAACAACGCAACGACATGATAAGTTCCAGACTATGATGTACGCCTTCGGCGCATGATGTCGCTACGCTAATGATGTATTGCCGCTTTGCGGCAACAT
>WRJZ01000016.1 GCA_009778325.1 Candidatus Endomicrobium neocapritermitis | reverse complement strand
GTTGAATATTCAACGTGCGATACTGCAATTGTTACAATCTTCGTATCGTCTCTTCTTCCCTGCGATTCCGACGCTTTCGCTACCTGATCGTACGATATATATTCGGCCAATCCTTTATCGCCCAATACTTTTGTTATTGCTGCAGTCAATGTTGTTTTGCCGTGGTCTACGTGTCCTATTGTTCCTATGTTTACGTGCGGTTTGCTTCTGTCAAATTTTGCTTTTGCCATTTTAAGCTCCTTACCCTTTTACTTTGTACCTATTATCTTTTGCCGGCCGTTATGCTTTTGCCGTTTTTTCTAATATTTTATCAGCTATCTGTTTAGGAACTTCTTCATAGTGCGAAGGTTCCATACTGTAATTTCCCCTGCCCTGCGTTAACGAACGCAAAGTTGTCGAATAACCGAACATTTCCGCAAGAGGAACATTAGCTTTGATATGCTGTACTTTATTTCTTGAATCCATGCTGGAAATTTTACCGCGCCTTGAATTCAAGTCGCCGATAACGTCACCCATATAATCTTCCGGAACTATAACTTCGCATTTCATTATAGGCTCAAGTATAACGGGATTTCCTTTTTTGCATGCGTCTTTAAAAGCTATGGAACCTGCTATCTTAAACGCCATTTCCGAGGAGTCAACTTCGTGGAACGATCCGTCCGTAAGCGTTACTTTAACATCCACAACGGGATATCCCGCAAGAGTTCCTGACGTCAGAGCTTCTTTTATACCTTTATCAACCGCCGGAATATATTCTCTCGGGATTACGCCGCCGACAATTTTATTTACAAATTCATAGCCTTTTCCCGGCTCCTGAGGCTCAACGGTAAGTACAACGTGCCCGTACTGACCGCGCCCGCCGGTCTGTCTGATATATTTTGATTCTGCTTCGGATGCTTTTTTTATTGTTTCGCGGTATGCTACCTGAGGTCTTCCTACGTTTGCCTGAACATTAAACTCTCTTTTCATTCTGTCAACCAAAACCTCAAGATGAAGCTCGCCCATGCCGGCAATAATAGTCTGATTTGTTTCTTCGTTTGTTCTTACTCTGAATGTAGGATCTTCTTCGGCAAGCCTGCTCAAAGCAACTCCGAGCTTTTCTTCGTCGGCTTTTGATTTCGGTTCAATTGCAACGTCGATAACAGGGTCCGGGAATGTCATGGATTCCAAAGCTATCGGGTTTGCTTCATCGCAAAGAGTGTCGCCGGTGCCGGTATTTTTAAGCCCTACCGCAGCGGCGATATCTCCCGCGTAAACAGCTTTAACTTCTTCTCTGTTGTTTGAATGCATGCGCACTATACGCGAAATTCTCTCTCTGTTATTTTTTCCGGGATTAAAAACATATGAACCGCTTTCAAGTGTTCCGGAATAAACTCTGAAATATGTAAGTTTGCCGATATAAGGATCTGCCTGAATTTTAAACGCCAACGCGCTGAAAGGCGCTTTATCGTCAACAGCTCTTTCCGCGGGCTCATCGGTGCCCGGGACAACGCCTTTAAAAGCTTTTCTGTCAAGCGGAGAAGGAAGATAATCGCAAACCGCGTCAAGCATAGGCTGCACGCCTTTGTTTTTAAACGAAGTTCCGCAAAATACGGGAATCAGCTTTATCTGAAGCGTGGCATTTCTTATAGCCTGTTTAATCTGCGCTACGGTAGATTCTTTTCCTTCCATAAAGTTATTCATAACTTCATCGCTATAATCGGCAATAAGCTCTATCATCTGCGTTCTCATTTCTTCGGCTTTGGCTTTATATTCCGCGGGAACGTCAACGACATCAAATTTCGCGCCAAGCTCTTCGCCGTGCCATATATAAGCTTTCATTTGAACGATATCCACAACGCCTTGAAAGTTCGATTCCGCGCCTATGGGAATCTGCAGAGGAAGAGGCGTCGCGCCGAGTTTTTCTTTTATGTCGTTTATGACCATAAAATAATCCGCGCCGACTTTATCCATTTTATTTGAATAAACTATTCTGGGAACGCCGTACTTGTCCGCCTGCCTCCATACGGTTTCCGACTGAGGCTCAACTCCGTTACCCGAATCGAACACAACAACAGCTCCGTCGAGAACTCTTAAAGATCTTTCAACTTCCGCCGTAAAATCAACGTGGCCGGGAGTATCAATAATATTAAACTGCATATCCTGCCATTTGGCATATGTGGCGGCAGAAGTAATAGTTATTCCTCTTTCTCTTTCCTGTTCCATCCAGTCCATAGTAGCGGCGCCTTCATGCACTTCGCCGATTTTATGAGTTCTGCCGGTATAATAAAGTATTCTTTCTGTAGTTGTTGTTTTACCCGCGTCAATATGAGCGGCAATACCGAAGTTTCTGATTTTGTTTAACGGAAATTCTCTAGCCATTTTTCTTCCCTTTGCTTTTAATTTATTTTCTTATCAAACATTTTTAAGACTAAAAAAACACACAGCGTCGCAAGGTATATCACGAATTGCGACCCTGGCGTTTAAAAATTATAATGAGGTTAGTTTATAGCAAATATTGTATTTATTTGTCAAATGAAAATTTGAAAGTTCGGGAAACGACAACAAATGCGGAAGCCGAGAAGTTTGGCAAAGACGGAAAAAACATCAAAGACAAAACTACCACAACTCCTCGTTATTCCCCCATACTGCGATCTCGCAAGAGCCTGTCATTAGCCTATGGCAATGATATTTTATCAGCTTTTATGCGTTTTAGATGCGCTTTTACATCCGTTAAAAATTCAAATAAATTTTTCATTTATTCATTTACAAATACCCGTAAAAAAAACTATAATAGTTTAATTTTATAAAAGAGGAGGTGAAAGAGAATGAGAAAATTAGCGTTTTTTTTGTTTTTTGCGGTTGCCGTCGCAAGTTTTTCAGGGTGTATGGCTCCTATGTCGCCGGTAAGCGGACTGATTTTTATGGATGTTAAAGCTCCTCTGACTGCAACTTCAAATACGAAAGGCAAAAAAGTAGGTAAAGCCGAAGCTAAATCGTACTTTGGCTTGGTTGCCATGGGCGATGCAAGCATAGAGGCTGCGGCAAAAGCGGGAGGGATTACAAAAATTTCTTCTATAGATTATGAATCCAAGACAATTTTAGGAATCATATCAACATTTACAACCGTTGTTTACGGTGACTAATAAACATAAATAAAAAAAGCGCGCAAGATTTTTGCGCGCTTTTTATTTATATTTTAAAAGGGAATTTTCAATTCTTTTTTGCCGGTTTCCAGCGTTTTAAGCCGGGAATAAATCTTGAGAACAGCCATGCTTTAAAACTTGACATTCCCATTTCTTTCATCTTATTTTTACAAAATTCCTGCATTTCTTTTGCGCTGCAGTCTCTTGTAAACTTACCGTTTTCATAACAATAAGAACAATACATCTCGCTTTTGCTGCCGTCGGCATTTGTGCCTGAACCTTTTGGATCGTTAGCTAACGGCATCCCGCAGCTTTGACAAAACTTTTCCATTGTTCTATTCCTATCATTTGTAGTTTGTAATTGCCGTTCCGTCTTTTGCCTTTGATTCGTAATTCGTAATTAGTAATTTGTAATTGCCCTTAAAATTACCAGCGGTAATGCGCAAACGCCTTATTCGCTTCAGCCATTTTGTGCGTATCTTCTCTTTTTTTCATCGCGGCGCCTTCTTTTTTGCTGCCGTCGATTATTTCCTGCGCCAGTTTTTCGCACATAGGCTTGCCTGTTTTACTTCTTGATATTTCTATAAGCCAGTTAAAAGCAAGAGTCGTTGACCTTACGGCCGGAACTTCCATAGGAACCTGATATGTCGCTCCGCCGACTCTGCGCGGCCTTACTTCAAGAAGAGGCCTGATATTTTCTATCGCTCTGTTAAATACAGAAACGGGATCTTCGCCGGTCTTCTCTTTTATTATGTCGAAAGAATCATACATGATTGATTCCGCGGTGCTCTTTTTTCCTTCAAAGTTAAGTTTGTTAATGAATCTTGCAATCAAAACGGAATTATATTTTGAATCTCCGTTAGGCAAGCCTCTTTTTTCTCTTGGTTTTAACGCTTTGCGTGGCATACATACCTCTTTATTTTATTTCTGACAACTAATGTTTCTTCCTTAAAGTCCTTAATGACCTTAAAGACTTTAAGGTCATTAGCCTTTATGGTTAATTATTTTGCCGCAGGTGCCTTGGCTTTTTTCGCGCCGTATTTGCTTCTTGACTGTTTGCGCCCGTCAACTCCGGTCGCGTCAAGAGTGCCTCTGACAATATGATAACGTACTCCCGGCAAATCTTTTACGCGGCCGCCGCGGATAAGGACAAGCGAATGCTCCTGCAAATTATGTCCTACTCCCGGGATGTATGAAGATACTTCATATTGGGACGTAAGCCTTACTCTCGCGACTTTTCTTAAAGCGGAGTTAGGTTTTTTAGGCGTTGTCGTGTAAACTCTCGTGCATACGCCTCTTCTCTGAGGGCAGTTTTTCAGCGCGGGAGATTTTGTTTTTTTGATTACGTCCTGTCTTCCGTTTGCAATCAACTGATTAATCGTTGGCATTGTTTTTGTTCCTCTACTCTAATAAATTTATTTATCTTTACCCGTAACTATCGGTTTAAGCCCGGTTCCCGCAGGTATCAGGTGCCCTATGGACACATTTTCTTTCAGTCCTCTGAGAGTGTCAATCTGTCCGGAAACAGCAGCTTCCGTCAAGATTCTCGTTGTTTCCTGGAAAGATGCGGCGGAAATAAACGAGTCCGAAGACAATGACGCTTTCGTTATACCCAAAAGAATAGGATGCGCTACCGGCGCTTTTCCGCCTTTAGCCTTCACTTCCTTTCTGTCAACTTCATATTTATATCTTGAAACGATTTCTCCGTTAAGAAATTTGCTGTCGCCCGAATCCATAATTCTTACGTTAGACAGCATCTGTCTTACTATTATTTCAATGTGTTTATCGTTTATCGTAACGCCCTGAAGTCTGTAAACCTGCTGAATTTCATTAACAAGATATTCCTGCACTTCTTTAGGCCCTTTAACTTTGAGGATATCATGCGGATTTACCGCTCCGTCCGAAAGCGCTTCGCCTTCTTTTACCCTGTCGCCTTCATAAACAACCAAATGTCTTCCGGCTGGAATCAGGTAATCTTTTTTCATTTTTGTTTCAGGGTTTTCAATCTCGACTTTCACGCTGCCTTTCGCTGTCGGCCCGCCCAAATGTACGACGCCGTCAATTTCCGAAACAACGGCCGCGTTTCTCGGTCTGCGCCCTTCAAACAATTCCGCAACTCTCGGAAGACCGCCCGTAATGTCCCTTGATTTAGCGACTTCCTGAGGAATTTTTGCCAAAACATCGCCGACTTTTATCTTATCGCCGTCATGCGCGACAAGAGTAGTGTCAACAGGCAGCGGATATTCCGCGATAATTTTTCCGTCTTTTTTTATGACGATTTTCGGGCTCTTTCTGTCCGAAGGATGCTCAATAATAACTCTTTCAATTTGCCCTGTAATCTTTGATTTTTCTTTCTGCAGCGTAACGCCGTCTTTAACGTCCGCGAACTGAACGGTTCCTTCAAACTCCGAAATAATCGGCTTTGAATGAGGATCCCATTTGGCTATAAGAACAAGCTTTTTCATTCCCGTCGCGGCGTCAACTTTAACTTCAACTTTTTGCCCGTCCTGAACTTCAATTACGGCGCCGTAAGGAATCTGGTAAACCTGTCTGCGGTGCACCGGAAATTCCGTATACGCAAGTTCCGTATTTCTGCTCAAAACTATAGTTTCGCCGTCTCTGTTTTTAATCGTTTTTAAATTGTAATAATCCGCGGTTCCGTTATTTTCGGCATAAATTTCCGAACGCTGAACAACGCGGCTCGCTGCTCCGCCGATATGGAACGTACGAAGCGTAAGCTGCGTGCCCGGTTCGCCGATTGACTGCGCGGCAATAATACCGACCGCTTCGCCTACTTCAACCATTTTACCGGTCGCGGGGTTTATACCGTAACATTTTGCGCAAACGCCGTGTTCCGATTCGCAGGTTAAAACGCTTCTGATACCGATTTTATCGATGCCGGCTTCAACAAGTTTCTGCGCTTTTTCGGGAGTAATCAGCTCTCCTCTTTTCACTATCAGCTCGTCGTGAACAATATCCACGACGTTATCAAGCGCTATTCTTCCGACTACGCGCTCGTCTATTTTTTCAACTATTTCGTCGCCGCTCTGCAATGTGCCGATAAATACTCCGTTAACGGTTTTGCAGTCGGGATCTCTTACGACAACATCGTGGGCTACGTCAACAAGCCTTCTTGTAAGATAACCCGCGTCCGCCGTTTTAAGAGCAGTATCAGCCAAACCTTTACGTCCGCCGTGAGTGGAAATAAAGTATTCCAAAACCGTCAGACCTTCTCTGAAGTTTGAGATAATCGGAGTTTCGATAATTTCGCCGACTCCGCCGGTAAGCTTTTTCTGGGGTTTGGCCATAAGCCCGCGCATGCCCGCAAGCTGTCTTACCTGCTGTCTTGATCCCCTTGCTCCGGAATCCGCCATCATAAATATTGAATTAAAACGGTTTTCGCCTTTTTTCAAAGGTTCCGTTTCTTCTTTTCTCATTTCGTCAAACATAATATCGGCGACTTCGTCGGTAACTCTGGTCCAAATGTCGATAATCTTATTGTATCTTTCAGACTCTGTTATTAAACCGAGCTTCGCTTGCTTTTCAATTTCTTTAATTTTGGCTTTCGCTTCTTTTACCAATTTTTCTTTTTTAGGCGGAATTTTCATTTCATCTATAGAAATGGAAACGCCCGCAAGGGTCGCGTATCTGTAACCCATCTTTTTTATTTCATCCAAAAGAACTACCGTTCTGTATTGTCCGAGCTCTTTATAGCATCTGTCAACAAGAGCGCCGAGTTCTTTTTTAGTCATGCTTTTGTTCTGGTATCCCAAAGCGTAAGAACCGTCTTCGTTTTTAGGAAGATTTTCATTAAAAATAACTCTTCCCACGGTCGTATAGTTCATTACTTCTTTTCCGTCATCGGATTTATAGTTTTTCCACTTTGCAACGTCAGACTGCTCGTTATCTTTAAGTTTTCCGTCTCTGATATTTGTAATTCCGACAACTTTAATTTTAGCGTTTAAATCTACTTTCTTCGACTGATACGCGGTGACAACTTCTCCGACCGAAGAAAATACCTTTCCTTCCCCGGGAACGCCAGGTTTTTCTTTTGTCAAAAAGCAGCTTCCCAAAACCATATCCTGCGAAGGAACCGCGATAGGTTTTCCCGACGCAGGCGACAAAATATTTCTTGTCGCCATCATCAAAACTTTCGCTTCAAGCTGCGCTTCCATTGATATGGGCAAATGCACAGCCATCTGGTCTCCGTCGAAGTCGGCGTTAAACGCCGCGCATGTTAACGGATGAAGCTGTATTGATTTTCCTTCGACCAAAACAGGTTCAAAAGCCTGAATTCCGAGCCTGTGAAGTGTAGGGGCTCTGTTCAAAAGAACAGGATGGTTCTTTGTCACTTTTTCAAGAATATTCCAAACTTTCGCGTCGCCTCTTTCAAGCATTCTTCTTGCTGATTTAAGCGTTGCGTTTTCCTGTTTAATTAGTTCTTTTATAATAAAAGGCTTAAAAAGTTCCAAAGCCATTTCTTTAGGCAGTCCGCACTGGTTAAGTTTCAGATTAGGTCCTACGACAATAACGCTTCTTCCCGAGTAGTCAACTCTTTTTCCGAGAAGATTTTGTCTGAAGCGTCCCTGCTTTCCTTTCAATGTGTCCGACAAGGATTTCAAAGGTCTGTTTCCCGCGCCCGTTACAGGCCTTGTTCTTGAATCATTATCTATCAAAGCGTCAACCGCTTCCTGAAGAAGTCTCTTCTCATTATTGATCATAACCGCGGGAGCTTTTAACTGCTCTATATGGCGCAGTCTGTTATTTCTGTTGATAATTCTTCTGTAAAGGTCGTTCAAATCCGACGTCGCGAAACGTCCGCCGTCCAAAGCGACCAAAGGTCTTAAATCGGGCGGGATCACCGGAAGAGTCGTAAGAATCATCCACTCGGGTCTTGTTTCCGATTTCAAGAAACCTTCAACGACTCTGAGTTTTCTGATAAGTCTGGCTCTTTCCGCGTCTGATTTGGTTTTCTTTATTTCAACGTGAATATTTTTCGCTTCTTCTTCAAGCTTAATTTCTTCAAGAAGTTTTCTTACGGCAGCGGCGCCGATATCAACTTTTAAATTATCGCCGAAACCGTTCTGAAGATTTTTTATGTCGCTTTCTTCAAGAAGAACGCAGTTGTCCGGTTTTGAAAAATTCTTCATAAAAGGGACATCGTTTCTTGATATTTCAATTCTTAAACGGCCTTCATATTTTTTAAGGCCTTCGGGATTTTTCCTGAGTTCGTTAAAAGCTTTGTCTTTTTCAATGTCAAAAAATTCAATTCTGATTTTTTTGTCCGGCTCGCCTATTGAAACAGTGTCGCCTTTTTCAAAAGACTCCGAAAGAATCTTTTTTACTTCGCTGCGCTGGGACGAATCCAAATCGCTGTAATAATACACGCTGTGCGATTTGAAATAACATTTATAGTACGTGTCGCCTTTTTCTATATTGGCGGCAATTTTCTTCGCGGCTTCATCGGCGGATATTCCGCACTGGTCTGCCTGATATTTAACCAAAGATTTAAGCTGTTTTAATGCTTTTGACGAGTCCGCGTCCAAAACTATTTCTTCGGAAACTATTCCGTCAAAAATATTTTTGAACTCTTCTTTGACTACCGGGCTGTCAATGCCGTATTTAAAGAGGTCAAACTCCTCTTCTTTCAAAAGCATGCCTTTTTCCACAAAAGAGCATACCTGCGCGCGGTCTTTGAGGTTATCGGTAACAACATATTTCGTATAATAAATAACCTTTTCCAAATCAGAAATTTTCATATTTAAAAGAATTCCGATTCTTGACGGCGGCTTTCTCAAAAACCATAAATGCGCGACGGGAACAGCCAAGTCTATATGGCCGAATCTTTCTCTTCTTACTTTGGATTCGGTAACTTCAACTCCGCATCTGTCGCAGACCGTGCCTTTGTGTTTAATGTATTTATATTTTCCGCAATGGCATTCCCAGTCCTTTGTAGGACCGAAAGTTCTGTCGCAGAACAAACCGTCTCTTTCGGGTTTAAACGTTCTGTAATTTATGGTTTCCGGTTTTTTAACTTCGCCGAATGACCACGTTTTTATCTGTTCGGGACTTGCAACCGTAACCTTAACCGCGTCGAAATTCGAATAGTTAAGATTACTTATTTTTTTCTTTTGATTTTGAAAATTTATTTTAGTCATTTCTTGCTCGCACCCTTAGTTTTTTCTTGTTTTTCCGCGGCAGCGGCATTCTTGCTGTCCAAAAGCTCTACGTTTAAACCTAAAGCTTTCAGTTCGCTTACCAAAACCTTAAACGATTCCGGAACGCCGGGCTCGGATATCGACTCGCCTCTTATAATAGAGTCGTACATTTTAACCCTGCCGTCCACATCGTCGGATTTAACAGTTAAAAACTCCTGTAAAATATGCGCTGCTCCGTACCCTTCCACAGCCCAGACTTCCATTTCTCCGAATCTCTGCCCGCCGAACTGCGCTTTTCCGCCTAAAGGCTGGCGCGTAATCAGCGAATATGGTCCGGTAGATCTTGCGTGCATCTTGTCTTCAACCAAGTGGTTAAGCTTTAAAACGTACATTACGCCGACCGTAACTTTTTCCATAAACGGTTCGCCGGTTCTGCCGTCATAAAGCGTGATTTTGCAGTCATTTGTAGGCAGCGCTTCTTTCGCGTATTTGTCAAGAGCGTCTTCAAGCTCTTTGCCTTTTAATCCTCTTGCCGCCAAATCTTTCTTTTTATTGTTTAAAATCTGACTTTTAGCTTTTTCAACATACTCTTTTATTTCTTCTTCGCTTGCTCCGTCAAAAACAGGAGTTATCATCTGATTTCCGAGAGTTTTCCCGGCCCAGCCCAACATAACTTCCAAAAGCTGTCCCACGTTCATACGTGAAGGAATGGCTAAAGGAGAAAGAACACAGTCAACAGGCGTTCCGTCCGGAAGTCTCGGCATATCTTCAACCGGAAGAATTCTTGCGACAATACCTTTGTTTCCGTGTCTGCCGGCAAGCTTATCGCCGACCTGAACTTTCGTTTTTGAAGCTATATAAACTTTTACTATTTTATTTACGGAAACAGGCAGCTCATCGCCTTTTTTAAATCTTTCTTTTTCGTTTTCGTAATTTTCTTTAAGCACTTCTTCTTTCTTTTTGTAGATAGCTTCTATTTTTACGGATTCTGATTTGTTTGCTTTTGCAAGAAGTTCTTTCTTATCTTTACGAAGCTTGCTTTTGGCGGCATCGTAAATGTCATACATATCTTCCTGTCTTTTCTTTTTCTCTTTATCCGTAAGCTTTTCAAGCCTTACAAATGTTCTTACAGATATAATTTTTCCTGATATTCCGGGCGGAACTCTGAGAGATGCATCCTGAACGTCTTCGGCTTTTTTGCCGAACAATACTCTCAGAAGCCTTTCTTCAGGAGTTGTCTGCTGCTCGCCTTTCGGGGCGGTTTTTCCTACGAGAATGTCGCCTCTCTGAACCATTGAGCCGACTTTAATAACTCCGTCTTCGTCAAGATTCAACAAATCTTCGGAACCAACGTTTGGAATATCTTTTGTTATTTCTTCCGGACGGCCTTTTGTCTCTCTGGCTTCCGTCTGAAATTCTCTTATATGAATAGAAGTAAATTTGTCATCCTGAACAAGCCTTTCCGAAAGAAGTATGGCGTCTTCGAAGTTGTATCCGTCCCAAGGCATGAAAGCCAAAAGAAGGTTTTGTCCGAGAGCAAGCTGCCCGTCTTTCGTAGCAGGGCCGTCGGCAATAATCTGGCCTTTTTTCACCGTATCGCCAAGCATGACCAAAGGTCTCTGATTAATGCATGTGTCCTGATTTGACCGCGCGTATTTTCTTAAATTATATACTTCAGTATCTCCGCTTTTGGAGTAAACCATTATTTCGTCCGATGAAACCGAGACTACTTCTCCTTCGGATTTTGAAACAATGACAACGCCTGAGTCTCTTGCTACTTTTTCTTCAATACCTGTTCCGACTAAAGGAACTTCTGTAACAAGCAAAGGAACGCCTTGGCGCTGCATGTTGCAGCCCATCAAAGCTCTGTTCGCGTCGTCATGTTCCAAAAACGGTATCAAAGCAGCGGAAATGGATATAACCTGCATAGGCGAAATATCCATATAGTCAACTTTTGCCGGAGGCTGGAACAAAAAGTCATCCCATTTTCTTCCCTGCACCGTATCGGAAGTCAATTTGCCTTTTCCGTCTACAGGGGTATTTGCCTGCGCTACAAAAAATTCGTCTTCTTTATCTGCCGTCAAATATTCAATTTTATCCGTAGCAACGCCGTTTTCAACTTTTTTATAAGGCGTTTCTATTAAACCGTACGGATTTACTCTTGCAAATGTTGAAAGAGAAGTTATCAAACCGATGTTCGGACCTTCAGGAGTTTCGATAGGGCAAACTCTTCCGTAATGGGTATGATGAACGTCTCTGACTTCAAAGCCGGCTCTTTTTCTGTTCAAGCCGCCGGGCCCCAAAGCTGACAAACGCCGTTTGTGAGTAAGTTCCGCCAGAGGATTTATCTGATCCATAAACTGAGAAAGCTGTGAAGTTCCGAAAAACTTTCTTATCTGCGCGACAAACTGCGTGATATTTGTAAGAGAACGGGGCGTAACATTAGATTTATCCTGATTATTCATATGCTCTTTTACAAGCCTTGCCATCTGAACCAGACCTATTCTTATCTGATTTTCAAGCAATTCGCCCACTGAACGCACGCGTCTGTTTCCGAGATGGTCTATATCGTCAAGACCTATCTTTATGGTTTTTTTATTTTCCGTAAATTCCGTTTCGCCGTTATAAAGCATCAAAAGATATTTAAGAGTCGCGACTACGTCTTCCCTGGTCAATGTTCTTTTATTGTCCGCAGGAGTAATAAGCTTAAAATGCTTCGCGTAATATTCAAAAATAGGAGCAAGTTTCTTAAGAATTTTATATCTTCCTACCGTCGTCAAATCGTATCTTCTTACGGATTTGAAAAGTAGCTCTTCCAAAAATCCCTGAGCTCTTTCCTGCATTATGAATTCCTGGGTTTTCAGCACTCTGTATATATGATTAACCGCTTCTTTTTGGCTCTTTATCGTATCTTTTTTCAATGTTAAAAGAATCGTCGCGTCTTTAAACACATTAACCGAAGCAAAACCTTTTGTCTGAAGCTTTTTTATCAGGTCTTCTTTAAGCTCTTTGCCTGCATCGGCAATAATTTCGCCGGTCGCTTTATCATAAATATCTTCAGAAAGATATTCGTTCGCAAGCGTTGTCAAAGGAGCGTCAAGCTGAACTTCTTTTGATTCTCTGAAAAGGCTCAAAATTTCTTCGTCGGTTTCAAAACCTAAAGCGCGCAAGAATGTCGTCGCAAATATTTTTCTTTTTCTGTCTATTCTTACGAACAATATGCCGTTTTGGTCAAATTCAAACTCTACCCACGCGCCTCTGTAAGGTATCATTCTTGCAAAATACAAAGGCTTGCCTAATACGGTAACCCTTTTTTCTTCGTCTTCTTCAAAAATAACGCCGGGCGAACGGTGAATCTGGCTGACAACAACGCGTTCTGCGCCGTTTATAATAAATGTCGCGGTATCCGTCATTAACGGAACATCGCCGAAATACACTTCCTGCTCTGATAATTCTTTTTCTTTGCCGTCTTCCTTTTTGTGCATAAGCCTGAGCTTAACTTTTAAAGGAAGCGCATATGTCGCGTCTCTGGCGATAGATTCTTCAACCGAATATTTGGGTTCGCCAAAAGAATAAGAGACATACTCCAAAATCAAACTCCCGTCGGAATTTGTTAAAGGAAATATGTCTTTAAAAGCACCTTCAAGCCCCTGAAATTTTCTTTTTTCAGGAGAGGTATCCTTTTGCAGAAATTCCGCAAAAGAATCTTTTTGCATCTTCAAAAGAAGAGGCGGATCTATCGGCGCGCCGATCTGTCCAAAGTTTACTTTATTCATTATTTTCAACCTGCTATAGAGTATTGTACATAAATGACAAATAAATATTTATTATACTTAATAAATATTATTTGTCAACTGATATTTTGATGCAAAGCGCATCATCCCCGATTGCGAAAACCGGGGATTTATGGTTTTTAGAATATTCTCAGGTTTACTTAAGCTCAACTGTTGCACCCGCTTCGGCAAGTTTCTTCTTCATTTCTTCCGCTTCGGCTTTTGCAACGTTTTCTTTTACTGTTTTAGGAGCGCCGTCAACCAAGTCTTTCGCTTCTTTCAAGCCAAGACCCGTAAGCTCTCTTACAACTTTAATAACATTTATTTTGTTTGCGCCCGCATTGGTAAGCACAACATTGAACTCAGTTTTTTCTTCAGCTGCCGCGCCGCCTGCCGTTGCGCCCGCTGCCGGAGCTGCCGCAACCGCTACAGGAGCTGCTGCCGACACGCCGAACTTTTCTTCCAAAGCTTTTACAAGTTCTGAAAGTTCCAAAACCGACATTCCCGAAATCGCTTCAATCAACTGATCTTTTGTTAATGCTGACATTTTACTATCCTCCGTTTCAACTACAATTAATAATTAACAATTAATAATTAATAGTTTTTGAGCGGCTTCGCCGCATATTTTTTAGTTTTTGCTTTACTACTCACTACTCATTACTAACTACTAACTGCCGTTAGGCTGTTTGCTTTTTGCTGATTGCGTCTAAAACTGTTACTAAACCTCTGATATTTGCGGCTAACACGTTTACAAAACCCGTTATCGGCGAGTTCATGCTGCCAAGCATCTTCGCGATAAGCACTTCTTTGGAAGGAAGCGATGAAAGCTGTTCAACCATAGCGGCATTTATAAACTTTCCTTCCATAAATCCGGCTTTTACTTTGAGTTTTTCATGCGTTTTCGCAAACTCCATGATAACTTTCGCGGGCGATACTATATCACCGTTCTGAATTACCAAAGCCGTAGGCCCTGAAAAATTATCGCCGGCGTCAATACCCGCTTCTTTCAAAGCGATTTCGCTGAGCGTGTTCTTCACAACAGTATATTCACTGTTTAAAGGACGAAGCTTTGCGCGAAGCTCGGAAATTTCTTCTACGCTAAGACCGTGATACTCGGTAAGTATCATGCCTTTCATAGCTTTAAATTTCCCGGCTAAGCTTTTTACCTCTTCTTGATTTTTTAAATTTGGCATTTTCGACTCCCTTATAACTGCAATTATTAATTATAAATAAAATAAAAAAACTTCCCGCGAGAGAAGTTTAAAATTAAAAAAAATAATTCATTCTTCGCCTCGGTAAGATAGGAGCAAAGCTCCATTTTCATGCCTTCGGCATCTTACTGTCTTTGACTTTTTTACTGCTTCAAAACATCTTAAAAGAACTAAATGCTTGGTGATTATACCACAAACAAAAAAAGATGTCAAGCGGGAAACGTTCCCTTTTTATTTTCCGCTTAACTTGCAGAAATCATATCATACCTAAAAGCTTTTGTCAAATTTATTTTAACTTATACATTAGTTTTAATAAAATTTTATTTTTTGTAGAATATGGTTATGAAAAAAAATGCCAAGACTAAAAAAAACGTCAGGGAAAAGTGCGCGCGGAAATTTAACGCGCAGGAACAGTTTGAAACGATTTGGAACTTTGTCGAAAGCGGCATTGCCATTGTCGACGCTGAAACCCGTGAAATATTGGATATAAACCCTGCCGCACTGCGTCTTTTTAACGGCACAAAGGAAATGGTCATCGGAAAGCGGTGCCAAAACGTTTTTTGTCCGGCGCAGAAATGCCCGATATTGGAATTGAATCAGGTTGTTGACCGTTCCGAGCGAAAATTTGTTAAATCGGACGGCACCGTTATTCCCATTATAAAATCCGTGGCAAAAATTACCTATGACGGCCGTCCTGCGTTATTGGAAAACTTTACCGATTTATCCCCGATGAAAGAGGCTGAAGAAAAAAACCGCATGCTTGAGATAGCGGAGCAGGCAAATAAAGCCAAATCCGCGTTTTTGTCAAACATGAGTCATGAAATACGAACGCCGATGAACGCCATAATCGGCATGACATCCATCGGAATGTCCGCAGCCGACACGGATAAGAAAAATTATTGTTTTGAAAGAATTGATGACGCGTCAAAGCATCTTCTCGGCATAATCAACGATATTTTGGACATGTCAAAAATTGAGGCAAATAAATTTGAACTCTCTCCGGTAGAATTCGATTTTGAAAAAATGCTGCGGAGGGTCGTGAGAATAAGCCAAAAGAAACAAAATTTAAAAGTACACATTGACAGCGCCATCCCCAAAATCCTGTATGGCGATGAACAGCACCTGGCGCAAGTCGTTACCAACCTGGTAGGAAATGCGGTAAAATTCACGCCGGAAACAGGTTCCATCAGCATCGACACTAAATTTCTGAAGGAAGAAAACAATATTTGTTCCATACAAATTTCCGTCAGCGATACCGGTATCGGCCTCAGCCATGAACAGCAAGAGCACCTGTTCCATTCTTTCCAGCAGGCGGAAAACAGCACATCCAGAAAATTCGGCGGCACGGGACTTGGGCTTGCGATATCAAAAAATATCGTGGAAATGATGGGCGGCAGAATTTGGATTGAGTCCGAACTTGGGAAGGGCGCTACTTTTGCCTTTACATTTCAGGCAAAACGTATTGAAGGAAAAGAAAAGAAACTTAGGGATTGGAGTAATATCCGCGCTCTGGCGATAGATGATGATCCGGTAAATTTGGAATACCTCCGTAAAACAATGCTTGGATTCAGCGCGTCCTGCGATACCGTATCAAGCGCCGAAGAAGCGCTCCGGCTTATCGCGAGGAACGGCAATTACGATATTTACTTTGTTGACTTGAGCCTGCCTGGTATTGACAGCGTGAAATTAACCAATACGCTAAAAACACAAAAAAAAGACACTGATAAAGTTTTTGTGATAATGATGTCGTCCGTTAACTGGAGTCTTATTGATGAAGACGCAAAAAGTGCCGGTATTGACAAATTCCTTTCCAAACCTTTATCCCCGTCCGCAATTGAAGATGCCGTAAACGACTGTCTTGGCGTGGAACAGCAGCAGAATGAAGATGCGGCACAGCACGAAGTCATCAGCTTTGAGGGACGGCATATTCTTCTAGCTGAAGATATCGAGATCAACCGCGAAATCGTGAAGGCCTTGCTTGAGCCCGCGCATTTGACTATAGACTGCGCTAAAAACGGAGAGGAAGCCGTACAAATGTTCAGTAAAGCGCCGGACAAGTACGACATGATTTTTATGGACGTGCAGATGCCTGAAATGGACGGGTATGAAGCGACGCGGCGTATCCGCGCGCTCCAAACGCCTAAAGCCGTAAATATTCCTATAATAGCAATGACTGCGAATGTTTTCCGCGAGGATATTGAAAAATGTCTCGCAGCCGGAATGAACAACCATGTCGGCAAACCGCTTAATTTTAATGAGATTTTAGATAAACTAAAAACATATTTACCGCAAAAAAATAATTCTCCTCATGACCAAAAATAACGCCCTGTTTTGCCGGACTTCTTTTTTTGTGTCCGCCTTGTTGCGTCCGAAACAAAATCATATTATTTTTTGGACCACGAACGGTCCGTATCTATGCTTCTACAACAGAAGCAGCAGCCGTCAGCCAAACTATAATGGTATTCTTTAGCCGATATTAATGCCGCCTTTTCTGTTGGATAATACCCTAAGAGTGTTGCTCCGCCGCGCCACCGCATTCCCATTTCGGTAGATTCAGATCTATTTTTCGGAAAAAACTTGCAGTCGGGAGTATGAATTTGACGGCTTTTATCTTTCTGTTGACGATTTGCCAAATAGTATGCTTTTGGTTTTGTCTGCATAAAATAATCTTGTTTGTCATAGTCCTTCGTCCATTCTGAAAATAATGTAATATTTTTATTTACAGGGTTATTAAAATTAAACTTTTTTGTTAACTCTTTATCCGTAAACCATTGATCTATACTAAAGCAGAAGTTTTCTGTATATGCCCGGCAGGCGGTATGCGTGTCGTAATTTACTTTTTCGGCTTTTGCGCCTTTTTTGATATACCTTTGAAAAGAAAATTCTTTGCAGCCCGCATTAGAAGACGCAGACGTATTATGAACAACGTGGGTTATGGCTACTTTCTCCGATTGTTCTGCCGGCGCTTTGCCTGAATAGTTAAATCCCCACATTTTTATGAGACCTCCGCCGTGCGTCTGCATAGCGGCACAGTATATTGTAAAATCTCCGTCAACGCTTCCGTCTTCGTGAATTTTCCTAGGGATAAAATCCAGACAGGCCGCATTGGCAAAACGCGGATCTCCAGCGCCGCCGCCAAATAAACTAGATGCCCGGCTAACATCTCTAAAAGTTATTTTCAGTAACCGCTCCATAGTCGTTTTGGCAAGAGAGATGCCTGTTTTGGAAACATTAACAGGCAATTTGTAAATATATAAATTATCATCGAAAGACACGGAAACATCAAAACCTGTAATCTTTTCCTTATTTGCAAAACCGACAAGATATACCTCATTCTTATCGCTTACAAATAAATTAATATTTTGATGTTCTATAACATTCTTAATAATACCGATAAGTTTTAAACCGGTATTATTGAGACAAGGCTGTCCATATAAGAATATATCAACATTTCTATTTCCGTTATAGCTGCCTCCTGACATTCTTGCGGAAATCGCAAATAAATAATGGTTTGCAACTCTTGTAATAGCCGCCGAAGGGACGCTGCCACATGAGCTTGAGATGCTAATATAATCCTTTATATTAATTTTCGCATCTGCCAGACTAATGCGTTCTATCCCAAAATCTGAAAAAGGAGCGACAAGCAAATCTTCCGCTATTTGTATTCCCCCCGGGTGAGCATGCTTCTTGACTCCGACTTTGACGGTTATATCAACATATTGCGCAATTTTATCTTTTGCCGTAATCAAAAGATAACCCTGCCCGTTTTTGCCGTTGCCGGAAATTATAAAATCATGAGGTTTATTTCCAACCCACCCTACTTTTGCCATTCCTTGATGATGGTATTTGTTAGAATGGTCATCTGTATTTCCATAATCATAAATCTTATTGCCGTCCTCAACACTAGGCACTTTAAATTCAAACTTTTTTCCTTTAAAATTCTTCAGAGCGAACAGCTTGTTTTCTAAATTTTTTATTCTATATACCGGAACGAACATAGAAAACCTCCCATTATTTGGTTTTTGTTATGCCTTTTACTAATTATTTAAATATTGAAACATCAGCATATTGATTTATTCTATTACTGCCGATGTACGAAAACATCCGTTTTCATTATAATATAATTCAAATCATTTTTCAAACTTATAATAAAAAAAAGCCGATGTGTTAAAATAACACATCGGCTTTTTTATAATAAATCCGGCACTGACCTACTCTTGCGGTCCCCTGCGGGACAACTACCATCGGCCCTGATGGGCTTAACTTCCGTGTTCGGAATGAGAACGGGTGTGACACCATCGGAATAAGCACCGGAAAAAATTTCTTGACGACAATTAATAATTAAAAATGAATAATTAACAATTGCGGTGTCGCTTTCAGCGACAATAATTAGTTAACGTGGATTCCCGTTTTCACGGGAATGACAAAACTAACTGATTAAAAGAACTAACTCAATAAGGTAAATTTTGCGTTTTTACGCATTATTTTCGCAAAGTATTTTGCTTTTTCGCGACGCTTGCGCCGGCGATGCTTGGTTAACCCAAGTGAGCCGGTGCATAAGGAAGCGAAAATGCAAAAGACGTAGCGAAAAAAGATTAGAAAATGTGACCAAGCCGAACGGGCAATTAGTAATAGTTAGCTGAATACATTACTGTACTTACACTTCTATCCTATCAAACTCATAGTCTATGAGTGCCCTTCAGGGAAATCTTATCTTGGGGTGAGTTTCACACTTATATGCTTTCAGTGTTTATCTCGTCCATACTTGGCTACTCGGCAATGCTCCTGGCGGAACAACCGAAACACCAGAGGTATGTTCATTCCGGTCCTCTCGTACTAAGAACGAGTCCCCTCAAATTTCCTGCGCCCACGGTAGATAGAGACCGTACTGTCTCACGACGTACTGAACCCAGCTCACGTACCTCTTTAATTGGCGAACAGCCAAACCCTTGGGACCTACTCCAGCCCCAGGATGAGATGAGCCGACATCGAGGTGCCAAACTCTTTCGTCGATATGGACTCTTGGAAAGAATAAGCCTGTTATCCCCGGGGTAGCTTTTATCCGTTGAGCGACGGCAATTCCACACTGAACCGCCGGATCACTAGTTCCTGCTTTCGCATCTGCTTGACTTGTAGGTCTCGCAGTTAAGCACCCTTCTGCACTTGCGCTCTATAGACCATTTCTATTGGTCCTGAGGGTACCTTTGAACGCCTCCGTTACTATTTAGGAGGCAACCGCCCCAGTTAAACTGCCCACCTAACCATGTCCTCCCTGTTGATTCAAACATGGGAGTTAGAACCACAGACCTAAAAGGGTGGTATTTCACATTGCCCCTCCACACAGCCCAAAAGCCATGCTTCAAAGGGTCCCACCTATTCTACGCATTTAACTCCATAATTCAAGGCTAAGATACAGTAAAGCTCCACGGGGTCTTTTCGTCTAGCCGCAGGCAACCCGCGTCTTCACGGGTACCACAATTTCGCCGAGTCTTTCGTTGAGACAGTGCCCTCTTTGTTACGCCATTCGTGCAGGTCGGAACTTACCCGACAAGGAATTTCGCTACCTTAGGACCGTTATAGTTACGGCCGCCGTTTACTGGGGC
>WRJZ01000015.1 GCA_009778325.1 Candidatus Endomicrobium neocapritermitis | reverse complement strand
GAACTTCTTAGCTTCTGTTGTTGAAAGAAGGCAGACAATTAATATATAATAAAATCCAACGCTGCCATCGTCTAGCGGTTCAGGACATCGCCCTCTCAAGGCGGAGATCACGGGTTCAAATCCCGTTGGCAGCGCAATTAGGGGTGTCTTTTGCAATTATGCTTTGTTGCAACACTCGTCATTTATCTTCGTGCGTAAACTTCCTCGTGTTGCGCCGTGCCTAATCGCAAAATACACCCCTAATTGTTTTTGCTTCTTTTGTAAAAATAAAACAATCCATATGCCATTGTAAGGTTAACCATAAACAGCTATATGAAAATAGAAAAAATTACAAGCAATAAAAAACAATTCCTGGATTTACTATTATTAGCCGATGAGCAGGAAAATATGATTGATAAGTATTTGGAAAGCGGAGACATGTTTGCATTGTATGACGGTGATTTGAAAAGTATTTGCGTTGTAGCGCCGGTAAATAAAAACACTTGCGAATTAAAGAATATAGCAACATATAAAAAATACCAAGGTCAGGGATATGGGCAAACGCTGATAAAATTTATCCTTGATTATTATCAGGGCAAGTATAATACGATTCTTGTAGGGACAGGAGAAGTTCCAAGTATATTGTCATTTTACAAAAAATGCGGATTTGAAAAATCACATCGTATAAAGAACTTTTTTACCGATAATTATGATCATCCCATGTTTGAAGAAGGAATACTGCTTACTGATATGATTTATTTGAAAAAAATTTTGTGATCAGGGGTAATTTTACGGTGTTTTTCAAAATTCTTATATTTTGATATGTTTACTGCCTATGTTTTTATTGTAAATTTTCTGTCTTTAAAGTTTATCAAACCGTCTTTTTTCATCAGCGCAAGTTCTTTGTGCAAAGAAGTCCTGTCTACCATAAGGTAACTTGCCAAGTCCGTTTTAGAAATATCAATAACAAATTCATTTTTACCGTATTTAGCTTTTTGTTCATTAAGGTAAGACAATATCTTAACTCTGACGCTGTAGCCTTGTGTGTGTTTAAGCTGCTTAAATATTTCTCCGGAAACTTTATGCGACATTGTGCAAACTACATTATGCAGCATTTTAATATGGTGCCTGCTTAGAAACTGGGGCATATTAGTAATATTTTCGCAAGGGATAAACATTACAATAGAATCAGCCTTAACTCTGGCATTGACAGGAATTTCAGCGCCGGCAAAACAAAAAGCTTCAAAAAAAGAATCCTTTGGCAGCCGCCTCGATATTAATGTGCGGGCGCCGTAAATGTTTTCATATACCATGTATATCTCGCCTTGCAGAAGAATACATACGTCCTTAATCATATCTCCCATAGTAGCCACATTTTCACCCTTTTTATATTTTCTAATATTGGGTTTAAGAAAAGGCAAAACGAGGTTAATGTCAGAGACTGACATTCCCTTAAAAAGAAGACATTCCGCTAGTGTTTTTATGTATTTTTCCATATTAGCATAGGACAGATGGTTTATTTATAATTATTATTCATTCCGCTATGCTGTAATATTTTATTAAATCAAGCAGAAAAAATACGTTGCTGCAGCAACATAGCAATAATGTCTATGAGAGAATATGGTTTTTTATACAAAGAGGTTGTTTAACCGGCTTAGGGTGTGTCGACACACCCTAGTGCAGGGATTGTTTCACAGTTGGAATTTTCTGATGAAAACTAAATGAGCCGGAGCGTAAGGAAGTAAAAATGCAAAAACAGACATAAATTTGGACGAAGTATTTTGCATTTAGGTAAGGAAGAACCGAGTGAAGTCGCAAAAAGAAAGTTGTTATTCCTATCTTTTTGCGTTCCCGAGTGTCTTAATCGGGAATCCACTGTAAATGAACAAGGCTATGACACCGCATAAACGTAAAAAACGAAGAGCAAACGCAAGCCGATTTACAATCTGTACAACTTTCTTGCTACAGAACATATTAAACTACATTTCATAACCAAGATCAAGAAATTTGAACCTCTGAAGCCTTATGTTTCTATAATTCTTTAATACAAATTGCATATTCATTGTCAAAAACAAAATCTCTGACATGAACTTAAGTCTATATCAGAGATTTTCTTGTTACACGATCTGTTATGGATAATATTTATTTTACAATTATTTTATTATGGAAAAAATTTATACAGCTCTGCATATTTTTATCAGGTTCAGGATTTCCAATGTCATAACCTTTTTTTTCTAAAAAAGGTTCTACTTGTTTTACATAATCCAACAATTCCTGAACCTTCTTTGTATCTATTTTATTGTCCTTAACTACGGATTTTTTCATTTCCATTTTAATCCCCTATACAAGTAATCTTGTATGAATAAATCTGCTGTTTTGCAATCCTAATGTTGCTACATATTGCAGAATAAAATCTGTATATTGCCTGATAATTTTCTTTAAATCTTCTTTGTCGGTATAATCATCAATCTCTATCTTTATTTTATCTAAATCCGGCAACATTATAGGTCTTGAATGAATATGCCACTTAGTATTATCGCCTAATTGACTTGCTATTTCTTTAGCTCTTGCTCGTTTGTATTTTTCATCCACCTTAATTTTTCTTGTTTTTGTTTCTTTCCAGTCGCAAAATTTATATTGCACAAGCCATTCTTCCAATAAATTTATCGTCAATTCCTTTGTCTGCTTGCATTGATTTAAAAATGCCAAATCTTGCATCTGATACATTGCAAATTCTGCATTTGTAAGAGTC
Organism: Candidatus Endomicrobium neocapritermitis; assembly: GCA_009778325.1. Classification (GTDB taxonomy): domain Bacteria; phylum Elusimicrobiota; class Endomicrobiia; order Endomicrobiales; family Endomicrobiaceae; genus Endomicrobium_B; species Endomicrobium_B neocapritermitis. The sequence goes on along the minus strand of WRJZ01000015.1, from coordinate 16,801 downwards.
CCATTTTGAGATTTTCTTATTATATTATCTATTTCGTCTATATATCCATTTGCCGGAACAAAACGTTTCTCTTTGATTGAATAAATTTGCGGATCAATAGGACCTAAACAAGACGAACAATCCATAAATATCTTATTTCCTGACATACAAAATATTGTGCCGGCACTCATAGCATAGTTCGGAACTATAAAATATACTCTCTTGTAATATCTTCTCACGATATTGACATATTTTTCAGTTGTTTCAGAGCTTCCACCATTCGTATGTAAAATAATTATCAAAGTTTCTCTTTTGTTATTTTTGTGTTCAGAGGCCAAACCCTCAACTGCAGTTCTAAAAATAGATTCATATGAACTGTCAATGTCACCCATATAAAATAGGACATCGGCATTATCAGCTTTAAAATAATTTTCTATTTCCAATAAATAGTTATTAACCGTATTTTTGATTGTTTCATTAAAGGTATTTATTGCCATAAACAGATTATAGCCTTTTTATAAGTTTTTTTCAATTTTTGTATTGTTTCGTATAGACAAGCACAAATAACCCAACCTTGCATAGTATTACAGCAAAATGAAATAAAAATATTTATTTTTTAGTTTTTTTGATAAAATAAATAATATTATTTACGCAAAAACTTTAATCCTAAGGTAAAACAAATGAAATTAAGACCTAAATATAAAATGAAACTCGTTGCCCAAATGCACAAGGCTATATTTGATGAATACATAAATTACTCTTCTGTAGAAGCATATATAAATGAATTTGTAGAAGAACTTGACTGGGATAATATGGGCTATCCCGTAAATTTTAATTTCCGTATTCAATATACATACGATAAAATTAACAAAACAGATATTATTGATTTAACAAAAACCCTAACAGAAATGCCCCAAGATACTTTATTCTCAATAGCTGTTGATATTGGCATCCAAGTACCAATGATATTGCCAGCGTTTCCTACTTTTACAAGAACATTAACACCAAATGAAACAGGAAGCTCTTACGCTAGAGAAATGTTCGATAAGGCGTATAAACTTGTACTTGAAGATCCTGCTCAAGCAATAGGATTAGCAAACAGTGCTTTAGAATCTATAGTAAAACATATACTTGAAGATCCGCAAGTAACTATTAAATACGATAAAAATGATACCTTATATAAGCTCACGGGAGCTATTTTAAAAAAATTTAAGTTTTTTCCATCTGAAGAGTTGCATAAAAACATAAAAAATATAGGGAGTTCTTTATTACGTATAGCAAGCGAAATTGAAGAGTTACGTAGCGACAAAACTTTTGCACATGGTAAAGGAAAAAATGATTACATTGTAGATAGTAGCTTATACTCAGCCTTTATATTAAACTCAATAATAACCGTTGGCTTGTTTATTATCTCATACTATGAATCTAAATATAACAACCAAAAGCAAGAGCAAGAAGAAGATCTTGAAGATATTCCTTTCTGAATCTTATCGTTAGTATTACAGCAAAATGAAACAAAAAAACTAAAAACTCTGAACGCGTACCAATTTATAATCTGTATAACTTTCTTGCCACGAATCACATTAAACTACATTTCCTAACCAAAGTCAAAAAGTTTGCGTCTCTAAAACCTTATGTTTCAGCAATTTTATAGGTTAAGTATATAGCAGGTATAGTAATACAGTATAATGAAATAAAAATATTTTAATTTCAGTTTTAATAGGAGACTCATTATGACAAATTTAAAAGCAAAAGATTTTTATGAATATGTTGGTAAAATACTTCTCAAATATAAGGTTGCTTGGGGAAAAAAGAATCTGCATACCATAGCGAAATTTGACGGACTAGATAAATATGTTAAATCTCTTGTATCAGGCAACATCTATGTTTCAGAACGAGGACAGGATTTTGCTTTAAGGCTTATTCATCACATTGTTTTTAAAGAAAACACACCTGTATTACTTTTTTCTAAAATTCCCTCAGCGAAATTTATAACAAAACTTATCTCTTTACAAACGAAAATCTCTTCAGATACATTAATAAAAGGTAATATTTTTGGAAATGATTGGTCAAATATACTCTCTGCTGCACACAAAATTGTGGATACGCCTCTTTACATTAACAGTACAATAACAAATATACCACAATTATGTGAATTTACAAAAAAACTAAAAACTGACAATAACGCTCTGTCTTTAGTCGTGATAGAAAGGGATATTAAAATAGTAAAAGCACTAAACACTTTGGCAAATACGTCAAATATTGCCATTGTTATAGTTAAAAGAGGGTAATGTGAGAAAACTATTTGAAAATCAAATTTTTACAACTCTAATACCAAATAATTATCGTTTGACTATATATGACATAATTGATATGCGAAAAAATATAGAATCAGCCAAAGGTAATGTCGGATTATTTTGGTTCAATTCCAATTTGACAAAAATAGTTTTATCCAAAAAAGCACAAGTAAAATATGCTAACCAAAGCAACAATGGCGAATGGGTTACAGTATTGAAATCGCACGATAACGTATATAACAGTCAATCAGGTGATTTTATTAAATCAATAGGCGGAGAAGTTGAAAACAAATATTCTTTGCCGAGAGGGTTTATTTCATATAATTCTTTTCAAGATTTGTTTATGATTATAGGCGGAGATTGGCTAACCGTTAGTATAGCTAAGAAAATAGTTAGTGAATTTAATTTAGACCCTGAAAAAGTTGTTTTAAAATTCGGAACAAGCGGTTTTAAAGGGAAGAAATCATTATTTAAACTGCAAGATTATAATGTAAAGTCAAAATGACACAGATAAGCCCAAGTAAATTGAATATCTCTTGATTATAATTCTATTAAACAATAGATAATTTTAATAACAGTACGCATCAGAGGTGCATCAGAGAGCAAAAGAGAGGTGATAATTGTATGACTATGTCACTAAAAAAGATTATAGTTAATGTTTCCAAATCCAGATTCAAATCCAAAGTCAAAATTAGAAAAAAACAGTCTACTTTAGCAAAATCAGCAGGAAGTACAGAGAAAGCCTGTAAATATACCGATAACAAGACATCGATAATCCCAAATAACTTGAGCTTATCTGCCCCTTTTTGAGAACCCTGAAAATTCAGACCCTAAAAGCTAAGAGAGCATATTATTTAAAAATTGGAGAAGGAAATACATAGTTTTGCAATACTTCTTTGGGTTTTATATAATAAATTGAATTTTAGGAGTATTTGTCGTATATGTAAGCCAAAAGGCTTATTACATAAAGATTATTTGTTGGAAGCACAGAGAAAGACTGTGTTGAGTTTTTGCGAAAGCAAAAATACATTGCACTCCACAAATAATCGTTTGCTTTTAGCCTGTCTTGAAAAATAGACAGGCAGAGGCGACGATTATTTATGAGTTCGTGCAATGGCTCATTTAATAATTCGTCGCCTTTTTATTTTGCTTGCAAAAACTCTAACAAAAATAAAAAAAGAGAGGTTATCATGGATACTTCAGAAGAAACAAAAACAAAATCAGAATTAAAGCAGAATGTTAAAAAAGTAAATAAGAGCGGTGTTTTTGCGCCTTTTATAATTAACCTTATAATGTTTAGTATATCTGGTAGCGCTTTTTTTGTAACTATTGATTCGTTTCCCTTTACTGTGATTATATTTGGAATTCCTGCTTTTATATTTTTGTGGTTCACTATTAAATATTACGTAAAAATTGTCACAAGATGGGTTGTAGAAGAAATAAAATCTTAATTAGGTTAAAAACATTTTTTTATAATTGAAAATAAAAAGAGAGGTAGAAATGAAAAAAATACTGTCGATGTCATTTGTATTTGTAATGCTTTGTTATGTAACAGTTTATGCAACTGAAAAATTTAAAGATACGCTAAATAATGCAAAAAAAGGCGATGTTGAAGCACAGGTCAAAGCAGGAATTGTCTATCAAGAAAAAAGAGATTATAAAAATGCAATCAAATGGTACATCAAGTCTGCCGAAAGCGGAAATAGTCAGGCATTGCATAAACTAATTGAATTAGAATCTGAACTTAATGCTATGCGTTATATTAAAGGGATAAGGAATATTAGTTTTGCAACTACTAATAGTGGTCAGGGATATCATTATAGTGATGTGTATGCTTACTTGCTAAAAAATGTTGCAAGAACATCTGATTATGACACATTTAAAGAATTAGCTAAACAATTGAGTTCTGCAGGATTTTTATTCACATTCCCAAAAATTAGATTTGATTATTCTGATAGCGGAGACAATCAGGCGCAGTACTATATTGGAAAATTTTTATATGAGGATAAAGACAGCCATAGCTGGAATAATAATTATAAAGATATTGGAAAAAATAATATAGAAGATTCTGCACAATTTGGAAATGTTCAAGCAAAAGAATTTTTGTTGAAAATTGAAAAACAAGAAAAACTAGAAGAAGCCGAAGAAGAAGCCAAAAACAAAGCTTATATAGAACAAGAAGAAAGAAAAGCCACAAACAGAGGAGGTAAAAAATTTGCAAGCGGTACTTGGCGTACTGCGGAAGAATTAAACAATATTCCTGTGAGAACTTTTGTATCGGAAGATAATTATCAAACCATTGTAAATTATATTAAACTCGACAGAATTAAAAATATGAGCGACGTTAGCATGGTATTTAATTCCGAGAGTGTTTCGCTTGGTTTTAGAGATTGGTTGACCGATAAGGGCACTTATATAGAAATTATTTATGAGCGGAGAGCATTAAGCGGTAACAAAATACTTAAAAGAGATTATTACAGGGCAAGCAAAAGTGATGTGGCATATTGGAATAAAATAAACAAACTGTTTGCCAAATAAAAGTTTATTTAATTTTCGATATATTTAAAAAGGAGCTGTCAAAATGAAGAAAGAAACACTAATAGCTGCCGTAATGTTAATTTTTGGAGTTTCAAATCTTTTTGCTTTTTCGCAACAAACTTATGACGGATTGATTAGTCGTTTAGGTAAATCTAAAACTGAATATAATGATTGGTTTAGTAGTAATAGAAAAATTTCAGAAAAATTTGGCGTTGAGTTTAGCAGATGGTATGAAACAGATGGGGACAGCATAGCAACGTTATATGATAAAAAAGATGATACTATTACACAAACAAGTATAAAATATGGACAGTTTTTTGGTCGGCAAAAGTTAACAAATATTTATAACGGTGTAAAAGCGATCATAGATAAGAATGCCGATTTTTTGTATAAGACGACTAGGAATGGCGCAGGATATTCAGGGAAAACAATAGGAACAGAGAGACATTATTTTTTAAGCAAAGACAAAAAATATTTTGTGATAATTGAAATGAACGCAGAACCGTATCAAGGAGATACACTTTATTATTTAGAAGTTTTAATCTCTTCTAAAAATCAAAAAAATTGGGAATACATTCAAAAACAGTTAAAAGAGCGTGAAACCGTTAGAGAATAAATTGTTTTAAGAATAGCTAAATCGACAAGTTTAAGAGAGTGGACAAAATTTAGAATTTTTCCATTGAAACCGCTTGCTTAACAAATATCCCTCTTGTATGGTAAAATACATAATATGAAAATAAATTTTATATCTTGCAAGTATGTTTTTGCTCAAACCTCGACTATAAAGTCTGATAAGTCCAGTCTGCCAGATATGTATGAAGGTAAATTTGTGCATTCGTATATTGTTTTTTCCAACCGTAGTGAGTCAATAAAATATAAGAAACAAGGTTATATTGGGCTTACCTCAACAGCCATTGATTTAGCAAAGGCATTGGAAGAACATAAAGATTTTGGACGTTTTGTTAGGCAAATTAGAATTAAGCTTAATTTGAAAGAAACCTATGTAAAGAATGCTGCGCAAAAATGTGTATCTATCTGGGAAAAAGACCCTAAAGAAATATCAGAAGAGTTTAACCAGATTATGTTAACTGATACAATTGTATCCATGGATTGCAAAATTTCTCCTATCATTTATAATCAAGTTCCCTTTATTGTTAATTATGGTTGTATCTTTCTACCTTTGCTGCAACCGATTAGAATTATTCCAAGTTATCCAGATTATATGCGAAACGATAGTATTATATATGCTGGTGAAGAAAACATAATGTATGACAGCATAAATATAAACATTCCTTATAAAACATCTGTAAACGAAATTAAAAAATTCCTTGATAAGAATAAAGATATTTTAAACAATAAATTATCTAAACTGCCAGAAAATAAATTTGCAGTTACAAAAGAACAAATTAAAAATTTAAACTTACACGAAAAATACTCCTACAAGGAAATAGCAGAAAAATCTGGCAATCGCTCAAGAGAAGCTATAAGGCAAGATACACATAGAACAAAGAAAAATTTAGATTCATTATTTTCACTAAACAACAAACAAAATTCCGACGATAAAACCTCAGTATAACAAAAACACACCATAACATTTGTTATCCCATTTCCCTATACTCTTTTTACAATAAATTTCCTTTGCTAAAGTTTATTTATGAACAAGGCAAAAGGGAATTTTTTCATTTCTAACAGATTAACCACAACCAATGAAAACGAAAATAAAGCACAAGCCGAGTGCTTAGGCGATGTCGTTTTCAACTCAATAATTTTCCCTAGACAGCTTATAGATGAAGCTAAAGCTGTTTTTACATCAGCTTTTGAAAAGGAGTTTACCGATGAAGAGTGCGCCATAGCGTTATATAAATACGCAAAATTAGAAATGCTTGTAAGAGAGATTAAAGCAAAAAATGAAGAAAGAAACGCAGTAAAAATAACGGCTAATAATAAGCCGAAAGAGGAGCAACAAAAATGATCGATACTATTAAGTTATTGCTTGCGCAAGGCTACAAGATTTTAAACTATGAATTATTCAAGAATTACTATTCAGGTTATTTAAAAGGTTTCTTTGAAGCACCTTACACAAATTATATAGGTAGAAAGTGTTTAATATCTTGGTCTTTGCCTATAAAAGACGGCAAATACAGACTACGATTGATTATAATCAAAAACCGTTACACAGGCTATCCATATTTATACATAGAATTTTCCATACCAAAGCTTTTGTTTGGCAACAACATTCAAGAAGTCTGTGAAAAAGATTTTGAAATTATTGTAGATAAGCTGCTTGCAGAGTTAAAAGAAATGGGTGTTAGTACCACAAAAGAAGTCATAGAACAGGCAATCGTTAAAAAAGTCCATTATTCTAAAAACTTTGTCTTACCTATGCCTTTATCTTGCGAAGATGTTTTTGGAATGGTAAGAGAAAGCTCATTTCCACGCTGTAAGTTGCTACCGTCTGAAAAGTCGTATGGCAATGTGATATTTAACTCTAAATCTTTAAGGGTGCTGTTTTATAATAAATTTGAAGAAGTAAAGCAGTTTCCAAATCATTTACTTAGGTTTGGAATAGGTGAAAATCGTTTATTGAGAGTGGAAATTCAATACAACAAAGAGTATAAAATAAAATCGATTTTACAAAGGTTTGGATATAGCAAGAATGATAACACCTTTAAAGAAATGTTTGACCTTGCAAAGTTCAAAAAGGTATTTGATTATACTTTGCGAACACTCCATAAAAATATGCCTGATATGATATCAAAGTCAAATATAAATGAAGAAGTCATTTCATTGTATAAAACTGACAGTCAAAAGGCGAAAGTATTAGCAGTTCTCGGGTTTCAACAAAATAAAAACCCTGTAGAAGCAAAGGAAGAAGCCCGAAAAGTATTTTCAGAAAACTTTTTAAAAACACATAACTATATTTTAGTTGAAGATGAAAACATACAATTCGCTCTTCTTAAATTTTTACAAGAGATTGAAAATTATGTTCCATTATTTAGAACATAAAGAAATCTCAAACTCCGACGAGGAAAATTGTACATATCATAGAAAACGTTATATAATGTTATATATGAAAATAATAACATTATTGGAAGAATACCGACTTAAAAACAAAATTTCACAAGTAAAACTTGCTGAAATGCTTGGGGTAGCATTTGCAACAGTAAATCGTTGGTTTAACAAACGAACTGTTCCAAATAAAATACAGACCTATCATATAGAAAAATTGTTAGAAGGAAAAAAATAAGATGGAAAAAGAACAAGCCATACTATTTTTAAGAGTATCAAGCAGAGGGCAAGAAGATAACTATTCTCTTGATGCACAAGAGAGATTAGGGCGTGCCTATGCCGATAAAAACAATTTAAGAATTGTTAAATTTTGGAAAGTAGCAGAGAGTGCTTGGGGTAAAAAAGAACGAAAAAACTTTAACCAAATGCTTGAATATGCAAAAAACAACCCTCAAATAAAGCATATAATTTTTGACATTTTAGATAGAATGACCAGAAATGATTTTGACAAAATTAGAATGAGAGAATTGATGGTTGAACACGGAAAAACTTTTCATTTTTCCAGAACCAATAAGACATATAACAAAAATTATTCCTCAGATGATGAATTTATGCTTGATATTGAAGTTGCTGTTGCAAAGAAATGGTCTAATGATATTTCACGCAAAGTAAAAATGGGACATTTGGAGTCAGCAGAACAGGGACATTACCCACATTTTCCACCTGTTGGATATAAGCGTGATGATAGCAGAAAAATAATTAAAGACGAAGTCTTTGCACCTTTGGTAAGCAAGTTATATGATTTAGTTATTGCAAGGCACTATTCCCTTACAACGATAACACAAATGTTATATGATTTAGGCTTAAGAAATCCCCATAAAGGTTGTCATAACAAAAAAAGAATGAAACTGACAAGCCTTAAAGAAATTATAGAAAATCCTTTTTATTATGGTAACTTCATTTGGAAAAAAAATCTATATGAAGGAAAACACGAACCCCTTATAAGCAAAGTTGTATGGGATAAAGCAAATGCTGTATTACAGGGTGAAGATAGACCTTATAACAAAGACGAAGTAGATTATTACTTCACAGGGTTATTAAAATGCAGTGAATGTGGCAGTTCTATTTCAGGAGCATATACGATTAAAAACAAGGAAAAACCTGAAAAAGCTAAAAAATACAGATATTATAGATGTCGCAGACAAAAAAACCACGAAATTAAAGGCTATATAAGAGAAAATTATTTGGCTGATAAGGCATTATTGTCTGTTGTAAAAGGAGTTCATATACCCAAAAACGCTACAAATGTGATACAAACAACTATAGACCTTATAGCAGGAAAACAAGGCTTTATGAAGCAAAACAAGCGTGAAACCTTACAAGCTGAATATAATGATAGTTTAAAGCAAATGGACAGGCTTTATGAATTGTATTCTAAAGGAGCAATAAACAATGTAGAGATATTTGCAAATAAAGAAAAGGAATTAAATGAAACAATTATCAGACTTAAAGGCGAACTTGCCCTTTGCAATACTGACGAAAAGAAAACAGTAGAAAAAGCCAAAGCCCTTTTTCTTGTTATCAATGAGTTAGAGCAGTTATATACAGAAAGCAATTACGAAGATAAGTCGTTAATTATAAAAGAATTATGCGGAGTTTCAGTATTGAAAGGCAATAAAGTCATACCTGAATATCTTGAACCTTTTAATATAATTCGCAAGATACCTAAAGCAGTTGAAGAATGTTCCCCAACTGCTTCAGATGTTAAATTGCTTGAAGACGCAAAGGACTTTAAAAGTTATACTGAAAAACTGGTACGCGCCCGAGAGGAGTCGAACCTCTAACCTTTTGATTCGTAGTCAAACGCTCTATCCGGTTGAGCTACGGGCGCACAAGAAAGGCTTGAAAATTTAGTTTGTAAGAGTTTATTTTATTCGATTTTTGGTTTAAAGTCAAACGAAACGGCAAGTAATAAGTAAAAAGCTTTTGTCATTATTTTTTAACTGCCGTTACAGCATACGCCGGAGCATTTGTGTTTGCTTTTCGGGCGGCAGGAATCGTAATTTGAACAGCCTGATTTTGAGCTTTGCGCGAATGTTGAAAACTGTTTGGTGACTTCATCACTCTTACAATCCGGACATTCGATTTTATCGGAAGAATTTAAAACAAGCGCTTCAAACTCTTTGTTACATTTATTGCATATGAATTCAAATATGGGCATAATTTAACGGCAGAGAATAGATAATAGAGTATAGATAAAACAACTACAAAAGATAAAATTACCGTTTATTTTGCCGTATCTATTCTCTGTTCTCTATTATCTGTTATCTCTCCTTGGTTTTTCATATTTTCTACTGTTTCCGCGCTGGTTGAAGCGCGAACGGCCGAAGGAATTATTTCCGCCTTTGTTGTTTCCTCGGTCTGAATATTTATCCCTGCCGCCTCTGTCGTCCCTTGAAGCGCCGCCGGAGCTTTCTTTGGCGGGCTCAACGGAAACATGTTTGCCTTTTATATTGCTGGAATTTAAAGCGTTTATAACATTATCCGCGTGATCGCTTGGCACTTCCACAAAAGAAAAAGATTCCAAAATTTTAATATTTCCGACGACATTTCCCTCAAGGCCTGTTTCCCCTGCTATCGCGCCGACAAAATCGCCTGCTCTGATTCCGTCTTTTTTGCCTATATTTATAAAAAGCCTTGTCATGCCGCGTTCTCTGGCGCCGGTATTTGCGTAACCTTCGCTCTGTCTTGCGAACATATCGGCTCTTTCTTCCTGTTCTTTTTTCTCGCTGGCAAAAGCCATTTTCAAAAGCGCGGCCGCTACGTCAAGCGATGTAAATTCGTCTGAAATTAACGACTCCGCCATTTTTACGTATTTTTCCGTATCCGCCTCGTCTTTCATCGCTTCTTTAATCTTTTCAAGCATCAACGTTGTTTTAATATTTTCCACTTCGGCCAAAGAAGGAACCTGCACTCTTTTTATATTCGCTTTCGTGTATCTTTGTATGTCGCGCAGTTTATAAATATCTTTTCCCGCGACAAAAGTATAAGCTTTGCCTGCTCTGCCTGCTCTTCCGGTTCTGCCGATTCTGTGAACATAATCTTCATCGTCTTTGGGCACGTCAAAATTGAAAACCATATCTATATCGTCAACGTCTATGCCTCTGGCGGCAACGTCCGTCGCTATAAGCAGCTCTATTGAACCGCTGCGGAACTTTCCCATAACCCTGTCTCTTTGCGATTGGTTCATATCACCGTGTATTGCGTCGGCGGAATATCCTCTGGTTTGAAGCGATGCCACAACTTCGTCTACTCTTTTTTTAGTATTACAAAAAACAAGCGAAAGTTTCGGATCATACATATCAAGACATCTGGCAAGCGCTTCAAGTTTTTGGTGTTCACGGATATCAAAATAATACTGCTCGATTAACGGAACCGTAAGCTTTTCGTGCACGACTTTTATCATTTCAGGGTGATGCTGGTATTTTTTCGTCAGGAACATAAACTCTTTAGGCATTGTCGCGGAAAAAAACACTGTCTGTCTTTCTTCCGGCAGACTTTTTAATATAAGCTCGATATCATCGCGGAAACCCATGTCCAGCATTTCGTCGGCTTCGTCCAAAACTATTGTTCGGGCGTTTTCAAGTTTCAAAGTTTTTCTTTCCAAATGGTCTATAACTCTTCCGGGGGTACCTACAACAATCTGCGCGCCTTTTGACAAAGCGAGCATTTGTCTTTGTATGGGCTGCCCGCCGTAAACAGGAACTATGTTTATCCCTCTTTTATACTTTGAAAAAAGTTTAAGCTCTTCGCAAACCTGTATTGCAAGCTCCCTTGTGGGGCATAAAATTATTGCCTGCACGTTTTTACTTTTCGCGTCGATTTTTTCAAGCAGCGGTATTCCGAATGCCGCTGTTTTGCCTGTTCCTGTCTGCGCCTGACCTATAAGGTCCCCACCTGCCATCATTACCGGTATTGCCAAAGACTGTATCGGCGTCGCTTCTTCAAAACCTAAGTCGCCTACTGCTTTAAGTATCTCGTTTGACAAGTTTAACTCTTCAAATTTTAACGTTTTCATGTTTTTCCTTTACCCTTTTTAACGGCAGTTAATAGTGAATAGTTAGTAGTGAGTAGTTATTGAATTTCGGCTCTGCCGAAATCTATAATAGGTTTTCGCAAAGGCAAAGCCTTTGTGAAAACACCTAAACTATTAACTACTCACTATTCACTATTAACTGCCGTTCTATCTTTCCACCGCTATTTTTATTCTCTTCTTATTTCCGCTGCCGTCTTTCATGTATACTATATATACTCCGCTGGCAACTTTTTCTCCTGCATCATTTTTTCCGTCCCATACTGCCATTCCGCTTGCGTCTGCTTCCAAGTCTCTTACCACCTGACCCAGCATTGTGTATATCTTTATGCGCGTTCCCGCCGGTATATTAGAAAATTGCATTCTGGAATAATTCAGACCCTTCGACGGCTGTATCGGGTTTGGATAATATCTTACATCTTCAAATGCTTTCACCGCGTTTGCCGTTCCCATTATAGCATATACTGATAAATGATTTATATTAGCTGTCACCTGTTTGTTTACCTTATCTACTTTTGACTGCAGCGGCACCCATACCTGTTTTTCTTCATCATATCTTGCTATCACTAAAGTGTCTTCGTTCATTCCTGTTATGTCGGACTCATTGTATGGTATTCTCAACTCTATTGCCTTTTCCGCCTTCTTTCCCTGCGCGTCTATACGCACGCCTATATTTGTATGACTCAATTCTCTCACGTACGATTCAGCCTGCGCTAAAGTGTTGTGCTGCTTAACTTGGATTGTTACATCCTCGTTGAACGTCCTTTCAGGTATTATCATCTTTCCGATATTTTGAACGCCGTTTCTTGAGATTACCGGAAACTCTATTACTGCTCCCTCATACGAAAATAAATTATATGTCGTACTTGCTACCGTGAGCAAAAGAAACCTTGGCTCACCGCCGGTCGGCAGAACAAATTCTCTGAAGTTATTTTTATCTTCAGCTTGCTCCTGCGGTGTTGTTGAACTTGAAACCGGGCCGAAATCTCCACCCCATATGAGGAAGTAACATGGCTTAATGTTCCGGCTATCAAGGAATGCAGGCAGCTTCGTTTGCCAAACAGCAGGCTCTCTGCGGAGAGCAAAAGTATGATTAAATCCAAACTCTGCAACTGCAATAGGCGCATTTCCTATTGACGCTGAAATCTGTTCCAGTTTCTTCCAATCTCTATCTAGTGCGCTGCTGCTAAGCAAAGTGTCCGGATATGTGCTAATATAGATATCCATAGAAAGAATATCCACATACTCTTTGCCCGGGAAAAACTGTAAAAAGTCCTGACTGGAACCCGGTATTACATTAACATTCCATACCCATATAAGATTCTTTAGCCCTTTTGTTTGTGTCATATAATCATGTGTATATCTCCAGAGTTTTACGACATCTCTTTTTGTCTGTCCGTTTTCCGTGAAAGATCCGTACGGAGGTAAATCTCCCCACCAGAACCATCCTCCGTTTATCTCGTGAAACGGTCTAAATAAAATCGGTATGGGCTGGCCTGTTTGTGAAACGAAACTAGAAAAATATTCCGCCAGCTCATCGAGGAACGCATTAAATTGCTCATGGCGGTCGCCATTTGGCAAAATGTTGCTTATGATACTTTCAACGCTTGTATCCCAAGAGTCCCATTGATCTCCTCCGGGAGTTCCATAAGTGACAAAGTTTGGCATATGGCTCTGAAATGTTATCACGCCTCCGAGAGCATATTGCTGATTAACGCTCTTTGTTATAGAATTACGGTTATTTAAAATATCATTATGCGTCTTGCCTTTAGTTATATAATTCGTCGTGTAGTATTCGTAACCGAATACCAACGGAGACCGTCCAAGAATACCCTCTCGAGTCCAGTCAGACGAATGCGAAAATGAAGAACCGAGCGCGGGCTTCTTAACGCTTTTCAGCCAAGATAGCAGCGCCTCGGTTTCCGGCGTCCGTGTACGGCTTTGTGAATAAGACTGCCCGCAAAAAAGCAGACCTATTAACAAAACAACAGACGCTAAAAAGAATAGTGATTTTATTTTTTGTGTCAAATGAAACCCCTTTTAACGGCAGTGAATAGTTAGTAGTGAGTAATTATTATGTCTGTCATACGGAGCTTTGCCCCGACTATTAAAAGGTGCGCAAAGCGCACTCCACAACTACTCACTACTAACTATTCACTATTAACTGTCGTCCTATCTTTCCACCGCTACTTTTATTCTCTTTTTATTTCCGCTGCCGTCTTCCATGTACACTATATATACTCCGCTGGCCGCTTTTGCGCCGGCATTATTTTTTCCGTCCCAAACTGCCATTCCGCTTGCGTCTGCTTCCAATTCTCTTACAAGCTGTCCCAACAATGTGTATATTTTTATGCGCGTTCCCGCCGGCATATTTGAAAATTGCATTCTGGAATAATTCAGGCCTTTTGACGGCTGCAGCGGGTTAGGATAATATTTCATATTCTCAAACGCTTTTGCCGCGTTTGTTGTTCCCATTATGGCATATACCGATAATTTATCTATATACGCTATTATCTGTTTGTTTTCACTATCCACTTTTGACTTTAACGGTATCCACACCTGTTTTTCTTCGTCATACCTTGCTATCACTAAACCGTCTTCATTCATTCCCGTTATGTCGGATTCATTGTACGGGATTCTCAGTTCCATCTCCCTTTTAGGTTCATTTCCCGGCGCGTCTATAATCACTCCTATATTCGTATGCTGCAATTCTCTCACGTTCGATTCCGCAGGCGCTAAACTGTTGTGCTGTTTCACATCGATTATCACACTTTCGCTGAACGTCTTTTCGGGTATTGTCATCATTCCGGTATTTTGAGCGCCGTCTTTTGATATTACCGTAAACGTTATTACTGCGCCTTTAACAGGAGCGCCTTTGGTGATTTTTATCGCTGCACCGCCGTACTTTCTCATCGGAAGAGGTACGATGTCAGTCTTCGTTATCGACTTGGTTTCACATCTAACATCATCATCTGTCGCGCCATCACGGACTATAAATGCGTTGTATGTACCACCCCCAAGGAACGACATAGGAAGATTTATGGTTTTTGCTCCTTGCCGCTCTTCCTCTGTCACGGCAACGACATACCAGCTGTCACCTTTTCGTCTTCCAATTACAGCATACTCGCCGGGAGCGCCATCAAGTATTCTTGATTCGTCCCATGCCGAAGGTAGATTCTTGAAAAATTCCGTATAGTTTTTACCAATGTAGGCCGAAGGTATATCCGATAACTCGTCACTGCCCGTTTCCAAAAGCACAGGAAGTGCAATCAGATGCGCGGTAGTTAAATATCCGTCCAGACGATGTACAGTCCCTCCGGATATTGGATTATTTCTTGTCCGATATGCTTGAACAAACGGCGCGTAATATGTCGGGCCTGTAGCGCTGCGTATAAACGGATATAATGTATTCTGATACGCCGAACGCTCTATGCTGCCATTAAAAATATAATATTCCGCATTACGGATGCCATCCAATCTCAGGACGTGAGGATAGGTGCGCCTTTCCCCTGATGACGGGTGGGCATTTTGGAAATTTACCATTATTTTATGCCTTGCGGCGATTTCAATAATCCATTTATAATGTTCTAAACTTCCACGCTTAGGGTCTTCGCTAGGGACTGGACGCGTCTGTCTTTCGTACCAAACAAAGTCAACCTTTATACCTACTATTCCACGGCTTGCAAGAGAACTTAAAACGGCTTCGCATTGGTCCGGATCATCTAGTTGATTGACGTGGCGCCATACAAAAATACCGATTCCTTTATCTTTCGCATACTGAATAACGTTAACCTGATCATTATATGACATCCAATCCCATCCTGCATCCATAGTATAGTAAGGCCAGCCCATTTCGGCGGCTAAATCTATATACTTTTTATGAATATCTTTATCCATCTGCCCATCTTGAGGCAGACCGAGACTTTTACAACTTAACCATGACCACGCGCTAACGCCGGGTTTAATCCAAGAGGTATCGGGTAATTGATTTGGCTTAGCAAGGTTCTCAAAAATCATGGTTTCCGCTATCTCTTTCGGAGTGCCCATGACCGCTACTCTCCATGGCGACTTCCATGGAAGTTTGATATTAACATTATGTTTTTGAGAGTCTGTTAATGCGAGTTTTAATAAACCGTTCGAATTAAGAGCTATCACTTTAACGCCGCTATATTCCGAATTCAGTTCCGCTTGTGCGATATTCATCCAGTTGCCGTCAACTGTTTTTATTAACATTGGCATACCAATGCCTCTTGATGCGTTTGCCAGTTGTCCTAAATTATATTCTCGATATACAAGATTATAGTTACCTTCATGGGTATAGGGCATCGCCCATAGATGAGAGCCGGGGGTAAGTTGGAACTCGGTTATTTCGCCGGTATTGGAAGCAGTTCCCGCGGTATAGCTATCCCCACTGTCGTCGATAAAATACCTAAACGCCATTCCGTCGTTATAGGCTCTGAAGACGAATTGGATTTCTTTTGAATCTTTCACAAACGTAATGGTCAGCTCTTCAGCTCTGTTAACGTGCTGTGAGAATTTGCCGGAAATCATCTCATAGGTTTCATTTATCGTGTTTATCCTCGCGGATTTGTACTCAAGGCCCGATGTAAAATCAGCATAGCCGGTTATGTTAATACCTAAGGATGAATCAAGAATCATCGGCTTTCCGTTAAGCTTCGCGGAGTAATTCACGGTTCCGGCGTCTGTCAGATTAATAGTGACGCTGATATTCCTGCTTGGCGACTCAAGCACCCAGCTTTGAGGCGCCGCATAAACATAGGAAACGAAATATTGCGCGCTCAGGAACAGAGCTAAAAGGCAATTACGAATTACGAATGACGAATTACGAATCAACGGCGAACGGCAAAGACAATTATTTTTTTGT
>WRJZ01000014.1 GCA_009778325.1 Candidatus Endomicrobium neocapritermitis | reverse complement strand
CATAGCGCAGACGGAAACAAGAACGGATTGGGCGTGTATGGAGGATATTTAAGAGACAGCTGGGAATTGAAAGGTATGCTTTTGGGAAGCTATGACAGGTTCAGCACGGAAAGAATGACATTCGGAGGGGATAAAGCAAAAGCAGATATAAACGCGTTTACTGTGAGCGCGGATGTGGAAGCGGCGTTAAGAATAGGGTTTACGGAAGTTATTGATTTTAAACCGTATGCGGGAATAGAAATGCAGAACACGATGTATGAAGGGTTTAATGAAACAGGTGCCGGGATGTATAATTTGGAAGTAAGTGGAGGGAATTATCTAAGAAGCGCGGGAAGAGTGGGCTTAGGGTTGGATTATGGTAAAGACATATGGACATGGTATGCAAATGTAGAGTGTAAGTATATGTTATCCGGAACGTCGCATGAGATAGATAACCAGTTTAATCAGACTGGAGTAGTATTTTCAAGCAGAGGCAGTGAAGAAGGAGAAGTGCAGATAGGAGTGGGGCTCGGCGGAGACGTAAGGATAGCGCAAAATTGGAAAGCGTTTGCAAACGGAAAGTATTATACGGCGGATGGATACGAGAATTTGTACGGCAATATAGGCGTGAGATATATGTTTGGCAGATAGAAAAACTACAAAGGCAGAAGCTGGGAAGTTGGGAAGCTTGGAAGTTGAGCAAAGGCAAAGACAAAAACGGCCAAAGCTCCTCTCAGCTTCTCAACTTCCCAGCTTCTATTCTTCTAAAAGGAAAACAAATGTGGAAATATTACGCGTTATTATCGGCTTTTTTTGCCGCGCTTACTGCCATACTTGCCAAAGTCGGCGTAAAAGGCATCAGCGGAGACGTGGCGACTGCCGTGCGCACATTTGTGGTTTTAATTATAGCGTGGGGCATTGTTATTTTCGGCGGGCAGCTTAAAGAAGTAAAAGCTCTCGGCAAAGAAAATCTTATATTTTTGGTTTTGTCAGGGTTTGCGACGGGTTTATCATGGATTTTTTATTTTAAAGCGCTTGAAACGGGCGATGTTTCAAAAGTCGCGCCTATAGATAAACTCAGCATAGTTTTGGTCATGATATTTGCTTTTATATTTTTAAGCGAGCCGATGAATTTTAAAACTGTTTTAGGCGGATCTTTAATCGTAGCCGGCACTGTTTTGCTGGTTTTATAAAAAGGCGCAGGAGCAGCATATAGGGTCTCTCTAAAAATATCACAAGTCTGTCATTGCGAGGAAGGACAAAGTCCTGACGCGGCAATCTAGACTTTCACGACGCTGGATTGCCGCGCCCTTTCAGGGCTCGCAATGACGTTACAGAACAAGGAATCAAAATGGGCGCAATCGGTACGGCAAACAGAGTAAAACTTTTCTGCGGAATAATCTCGGCTGATGAAGAAATAACAAAACAGGCTCTTGAAAAGCTTGAAGAAAAGTTTGGGAAAGCAGATATCAAAAGCGAAATTATTCCGTTTGATTTCACGTCGTATTATAATTTGGAAATGGGTGAAAATCTGAAGCGTTTTTGGGTGTCGTTCGGCGCTCTTATATTTGCGGACGAGCTGGCCGGCATTAAAGTTTTTACAAACTCCGTTGAAGACAGCTTCGCTGTTAATAATAAAAGACGGGTAAATATTGATCCGGGATATATGAATCCCGCAAATGTAATTCTTGCTTCCACTAAAGATTTCAGCCATCGTATATATCTTTCAAAAGGCATATACGGCGAAATTACGCTTATTTATAAAAAAGAAGATTTCACAAAACTGCCGTGGTCATACCCCGATTATACTTCGCAGGCCGCAAAAAAATTTCTTCTTGAAGCAAGAGCAAAACTGATGGAACAGCTGAAAACGGCAGAGAAAAGATAATAGATAATAGAGAACAGTTTATTGGTCTTTTGCCGTTGCCGTATCTGTTATCTATTCTCTATTATCTTTTCTCTGATAAAATAAAGGTTCAAATGAACAGCAAAAAACAAGACGCGCTTTACATTTTAATAATGCTTGGCTATCTAACCGCGCATTATTATATAGTATGGCATATATGCTATGGTCTCGGATTGCCGCATATGTACGGCGTTATTTTGTTTATTTTGGTATTTACGCTGGGCATTATAAGCATTTTGTCTCTTATTTCTATCAGATTTCCGTCTCGTTTAATTAACTGGGCGCATTACCCGGGAAATTTTTGGATGGGGATATTCGGCATAACCGTAATATGTTTTTTAATAAACGATTTAGTGAATTTTTTTGCGGAAAACGGAATCTTTAGATACTATTCTACAATTGTCGCTTTGTCGGCTGCCGCCGCTTTATGCGTTTGGTCGGCTTTAAACGCTTCTTTTATTTTAAGAATTAAAAAGATGTATCTCGGCGTAGACGACTTGAAAACCGAAAAATTTCACATAGCTTTTATTTCCGACCTTCATATAAACAAACGCACGCCTTTTAAAAATATCAATGTAATAGTGGATAAAATTAACGGTATTAAACCTGATATAATAGTTATCGGCGGCGATTTGACGGATACCGACATAACCGAAACTTATCCGCTTTACGGCTTTGACAGGCTTGCGGCAAAATACGGAATTTTCGCGGTGACAGGCAATCATGAGTACCATCTCGGCATAGAAAAATACACAGAATTTTGTGAAAAGCTCGGTATAAAACTTTTAAGAAACGAAAACGTTAACGTAGCCGGCATAATAACGATTGCCGGCATAAATGACGATTACGGCGAAAAAATGGGCATTGACATTTCCGATTTAAAGGCGGCTTTGGAAAATGTTGACCCTAAACTGCCTCTGCTTCTGGTAAGCCATAAACCGGATCCTTTTAAAGAAGCCGTAAAAGAAAGCAAAGGCATAAGAGTAATACAGCTTTCCGGCCATACGCACGCCGGGCAAATTCCGCCGATGGGGATTATCGGTTCAACTTTTTTCAGATACTATTACGGAAGAAGAAAAAAAGAAGATTCGATTGTTTATATAACTTCCGGCGCCGGCTGGTGGGGGCCGCAGATGAGGCTTTTTAATATGTCGGAAATAGCTGAAATTATTCTTTACAGGAAACGCAAATGAGGGAATGGGGCTTCTTTTTATTTTTTACTTCGTTTTTCTTTCTCTATTTTACTGGCAGCATGTACATTGCGTGGCGTGTGAATTCCGGTTTAAAGACGCCGGAGCCGTATAATTATTTTATTTATGCCGCATCCGGGCTAATGGCGGTCATTGCAACGCTTGCGTATATTTTCAGCAAGTATAATGTAGATCCTTTTGCTTATTACTTCAGCCCTGTAGGCGGAATGTGGATGGGCATTGTCGGCATTTCGGTAACGGTTCTTTTTGCCAATGATTTGATTAATTTCGCGAACTTAATATTTAAAATTAAAGATTTCAGATATTGGGCAACTGCGGTTTCGCTTGCTTTGATAGTTTTGCTTTGCGTATGGTCGTTAATAAATACCGCGTTTATATTGAAAGTCAAAGAGATAAAAATCAAAATGCCGTCTTTAAACAAAGACAGGGTAAGCATTACTCTTCTTGCCGATGTTCATATAGATAAGCATACTTCTCCTAAAATAATACGCAAAATCGTTAATATCGCGAATAGCTTTGATTCCGATATTATCGTGATTGCGGGAGATTTGGTTGATATGGACATTTCGCAAACATACGCCGAGTACGGTTTAGATAAACTGCGCGCAAAGCACGGCATTTTTGCCGTTACCGGAAATCACGAATATTATTCCGGAATTGAAAACTATGAAAAATTATGCGAAAAGCTCGGCATTATTTTGCTCAGAAACGAAAATTTTGAACTTAAATACGATGGCAAAAGCATAATTACTATTGCCGGCATAAATGATAAACAGGCCGCAAAACAATCCTCGGATAAAGTTGATGTTGAGGCCGCGTTTGCAAATGCTGACCGTAATTTGCCGGTTCTCTTTTTGAGCCACAGGCCGCAATATTTTGATTTGGTAAAAGATAAAGAGATACCCGTGATACAGCTTTCCGGGCACACGCATGCCGGACAGATACCTCCTATTGAAATACTTATGCGTATATTTTTTAAATATCCGTGGGGTTTGTACGGACATAAAGGCTCGCATATGTATGTTACGTCCGGCAACCGCTGGTGGCGCGTTCCCATGAGAACTTTTAATTTCAGCGAAATCGCGGTAATAGTTCTTGAAAAATAAGCTCATTGAATAAAGCGGATTAATGCCCTATACTTGTTATGATAACCAATAAAATGAGGTAAACAGGTATGATTTACGAATGGGATAAAAATCTGGAAACCGGAAATGCCATAATAGATAACCAGCACAGACAGCTGTTTTCCGCTCTGAACAGGCTTGTGCTGGCCAATGATCTTGGAAGCTGTCCGGAAGAATTGAATGAAACTATTAAATTTTTAACCGATTATACTTACAAGCATTTTAGAGATGAAGAAGAGTTAATGAAAGAGTATAATTATCCGGAGCCGGATAAAAGCGGCCACAAAAAAAATCACGATAATTTCAAGCAGACAGTATGCGATTTGTCGCAGCAGCTCGCGGACAAAGGATATACAAACGCGCTTGTTAAAACAACTATACGGATTATGGCTGACTGGCTTATAAATCATATAAAAAAAGAAGATTTCAAGCTTGCCATGCACATACAATCGCGGAAGGCGGAAAAAAAATAGAACCTTAATAATTAATATAGAAAAAAGAATACGGCAAGGCGAATAAAAGCCATTGCCGTTATTTTTTTTATTTCTTTTTAACTTCTTTGATTTTAATGTATAATAAAGCTTCTCTAAAAACCATCTTGTTGTCATTGCGGGCTTGACCCAGCCGCAGCGCGACGAATAAGGAGCGCAAGTCAGTGGCGGACGCGAGATATGAGCGTCCTATCCGCTTAATACGACGAGATTGCGGCTCGGAGGCCGCAATGACGACATGGAAAATAAGAGTTTTTAGAAAGACACAACAATGTTCAGTTATTATTTAAAAAAGGAAAAAATATGAGTGCAAAATGGGGGATGCTGATGTTCGCAATAACCGCTTTATCAATTTATTTGGGAGGGTACGCTTATATCGCGTGGCGCGTAAACGCCGGATTTAATCTGCAGGCTCCGTATAAATGGTATTTGTACGCTGCGGTTGCCGTGCTTGCCGTTATAAGTATAACGGCTCTTTTCGGCGCCCGTTCAGGCATGCCGGGTATTTCCGTTATAGGCCCTTTAGGGTATATATTAATGGGCGTTTGGGGAATGACGCTGACGCTGTTTATTTTAAATGACGCCGTAAATGCTTTTAATCTTATATTTAAGATAAAAAGTTTTAGATATTATTCTACCATTGTAACGCTCGGGCTGTCTGTGCTTGGCTGCGCATGGGCGCTTATAAATGTCGCTTTTATTCTTAATATTAAAGAAATAAAAATAAAAGTTCCGGATTTGCCCGTGGATTCGCTGAGAATAGTCCAGCTTACGGATTTGCATATAAACAGTTTTACTTCCCACAAAAATATAAAAAAGATTTTTTCGAAAGTTATGGGCTTAAATCCCGACATAATAGTTTTTACCGGCGATATCATAGATACGGATATAAATGAGGGAGATAAATTTCTCGAATACGGCTTTGATCATCTGCGCGCAAAGTACGGCATGTATGCCGTTACCGGCAACCATGAGTATTACGCGAGCTTAGAATCTTATCTTGAGAAGTCAAAAAAGCTGGGCATAAAAGTGCTTCAAAACGAAAGCGTTCAGGCAGCAAATATTATAAATATCGCGGGCGTAAATGACAGCGATGTCAGAAATCCTGTCGCCGTTAAGAAGGCCTTATCGGCGATAAATCCTGCTCTGCCGACGCTTTTTTTGAGCCATCAGCCGGAATCTTTTGATGTCGCTTCGGCGCAGGGGCATAGCATTATACAGCTTTCCGGTCATACTCACGCAGGCCAGATACCGCCTATAGAAATAGTGAGACGTTTAATGAAGTACAACTACGGTTTATACGAAAATAAAAATTCGAAAATGTATGTGTCGTCCGGAACCCGCTGGTGGGGCCCTCCGATGAGATTGTTTAATTTTAGTGAAATTGTCGTGCTTACTCTTGAAAAGGCAGAGAATAGATAAAAGAGAATAGATACGGCAAAGACAAAAAGATAAAACACACACCTGTTTAAGCAGCGTCATCTCGAACAAGCTTAGCTTGGAACTTGTTTCATGACCTCGTAAGTTTACTTCCGTAACTCATTTCAGTATCAGACTCAACCGATAGGTTTTAGAGACGCCAAATTACGAAACGCTTTTTCTCTATTCTCTATTTAAAAATATATTGCATGACCAATAATATAGTCTTATACTTTAAATAAGTGTGAGAACGGCAGAAGCTCGGAAGTTTGGCAGCTCGGCAGCTCGGCAACGGCAAGAAATGTGGAAGTTGAGAAGCTGGGCAACGGCAAAATAAACGCATGGATGTGTGTATAGGCAAAAGCAAAAACAGAGTCGTTGCTACGCCTCTTAAAAAGGATGTTTTCATGAAGGTCAAATTGTCGTTAATTCGTCATTCGTCATTCGTAATTCGTAATTGCCGTGAGGGGTTCTTTTTTTCACTCGCTTTAGTCCTGTTCCTTGGCGCGCAATGTTTCGTTTCCGATGCTTATGCGGCGGCTCCATGGCCGAATGATCCTGATTTTTTAGTGGGCGCAGCGGGGCATCATGGGCATGGGAACGGAAACGCCGGGTCTTGGAGCGGATATGGGTCTAACGATGCGGATATAGAAAGGCAGATTCACCTGGTAGCTGAAATGGGGGCAAAGATTTACCGCATGGACGGCGGTTTTCCCCAGTACGCAGACTTTGTGGAAAAAGTGATCACGCTTTGTGAAAGATACGGCATTGAAGTTCTGTTGATCGGCGGCAGATCCGGATTCGTGAGACAATTTAAAGGAAGAGTCAAATATTATCAGGTGGATAACGAGATAGATGTTCGGACGAAGAAGCCGGGCTATCCTGACGGAACTGATATAAGCCATTTCTGGATGTCAACGGATATAAATCGCCCTAAGAAGAAAGACAAAGATGGAAATGACACGGATGAATATGATGATAGTAAATGTTTGGATATCGCGATCAGCAACGCCATACAAACCATCAAGGTAATCCGCGCGGAAGATCCTGGTGCGAAGGTCATGATCAATGGGACAGCAACAAATTTCGCTTTGCTTGATTATGCTTTTGCGGAATTCGCAAAAGCGGGCGTTGATATCGACTTGATCGGTTGGGACTGGTATTCAGGTCATGAAGGCAATAGGGAAGTCTCGAATCCTTTTCTAAGGGACATTCTCAGGGACGGCTTTAACAGTGTCGCGAAACATATGTATAAGACTTACGGTAAGGAAGTCATACTTTGCGAATACAATATGGAGCCGTATCACTTTGATATGAAGGATATAGGCGCAAATGCTAAGTATGTTCCGTTTCTCCCGGGAAACGGAAACGGTAAAATCGATCCTTTTGAGGAAGACAATATAGATACATTAATGGGACCCTATTTGGTTAGCAATATTCAATATTTATATAACAATAGAGCGGAAAATCATATTAAAGGGGTTTTGATTTATGAACTCATAACACAGCAGGCCTCCAGCACGTGGAATGAAGTATATGGCATAACGTATAGCAAAGTACTTACTCCAACCGGAAGGAATTATCAGATATTGGGGCCGAAGGTGGCGTATTACCATTTACAAAAACTCCTCGGCGGCGGTTTTGTCCCGATAAAAAGATTAAATCCTTCCGCCGCGCTTCCCGAGCATACGATAACAGCATGTGTTATAGATGAGGACACAGACGGCGCAATTCTGTCTTCGCAAGAAGGCGGTACGGTTACCGGAAGCGGAATATACAAAGAGAACTCTGTCGTTACCTTGACAGCCGCCGCCAAACCCGGATACGAATTCCTGGGCTGGTACCGAGGCGGAATAAGAATCAGTAAAAATCCGGTTTATAAATTCACGGCCTATGAAGACGCCAACAATGGCGACAGAGACAGCGTTGACGGAAAGTTTGTGTATGAAGCCAGATATGTTTTTAAGGGTACGTATGAAGGAGAATTAATAACATTTCCGGTAACATCAAAAGACGGTGCTAAAAATACAGGGATGTTGACAGTACCTGCAAAAACATTCGGCGCAAATGTGAAAATCAGTGTGCAGCAGTATAGCAGGTTCATTTTAGCGCCGGCAGAATCATATGTGAGAGAATTAAGTCATACGAATATAGGCGCGATTATAGACGCGCAGGGAAAGCCTGAAAAGGAGATGGAATTGAGAATACCGTACAATAATTCTGACATAACGGGAATGAATGAAGAGAGTTTAGTAATATCAAGATATGATGAAGAAAAACAGGTGTGGGTACCGTTAAAGTCAAAAGCGGATAAAGATAACAAACAGATAATAGCTTATGTAGATAAAGTATCGATATATGCAATAATGGGAACGGCAAATATTCTGAGAGCGTTTGAGAATATGAAATATTATCCGAACCCATTGCAGCCGTCAAAAGGGCTGAATTATTCCAGAATGCAATTTTCTAATATTCCTCCTGGAACGCATATAAAAATATACACAATGCTGGGGCAGGCGGTGAGAGATTTAGAGGCAGACGCAAGCGGAATGGCAGTATGGGACGGAAAGAATAATGCAGGCGAAAAAGCTGCAAGCGGCGTATATATAGTGTATATGAAAGACGGAGCCGGAAATAAAAAGAGAATCAAAATAGCGGTGGAAAGATGAACGGCAATTACGAATTACGAATGACGAATTACGAATCAACGGCGAACGGCAAAGATAATTATTTTTCTGTTTTGTCTTTGATTCGTAATTGCCTTTTAGCCCTGCTCCTTAGCGCACAATGTTTTGTTTCCGATGCTTATGCCGCTAATCCATTGTCAAATGATCCTGATTTTGTAGTGGGAGTTACGGGTCATCCGGGCTGGGAAGGAAACCCCGCGGCTTTTAGCGGATATGGGTCTAGCGATGCTGATATAGAAAGACAGGTTCACCTGTC
Source organism: Candidatus Endomicrobium neocapritermitis (assembly GCA_009778325.1). Classification (GTDB taxonomy): domain Bacteria; phylum Elusimicrobiota; class Endomicrobiia; order Endomicrobiales; family Endomicrobiaceae; genus Endomicrobium_B; species Endomicrobium_B neocapritermitis. The sequence goes on along the minus strand of WRJZ01000014.1, from coordinate 10,193 downwards.
AGCTGAAATGGGGGCAAAGATTTACCGTATACATGCGCATGATTTCACCGCAGATATTTTTGAAAGGGTAATCACACTTTGTGAAAGATACGGTATTGAAATTATGGCGCAAGTTAACATCGAATCAGGCGCTACCGTGGCAAATCGATTTAAAGGAAGAGTCAAATACTACCAAGTGAATAATGAGATGGATTCTCAGGCGCTTAAATCGGACGGGTTAGGCGGAACTCAGATAAGCCATTTTTGGATGTCGACAGATACGGAACCTCTGCCTGCGGGGAAGAAATATTTGGATGTTATGATCAACGATGTTATCGATTACATCAAGATAATTCGCGCGGAAGATCCGGACGCGAAGGTCCTGATCAACGGAGGATGGGTACATTACGCTTTTCTTGATTATGCTTTTGAGAGATTCGCAGAAGCCGGCGTTGATATTGATCTGATCGGCTGGGACTGGTATTCCAATATGGAAGGCAACAGGGACGGCTTGTCTCCTGCTGCCATGACTGTCAGAGACGGCTTGAACAGCGTCGCGAAATATATATATGATTGCTACGGTAAGGATATAATAATTTGCGAATACAACATGTCGATTTCGAACTTTGACAAAACAAGTATAACAGGAGCTAATTATGTTCCATTTCTCCCGGGAAACGGAAACGGCAAAATCGATCCTTTCGAGGAAGACAACATGGATACATTAATGGGCACCTATCTGGTTAATAATATTCAATACTTGTATAACAATAGAGCTGAAAATCACATCAAAGGGATTTTGATTTACGAGCTCATAGACGAGCCTGGTCACTTCAACCCGTTTGAAGCAAAATTCGGCATAACATATGCTAAAATTCTCAATTTTAGTCAAAGGCGCTATCAGATATTGGGACCCAAGAAAGCGTATTACGATGTACAAAAACTATTCGGAGGCGGTTTTGTTCCGATACAAAGATTGAATCCTTCCGCCGTACTTCACGAACATACGATAACAGCATCCGTTATAGATGAGGACACAGACGGCACAGTTCTATTCTCGCAAGAAGGCGGTACAGTTGCCGGAAGCGGTATATACAGAGAAAACTCTGTTGTTACACTGACAGCTACCGCCAATCCCGGATACGAATTTCTGGGCTGGTACAGAGGCGGAATAAGAATAAGTAAAACTCCCGTTTATAAATTCACGGCTTATGAGGACGCAAACAATGCCGACAGAGACAGCGCTGAAGGAAAATTTGTATATGAAGCGAGATATGTTTTCAGGGGTGCGTGCGAAGGTTCAGTAATAACGTTTCCGGTAATATCAAAAGACGGCGCTCAAAAGACCGGAATGCTGACAATACCTGCAAAAACATTTGGCGCCGATGTGAAAATCGATGCGCAGCAGTACGTCAGTTTAGTGCCTGCGGCGAAATCGTATGTAAGAGAATTAAGCCGTGCGTATATAGCTGCGATTATAGCCGCGCCGGAAAAGAAACCTGAAAGAGAGATGGAGTTGAGATTACCGTACAATAATTCCGACATAGCCGGAATGAACGAAGACACTTTAGTAATATCAAAATATGACGAAGAAAAAAACATGTGGGTACCGTTAAAGTCAAAAGCGGATAACGTTAACAAACAGATAATAGCTAATATAGATAAATTATCGCTATATGCCATAATGGGAACGACCAATACGGTAAAAGCGTTTGAGGATGTGAAATATTATCCGAACCCGATACAACCGTCGAAGGGTATGAATTATGCAAAGATGAATTTTTCAAATATACCGTCGGGAACGCGCATAAAAATATACACAATGCTGGGGCAGATAGTGAGAGAGTTGGAAGCAGACGCAAGCGGAATGGCAGTCTGGGACGGGAAAAATAATGCAGGTGCAAAAGCAGCCAGCGGAGTGTATATAGCGTACATGGAAGATGGAAACGGAAATAAAAAGAGAATAAAAATAGTGGTGGAAAGATAGAACGGCAATTAACAAATAACAATTATTATTGTTGTGTTTTCGCAAAGCGAAAACCTGTTAATAAGTTTCGCAAGCAAAGCTTGCGAAACTCCGACATTATTAATTGTTCATTGTTCATTGTTATTTGTTATCTGCCGTTAAGTTATTTGTAATAGCTTCTTCCGGGGCGTACTACGATGATTTGTCCTACCTGAAGGTATTTCTTTTTGGAGAGGCCGGGGTTATCTTTATATATTTCTTTCGGCGTTGTTTTGTATTTTGCCGCGATTTTTTCTATATATTCGCCTTTTGCGACTTTATGTTTTATGAATCCCGGAGAAGGATTTAAATCTTTAACCTTTGCTATATTTTCAAGAAATTTAGCTTTTGTCCCGTAAGGTATTTTTAATTCAAACCCGGGATATCCGTGAGGCGTGCACCATGCGTTTAACGCCGGATTAAGCTTCTTTATCTCTTCAACGGTTGTATCGGCGCACTGGGCCGCTATTTTTAAATCTATAACTCTGTCCGTTTTTACCTTATCGTATCTTAACGGTTCGGCAAACTTTAAATCGTCAAATCCGTATTTCTCCAAATTGTTAGCTATTGTTACGGCGGCTATAAACTGCGGAACATATCTTTGGGTTTCTCTGGGAATCGCGTTTCTGTCCGTCATTTCGGTTATATTTGAAGCGTTTGAAAATTTCATGTCGCGCAAAAGTCCGAATTCGCCTCTGTTGTAACCCGCAAGCACAAGATGCCAGTCATTGAGCATTACGTACAGCTCTTTTAAATACAGACATGCCGCTCTCGTAGCTTTTTCGGGGTCTCTTCTTTCATCTATCCAATAATTAATTTGAAGTCCCAGCCCTCTTCCCCTGTGCGCCATTATCTGCCATATTCCGACAGCGCCTGCCGTTGAAATTACGTTATTATTAAATAAACTTTCAATCACGGGAAGCCAGAGCAGTTCTTCGGGAATGTTGAAAGCCTGCAGGTTTTTCAAAATAATTTCCCTGTACATGCCGCTTCTTTCGATGGCAGCTTTAACTCTTTCTTTTGGTTTTCCGGAAGAATAAATTTCTATATATCTTTCGACAAGCGAATTATCTTCGCATTCCATGGGAATGGAATATTTTTCAGGCTCTAAAACCGGGGCGGGCTTATCTATCGCGTAAATTCTTTTGAGTTTCGTTACTATATTGTCAAGATCGTCAAACAGAAAAAAATAAAGACCCGGCTCTATCCCCGCTTTTTCGAGTCTGTTCATAAATAAAGTAAAATACCTTTTTGCTTCTTCGGATTTTCCGTTTTTAAAAGCGTCCACTGCTCTTCTGTAAAGAGCCTCCGCTTCCAAAACCGCGCCCTTTGTTTCATTGTTTGAGGGCGCTCCGGTAATTGCGTTCATAACAAGACCGATCACATGGTCGGTTTCTTCTTCCGGCATTTGCGGGATAATAACTTCAATCGGGTAGTTGATTTCTTTGTCGGTAATATCGCTTTGATTGGTTTTAGCAGGCAGAACGGGAATATTTGCTTTTCCCGCGGCATAAGAAAATTGAATTGCGAAAGATAAAGAAAGTAATATGGATAATACTTTTGCACTGCATTTCATAATACCGATTATTATATCAAAATTAGTTTAAAAAAAGTTGTAAAATTTTCAGAAAGGAGGAAGTTCAGAAGTTTGGCAGCTCAGCAGCTCGGCAAAGACAAAAGATTTGTTGTTGCCGTTACTGAGCTTCTGAGCTGCCGAGCTGCTGAACTTCTGCCTTGTTGCAACTCCGAATATGTTTTTTGTATAATTCACATATTGTGTAAACGAGGTAATATTATGATAAAAGAAGAACTTGAAACAACGGCTTTTTTGGCGAGAATCGAAATTAAAGAAGGCGAGAAAGAGAAATATCTTTCCGATTTAAACGGAATGCTGGACTTGGTTGAAATTATCCGCTCGGCGGATGTTTCAGCCGCCAGGCCTGCAACGCATGTAACCGAGCTTAGAAATGTCTGGAGAGAAGACGTAGTCAGGCCGTGCCCGAAAGAAACTCTTGAACGCATGATTAACTCGGCTCCGCAAAAAGAAGGAACATTCTACAAAGTTCAAAAAGTTATTGAGGCGGAATAGAAAAATGATAAAGGCTATTTACGCGCTTAACGGCGAATTCCACACGGAAAACGATGCCGCAGCCATAGCGGAAATTGTCAATCAAAAACCCGGCATTATATGGGTTGATATTCTTTTGGATAACCACGATTTAAGCAACGAAGAAACCATGCTTTTAACGGAAATATTTAAGTTTCACGAACTTTCGCTGGAAGACTGTCTCTTTCCGCAGTATTACCCCAAAATGGAAGAGTTTGAAAACTATGTTTTCAGCTCGGTGCACGGCATTCAGCTTAAACCGAACTATCTTCAGGAGTTTGACGAAAGCATTTACGAGCTGAACGTTTTTGCGGGCAAAGGCTTTGTGGTTACTGTTCACGCCGAAGAACTTTTTTTCATAGAAACCATTTACGAAAAAGCCAAGGCAAGGCCGCAGATAGAGCTTAAAAGCCTTGCGAATCTAATGTATAATATTTTCAATAAAGTAGTTACCAGTTATGAATTTACGATGGAAAAGATAGACGATAAAATGGACGCTTTGGAAGACATGATTCTTGAAAACCCTCAAAAGAAGCATATGGAGCAGATTCTGGATATTAAAAAAGTCATTCTCGCGATAAGAAAAATAGCGGAGTCGCAGCAGATGGCGTACGTATATTTTACGCGTTCGAACAACAGCATAATAACAAAAGAATATACCGCGTATTTCCGCGATATTTTCTTTCAATGCGCCAGAATCAACCAGTCTATAATAATACGAAGCCAAATGATAAGCAGTCTTCTTGAAGTTTATATGTCCAGCGTTACCGTAAAACTTAATGAAGCAATGAAAATTTTGACGATAATCGCCACGATTGTGATGCCTATTTTTATAATTTCAAGCTATTTCGGAATGAACGTAAAGTTCCCGGAGTATTCATTGTTCGGCGAAGATGGTTCATGGATTTTTGCCATCGCTTTAATGCTTGCGGCAATAATGTGGCTAATAATATATTTTAAAAAGAAAAAATGGTTTTGATGACGGCATATAAAAGGTAACTATTATGGATGAAATTTTAAAAATGACTGTAAAAAATTTGTGCACCCGCATATGCGCGGGAGAAACAAAAAGCGTTGACGCGGTAAAAGCATGTTTTGGCCGCATTAAAGAAACGGACGGAAAAATTAAAGCTTTTTTGATGTTAAACGAAAAAGAAGCTATTGAAAAGGCGGCAAAATCCGACGAACACGCAGCTTCCGGAGCTAGATGCGGCTTTCTCGAAGGCGTTCCGATCGCTATAAAAGACAATATCATGATTAAAAACCAGAAAATGACTGCCGCCTCAAAGTATCTTGAAAACTATATTTCTCCTTATGACGCTGCCGTGATTGAAAAACTTAATAATGCCGGCGCGGTTATAATAGGAAAAACCAATATGGATGAATTCGCGATGGGGTCTTCAACGGAAACTTCCGCTTTTTTGAAAACTGCAAATCCGTGGAATCTTGACTGCGTTCCCGGAGGTTCGTCGGGCGGCAGCGCGGCGGCAGTAGCTTCCGGAATGGTTCATTGCGCTTTGGGCTCCGACACCGGCGGGTCAATAAGACAGCCCGCTTCTTTTTGCGGAGTCGTGGGTTTTAAGCCTTCTTACGGTTTAGTCAGCAGATACGGCGCTTGCGCGCTTGCTTCTTCTTTTGACCAGATAGGAACTTTTTCAAAAACCGTGAAAGATACGGCAATGCTGCTCAGCGTTATAGCCGGCGAAGATTACAGAGATCCTGTCTGCGAACCTTTAAAAGATACCGATTATACCGATGAAATCGACGCTCCGGTTTTGAAAGGGTTAAGAATCGGCGTTCCTAAAGAAATTTATTCTTTCGGCGGCGATGAAGAAATATTTAAAGCTTTTAACGAAGCCGTGAAAAAGCTTGAATTTGAAGGCGCTAAAATAGTTGAAATAAGCATTCCTTCGTATAAATACGTGCCGGCGCTTTATAAAATAATAATGTGCGCGGAAGTTTCGGCGAATATCGCTAAATTTGACGGAATAAGATACGGCTACAGATCTCCGAACGGAATAAGTTTGAATGACGAATATTCAAAATCCAGAGGCGAATCGCTCGGATACGAAGTCAAGAAAAGGATCATTTTCGGAACTTTCGTGCTGTCGGCTAAAAATTATGAAAAATATTATCACACGGCGCAGAAAGTCAGGACAATTCTGATTAACGATACGCATAAAGCGTTTGAAGCCTGCGATGTCATATTTACGCCTACAACCATCGAGAAAGCCGTAAAATTCGGGCAGCCGGTTTCCGAAAATTGCGACATATTTGCAAGCATGAGCAATCTCGGCGGACTGCCGGGCATATCCGTGCCGTGCGGCTTTTCTCGCGACGGCATGCCAATGGGCGTTCACTTTACCGGCCCCAGGCTTTCAGACGCTTTGGTCCTTAAAGCCGCTCATTCTTTTGAAAAGATATCCGAGTGGGATATTACGAAAATTCCGGAAATAAAATAAAGGCAGAAGCTCAGAAGTTCGGCAGCTCAGCAGCTCGGCAACAGCAAAAAACAAAGACAAAGTGACCGGAGCTTCTCTGAGCCGCTGAGCTGCCGAACTTCTGAGCTTCTAAAAAAGGTATAAAAAAATGACTACTTATGAAACGGTTATAGGTCTTGAAGTTCACGCGCAAATTAATAACAAATCAAAAGTTTTTTGCGAGTGTTCAACGGAATTCGGCGCGGAGCCGAATGCCAACACGTGCTGCATATGCACCGCGCAGCCTGGCGCTTTGCCGATATTAAACAAAGCGGCCGTAGAAGCTATCGTTAAAACGGGCCTTGCTATGGATTTTACCATAAACAAACAGTGTATGTTCTCGAGAAAACAGTATTTTTATCCCGATATTTCAAAAAATTATCAGATCACGCAGTTCCAGCCGCCGTTTTGTTCCATGGGAAAACTTAAAATCATTGCTGACGGCAAAGAAAAAATAATTAATATCACAAGAATACATCTTGAAGAAGACGCCGGCAAACTCGTCCACGAAATAGGAAGCAGAGAACTGGATTATTCTCTTCTCGACTTAAACAGAGCCGGAATAGGCCTTATGGAAATCGTTTCCGAACCTGAACTCAGCTCTCCGGAAGAAGCTTACCAGTATTTATCGGAACTTAAAAATATTTTGGAATATCTCGGAACTTCCAACTGCAATATGGAAGAAGGCAGAATGAGATGCGACGCCAATGTCAGCATTCGTCCCGCCGGGCAGAAAGAGTTCGGCACAAGAGTTGAAATTAAAAATATTAATTCTCTTTCCGGAGTGAGAGACGCGATAGCTTACGAAGTTGAAAGGCAGAAAGAAGTGCTGGCGTCAGGCAGAAAACTTTCGCAGGAAACGCGCCTTTGGGAAGCGGAGGAAGGCATAACGAAATCCATGCGTTCAAAAGAAGGCGCGTTGGATTACAGATATTTTCCGGAGCCGGATTTGGTGCCTTTTAATTTGCCGGACTCTTTTATCGATGAACTTCGCTCTCAGCTGCCGGAACTTCCGAAAGCCAGAAAAGCAAGATTTATGGAAGAATACGGCCTTTCCGAATACGACGCGGATTATCTTACGGCCGCAAGAAAAACAGCGGATTATTATGAAGACGCTTTATCTTCAATCGAAGATAAAAAAGCCGGCGCAAAACCTCTTTCAAACTGGCTCTCTACGGAACTCGGCGGAAAACTTAACGCGGCTAAGCTTGAAATATGCGAATCTCCCGTTTCAGCCAAAAATCTTGCCAAACTTGTTTCTTTGATACTTAAAGGAACGATTTCAGGTAAAATAGCAAAAACCGTTTTTGAAGAAATGTTTGAAAAATCAACGGACCCTGAAATAATAATTAAGGAAAAAGGTTTGGTTCAGATATCGGATGAAAGCGCGATTATAAAATTATGCGAAGAAGCCATTGCGGAAAGCCCGAAAGCCGTTGAAGAGTTTAAATCCGGCAAAGAAAGAGCCATAGGAGCAATTGTCGGATTGGTAATGAAAAAGTCAAAAGGCCAGGCAAATCCGCAGGTTGTGAACAAAATTTTGCTGGAAAAATTGAAACAATAAAAAGATGCGAAGATGCGTTGACGAATAAAGGCATGGCAAAAACCAAAAATACCGATAACAAATTTAAATTGTTATCGGTAGTTTTTTTGTTGTATTCAAAATCACCTGCAGTGCCGGTGGGAATGACTACTTTTGCAAAAATTTTTTTATCGCAAAAACATAAAAAAGTGCTATAATAATAGAACCTAATAATTATATATGAATATATACATAAAGACCATTCCAAAGTTATTCAAAAAAGCAGCCGCTTTATCTGCGGCGGTTTTCCTTTTTGCAAATTTTGCGCTTATAAATAAGGAAAATTTAAAATTTGTAATGAGCGGTTTTGGTTATGAAAAAGCTTTTTCCGTACAGCAAAACGCTTTTAATATTTCCGCCCATATAAATAAAACCGCAAATACGATAAGCAGCCTTTTTAAAACAAAAAATTCCATAAACATAACTTCGGCTGACAATAGCAATAAAAATGCCGCTTCACAGGATAGTAAATTTTTAAAGCTGTATCTTCCCGGCGGGACGGTTTTAAATGCCGCCGGTTCGTCTTTGCAGAGTTTGTCGGACTTTTTATGTTTGAACGGATTTTCTGTTTTTAAAATGTATGTAGATCCGGGCGGAGGTCAGCCTCCGGGCAGTTTTACATTGCTTATTTCATATTTTCTTATAATGCTTCTTTTCTTTGCCTCATCGAGAAAAGTGTTTAATAATGTTTTTGCCTATAAAACCGTAAAATACCGGCTTATGATTTAATTAAGCCGGTATTTTTTATTTTACGGAAACAATAACCAATGGAGTAATCTTCAGCGCATGAAAAAAGTATTAGCCGTTATTATCGTTTCAGTTTTTATTTTCAATATATCATCGCAATCGGTTCACGCGATTGCGTTTGAAAATATTTTGCCTCAAACGGCGTATGACATAAACAAAGAGTTTACGGTAAACGCGTACAATACGTCTGCCCAAAATATTGTTTTTTTAATACAGGATTTGCACTGCCATTACAATGTGCAGAATAAAATAGCGTCTTTTCTGGAAAACATCAGCGCGCAGCCCTCTTTCAATAAAATACATATCGAAGGCGCGGCGCAAAACATAGAAACGAGTTTTATTAAAAATCTTCCCGACGACATAAAAACCGTTTTGGTCAAAGATTTATTTTCGCAGGGGAAAATAAGCGGAGCGGAATATTTCTTTTTAATGTCAAAAGAAAAAATACCGCTTTACGGACTTGAAGATAAAGATTTGTATGACGGCAATGCTGTCCGCCTTGAATATATACTTGCCACGCAGGAAAAAGTCGGACAGATAATGGCGGAAATAGAAAAATCGCTAAAGGCTGCGCAGAGAAAAACTCTGAACAATTCCGGCAAAAAAATGCTTTCGATGTTTAAAAAATATGAAAACGGGCAAGTATCGCAGCAAAGATTTTATTCGTATATAGTCAAGCAGGCGGAAAAATCCGGAATAGACGCAGAAAAATATGCATTAATAAAAAATATCGGCAGTCTTCCGAAAAAAATAAATTACGGAAAAATTCAAAAAGATTTGCAGCGGTATATGGAAGAAGCCAAAACGGTTTTGCCTTATTCTGCATACAAAGAACTGAATGATAAAAATATTCTGGACAAAATTGCCGGCATAAGCGTAGCATACGGCATAGATTTAAATAAGTTCGCGGCATTGCGGGAGTACTTGAAAATACATGAGTCCGGCGCGAAAGTTGACCCGCTAAAAGTATATGAAGAAGAAAGAAAACTTTTAAATGATTTGCTTATACACGGATCCGAGCGCGAAAACATAGAGATAATAATATTAAGCCTTGCGGCGGAAAAGCTGAAAAACTTTATGGCAAATAAAGGAACGGAAGCCGACTACAGATATATCAGAGATTTTAAAATAGAGCATTTGGGAAAACTTTGGAACAAGTATTTAGACAAAGAACTATTTGAAAAACTTCTGCCATATGTAAAAATATACGAAAGTTATTATGAAGTAAATGACGCAAGAAACGCCGGATTTGTCGGTAAAATCATCGCCGGATTTGAGGTCGTACCCCCCCCC
>WRJZ01000013.1 GCA_009778325.1 Candidatus Endomicrobium neocapritermitis | reverse complement strand
GCTAATGATGTATTGCCGCTTTGCGGCAACATGATGTAATGTGTCCTTGTCTTTAATGTGCGCGAAGCGCATACAGCATTTCCGAAGGAAACATCATGCACGAAGTGTACATCATGTCCCGAAGGGACACATCATTGTCTTTATGGGCGGAGAGGGAATCGAACCCTCACGGCTCTTGCGAGCCTCAGGATTTTAAGTCCTGTGCGTCTGCCAGTTCCGCCATCCGCCCATATAAAGTAATTGAAAATTCAATTTCTTTATGCAATTTTTAAACAAGATTGATTGTACTAAATTTTTAGTCGTCTTTCAACATAAAATAACGGCGATGCAGGGATGCGGGGATGCAGAGAGGCAGGGATATCAAGCAAACGGCCGATAACAAATTCTGTTATCAGCCGTTTGATGTTTTTGCCTTTGCTGTTACTCTGCCTCTTTACATCCCTGCATCGCTTTTGCTTTATTCTATGAATATCTCCGTACGTCTGTTTGCGGCTCTGCCTTCTTTTGTTTCATTTGATTTTACGGGCATAGTTGCCGCAAAGCCTACATGCGTTATCTTTTCTTTGGGTATGCCGTGTTCAATCAGCTTATCTTTCACAACCGCGGCTCTTTTATGTGAAAGATAGAGATTATGTTCGTGGCTTCCCGTATTGTCGGTATGTCCTTCAATCGTTATCCTGTTAAATCCTCTTTTCCTTAAATTAAGCGCGACCTCCGCAATCTTTTTTTCATCTTCCGCGCTAAGAATGGCTTCATCAACTCTGAACGAAGCAGTATGCAGACTTATCATTTGAGCGCCGGGATTTACTCTTCTTTCATTAGCTCTTTTAGCCTCTTTTTCTTCAGCTTCAATCAACTGCTCGGCTCTATTTTTAATTTCGCGGGCGCTTTCCGCAAGCTGCTCAATATTTGCCGCTATAACCGCAACATCATTTTTAGAAAGCACGCCTTCCAACGCATTGAGTCTGTTCTGGGCGGCATCAGTTCTCTGTAATGCTTTTTCAGCCTCAACGAGCGCGGCTCTGGCTTCCGCCGCAGTCAGATGATCAAGTTTCTCCTGAGCTTTATCGGTTTTTTCCAAGGCCTGGTCAGCTGCCATAATCGCAAGCTTGCCTTCCTGCACTATGTAATTTGAAGAGGCGTTCAATCTTTTAGCCTCGTCGGCCGCGGAAAGATGTTTTTCAGCCTCTCCGATGAAATCTTTGGCTTCTTCAAGCTCTCTAATGTCGTAAAGCGAATGAATTATTCTGTCTCTGGCTCTTTTCGCGGTACTTTCTATATTGACTACTCTTTGTTCTATTGCCGCTCTTTGGGAATCCGTCATATGCTTATCGTCCGTAAGAGCTGCCGCTACTATCTCGGTTAAATCAAAAGCCTGATCCGCGTCATTCAGTCCGGACGTAGCGTATTCTCTTGCTTCCTCATATTTCTCGGCAGCCATAAAATTCTGAACTTTTATGGAATCGCCGTAGGCTGACTCGGCAAGCTTATGCGCTCTTATCAAATATCTTTCAAGCAAAGCATTTCTCCTGCCGAACACATATCTTACGCCTATATTTCCGCCGTAATAACCGTATCTGTCAGCCGCGGTCACGTTGGCATTTGCGAAAGCTCTCAGATTTTCCGTCACTTTCGCTTCAACTCCAGCGTTGAGGCCTCCGGCTATCGTTCCTTCGGTAGTTCCCCTGCTTCTGAAGTCAATATCGGTGTTTACAAACACGCTTTCGACTTCAGGCTTATTTCCGGTTATTAAATATCTGGCTTCGGCTGAAGTGTATGCAAACCATTTCTTTCTTTCATGCTCAATTCCGGCTCCGATACGCGCAGAAGATCTGAAATAATTTCCGCCGCTGACGTTCAAATTATACATCCCGGCGCCTGTTTCGTCAAAAGCCTTGTAATTGACATTTGCCGCGTCAATGCCTACAAACGGTCTGAACGCAGTGCGTTCCGTAAGCTCGAATTTCAAAGCTCCTTCGGCATCCGCGCTTACCGTAATAGCATCTATTGTTCCTTCGGCAATGCTTCCCAAAACTTCTCTTCTTGTATCAAACGTATCCATGCTGCCGAGCAGCAATCCTTTAATTTCCCATCCGTCATTAAAAAATCCGCCGTAAACTCCGAGAGAACCTCTTGTGCCGTCCGCTTCATTGAGTTCCTGTTTAATGTCGTCTTTGCTGAATCCCGCGTATACGCCGTACATTCTGCCTTTTTCATCAATATATCTGTCGAAACCGACCATAGCTCCGAAAGACGTGTCTTTGTAATGGCCAAGCGAATTTTCATCGCCGTACCATATTTCCCGATTGCCTCTGAGCTGTACCCAAAGTCCGCTGCTGGTAATATCCTTTTCATCATGATTTCTGATTTTATCGAATATCTGTTTTGACGGAATATCAGCCGCGGCGTTTCTCACTACGTTCGCGAGGAAATATCCGGAAAGATGAGACAATACGTATAATTGTTCCTGCTCGTTGAGATCCCACATTAAATGGTCTATTAACGCGCCCCATTCAATAGAAGGATTAAGCGATATGGTGTCTATTGCCCTTGCGGTTTCGCTTTGGTTAAACGTAAGCGGAGAAAGTTTGCTGAAAGTGCTTACGTACATATAATTTACGTCAAGCCAGACATTATTGCTGTCATAAAATAAGCGGTAACGCAGAGGCTCGCTCAAACTGCTGCTTGCGAATCTTCCGGTCACGGAATCGGTTGCTATTATCAGATAATACCTGTTATTAAGATATGTTCCGCTTGCTACCATCACGTCTATATTGCCGCCCGTTATATACGCGTCGTCGGCGTATATAACATCATTCGTATTATTGTCAAATATGTCAATCGTAATATTTCCTTCGGTTTCAAATGTTTCAAGGTTTATTGTATTCGCATAGCCGTTGTACATGTCAAGAGAGCCTCCCGCGGCTATTGCCAGCTCTTTGCCGTCGTATGAAGCATTATCAACAAGTTTAAGCGTTCCGCCGTCAACATTGAATCTGCCGTACACTTTATTTATCCCGCCAAGATACACGGTGCCGGAATCGGTTTTATTCACTTCTATTCCGGAAGACGATATGTCGCTGAGTATTCCGCCGCTGATTACGGTGTTTCCTATGCCGATAATGTTGAGGTTAGCATAATCTCCGAGATAAATATCGTTGTCAGCTCCGTTTGCGGTATTGCCTTCAAACAATATGTCTCCTGAATTTGTGTTCAAATTTACGGTGCTTTGCGTGACATACATCGCTCCGCCGTCTCCGCCCGCTTTATTGTTGGTAAAAACAGAGCTTGATATATTCATAACGCCGGCTCCCGAGCATATCACTCCGCCGTTATTAAAAGCTTCGTTATCGTCAAAAACGACGTTTGAAACGTTAACCGTCGCAAAATCGCTCATCAGTCTTATTACGGAGCCGTCGCTGTCGGTTCTTGTCAAAGTGCCGGAGTATTCTCCGTTTGCCTGAGCGCTGGAAACGGTCAAATCGCTCAGGTAAAAGTCCACCTGAGTATTATTGTCTATATTGAAAAACGAACCTCTTCCGGTAGTCGTATTTGTACTGTAAGCGAGAACTCCGGACAACAAACTTTCCGAAGCGTCGCCGCTATAGCCAAGCACATAAAATGTCCCCGAACTCATATTGTGAAGACTGTTGCCTTCATGATAATCTCCGGCGTACGACCATATAAAAGCTCTGGTGTTAAACTTCATATTTTGCCTGTCAAGCGAATACGGGTCGGCAAATCCGGTTATAGTTAGTATAACGTCGCGTTTGTCACTGTCGTCAACTCTTGCCTCATATTCATAAACCGACGTTGCAATATCCGTCATTCCTCCGGCCACAAACTCGATGCCGTCAAGAACATGCAGCCTGTGGGTATCGGTGCTCAACCCAAGGTCATTGTCATGCTTTATAAGCAAAAGCCCCAAATCAAAAGAACCTGTTGAAGAAGCAACAGTGAGCTTATCGTTATCAACGGTAGTTCCGTCAAATGTCACTCCGAAATCAAGAGTGCTGCCGGAAACCGCGATATCGTCAAAAGTTACGGTGCGCGTACTTCCCGGGCCGGAAAGCGAATTGCTTATTGATACCGTCGAATTGCTGAACGAATATAAAACATTATTGTTAAAATTGTCGCTGCCGAAAGTAACATAAGAATTATTGAAAGCAACTTCATTGCCCGTGCCGGAATTCGCAAAAGGGCCGTCAAGCTGATAATACGCCTTGCCTAAGGATGACGAATTATCAAAATAGGCTAAAGCGTTATTTCCCGTAAAAGTTATATTTGCAGTGGAGATTACGGTTATGGTAGGGTCGTTATAATATTTTGAAATACCTTCCGAACCTAAGTTTACGTTATATCCAAGCGTTGCGCCGCTGCCCGTAACGATCAGCGTGCTTGACGAAATATTATTTACACCGCCAAACATTCTTCCAGTAACATTCACAGTCGTAGTTCCTGCCGTCTGCGTGTAAACTCCGTTGAATACGCTGTTGTTTCCGCTAAGGGTAAGCGTTCCCGCGGAAGTTTTATTTATATATCCGTTTCCAGTAACATTTCCGCTGAATGTCAAATTGCCCGGCGTGGTTATATTCATAATTCCTGGATCGTATATGCCGATTGTTCCGCCGGCCAAAACGGTTCCGGTGGAAAGTTCAAGAACTCCGGCGGTTATACTGCTTACGCCGGTAAAATAATTGCTCGTTACAAATGTAAGTCCGCCGGTTTGCACAAAACGCCCGTTATACGAAGAACTGTTTGCGTTTATAAAAAGCGTATTGCCGCCGGATTTGTTTATGGTGCCGGATCCTCTTATTCCTCCGTTGACGACAACCCCGCCGGAATCGCCTCCGATATTTATTACAGCGCCGGCTGCATTATATATATCGTTAGCCGCTCCCGAAGCCGTATTTCTCGACGCCGCAGTTGTGCCTGAGAATACTATATATCCGTTATTGAGCGTATTAAGATTTAATGTGCCTGTATTGTATATAGCGCCTCCATACGTAGTGGCTGTATTGCCGGTGAATGTTATGGAAGAACTGTCAGCGGTCAAAGTCGCGTTTGCGGCATTGGATATGGCTCCGCCGCTGCCTAAAGCTCTGTTATTTGAAAAATCTATATTGCCCAAAAGGCTCAAAACAGAAGCCGCGTCGTTTAAAATAGCTCCGCCGTTAACCGATGAAATATTGTTCGAGAAAAGAGCGTTCACGTTTGCAAAGCTTAAGGTTGACCCGCCGGTATTGTATATAGCCGCGCCGCCGGAACTGTAGGCAACGTTATTTATAAAACTGGCATTGCCTCCAAAAGTCACAACGCTGCCCGAAGACAGCGTCAAAGCTCCGCCGTACGAGCCGTCAAATCTGCTGTCGTTTTCATCATAAGAGTTATTGGTAAAGAAAACATCGGCAGTGCTTGAAAAACTCATTGTCGAACCGCTTACATACATCCCTCTGGCCTGGTCCAGCGTAAATGTTCCGTTTTCATGCGCGTAATCCGCATTGGTAACGTTAAAACGTCCGCCCGACACATTAAAATCTCCCTGTATATAATTATCTCCCATTAAAGTAAAAATACCCGCGCCAGTTTTATTTATCGTATTTTGCGCTGTTTCCACGTACATTCCGCCCTGAAGCGTAAGCGTGTCGGTCCACAAAGCGCTGATGCTTGCTATAGAAATATTCAGCACGGAATCTTCCATATATATGTCGTTGCCTTTGGCGGACGAATTACCGTTGAAAAGCACATGCGCCAGCGACAAATTCATAGACAGCGTGGAACCGACAACGGCAATGGCGCCGCCGCTTGCCGCGCTGTTGTTTACAAAATTGGTGGTATTTAGTCCCGTAAAATTAAGCTGCGATTGTCCCGCGCCGGCGTATATTGCCCCTCCCGACGAGGCCTCATTGCCGCTAAAAGATATATTTCCTATGATAAAGTCAATATTAGAAGAATCTAAATATATTGCTCCGCCGAGTGAAGCCGTATTAGAAGAGAAAGTTATTCTGCTTTCGCTAAGTTCAAACGAACTGTTCGAAGAGTATATCGCTCCGCCGGAATCAGCGTTGTTAGAACTGAACAGGATAGTAGAATTATCAATAACCATTTTACTGCTTACATCAACGGCATATATCACGCCTCCGCTTGAAGCGCTGTTTCCGGTAAAATATGACGAATTGTCGAATTTTACTATAACATCGTCCGAGAAATAAAAGACTCCTCCGGCATCTGCGCTATTGCCCGCGGCGGTTACGCTGTCTATATAAACTTCTCCTGCCTGAGCATATATGGCGCCGCCGTTATTGACGGAAGAATTATTTTGCAATATAACGTTCGCGAATACGGCTGAGGCGGTATTAGTGCTTATTTTTAATACCGAACCGTTGTCAGAAGAATAGGCGTCTTCCACAGTTATGTCCTGCAGATCAAAGTTCGTAGCGTTTACAAGATTGAAAAAAGAGCCGTTGCTGCCGTTAAGCAGGTCGCCGGAGATTACGTATTTTGAAGCAGTTGTGTCTACACCGTCTCCGCCTTTGACAACAAACCATCCTGCCTGAGTATCGCTTAAAGACATGTCTATATTATAAGTGCCTTCCACAGACATTGCAAAACCTCTGGAACCGGATTCGGCGTTTCTTGAGTAAAGACTGTGCCTGTCGAATCCGACGATAACATCGATCATAATTTCAGTCAAACGCGACGGATCTATGGAAAGGTTAAAAGTGTTATAAGGCCTTATTACGGTAAACGTGCTTATCAGTGATGCGTCAAAAGTAAGTCCGCCGTAAAGTACCTGAGCATAATACGTTCCTGACGAAACAAGATTATTTGCTCCCGAATAAAGCACAGTATCGAAAAGATAAACGGTGTCAGTCAATGTATTCGTATGCAGCTGGTCTGCCACGGCATTAAATACGCTGCCTCCGGTATCTACAAAATTTACGCCTGCCATTATGCCGTTACTGCCGGACAAAGATAAATTGTCAAACGTGACGGTTGAAGTGCTGTTTCCCGCGGTCAAATCGAAAATAGAAATGTCAAATAAATAGCTTAGCCCCGTATAAGTGTTAGAAGTAAACGTTACTATGGAATCACTGAAAGTAACGCTGTTGCCGCTGCCTAAATCGCTAAACTGTCCGTTTAAAATATATTGCGCTTTTCTTACATATTCTCTGGCTTTACCGAAAAAAGCCGTAGAATTGTTACCCATAAACGTAACGTTTGCCGAATCTAAATAAGTCGCCGCCACGGTCCTGTTGTAGTAATTGCTCTGCGCGTTGTCGAAGAGATTCACGTCATATCCTATGCTGACGGTATTGCGGGTATAAGGACTTTGGGTTACGTTCAATATACTGTCATATATATTGTTTATCCCGGTAAACATAATGCCGTAATTGCCTCTGAAACTGAGAACCGTAGTCGTGCCGGCATACTGATCATAAGTCCCGGTAAAACCGCTGTTATCGCCGCTTATATAAAGAGTTCCGGCGCCCGTTTTAGTCGCATATGTGCTGTTATCGCCGCTCAAACCTCCGTCATAAAGATACAAATCTCCGGGCGTAGTTATAAGAAAACCAGTTCCGTTATTCAAGTTGATTTTTGCCTGACGCCAGAACGATGTGCCGGTCGAAGCTTCAATAACTCCTCCGAAAACATCTATCGCTCTGTTCAAGTAGGCGCCGACAAAAGTCAAACTGCCTGTTGAAGAAGCGGTTTTTGTAAGAGTTCCTCCGGCAAGAGAATCAGGATCTCCTAGAAATTGCCCCGAGAATATTAAATCTGAATCCGTATCTATATTCATCACGCCGCTTTCATAAATTCTTATAATGCCTGTTGTTATGTTTCCGCCCTGCACCAAATCAAGAATGCCGCCCGTTATTTCCGTGTTTCCGACAAAGAAGCCGGAACTTACCGTTACTTGTCCGTCGGTCATAAAGAAGTTTCCGTAATAGCTGGAACTGTCGCCGTTTATCAAAAGGCTTCCTGATCCCGTTTTAAAAATTCCATAATCGTCATTAAGGCTCTGTCCTGCTATCCCGCCGTTAACAATAACATTATTACTATCGGCGTTTATATAGAGTTTGCCTGAGGAATCATTATAAATATCATTAGAAAATCCCGCAGCGGTATTACCGGTAAATATTATGTCTCCTAAAGAAGAGTCAAGATAAAATACGCCGGCGTTATAAATAGCGCCGCCCTGAACTGCCGCTGAATTGCCGTTAAACAGCGTAGGCCCGCCTATATATACGCCGCTGAGCGGGTCAATGGAATCATTATATACCGCTCCGCCGTACTGCGCCGAATTATTTGTAAAAACCGTCTCGCCTTTTAAGGAAAGGAAATGGCTGGTAGTAGTACCCGACAAAACGCCTCCGTGAACGTATATCGCTCCGCCGTTACCGGCAGCCGTATTTGACAGAAATTCAACATAGCTTCCGGCGAGACTTGTAATATTACCTGATATGCTGTATATTGCTCCGCCGTCTAACGATTGATTAGAGTCAAACAGAACGTATCCGAAATTAAACTGTCCTGCGGTGCCGTTATATACAGCGCCGCCTTGTTCGGATAAAGCTTTATTTCCGGTAAAAACAGCCGAGGATAAATTAACGGTTCCATAATTGATTATAGCTCCTCCGGATCCGCCGAGCGATTCGTTTGAAATAAAAGATAAAAATCCTCCGCTGGCCGTTGAAACGTTTATTATGCCTCTGTTATTATATATCCCGCCTCCGTCAGTATCCGAAGTATTATTTTGTATTACGGTGTTTCCCAAAATATTAATTCGGGCAGGCGATGCCGTAGTTGGACCTAAATTGTATATCGCTCCGCCGCTGCCTCCGGTTGTTTCGTTTGAATCCATTGTTATGTTCCCAAGGTTAAGAACTCCGGCGTTGTAAACCGCTCCGCCGTTAACGGCAGTGTTCAATTCAAACAGAGAATCATCCAAAGTTACGGTTCCTGTGTTATATATAGCTCCGGCATTTGAAAAGGCCGTATTGTTTGAAAACACAGATGAAGAAATTATTGCCTGTGACGCATTATTTAAAGCGCCGCCGTTGGAACCGGACGAATTGTCTCTTAAAATGCTGTTGCTAAGCGTTAAAGAGCCGGCAAGAGAATGTATAGCTCCTCCGTTTGTAGCTGCCATGTTGTCTTCAAGTATTACATTTGTTATAAGAGCCGAAGAAGTAGCATTATTAAGAACAAGCACGGAGCCGTTTACGGCGGTACCCGCGCTTGACACCGTCACACCCTGAAGAACAAGCGAAGTGCTTGCGGACGATATCTTAAAAAACGAACCGTTGGTTCCGATAACTGTTCCGTCGGTACTTACCAGCACTCCCGAAAGAATATAATCGGCAGGCGTTCCGCCTCCGGTTACTGTAAAATCTCCGGTTCCGGTATTGCCAAGAGACGCATCTATATTGTATGTCCCGGGCGTAAGATTAAATGTTCTTGTACCGGTGGACTCATTGGCCAAAAACAAATCATTATTCATACTTTGCGAATAAGCGACAGACGAACATAAAAGAAACATAAAACCTAAGAAAAATAACTTTTTTACCATTTTACTCTCCCCATGAATGAGATAATATATAATATAAAAAATACATCGTTAAGGTTTCCCCTAACGAATGTTATATTATAGATGCATATTTTATAAATAACGCAAATATTATACACCAACAAAAATATATTGTCCAGCTTTTTTATTATTTTTTACTATTTTTTCACTATTCGGAGGTTAAGACAACGCCTTCCAGCTCTCCGCTTCCTCTTACTTTTACCAAAAAACCGCTGCCGGACTTTTCAACGGAAAACTCTTTAAAATACTGGTTTCCTGCAGTATTTACGCCAAGTTCTTTGCTTTCGGATGTCCAATCGGTGTATAAAAACCTGCCGTTTACGGCTTCATACACTTTTAAAGCAGTAATTACGGAATTTATAAAAACCCTTCCTTCCAGCTCTTTTGCTTTTCTTGTATGTACGCTTTCAGGCTTGCCGCCGACAGCAGCCTGCCCTGTATTATCATACATTTTTTCAGCTTCTTTTAAATTTTGCTGGCCTGCCGTAAAATAGCTCTTATAAGCAGCTATGCCGACAACTGCCAATATAACAATAGTAATAATCAGTTGGACCAATCCAAAGCCTTTATTGTTCATGTTGAATGGTATTATAGCATTTATTATTAAATGTTGGCATAACGGCAGAAGCTGGGAAGTTGAGAAGCTGAGCAACGACTATAGAGACAAAACGACAATAGCTCCTCTCAACTTCCCAGCTTCCCAACTTCTAAACTTCCAATTGACACCATATATAATATTTTGTTTTAATGTTTTATATGAACGCTAAAAATAATCAACCCGAAAGACCAAGCTGGGATGAATACTTTATGAAACTCGCATGGCTTGTTGCCGAAAGGTCAACATGCCTTAGGCATCATGTTGGTGCGGTGATAGTAAGGGATAAGAGAATTCTTACCACAGGATATAACGGCGCCGCGGCAGGCACAAAGGACTGCGTTGAGCTCGGATGCCTGAGAGATGAAATGAAAATACCTTCCGGGCAAAGGCATGAAGTATGCAGGGCAATACACGCGGAACAAAACGCCATAATCCAAGGCGGTTTTCACGGTATTAATATAAAAGGCTCAACGCTTTACTGCACGCACTCTCCATGCGTTTTATGCGCTAAAATGATAGTCAATGCGGGAATAAAAAAAGTTACGGCATGTATTGAATATCCGGACCCGTCATTTAAGGAGCTTTTCAGCCAGGCAGGCATAGAATATTCCTCAATAGAAGCGCCAAATCTCATCATTTCCCAAAAGCTTTAAAAGTAGGGAGTGCCGGCACACCCTAGATTGCAATAAATAACCGGAAGGATGCGTTAGTTTATCATGAAACATTTAAATGACTCTGAACTTGTATCATGTTTTAAGCAGGGAAACAGCGCGGCTTTCGAAGAAATTGTGATGCGGTATCAGGCTCAGCTCTATACTTATACTCTTTCAATAACGAAAAATACCGATGCCTCAAGCGATATTCTTCAGGATGTATTTATAAGAGTTTACAAAACTCTCGGCAGATACAGTGAAGAAAATAAATTGAAAAACTGGCTCTTTACTTTAACAAGAAACATTACAATGGACTATTTCAGAAAAAATAACGCGAAACTGCTTCCTTTGGAGTATCAGGGTGATGAAGAATTGTCGCTTTTAGACACTATTGCGGAAAGTAATTCCCAGCCGCTTGACATAGCCGTAACAAATGATAAAAACCGTAAAATTAATGAAGCACTTAAAAAACTAAGCGTCGATGAAAGAGAACTGATCACTTTGAAAGATTCTATGACTTTTCAGGAGATAGCCGAAATGCAGAATAAACCGATAGGCACGCTTCTTTCAAAGTTTAACAGGGCTCTTAAAAAACTTAAAACCATATTAATGGAGTATGAACCGGAGGTGTGCAATGAATACATGCGATAAACTCCCTCTCTATTTTTATAACGAAATGAATGAACAGGAAAAGAAAAATTTCGAAAATCATGTTCAAAACTGCAAGGAATGCGAAGATTCAATCAAAGCATTTGCCGCGGTGAAAAACTCCGCGCCGCTTACAAGCGCTCCGCTGCAGACAATAAACGCTATTTTTGAAAAAACAATCCGCAAAAAAAGTTTTTCTTTTGCCGATTATTTTAAAACATGGAAATTTACGGCAGCTTTTGCGGCCGGGCTTTTGATAGGCGTTTTCGCGTTTTCGTTAAAAGATTCTTCGCATAAAAGCGGCGATGCTTATTATCATGCGGACGTATCGTTTGAAGAAATAGACGATATAAACTACGAATTAGACGAAATCGAAAGTTATTATTTTATAGTATAAAAGCCAAACTATAAAAAGATTCATAGGGAGGAAACATGAAAAAATTAACATTGGCGGTATGCGGCATGTTTGTCTTAACATCACTGTCTTTTGGCGGGCCGGGAATGGATATGAAAGAAAAAGCGGAACACAAAGAAGAAAGAGAAGCAAGAAAAGCCAGAATGGAAGCCGCGAAAAGAGATCACATGGAGTACCAGAAAAACCTTGACGCTCTTATTGAAAAGTACAATGCGGCAGACAGCAAAGGCAGGGAAGAGATAAAAAAAGAAATAAGAGCTTTGGTGGCAATCCAGACGGATAAAGAAATCGCCTTAAAAAAAGACATGCTTGAAAAACAGAAAGAAAGAATACAAAAACTTGAAACAAGTATCGCAAAGCTTGAGGCAAACAAAGACAAACGCATAGATAAAAAAGTAGAGCTCTTCATAAGTCCCGAAGGACAGCAAAAAATGCAGGAAAAAAGAGAAAAGATGGAAAATAAAAAAGCTGAAAAAGGCAATAACGAAAAAGATAAAAAAGCTCCGAAAAAATCTAAATAACCGATAAAAAGAAAGACGGAAGCTCGGTAACGACAACAGCAAAACCATTGTCTTTGCCGAGCTTCCGAACTTCTGAGCTTCTGTCTCTTTTCTTCAATTGACTTTACATAAAAAAAATGTATAATATACGCCATTATGCCGACAATTAAAATTAACTCAGAGAAATGCAAAGGATGCAGCTTGTGTATTAAAGCATGCCCGAAGCAATGCATTTCTTTTTCAAAACAGTTTAATAAAACCGGGTATCACTGGGCTGTTTTAGAAAAAGAAGATTGCTGTATCGGATGCGGTTTTTGTTATTTGGTTTGCCCTGACGTATGCATAGAAGTGTACAAATGACACCGCAGGTGTCATCACCAAATGTTTTTATCGGGGATCCGAGTTGAGTCGTTAATACATAATCAGTAAAAAATGGATTCCCGACAACAAATTTCGGGAATGACAGGATAAAGTCGATGAAAAAATTAGTTAAAGGTAATATTGCTCTGTGCGAAGGCGCGATTGCCGCCGGATTAAAATCTTATTTCGGATATCCGATAACTCCTCAAAACGAAGTTCCTGCGTATCTTTCAAGAAAAATGGTTGAACTTGGCAGAGTTTTCGTGCAGGCCGAGTCTGAAATTGCGGCCGCGAACATGGTTTTAGGCGCCGCGGTAACCGGAGCAAGAGCGATGACATCGTCATCTTCGCCGGGAATTTCTCTTAAACAGGAAGCAATTTCATATATGGCGGGAATGCAGATTCCGGCTTTAATAGTAAACATTCAAAGGGGCGGACCAGGGCTTGGCAATATTTCCGGTGCGCAGTCGGATTATTTTCAGGCGGTTAAAGGCGGAGGGCACGGAGACTACAGACTCATAGTGCTTGCTCCCAATTCCGTTCAGGAAATGTACGAAATGGCTTATGATTCTTTTGATTTGGCTGAAAAATACAGAACTCCCGTTATGATACTTGCGGACGGAATAGTCGGGCAAATGATGGAACCTGTTGAATTCAACAGGCCTGAAAAGAAAGATTTTGAAGAAAAGAGCTGGCATTTAAACGGATGTAAAGGAAGAGCTCCGCGGTCAATACAGTCGCTTCTTATGAAAGACGGAGTATTGGAAAAACACAATATTAATTTGCAGGAAAAATATAAAACAATATCAAAAAATGAAGCGCGGTTTGAAACATATAAAACAGATGACGCGCGGGTTATTATCACGGCTTACGGGATTTCTTCAAGAATAGCGAAATCAGCGGTAAAACTTGCAAGAAAAGAAGGCATAAAAGCCGGATTATTCAGACCGAAAACGCTTTGGCCTTTCCCCTCGGAAGCGATTGCCGCTTTGGCAAAGCCCGGAGTAAAGTTTTTATCCGCAGAGTTAAGCCACGGCCAAATGATTGAAGACGTAAAACTTGCTGTAAACGGAAAAGTTCCGGTTGAGTTTTTGGGAAAAGCCGGCGGCGCAATTATAACGGAACAGGAAATAGTCATAAAAATAAAAGAGATGATAAAATAATGGAAAAAATATTATCTAAACCGGAAGCTCTTAAAGATACTAATATGTCATACTGCCCAGGGTGCGGTCATGGGATTATACACCGCCTTGTCGCAGAATGTATTGATGAACTCGGCGTAAGAGAAAAAACCGTAGCGGTAGCTCCGGTAGGATGCGCGGTGTTTGCTTATGACTATTTTAATTTTGACGTCACCGAAGCGCCTCACGGAAGACCTCCTGCGGTAGCAACGGGAATCAAAAGAACAAATCCTGAAAAATTTGTCTTCACTTATCAGGGCGACGGAGATATTGCCGCAATAGGAATGGCCGAAACCATTCATGCGGCCAACAGAGGCGAAAACATAACCATTATTTTTGTTAATAACGCGAATTACGGCATGACCGGCGGCCAGATGGCGCCTACTACTTTGATAGGGCAAAAAACGGAAACCACCCCATTCGGCAGAGATCCGAAAAGAGAGGGTTATCCCATACATCTTTGCGAACTTCTTTCAACATTGGAAGGAACAACTTATTTGGAAAGAGTATCAATACATAATCCGCAAAATATAATTAAGGCGAAAAAAGCCATAAAAAAAGCATTTCAATGCCAAATTGACGGAAAAGGTTTTTCATTGGTTGAAGTAATATCAAACTGCCCCGTAGATTGGGGCATGACGCCGCTTGATTCGATTAAATGGACGGAAGAAGTTTTTATTAAGGCTTTTCCGCTGGGCGCAGTAAAGGACAAAACAGATGAAAAATGAAATAATAATAGCAGGATTCGGCGGGCAGGGAGTGCTTTTAGCCGGCACATTGCTTGCTCAGGCGGCAATAGAGCAAGGATTGCATACAACGTGGTTTCCGTCGTACGGAGCAGAAATGCGCGGCGGAACGGCAAATTCAACGGTTGTAGTGTCTGTTGACGAAATAGGTTCCCCCCTTGCTTTTAATCCTAACGCTTTAATAGCTTTAAACGAGCCTTCATTAAATAAATTTATGCCCAGAATGATTGAAGGTTCGATAATTATAGCCAACTCTTCAATTATTCCTTCCGACAAAGAATATAAAATTCAACCTGTTTTTGTTCCTGTCACCGATATTTCCGATAAAGAAATTAAAAACGTTAAAACCGCTAATTTAGTCGCGGTCGGCGCGTTAATAAAGGCATTGGAGCTTTACGCAAGCGGCAACTGCGGCGAAGATTCTCACAAACGAAGACAAAGCGCGGAAGAAACAGAAGGAGATCTTTGTGACCTTGAAGACACAAAAATTCTCACCTTAAAAAGCGCTTTGGCGGCATGCGAAAAAGCTTTCTCTTCAAAACCTGAATTGGTTGAAGTAAACAAAAAAGCAATTCAGGCCGGATACGATTTTGTAAAGCAATTGTGAGGAAAATAATATGAAAATTCGTCCAGCAAAAGCGACACAAAGTGTCGTCCCCGAATGATTCTATCGGGGATCCATTTTGCATACACATAAAAAATTTATAAAAGGCAACGGAATATAAATATGAAAATAAGACCTGCAAAAGTAACGGATGTAAAAGATATACATAAAATAGTTGAGTTTTACGCCAACAATAAAGAGATGCTGCACAGGTCTCTGAACTCCATATACGAAAACATTCAGGAATATGTAGTTGTTGAAGATGACGACGGCAAGATAATAGCATGCGGCGCTCTGCATGTGTCGTGGGAAGATTTGGCGGAAATAAAAGCTTTAGCGGTTTCCGAAAAATATAAAGGCAATGGCATCGGCAGAAAAATAGTTCAGAAACTTCAAAAAAACGCTGGAGTTCTCGGTATCGGAAAAGTTTTCGCGTTGAGCTTTAAACCCGATTTTTTCATAAAGCTCGGCTATAAAGTCATACCGAAAGAGACTCTTCCCCACAAAATCTGGAGCGAATGCATAAATTGCCATTTATTTCCAGATTGCGGAGAAGTTCCGCTTCTGATTTCGCTTGATAAAAGCAGCTGATAAAGCGTTAAACCACGTTTATGCTGAATTTTTATAAAAACAAAAAAATCCTTATAACAGGACATACCGGTTTTAAAGGTTCATGGCTTTGTAAAATTTTGGCTTTTGCAGGCGCTCAAATAACCGGTTATGCTCTTCCTCCGTCAGAAAATTCTAATTTGTTTGACATCGCTGAAACTTCTAAAGATATAAACACCGTTTTTGCCGACATAAGAGATTTAGACAACCTCAAACAAACCGTGTCTGCCGTTAAGCCGGAAATAATAATTCATATGGCGGCGCAGTCTCTGGTAAGAAAATCTTACGAAAATCCTGCGCCTACTTATGAAATAAACGTAATGGGAGCGGTGAATATTCTTGAAGCCGTAAGAGAATGTAAAACGGTCAAATCATTCTTAAACGTCACTACCGATAAAGTTTATAAAAACAATGAACCCGAGCAAATTTATAAAGAAACCGATGAGTTAAACGGAAGAGATCCTTATTCAAATTCAAAATCATGTTCGGAACTTATAACCGAAAGTTATAAAAACTCTTTTTTTGAAAGTACTCAAACGGCAATATCGACGGCGAGGTCCGGCAATGTAATAGGCGGCGGCGATTTTGCAAGCCACAGGCTGATTCCGGACGCCGTAAAAGCTCTTTCGGAAAAAAGACCGCTTATCTTAAGAAACCCAAACTTTGTAAGACCGTACCAACACGTAATGGAAGCCCTTTTCGCTTATCTGCTGATAGCAAAAAAACAATATGAAAGTAAAAAACATGAGGGCTGTTATAATATAGGCCCGGAAATATCCGACTACGTAAACATTGAACAGCTTGCAAATATATTTTATTCGCATTTTAAAGAACCTCCGCAAATTTTAAAAAAACATGATGACGCGCGGCATTTTGAAACAGATTCTATTATGCTTAATACGGAAAAGATGAAAGCGGTATTCGGCTGGAAACCTTTGCTGAGCGTAAACAAAGCCGCAGATATGACAGCCGAATGGACAAAAGCATATTTATATAAACAAAATTTTAACGAAATTATGAGCTCGCAAATAAAAAAATATTGGAGCTTATTCCGCTTACAAAACCGGGACGCAACATGAACGAAAAAACCGCCAGAAAAAATATTTTAAACATGTCGGCAAAATATGCGCAAAGATTCCTAAAACCCGAAAAATATAAAAAAGGCTCAAAAATAAACTGCGCCGGCAGGGTGTCCGACGATAAAGAAATAAAGAATTTAATAGATTCTTCGCTGGATTTTTGGCTTACAAACGGGAAATATACGGAAAAATTTGAACGGGAACTTTCAAAATTTTTAAATATCAGGCATTGCATGTTTGTAAATTCCGGTTCATCGGCAAATTTGCTCGCATTTACGGCTTTAACATCCCCTCTTTTGAAAAAAAGGGCGATAAAAAGAGGCGATGAAATTATAACGGTTGCGGCTGGTTTTCCGACGACAATCACCCCTATTTTACAATACGGAGCCGTGCCTGTCTTTGCAGACGTAACAATACCTCAGTATAATATAGACATAAAAGCCATGAAAAAAGCTTTAAGCAAAAAAACTAAAGCCGTCATGGCAGCGCATATCCTTGGAAACCCGTTCGATTTAAAATCCGTAAAAGAATTTTGTGATAAAAACAATCTGTGGCTTATAGAAGACAATTGCGACTCTTTAGGTTCAACATATAAAATAGGCGGAAAAGTTCGCTATAGCGGAACAATCGGCGATATCGGAACGTCAAGTTTTTACCCCGCCCACCATATCACAACAGGCGAAGGCGGCGCGGTTTATACCGATAATCCTTTACTCCATAAAATTATGCTGTCGTTAAGAGACTGGGGCAGGGATTGCGTATGCCCTTCCGGGAAAGACGATTTATGCGGACGCAGATTCGACAGGCAGTTCGGTCTTTTGCCGAAAGGATACGACCACAAATACGTATACTCTCATTTTGGATTTAACTTAAAAGCAACGGACATGCAGGCGGCAATAGGCTGCGCCCAATTGAAAAAATTACCGGCATTTACAGAACAACGCAAAAAAAACTGGCTGTATCTGCGCAAATCGCTTGAAAAATTATCCGGCTTTCTGATACTTCCCGAACCTGAAAAAAACTCAATGCCAAGCTGGTTCGGTTTTTTAATAACCTTAAAACAAAACCAAAAAGCCACAAGAAACGGCCTGGTAAAGCATCTTGAAAAAAACGGCATACAAACAAGAATGCTTTTTGCGGGAAATTTTATAAAGCATCCGTGTTTTGACGCGATAAGAAAAGATAAAACAAGCTATCGTATTGCCGGAAGCCTAAAAAACACGGATTTGATAATGAATAATACTTTCTGGATAGGCGTTTACCCCGCAATGACAAAAAAAACGCTAAAGTTTATGGTACAAAAAATTGAGGAATTTTTAGCTTAGGGTGTGTCGACATATATAACGCACTTGCGCTGCTCAGATTTTTGAGGAAATTTTA
Source organism: Candidatus Endomicrobium neocapritermitis (assembly GCA_009778325.1). GTDB lineage: Bacteria > Elusimicrobiota > Endomicrobiia > Endomicrobiales > Endomicrobiaceae > Endomicrobium_B > Endomicrobium_B neocapritermitis. The sequence goes on along the minus strand of WRJZ01000013.1, from coordinate 113 downwards.
ATTTTTTTATGACGAGCATAGCAAAAGCTATGTAAGGAATAAAAAAGTTAAAATTTACCAAAAAGCTGGCGCAGCCCGAAGGGTTTGGTCAAAAAAGAGCCAACTCCGTTGTT
>WRJZ01000012.1 GCA_009778325.1 Candidatus Endomicrobium neocapritermitis | reverse complement strand
TACCGTCAACTTTTATCTGATAGATATATGAACCGGACTCGGCATAACTGCCGTTATCTTTTCTGCCGTCCCACTCAAACGGCGGTTCTGTCAGCCTTCTTATCCGGCGGCCGTTGATATCAAATATCGTTACAACATCGCCCGCCTGCAGCAGATCTCCGAATTTAAGCTTTTCGCCAAACTTAAACACTCTGTATTCAGGGCGATAAGGAGGCGGAGGCGCGCTGACTTCGATAAAAATTCCGTACTGCCCAAAAGAAGCAGCTTCAAAAGTTACTGTCTTATTCAACGTATCCTGCGGCTTCGACAAATTTATTTTTTTCCAGGATGTTCCATCCAAATACTTGACGATATATTTTCCTTCATTTGAAGAACCGTAATATAAAGTTATCTGCGCTGCTTTTGAAAGAGTCTGCTGTGTTGATATCTCGTAAAGTTTAACTAAATCGGGTGTGGCGCCTAAGCTGTTAATATCGCATTCTTTCATTTGAATTAATCTGTCGCCTGAAAGAGAATCCGGTCTGATAAGCATCTCTGAATATCCGTACCGCTGGTCTCCGCTATCCAAAATTATACTTCCGCCTGAGATACCTATGGTTTGTGTAGAATAGTCCAGTACCGGAACATGTATCCATGTATTGCTGATATACGGATAATATTTCTTATCCGCATGATTATTATCTACAACTGCGACAAATCTGTATGAAAAAGATGCTGCATGAGAAGGGACAGTCAATTCCGAACTTTGAAAAGATGTGGATATTTCATCTAAAGGAGTAGGTATTGCCTCTAAAGTAAGCGTTGTTGTCGTTGAAGTGTCATTATTTATATAGTATTCAACTGCCATATGGGTTACTGAAGGGTTTCCATAAGATCCGCGGACAACGAAATTAACTTCATGCTGAAAAGGAGAAATTCTCATAACATGTCTGTGGTTTACGGTAACATTCGGAGTAAACCTAACGGCAGCCTTCACCTTTGATGTTTTTTCGCCGGGAAAAGCGGCAAACGACAAAGACGCCGTAAACAATAAAGCAAAAGACAATAATGATAATGTTAAAATTTTTCTATTCATGGAATAACTCTATTACTATTGAATTTGTTTGATACGTCATCGGAGTCATTGCCTGGCCGAAATCTGCGCCGAAATAAATTCTAGGTTTTATCATATTATCATGCATTGAACGGGCAGACATTCCCCAATAGTTAAGTTTTCCGTACGCGTCATATCCGCCAGCGGCATGAAATCCTTTTGCGTCCCATACCCTTAAATAATCCGCTCCGTTTGCAATATCCGGATCGCCTAAATCAAACATACGGCTGTCTTTCATTGCAAACCAGCAGTAATATTCGTCCGCTCCCGAATCTCCGGCCGCAAACGATCCCTGATCGAAAATACCGCCGGCATTGAAACCTATCTCCAAAGTTTTATCGTAATCATCGCCGGTATTTGTACCTGAATAAGGCAAAACTTTATCCGTTATGCGCCAGCACATCGGAAGCATTTTTTCAGTATCGGAAGAAGCGACTAAGCCGGACGCCATTTCGGTGCTGAGCGTTCCGGTATATTTTGGAGACGCGGAGTCATCTGTATTTGCCGTGTAAATCTGTATTCCCCAGCTGTCATCAGGCATATTGTCCAAATCAAGTTCTAAGTATTGTTTTGAAGCAACCCACCTCTGTCCCAAAGCTGATTCGTCCCATGTAATATCGGTTGCATCAGTATCGTCTGATATATTTTTCAAATCAGCGTTAAAAGATCCTCCGGAAGCTTTTTTCCACACGATAGAGTCTATCTTTATTATTCCCCCGTTTGCAAAAGCGTAAGGAGGACCGTCCCCGGCGCCATTGCTGCTTACATACAAAAAAGGAGCCAAAACATTCTCTAAATCATCGGCAGCAGTTACAAGACTGTCAATATTTATTACAACTTTTTTCCACGCCCCGACATCGCTCGGACTACAAAACGAGGTCAGCCCCACCATTCTGTTGCCGTCAACGCCGACTTTACGAACCTGAAAGCCGACTTTAAGATTAAACATAGACGATGTATTCGCTTTCACATAAAATTCAATCGTTCCGCCTGCATAATCGCTCATGTCAACTGTTCTTGCTGCGCTTGCGCCGTTAACATAAGTTACGGCACCTCCATACCATAGCGCCCATGAAGTGGCATTCAACGTCCAATGCACTCTTCCTTCAATCTGATCATCATCGATAATATAATTCGTATCGTTAAAAGACGGTCCGTACCACGGGAATACTTTCGCATTATCAAAAGATTCCGGAGCGGGAGTTTCAGCGTTGCCGAATATTTTTATACCGTTAAAATTTTCGCTATAAACGGCATAAACATTTCTCTCCCCGACATTATCGGCTGAAAATACCTTTAGAGGGAAGACAAATGTTATCAAAAGAATAATGGAAGCGAATTTTATTATATTTTTCATTTAATAAGAAATATCCCCGTATTTATTTACCCTGAATTGAATACTTTTTTCAGCGGTTTTATTTAAAGCGCTCAAAGAAATATTCAATATATACTTTCCTTTGGGAAGAGCGGCTATTGAATTCGAAAAACTTCTTGCCGAATCCGGATATACAGGGCTTAAATCGTTTATCTTTCTTTCAACAATAATATTTTTACCTTTTTTTATTTTCAAATTCCCGTTAAGCCTTACATGCACGTTTCCGCTGTTTTTTACAGTATAATTAATGTTTATATTATCGTCATTGGTTTTCTTTAATCCTATGCTTTCTATATCAAAAGATATATTCTGAGTGCCGTCAACGGTCATATAAACCGGAACGCTTGTCATAAGATTTATGCCTTCATAGTCCGGAGACTTTACGGTAAAAGATATCATTCCTGATAAAGAGCCCTTTAAATCTCCTGATTTTACGGTGTAATTAATCTGCCTGCTCTCTCCCGGCTCCAAAACCGCATAATTGTAAGGAATTATCAGCCAGTTTGTTACTGGAACATTTCTGTTTTCAAGAGAATTATTCCAGTTTTTTACGCTTATCTCAACTCTTACGGCTTTATCAAATCCGTTCTTTATGGTATAAAAAGAATCATAAGTTCCGTTTTGTTCAATAACAACTTCGCTTCTTGACGGGGTAATTGAAAGCCCCGCAAAAGCGTTTGTACAAATCAATAATAAGAAAACAATAATAAAAGCCGATTTTTTCATGAAAATTTTAAAGGCAGAGGGCTTTTCGCCCCCTGCCTTAATTTTTTTATTCCGTATAACCTTCAAAAGTTAATGTATCCGTTCCGTAGTCATTAGGAGTATTCGCAGTGCTGAAATCCGCTCCTATATACATATAAAATATTCCGGAAGGAGAGCCGCCTCTTTCGCCGCCGCCCCATTTCCAGCCGCCGCTGTTAATTATAGTTACATAATCTTCTCCGTTCTGGAAAGGACTGGTTTGAGTTGCGATATTGGTAAGAGTATCGCTCTTATCTTTGAAATAGACGGAAGCATATTTGATCGTTCCGGTTGAGCTGGTCGGGTCAACAGTCACCTCACCTTTCACATCTTTCATACTCCACCCCATAGACAAAGGCTTCAGCGAAGGAGTATTTTTGCCTACAAGTCCGCCCGCTGAAACGGTATCCGTACTTCCGGAATGCGTATATACATAAGCGCTTCCGTGTACATTATCGGTATAAACCTGAATTGCCGATTTTGAATCCGTAACCGTTGAAGTTATAAGGATATACTGCTGCGCGTTTACCCAACCCGTAGTGCCGGGAGTTATTGAAGGGGCATCCCATGTAATCTCGGTTGCAGGGCCGTCACCTGAAACATTTCTAATGTCAATGTTCCATGAAAACTCTCCGCTTGAAGTGAATACTACTTTTGCGGTCTTTGTCATGCTGCTTACCGACACAAACTGCGCAAACGCCGCGCTTGCCGTTAACGAAATAAAAACTGCTGCTGCTAAAAGACTAAATACTTTTCGCATGTTTCCTCCGTTTTCTTAATACGCACAGTACCTTTATTTGTGCGTTTAAACTATAAACATCATAAAGATGTATTATTTATAAAATATTTTCATAAAAAAGTCAACAGCTGAAAACATAACAGATGTGAAATTATTGAAAATTTTAATTTTTAAGGCATATAATTACATTCCGGGAATCTTCATATCTCCCATTAATTTCTTAGATTCCGCGGCCATTACGTCCTGGGCTTTTTCGGACGCTTCCTTAAAAGATTCCAAAACAAGCTTCTCTATTTTTTCTTTCTTTTCTTTCAGCAGATCTTCAGGCATTTCAAAAGACAAAAATTCGTTCTTTGCGTTTACCTGGATTTTTATGCCTTTATAATCAACATTGATTATATTGGCTTTCAATTTTTTATCCATATCGCTTATCTTGCTTCTCATAGCCATTGCTTCTTTTGCCGCTTTAAACAGTTCCATTTTACAAACTCCCTTTTTTTAACGGCAGAGTGAAGAGTGAAAAGTGGAGAGTGGAGATACTAAATTTCGGCGAAGCCGAAATCTATTTATATGTTTTTGCGCAGCGAAAACACCTTATCTTCACTCTTAACTCTTCACTCTGCCGTTTTATTATTAAACTTTATTGTTCTTAAAATATTTTTTATCTCTTATTATAAAAACCCGCACTAAAACCGCAAGCACAAGCCATATGCCGCAGAGAATGTATCCTATGAGATGATTATTATATTTAAACAGCACATAAACGCCCATAACGCCGCAAACCGTTGAAATCAAAAACATATATTTATATATCACCGCTTTTTTTTGTATGTCCATTGCTTTGCTCCTTTATTCTATGCATTTTTAAAATTATAGCATAAACCGTAATATTTAAAATAAAAAGCACGGCTGCTGCAATTATTCCCTGTAAAATGCCGAAAAACTTTGCGGCGGCAATGCCTGCCGCGATATTAAAAACAAAAAGCGTATAAAACAAAATTTTTATATGCTTAAACTCCATCTTTTTTATCCTGTTTTTTATTGTATGCGGCGGCAATTTTATATACTGCAAAATTAACGGCCAGCAAAACTAAAACTATTATCATCATTTTCATTTTGCTGCCCGTGCTTTCTGCAAGATAACCGAAAATAAATATTACAGCAAATGAAACAACGTATAAAACAAGCTTTAATTTTCTTAAAAAGTCTATGTTCATTGTTATTTTACCAAGGACAAATTTGTCATAGCCGTTAACTATTCTCTATTATCTATTAACTATTAACTGCCTTTTATTTTACCGTCTTCATAAGCGTTACTCTCTGCAAAAGAGAACCTTTTTTAGAAGCATCGCCTATATTCATCGAAGTAATCGCGACTCTGTTTATCAAATATGTTTTAGACTCGTTTGGGCTGTCTTCCCCGTAGCCCCATATAGAATGTATTATGTACGGATTCGGCCCTTCATTTCCGACGTAAAGCATTATATGCCCCGGAAAGAATAGCAGAGTTATTCCCGGAGTTCCGTTGCTTATAATTCTTTGCGCCCTTAAATAATCAGGCTCGCCCTTTTCAAAACTGCCGGCAAAAATTCCGGCCGACTCTATTTGCCCTGTCGAATTTCTCGGGATTTTTATGCCGAAACACGCGAAAATCTGTCTGAGAAAACTTGAACAGTCCTGTTCGCCGTTCATCCCGCCCCAACCGTAAGGAGAATTAAGATGTTTAAAAGCCTGCTGTATGACATTTCTCTGTGTATACTTCATATACCCGACAGATATGTCGGAAAGGCTTATATAAGCTTTTTGAAATCCCAAAGTCCTGTCCGGTTTCACCCTTGGAATCCTTATTTCGGCAATATTTCCTTTAACTTCGGCAATAGGCAAAGCCATGCCCATGCTCACATAATCAAAAAAATCAGACATTTCCTCATTTTTATAAATATCGGCTTTCGGAGAAGTTATTACGGCAAACCTGTCCCATCTTTTATAATCTTTTATGACGTCCTGCCGGCAAAAAGCTATGGTATTTTTGTGCAGCCAGCCTTCCGCGATTTCGGAAATAACATAAAACCATTCATTGTCTAAAGTAGAATAAATCACGGCGACAGGAGACGCCAAATCCAGCTGCGTTATCTGTATTCTGTCCAAATCCAAAGTGTCAAGCGATGAAAAGAGAGATTCGTATGAAGGCAATGCCCTGAGTTCCGCATAGCTCACAGTCATGGCAAAACGCACATTGACGGTAGAATCAAACATACTATAATTTATATTTTTATCTAATTCCGCGAAATGAGCCATGCCGACCGGCTTTTCAGAGGTGCCGTCATAGTACTTTGAAAAAGTATTAAGCATTTTTTTATGGTTTGCCGCTGCGTTTCTGCGATAATATCTCGGCTGGAAATATTGAACATCGGTCATATATATGCTTTTTCCCAAAGTTTTTGCGTTTATCGCTTCGATTTCTTTTGCACTGAGAATTATTTTATCCGGATTATGCAGCTTGGAAATCCAATATCCGGGGCTTTTCATCATTCTGTTAACGTCCTGAAAAGCCGTCGGCGCAGGACAAATCGTAATATCTTTAGCGTTTAAACTTTCGTTCAAATTCTTTTTAGTATTCGGCTGATTCTTGGCCGAACATGAAAAAAGACATAATACCAATAGTATAAAAATTGACGCCTGTCTCATTTGCTGCTGATTCTCCGTATTATATTATTGCGGCTGTACGCCATGCCCGGCTTTTTTAAGAATCTCATTAAATTCTTCCATATCTTCATCGGATTCAAGCCATTTTATATTACTCTCCGGCTTGACGCTTGCCTCGGAATCTTCTTTTGCCTGCGGAATAAGCGCTTTAAACTCTTCTTCGGATATCTGACGGACAACTTTTGCTTTTTGTTTTACTTTTTCCGTACCGGCATCTTCTTTGGCTTGAGGTTTATAGACTTTAAACTCGGATTCGGAAAGTACGGTTTTTCCGGCAGGCTGTTTAGCGCTGTCGGATAAAGCCGTTTCCAAATCGCTCATAACTTTTTTTGAATTGTCATCTTGCAGCATTTTTTGGAACTGATCTATTTCCTCGGGAGAATCAAGCTTTATTACGGCTTCCTCCTGCGCGTAAGCAGTGCAAAAAATACAGGCCGCAAACAGTACCGCGGCATAGATATGTAATCTGTTCACCTGCTGACTCCTATACAGACTCAAAAATCTCTTCAATGGGCTTTCTTTTCGGAACTGCCGGGCTTGCCTCAGTTTTGCCGACCGGAATCAGCGCCATAAGATGGTCCGGAGACTGAATATTTAATACTTTCTCAAGTTTATCTTTTGCTATCAAAGGACCGGTCATCCAGCACGCTCCGTATCCCAAAGCATGCGCCGCAAGAAGCATATTTTGAATCGCGGCAGAAGGCCCCTGATTGTCCGCCGCTTCCAAAGCTTCCGGAGAAATGCCGTATCTCTGCATTATTCTCATGCTGAAAGAAGTGTACGGAGTTTTAACAACGGCCAAAACTAACGGGGCACTCGCAAAAAAAGTAAAAAACCTTGCATAGGCGTTAAATTCATTATAGGCTCTTTTGGACGTTATCAGCGACGAATACTCTTTTATCCGTTCTTCTATGGCCCGCACCAGCTCTTTTCTTTTTTCCTGCGATTTTACGGCTATAAAACGCCAGTTTTGGCTGTTAGTCGCGGACGGAGCCATTGAGGCCGCTTCAATAATTGTTTTTATATCATTGTCGTTTACGGGTTCGGGATTGAACTTTCTTACGCTTCTTCTCTGTTTGATAATATCTAAGAGAATGCTGCTCCTTTCTTTAATAAGTTCGTTAAAAATATTTTGCGCCATTTATGAGCTCCTGCGAAGAGTGCCGGAGATTATTTTTTCAAAACCGTTATTTGTTTCAATTACAAGTCTTCCGTCTTCGCTTATTCCTTTATTTAATCCCTTTATTATATCAAATCCGCTGTCGATTGTGACATTTTCATTCAAAAAAGCAATATTTTCATTATATTCTCCGGCGAAACCGCCAAATCCGGAATTTTGGAATTCCGCGTAGATACCGTCAAATTCAGACAGGAAAAAAGCCAAAAGCTTTGCCCTGTCGGCGGCTTTATCCAGAATCGCGCTTAATGAGACTGCATCTTTCAAATCTTTAGGTAAAATATTATCGGCATTTACTCCGACTCCGGCAACAATCCAGTTGACAGCATCCTGTTCCGCGGACATTTCAATTATTATGCCGGCAAGCTTTTTGCAGTCAAAGAGAATGTCATTCGGCCATTTTATTTTTGTTTTTACGCCGTATTCTTTTTTCAAAACCCTGTTTAGCGCAATGCCTATAAGCAAAGCCGTCAATGAAGCGCGTTCCGGAGCTATTTTCGGTTTAAGCAGCATGGAAAACCATAAACCGCCTGCCGCGGAACTCCACCCGCGCCGCATTCTTCCGTAACCCGCATTTTGTTCATCGGCAACGATAACAGCGCCTTCCGGCTCATTATCATCAGCCAGATTTTTCAGCTTTATCTGCGTAGAATTAATTTTTTTTAAATGGATTATTTTTTTGCATACCGAAAGAGAATGCGGAATATTCTTAAAAACTTCTTCCCTGCTGAAAACAGGCACTTTCTTTACAAGCCGATAGCCTTTCGCCGAAGATTCAACTATAAAACCGCTGTTTCTCATATTTTTTATCTGCTTATGAACCGCGGCTCTGGATATGCCTAAAAGTCTGCCTATTTCATTTCCTGAAATGTATTTATTGCCGGAAAGGATTTCAACGATTTTCATATTTAATTTATTGAGGTTTCCAAAGTGATGTCTAAAGCCGGAGCGGAATGAGTTATCATGCCTATTGATATTCTTTCTATGCCCAGGCCTGCAAACTTCTTTACATTCTTCAGATTTACGCCGCCGGAGATTTCAATTTCCGGTTTATAGCCTTTCACCGAAGATTTTCTTATGAGGCTTATCATCTTTTTTGTATTGGACATAGTTGTGTTATCAAGCATTATCATGTCGGCTTTGGCGTCAAGCGCCTGTCTGACCTGGTTAATATTTTCACATTCTATTTCTATAGGCGTTTTCTTGTATTTTTTTCTAAGATTACTGACTTTTTCAGTCAAATCTTTCGTAAGGAATAAATGATTATCTTTAATGAGCACCATATCCGAAAGCCCTATTCTGTGATTTGCGCCGCCGCCGCATCTTACGGCATATTTCGCGAGTTCTCTGTATCCGGGAATGGTTTTTCTCGTATCATAAATTTTTGTTTTGCCGTTTTTTGCTGCGATAACAAATTTGTTTGTTATAGTGGCAATGCCGGACATATGCTGAAGAAAGTTCAGCGCTGTCCTTTCGCCCGCTAAAATCGCGTAAGCAGAACCTTCCAGCTCAAGTATATGTTCGCCTTTTTTTATTTTCGAACCGTCATTTTTTTTGGAACGCACTCTGCATTTTTTATCTATGGTTTTAAAAACTTCAATAAAAATATCAATACCGCATAATATGCCGGTTTGGTTAGCGATTAATACGGCCTTGGCTTTTTTATCCCCGGGAATGAGCGACTTTGTGGTTATATCGTTAAACACGCTGTCTTCTTTTAAAGCAAGTTCTATCAAAATTTTAGTATTTTTCATGATTTGATGATTTTATAAAAAAAACAAAGTTTTTTCAAACAGAAACGGCAGAAGTTAAGCAGCTCGGAAGTTCGGCAGCTCGGTAACGGCAACAACAAAGCCTTTGCCTTTGCCGAGCTGCTGAGCTTCTAAATTATCCGACGTTAATAAGTTTTATTTTATTTGAAAAGCGCTGAGTTATAAGAGTTTTCAGCACAAAATGTTCATTTTTTGCAAGTTTTGGGTCTTCATCTACAAGTTTTCTTGCAAAATCCTTTGAAAAACCGATAATATCGGCATCTTTTATCAGATCGCCCGCTTTAAATTCCGGAAAGCCGTGCTGCACGGTGCCCATAAGTTCGCCGGGACCTCTCATCCGTAAATCTTCTTCCGCAATTTCAAAACCGTTATTCGTTTCAGTCATTATTTTAAGCCTTTTTGCCGCTGTTTCGCTTTTCGCGCTGCCGACCAAAAAACAGTAAGACTGCTTTTTTCCCCTGCCTATCCTTCCGCGCAGTTGGTGCAGCGCCGATAAACCGAATCTGTCCGCATGCTGTATCATCATAACAGAGGCGTTAGGCACATCAATTCCGACTTCAATTACCGTAGTAGAAATCAAAATGTCAAACTCTTTATTTTTAAACTTTTTCATTATGTCATTTTTTTCGGCGGGCTTCATTTTGCCGTGCAAAAGCCCGACCTTGTAATCTTTAAAATAACTTTTGGAAAGTTTTTCCGCTTCGGATGTCGCCGACTTCAGCGCTATTTTATCAGATTCGTCTATTAAAGGATAAACAATATAAGCCTGCCCGCCGGCTTTAAGCTCGGCTATTGTCTTGCTATACGCGGCGCTTTCGCTTACAAAATACGTTTTTATCGGAATTCTCCCGGGCGGCAGTTCATCAATAACAGTCATGTCCATTTCGCCGTACACGGTCATTGCCAAAGCGCGCGGAATAGGAGTTGCCGTCATCATTAAAATATCGGGACTCTCGGCTTTATCCAAAGCCGCGTATTTCTGCATAACGCCGAACCTGTGCTGTTCGTCAACGACTATCAGAGAAAGATTGTTAAATTTCACCCTGTCTTCAATCAAAGCGTGCGTTCCTATAACTATCTGCGTTTGGCCGCTTTCTATATCCGAAAGAATTTTTTCCCTTTCGCTTTTCTTTTTTAAAGTTGAAGACGTTGCCAAAACCGTTTTAACGCCAAGCCCGTCAAGCATATTCGAAATCGTCAGAAAATGCTGCTCGGCAAGGATTTCGGTAGGAGCGGCTATCATTGACTGAAAACCGTTTTCAGCGGCAAGCAAAACAGCGCTTAAAGCCACGACTGTTTTTCCCGAGCCTACATCGCCCATAAGCATTCTGTTCATAGGATGAATATCGCGCATATCTTCAAAAATGTCGTTTATCGCTTTTTTTTGAGCTTTGGTAAATTCAAATTTCAAATGTTCGCGGAAAGGCGTGAGAAGGCTCTTTTTTATTTCGTATTTTTGTTTTTTGGGATTTTTTTTAACATTATTTCTTGATATTGCCAAAGTCGTTTCCAGAACAAAAAACTCCTGCGCCGCTAAAGAGCGTCTGGCTGTTTCTGCGCTTTCAAGCGTTGACGGATAATGTATATTTCTTATCGCGTCATACGATTTAATTTTAGAAACTCCCTGAAAGTCGGGCATTATATCCGAAATATCCGGATACAAACCCGCCGCCGTATCCAAAACGTTTTTAACAGCTTCCCTGATAACTTTCTGGTTCAGTCCTTCCGTAGCCGGATAAACGGGAATGATTTTATTAAAAACAGATGGAATACTGTCCGGAAAATCCACAATTTCGTAATCGTTTACCGCTATATACTTCGCCCCTATTTCAACTTTCGCGTCGCCGTATATATAAGCCGTTTTTCCCGGCTCAAAAGCCTTTTTTATGGAAGCAAACACGTCTATTTTGGAATACGGGTTTTTCTTGCGGAAAAACCTCGCGTAAGCCATGCCGGAATTATCAAAAATTTCAATATCCAGCAAAAAAAGACCCATTGAAAGTTTTCTTTCATAAGCCTTGCCGACCCGCCCGCGAATGCAGCATTGCGGAAGTTTATAAGCGTTTGAAATAGGCACCGCGCGCGTTCTGTCCTGATACTGGCTAGGAAAAAAAGTAAGGAGATCTCCCGCGTTTTTAATGCCGAGCTTTGCAAGCGCCTGAGCTCTTTTCGGGCCGATGCCTTTTATGTATTGCACTTCGCTGTCTAGCTGTATCATTTAAAAACCTCTTGAACGGCAGAGTGAAGAGTGAAAAGTGGAGAGTGGAGATACGACAACGACGCTACCATCATGATAAAAAAATCTTTTCAGTATCTTCACTTTTCACTCTCCACTCTTCACTCTTTTATTAAAACCCTTGTAAAAGATTATTGATTTCGGAATAATAGTTTAAGATATTTCTCACGGATACATAAATAACATAAACAAAAAATAAGCCGAGTACCGCAATAACGGAAGTCATTACTGCCTTCTTTTTGGCTGAATATCTTTTATTTAGCAGCACAAGCGGGATAACAAAAGGCCCGGCAATAAAAAATGCCCATACTATTGTCGAAGTTTTCTGATACCACGGAATATTTTTGTTATTTTCCGGCATATCAAAATCCAAAAACTCACCGCAAAAACGGCACTTTACGGCTTCATCTTGTATCTCTTCGGCACAAAAAGGGCATTTTTTCATTTTTCAGCCTTAGTGTTTATCTCTGACGGAATTTCAAGCGCATAATGCGCTTCAAAACAGACGGCAACGCGCCACGGTTTTAAATTTTTCACTTCTTTTATTACGGTTTTATTTTTATCCATAAATATCACGTCAATATTAAATCTCATGAAAAACGTATGTATCCCATTGCATTTTTCAAACAAAATCGCGTAATCCGCATATTTTTTAAACATAAAACCCAAAAGTTTGTCCTTGAAAGTTTTCGCTTCAACTATCTTGATATTGTCCATTATGTATCAATTCCCTTAAAATATTTTGTATAATCTGCATGTTATGAAAAAAAATATAATCGCGTTAAACTTTGTTTTCTTTTTAGCTCTTGCCGGAATATTCTACCTGCTGACTTCCCAGCTTGCCAAATATAAAGCCGAAGATTTACAGCAGCTTACAATTGAAAAAGCCCGTTCGGCCGTCAGAGTATCCGTTCCGTCAATCAACAGAGCGATACAAAACTCGGATGATATCTCGCTTTTGACAAATATCGAAGCTATTTCCAAGCTGGAAAACGTTACCTCGGCATTTATTTTAGACAGAGAGAATACGGTAATTATACACAATAATACAAACGAATGGAATTCCAAAAGAACAGGCGATATGTATGACAGAGCCGTAAAGTATAACGGAGAACTTCTGCAGCATTCATTCGACAAAGATTATATTCTTTTCTCGGTTCCGCTGGCAAAAGAGTACACTCTATTTTGTATGTTTTCAACTCTGAAAGCGTCCGAAAGCGCCAGACTCTGGAAGATAAAATATTTTACGGTAGCGTCCGCGACTGCGGTTATCGCGATTATAATTTTATACTTCCTGTCAAAACTTTTTATAGTGATTCCGTTTAACAGAACAAAAAAGAAAATCGAGCAGGGGGCAGCGGGAGACTCAAAAGACGGCAAGTATGATGAGATTGTCGACATGTTCGCCACTGAAAATGAAAAGTCGCTGCAAAAAATAAAAGCTTTGCAGCAGGATAAAAAAAGCCTGATGAAAATAATAGAGTATTATCTCGGAACGTCTTCGCAGAATTACCAGATGCTTATTATCATGGACTCTTCAAATGATATAGTTTACGCGTATGACAAAACCGATAAATTTCTTAAAAAAGATTTTGCCGACGACAGCAATATTCTGGAAGTGTCCGTTAATCCTAAAATGCTGACTTTAATTTCAAAAGCTTCTGAAACTCCAAATATCGAAATCAGCGAAATTATAGAAAAATATAATATGTCCGCGCTCGCCTTGAACGATAACGAAAATTTATTCGCGACAATAGTAAAAATTTAACAGCCGAAACGACAGACGTTCAGAAGTTCGGCAGCTCAGCAGCTCGGTAACAGCAATAACAAATCTTTTGTCTTTGCTGAGCTTCCGGGCTTCTGAACTTCTATACTTTATTTGCAAAAAATCACAAAATTTTATATACTTCTCAAATTAGTCAGATAATACCGGAGGGCTTAAAAATGTCTTACAAATGCGTAGTTTGCGGTAAAGGGTCAACTTCAGGAAACACAATCAGCCATTCAAATAAAGCTTCAAAAAGGCTTTTCAGACCGAATCTTCAGAGTTTAAATATAGTACTCGGCGGAAAAAAGACTCGTGAATACGTCTGCACTTCATGCATTAAATCAAACAAAGTCAAAAAGGCAATTTAACCGCAGAGACATAGAAACAACACGAAAAAACAACCGATAATACTTAACTGTTATCGGTTGTTTTTTTCGCGGCAATTACGAATTGGGTTTCTCTAAAAACCCTGTTTTTTCAGTGTCTGTCATTGCGAGCCCTGAAAGGGCGCGGCAATCCAGCGTCGGAAAACTAACGGAAACGACATTTTTATTGTTTGGATTGCCACGCCGCTTTCAGCGTCTCGCAATGACGGCAAAGACGGTTTTTAGAGAAACCCAATTAATAATTTTGGAGTTTCGCAAGTTTTGCTTGCAAAACCTATTAACAAGTTTTCGCATAGCGAAAACACAATATTTGAACTCTGAACTTTTAACTTTATCTTTCTATTGCTATTTTTATTCTCTTTTCATTTCCGCTGCCGTCTTCCATATACACTATATACACTCCGCTTGCAGCTTTTGCGCCGGCATTATT
>WRJZ01000011.1 GCA_009778325.1 Candidatus Endomicrobium neocapritermitis | reverse complement strand
TTTAGATGTTCAAATCATTAAAAACGCTTTGCTCAAAGGAGTCCACTTTTAATTTTTTAATAGTCCTGTTTTAAAATTTAAATAACATATTTTGTATTGGTTAAATACATTTGCGACATTTTATTATTTTGAGCGATAAACTGTAAAGGCGTTTGTAAATTTAAAGACAAATGTGGCCGCTTTGCATTATAATACACCAAATCTTTAAAATAACAGCTTGGCTCGGCTTCAATATCTCTGGACAGGCACATAAAAAGCCTCCGACTTAACAATGCAAAATTAACTTTTAAATTTGCATTGTTATATCATTAGCATTTTATAATGTCAAACAGCTATATAAATACAGTTGTACCATTGACCTCACTCCCCAAGCTGTCCGCTGCTGCGCAATTTTGAAAGAGCTATTTTCGCTTTCTGATGATTCGGATTTAATCTTAAAGTAAGTTCCCACGCGCGTTCTGCCTCAAGATATTTCCCCTGAGCGTATAAAACTAATCCTTCATTGTATTTTTGATCTGCTGTAGCTTCATCAATTTCAGGTTTATTTTCAACAACCTGCGTTTCGGGCTTCTTAGTTACTTCTTTCTTTCCAGCTTTTATTGCCTTAGCCAGCTCCTTAACCGACATATCTATATACTCTTTTGCTTTGTTATAGTATTCATCCGTTCCTGAAAATTTGTTTTCGGTTACAAATTTCTGCAATGCTTCCATATCTTTGATGCAAAGCATCCATTTTGCCGCATTATATTTTTCAATTCCGGCGTTTAGCATTTTATTTGCTTTTGCATCAAGCTCAGCTTCACGGTTTATAAAATTTTTAAATTCTAACGCATTTTTTACCTTATTTATATATTCAACGATTTCTTTATTCTTTCCGACAAACTGAATATACCTATCCCACTCCATCAAAGCAGTATTGTATTCGGCTTCATAATAAGCGCAATATCCTTTGGCATAAGTAAGTTTAGAAAAATCAGGCTCTTCTCTTGATTCTGATGTCTTCTCCATTTCATTCTTTATTTTTGTATAAAGCTGCGCGGAAAGTTTAAAGTCAGGATAAGCGGCAATTATTTCTGAAAGCATATCAGTCGCGCGTAAATACTCGCCTTTGTTATATAGCTTTCTGGCTTTATTAAATTCTTTCTTTGCCGATTTTTCTTTATCTATCGATTTTTTTACCAAACTTTCTTCATTTACCGGGTTATCTTTATTTTTATTTAACATTTTTTGCGACTTCACTTTTTTAGGTTTTACTGCCGTTTCGCCAAAAATATATCTAACGCCGATATTCCCGTATAAATTCTCGTATCTTTCGCCGATATAATATTTTCCGTTGGTAAATATCTTCCAATTATATGCCACTCTTACTTCCGCTCCAACACCTATTCCTGCTTCCATATTTCCTTCTTCGCTTCCTCTGCTGTTAAACATTATTCCCGTATTTTCAAATGCAGCCTCTATCTCGGTCTTCGTGCCTGTTATCTTGTATTTTCCTTCAACGTTTGCATACCATAGCCATATTTCTTTCTCGTAATCCAATCCCGCTCCGATTCTCGCGGCGCTCCTTAAATAATTTCCTCCGTTTACATCCAAATTATAATTGCCTGTTCCTCTTTCTTGAAATCCTCCGTATATTGTATTTGCTAATTCCATTCCAAAGTACGGCTTAAATTTCATAACTTCATTCAACTCAATTCCCAATGCCGCTTCTGCGTCAGCACTAATCGTTACAGCGCTTATATCGGCTTTTGCCGTTTGCCCCATTACCGCTCTTTCCGTGCCGAACTTATCATAACTTCCCAGGAGCATCGCTTTCAATTCAAATTTATCCTTTGCATATCCGCCATATACGCCTAATCCATTCTTATTTCCGCTTGCTTTGTGTTTTCCCTGCTCTATATTATCTTTGTTTATTCTTCCATATACTCCAAATATTGCATCGCCGTTTGCCGCATTTTCAAGCAGGAATCTGTCAAATCCGAACATTACTCCAATTGATGTGTTTTTGTAATCTTCAAAAGAATTTTCATCTTTTTTAAAGCTTTCCATTCCGCCTTTTAGCTGTACCCATAATCCGGAATTTGTTTCATAGCCTTCTTTATAATTTTTTATTTTATCATACACTTCATTGTTAGGGCTGTCCGCCGCCATGTTCCTTATCACATTCGCCAAAAAATATCCGGATGTCTGCGATAGAAAAGCTTTAACTTCCGCTATATCCGCGTCAGTTCCGCTGTTTTGTTTATCTTTCATCGACGTTAATATTGTTCTCCACTCGGTATTTTTATCATATTCCTTAGATAATATGTCAAATGTTTTTACCGTTTCTTTCTGATTATATGTCATATATGTCAGCAGGCTTAATTCTCCAAAACGCGTCACGCTCATTCCGTCTAATATAAGTTTTACTATCCCGTTGTTATATTTCAGTTCATAACTTAAAGCGCCATCGTTTATCCAGTTGCTTGTAAACTCGCCGGTTAAATTACCGGCTCCGCCGGTTGTTATCAAATCAAACTCTTTTTTATTATATATCCCTATTTCAGCGAATATATCTATATTCCCGTCTATGGATGCGCTGCCTGCTGTTATCTTATCGCTGCTGTCTGTAAATACGTCTATTTTCAGATTATTCCTGCTTTCAAAGTTTCCGTCAACTTCAACAGTGTTTATTGTCCCGTTGTTCATATCCAATGCGCTATTTCCAAGTTTTAAGGCTTTTCCTTTATATGTTGCATCTGCCAAAAATATTATATCGCCGCCGGTTATGTTAAAGTCTCCCCATATCTCATTATCACCACCCAAATATATTGCTCCACTTCCGCTTTTATTTATTTCTATTCCTGTCCCGCTTGTGGGACTTAGTATTCCGCCTTCAAATCTTATCGTATTGCTTCCACTTATGTTTAACTTTGCATTAAAATCCATATACACATCATTCGGCCTTCCGTTTGCTTTATTTCCTCTAAACACTGCTTTTCCGTCGTTAGTATTGAATGTTACTGTGCTGTTATTTATATACAATGCTCCGCCACTACCACCTGCTTCATTTCCTTCAAAAATTACACTGCCTCCGCTGAAGGTTATGCTTGAGAAGCCACTTGAACCGTCACTACTAGAGTATCCCACTACATATGCCCCTGCGCCAGAAGTTGCACTATTTGAACTGAATATTATGCTGCCATTTGATACATTAACATTCATTATTGTTCCAGATGCATTTATTGCTCCACCACTATTACCAGTGAACTCTATATTGCCATTTGTTATATTTAAGCTTATTGTTGATGCAAATACACGTATTGCCCCACTATTATAAATTGTTTTATTTGAATTAAATATTATATTTCCAATTACAACATTAAAATCTATTATTGTGTAATTTGCCTCTATCGCTCCTCCAAAAGTTGCATTGTTGGATGAGAACTCTATATTTCCGTTTGTTACATTGAAACTCATTACTGATCCATAATTATATATAGCTCCACCGTACCATCTAGTACTATTTGAAATAAACTTTATACTTCTGTTCACCGAAACAAAGCTCATTGTTGAGTTATTTGTTTGTAACGCTCCGCCTGCCTCGCTTGTATATGGGGATGAGTTTAAAAAATTTTGAAATATTACTCCTCCGTTTACCGTAACTGAACTATTATTTAATCTTAACCCTATAAAACTATTTGAACCGTCAAATGCAAAACCATTGCCCGTAATATTCATATTAAGATTTGAGACCGGCCTATTGGTAGGATCAGCCGTAAAAACAATATTGCTGCTTAACTCCACATTCTGCGTTATGCCAGACCGCCATAACTGGTTGAAATAGCTGAAGCTTGAAACATTAACCGCATACGCCTTAACGCCTGACAAAAACATCAAGACTGTAATAATCAAAAATATTTTTTTCATTTCTTATCCTGTTTTCAAAGGTATTCTTGAGGGTTTTTCAGGAAATCCTTTTATTTGTTTTTTAATAATTTTGCATTTTGCCCGGTTATAACTGACCTACCGGTTCTTTCCTCAAGGTCCTTTCGGGCTTTTCCAGCAACACTGCCGCCTTCTTTTGCGACAATCATATTTTCTTTAATCCCTTTCGGATTTTTCTTTTTTGATATTTCGGTTGTTGAAGCCTCCGCAAGCATATTTAATATAAGTTCTAAAAGTGTCTGCAACATCCGTAATACGCATTTTGCCGTCTGCGGACATCATTTTCAAACCCTTACAATTTGTAAGGGTTTCATTTCCTTCGGCTGTTAGACGGTGCTTTAAAACATACCAGTAATTTTTAGGATCTGCGCTTTGGGTTAAAATTGCAACAACATCAATAATTGAAAAATACCATTGTTCCTGTTAGTCGTCCCATTGGACACGGACATTTTTATCTTCAAATAGTTTTTTGCATTATAAAACTCCTTTAGCCAACAAACAATCACTAGGTTTCTATTTGATATTAATTATATAATTTTTTGTAAACAAAAACACCAAAAATTCTGACAAATGCTATATGCATAGTTAAAGCTTTTTGCTACCACAGCACATTTGGTAGTTTTAGATACAACAAAAAGATGCCCGCTTTGCGATAAAGCACGGGCATCTTTTCAAAAAACTTACAATAAATAAGGATTAACGTTTTGAGAACTGGAAGCGTTTTCTGGCTTTTGGCCTTCCGGGCTTTTTTCTTTCAACCATTCTCGAATCTCTTGTGAGAAGACCTTCTTTTCTCAAAGCTCCTTTTGAAGCTTCGTTAAGGCTTAAAATAGCTCTCGCGACGCTGTGGCTTATGGCGCCGGCCTGGCCGGTTACTCCGCCGCCGCAGACGCTTATATAGAAATCATAACCTTTCACGCCGTTCCATACTTCAAACGGTTTCATGACTGTTTTTTTATGCCTTTCAAGGCCGCCGAAATATTCGTCCAAAGTTTTATCGTTGACAATTACTTTTCCGCTTCCTTCGGAAACCCTCACGCGGGCTATTGAATTTTTTCTGCGTCCTGTGCTCAAATAAGAAACATTACTCATTTTATACCTCTTTTCTAAATTCGACTATAACTGTAGATTGCTTCGCAAGAGAACATTCGTTCCCTTACTCGCAATGACAAAAGAAAGGATTAAAGACCTGCTTTTGTCAACTGCGCGCCGTGTTCGTGTTTTTCATCTTTGAAAACTTTAAGCCTTTTAAGCTGTTTGTCGGCAAGCTTATTTTTCGGAAGCATGCCTTTAACGGCTGTCATCAAAACTTTTTCCGGCGCTTTTTCCATCATTTTTCCGTAAGGAGTAAGTTTTGCTCCTCCAGGATATCCGGAAAAAGTAAAATACATTTTCTGGTCAAGCTTTTTTCCCGTAAGCACAAGTTTGCTTACATTCGTCACAACGACAAAATCTCCGCAATCTATATGATTTGTATAGATAACTTTCTTTTTGCCTCTCAAAATATCGGCTATTTCAACAGCCAGTCTCCCGAGAACTTTTCCGTCGGCATCAATTAAATGCCACTTTCTTTCGATTCCGTCAACTTTTGGTAAGTAAGTCTTTTTATTCATTTTAAAACCCTGCCCTGTTCGATATATCCCTGATAATGACGAAAAAAATTCCTGCGGGGCAGCAGGATTTTAAACGTCTTTATACTAAGAACGGTTATTATACATTTTTATTTATTAAAAAAGCAAATTTTTTTTAAATTTTGTTTTTTTTCTTAGTGATTTAATAAATTGAATATCAGCACTGCAAACGAAACTGTCAATATCTATTGCCCCCAGTAAACTGTACCGCAATCATAATTCCATTGATTAGCCCAGCCGGACGGCGGAGATAAAAGTCTCTTTACTTTTATAATTGGCTTATTGCAATTCATGAATGGAGGCGCTGAAGTACCTTCCAAATACTGCAAGCTTGCCGGAAGAGTTATCTCTGTTATACTCGTGCAATTGATAAATGCATAACCGCCTATTCGTACCAATGAATCTCCAAAATCTATATTTCTTAATTTAGTACACTTCTCAAATACCCTTTCTCCGATATTGGCAGCGCAGTTTTCAAACTTTATATCTGCCAATACACTACACCATTTAAATGCTCTATTTCCAATAGTTATTAAACTTGCCGGAAAAGTAAGGCTTTCTAAACTGCTGCAACTTTGGAATGCCTCTTGTCCGATATACTCTAATTTATTTCCAAAAATGATCGTTTTTAATTTGAAACAATCTCTGAAAGCCCCGCCGTTAATACTGCCTTCAATATGCGTTACGCCTTCATTCTCAATGATTACACTTGTTAACTCGGCACATTGGGCGAATGCTAAGTCTTCTATACTTTTCACATTGTTCGGAATAGTAATACTCGTTATTCCGCTTGCGGAAAAAGCCCCTTCTCCAATTTTTGGAACCCCTGTTCCTATTGTAACCGACGTTAATTTTGAACAACCTGAAAAAGTTCTTTTCAAAGAATTTGTTACTGCATTCGGTATTATAATAACGCTCTGCATATTTGAACAATTGCTGAACGCATAATCGCCTAAATATGTTAAAGTTTTCGGAATGTTAATTGAATTTAAACTTTTGCAGTCTCTGAATGCTGAATTTCCAATCTTTGTAGTAGCCTTTCCAAGTATAACGCTGTTTATACCGGAACAACCGGAAAATGCCGAATCTTCAATAACTTTTACGCTATCGGGAATTGTTACTTTTATTATCATACGGCGGTCTTTAAATGCGTTGGCGCCTATAGCCGTTACCGGTTTACCTTTATACTTTGACGGAATAACAACCTCTTTTGACGGATTACCCTCAAGATTACTATTAAAATAACCCGATGCTGAAACTTCGTATTCTTTACCGCCATTTATTTCTTGAAATGAAAAATCAGGATAATCAGATGACTTCGATGAACTTGACGAATTAGAATTTTTTGTTTTCTTAGCAGGCACGCTATCATCTTGCGTATTGCTGCCGCAAGCGACAAAAGCCATCGCGCAGCATAAAATAAATCCAAAAACTAATGTTAATTTTAATAACTTTTTCATATCATCTCCTATTATAAAAATATTCACGCCCGACATAGTTTTACTTTTCATTGATTCATAATGACTAAGTTTTAGTAAATAAAAAATTTTCAACATAATGCCCGGTTTTAAGGCCAAAACCGACCTGGTGATAGTTTTTGTTAAATTCCGATAACGGATGAAGTTTTTTATTTAAAAAGAATTTGCCGCTGTAGCCTAAGCCGTTTAAATAACCGAATACGTCTTCAATAGAATGCTTAAACAATTGTCTTGTCTCGCATTCAAACAGTATGGCGGGGCTGTCCTGCTTTAGTATTGTCTCAGCACCTTTAAATACGGCAAGTTCATGGCCTTCAACGTCGCATTTAATAAATTTTACAGGCCGGAAATTCCTGCTTATAAAATAATTATCTATCGTATCAACCGGAACTTTGTAAGAATAACATTGAGATGCGGGCTTAGCTTCTAAACTTGCGCCGTGCGAATACGCCTTGTTTTCAGGAATAGTAAGCTCTAATTCACCGCTGCATGAAGATAAACCCACTTGTTCTACAAAAACATTTTTGCTTAAATTCGGATTAAATATTTTTCTTAAATAATCTGCCAAAACAGGCTGCGGTTCAAAAGCAAAAACTTTACCGTTCTTTCCTGCTGCTTTTAACATCCAGCAAGTATACGCCCCTTTGTGCGCTCCTATGTCTATAACGATATCGCCTTTCTTTATATTATTTAAAACAGCTTTAATTTCAGGGACTTCTTTAATAAGTCTGTAGCTCCAGGCCCTATGCATATAGTGCAGTTTTTCAATAAAGCGATTTAAATAATTCATTTTATCTCCTAACAAATATTATTTTAGTTATTTGAGGTATCTGCCAAGACACATAATATAGAAAATTTTGATATAAAAATCAAAAAAATATGCTTTTTTCGTATAACTTTAAGAACATATTAACGGCAATTACAAATTACGAATGACGAATTACGAATCAAAGACAACCCCTCTCCGTCTGCTTCGCTTGTTGGCTTTGCCAACCCGGTGCGCTCACCGACTCGCGCCCACTCGCAGACACGTCCTCCTTATTCGTCGGACGCTCGCCCTCTCCCGCAAGGGGCGATGGAAAATACTTTTTTGTCTTTTATTCGTAATTCGTAATTGCCGTTTTTATTCCTGACCTTCGCCTTCGTCAGTCAAAATCTCTCCGAGAGTGGGCTTGTCGTCCTGATTCGCGTATTTTTTAACAAGTTCTTTTTCTCTGTCGAATTCAAGTTTTTTTATGGAAGCTTCGATTTTTCTGTCTCTTACGTCAACTTTAATTATTTTAGCTTCGACTTCTTCGCCTTCTTTTAAAATGCTTTGGTTTCTGTCGGCTTTTACCGAAGAGCTTTCCGAATTTTTAATAAGGGCTTCTATTCCCGGCTCAAGCTCAACGAAAGCGCCGAACTCCGCCACTCTCACGACTTTTCCGTTCACAATGGCGCCCGTTTTATATTTTTTATACGGATCGCCTTTTGTATGTTTTATTGAAAGAGATATTTTTTCGTTCTGCGGATTTACTTCCAAAACCACTACTTCAATTTCCTGGCCTTTTTTAAGCATGTCTTCCGGATGTTTTACTCTTTCCGTCCACGAAAAATCGCTGATATGCACAAGCCCTTCAATCCCTTCGGGAAGTTTCACAAAAGCGCCGAAAGGCATAAGGCTGCGGACAATTCCTTTAACAACCGTTCCGGGAGCATAATGTCTGACTGCCTCGTCCCACGGGTTTACCTGATTTTTCTTAACGGACAAAGAAATCTTTTTATTTTCTTTATCAACCGCGATTATTTTCACTTCTATTTCATTGCCTTTCTTTACATTTTTTCTGAATTCGGCTTCGCTGTCATTCCACGAATATTCGGAAGCGTGCAGCAAACCTTCTATTCCCTGTTCAAGCTCGACAAACGCGCCGTAATCCATTACGGACGTTACTTTTCCTTTCATTATAAGACCTACCGGAAATCTTTCAACCGCCGAATCCCACGGATGCGGAGTAAGATTTTTCATGCTTAATGAAATTTTGCCGTTGGTTTTGTCGACTTTCGAAACCTGAACTCTTACCATCTGCCCCTGATGAAGCAAATCTTCAACTTTTTTAACTTTATACCACGCCATTTCACCGATGTGGAGAAGCCCGTCTATGCCGCCCAAATTAATGAAAGCGCCGAAATCCGTAATTTTTGAAACCGTACCGTCAACAATCTGCCCTTCGGCAATACTTTCAAGCGCAGAAGCTCTTTTTGAAGCCTTTTCATCTTCCAAAAGCTTGCGGCGGGAAACAACGACCTGTTTATCGCGCCTGTCAAACTCCGTTATCGCGAAATCATAAGATTTTCCGACATATTTTTCGCCGTCTTTAACAAAAGCCGTGTCAACCTGCGAAATATGCAAAAACGCGTTAACTCCCAAATCAACGATAAACCCGCCCTTGACTGTTTTTGATATGGTTCCTTTTACGGATTTTCCTTCTTTGAATATCTTCTCTATTCTGTCCCACTGCTCTTTTTCAACCATTTCTCTGTATGAAAGAATCGGCTGGCCGTGCATGTTAACTACTTTTACCTTAACTGTCGCGCCGGCTTTTAATTCTTTCGGGATTTTGCCTTCGTCAAACTCTTTCTTTGGAATCATGCCTTCGGACTTCATGCCTAAATCAACCATAAAGCCGTCTTCATTTTCGGCTATAATTGTCACTTCCATTTCTTTTCCGACGCTGATGTTTCCCGCGGAATCAAACTCTTTCATCAGGTCTGCCATGCTCATTTCTTCGTTTTCTTCAAAATTGGTTACCGTCTTATCTAAAGCCATTATTTTCTCCGTTGATTGTTTTTGTTTGCCGTTGTCGCTGATTCGTAATTCGTCATTCGTAATTCGTAATTGCCTCTACCCTCCTTTGCACTTGTTGTATTATCCAATACGGCGTTGACGCTCCTGCTGTCAGCCCTATTGTGTTTTTATTTTTAAACCATGACTTTTTCATATCATCCGCTTTTTCTATATGATACGTTTTGGTTTTCGCGCAGCAAATTTCTGCAAGCCTTGTGGTATTGCCTGAGTTTTTACCGCCTATAACTATCATCAAATCAACTGTTTTAGCGAGCTTTTCGGCTGACTGCTGCCTGTCAAAAGTCGCTTTACATATAGTGTTGAAAACTTTTACTTTATAGCGTTTTTTTAAACATTTTACAATACTGTCAAAGTTTTCAGGCGTTTGCGTTGTCTGGCTTACTATGTTTAAATCGCCGTCCGCTTTAAGGTTTTGCGCTTCTTGAACATTTTCAATCACAACGCATTTCCCGTTTCCGTAAGACACAAGAGCGACAACTTCAGGATGAACTCTTTCGCCTACAATCACTATAGTTTCGTCTTTGCCGCTTAAATCTTTTACAATATCCTGCGCTCTTTTCACGAAAGGGCATGTCGCGTCTATTATTTCAACCGATTTCTTTTTTTTAAGCTCCTCGTGCAGCGGCAAAGGAATGCCGTGCGTGCGCAGAATGATTATTCCGCTTTTTACTATTTTGGCGTCTTTAAGCGTTTTTATCCCCTGCTTATCCAGACGTTCGACTTCCTGCGGATTGTGTATAATCGGCCCTAATGTGTAAACTTTTTTATGCAGATCAGCGGTTTTTTCGGCAAGGCTTATTGCTCTTTTCACGCCGAAACAAAAGCCGGATTTGTCCGCGATGCGGATGCAGGGACGCGCGGATGCGCGGATGCGGGGAACTGATGTGCCGGTTATATTTTTTTTCATAATTAAGGTTCTCTAAAATTTTGTTTTGCCGTTATTCCCCTTCTGTGAAGGGGTGGCAGAAAACAACGTTTTCTGACGGGGTAGTCGTTGCGAGAGACACCACCCCGTCCGCTTCGCGTCCACCCCTCCATAGAGGGGAATTACGGCATATGTTATTTCTCAAATTTCATTTTAGCTATTTCATCTAAAACTTTCTGCGAAAATTCAATATAGTCGTTTTTTGAATACTCTTTCGGCGGCATTACGGGTTTGCCGTACTTTATTTTTATCTTTTTTAATTTAAAAAAATTATTCGTATTTTCAATTTTTACGGGAACTACCGGAACCTGGGCATTACAAGCAACCATGCCTACTCCGGCTCTCGCCTTGCCGGGCTTGCCGTCTTTTGAGCGCGTGCCTTCGGGAAACATAAGCAGAGGGCTTCCGTTTTCCAAAAGAGAGAACGCGTTTCTCATGGCGCTTATATCCTGAGAGCCTCTTTTTACCGGAAAAGCATTTGTCCTTTTGATTAAAAATCCAAGCACCGGAACATCAAACAGCTCCTGTTTAGCCATAAAGTGCAGCGGCCTTTTCATCATGCTTCCGGTTAAAGGAGGATCCCACCAGCTAAGATGGTTCGGCGCAATTATAACGCCGCCTTCTTTAGGGATATTTTCTCCGCCTTCGGGGCAGCATCTGCCGATTACGGTAAACTGAAGCCAAAATAAAAACCTTCCGAAGTAAAACAACGCCGAACTTTTTTTTACCGGCATACGCTCTCAAGCCTCTCATAAAAATCCGGAAAGGAAATATTCACGCAATCCGCGTCTTTTATTGTTATCTCGCTTTGAGCGATTAAAGCCGCGACAGCCAAAGTCATAGCGATTCTGTGATCGCCAAAACTTTCAACAACAGCTCCGCCAAGCTCATATCCGGGATATCCATTTATTATTAATCCGTCTTCAAGCTCTTCAATTTCAATGCCGAGCTTTTCAAACTGCGTGCGGATTGCGGCAATTCTGTCGCTTTCTTTAACCCTCAGCTCTTTTGCGCCCGTAATTTTTGTTATGCCTTCCGCCTGTGTCGCTATTAACGCGAAAACAGGAATTTCGTCAACCATTCTGGGAATAAGGCCGGCGTCAACATCCGCTGCTTTAAGTTTTGAATATTTTACGTTTATATCCGCGACAGGCTCGCATGAAGCATGCTCGCCGGAAATATCTTTGATATTTTTTAATGTAATGTTTGCGCCCATTTTATTTAAAACTTCAATCAGCCCGTCTCTTGTCGGGTTTATTCCGACATTTTTTATTGTCAGCTCCGAACCCGGAACTATCAAAGCGGCAGCTATAAAAAATGCAGCCGAAGAAATATCTCCGGGAACGTGAACTTCTGTCGCAATTAATTTATCCGCGGGATAAACGGTAACGGCAAAGCTGCCGGCGCCAACTTTGTTGCCAACTTTAGCTCCGAAAGCTCTCATCATTCTTTCAGTATGATCTCTGGATTTTACAGGCTCAATATATGTTGTCGCGCCATCCGCGTATAAACCCGCGAACATAACAGCTGATTTTACCTGGGCAGTCGATTTATCGCTTTCGTATTTCAAGGCTTTTAAAGGAACTATTCCTTTTATTTTCAAAGGAAGATTGCCGTTATTTGATTCAATCTCCGCGCCCATTTTTAATAAAGGGTCAACAACTCTCTTCATAGGCCTTTTCGAAAGACTTTCATCCCCGGTAATCACCGATTCAAAGTTTTGCCCTGCTAAAATACCCGTTAAAATTCTTGCGGTTGTGCCGGAATTGCCGGCGAATATATCATTGCGCGGTTTTTGAAGCCTTAATCCTGCGCCTTTAACATAAAGAGTGTTTTTATCAGCTTTAATTTCCGCGCCCATCTGTTTAAAAGCTTCGATAGTTCTTACGCAGTCATCCGAAGGCAGGTAATTTTCTATAACGGAATCCCCTTGCGCCAGCGAAGAAAGCATTACGGCGCGGTGCGTTATCGATTTGTCAGCCGGAACTTCTATTACGCCTTCTATTTTGTTGATTTTTTTTAGTGTTATGTCCATATAATTTTTATAATGCCGTTATTCCCCTCTTCGGAGGGGTGCGCTTTAGCGCGGGGTGGTCTTTCAACATCTTAACAACGTCCTGCAAATTCTTCTTTACGTCAACATCTAGAATATGAATAACATTCAAGCCCAAACCAGTCAAAAATTTTTCTCTCTTTTCATCATATTCAACTTTTAAATCATGAGAATAGCCGTCAATTTCAATAACCGTATTTAACTCAGGACAGAAAAAATCAACTATATAATCGCCTATTATTTTCTGCCTGTCAAAATCTAACCCGTCTAACTGCCCATTTTTTAACCGTATCCACAATAAAATTTCAGACAGATTGCCGGCTTTTCTTAAATCTTTAGCTTTTTGTTTCAAATTTGAGTTATATGGTAATGATTTATATTGTTTTGTGTTGCGATTCATTAATTATTCCACGGAAAGACCACCCCGTCCGCTGCGCGGCCACCCCTCCGAAGAGGGGAGTAACTGCCGTTACTGCTGCGTTTTCAAAATTTCTTTTTTTAATTTACTCTGGTTATTTAACGATTTTTCAAAAATTTGAAGTTCTTTTATAAAAGCTTTCAGATGTTTTTTTACATTTTTACCGTTCATGGCTAAAATCGGCGCCCACATGTCTGCGCCTGAAACGGAAACCCTTGTCATACTTTTAAAAGAGCCGGCGGTAAGCGTGTCTATTTCAGGATTTTTCTTTTTCTTTTCTTTATATATTTTGTTTAACGAAAAAGCGATAACATGAGGCAAGTGGCTTGTTAAAGCGACAAGGTCATCATGTTTTGTCGCCGGCATTTTGACTATTTTAGCGCCAGCGTCTTTCCACATACGCGCGACTTTTTTTTCAGCCTGGGAGTTTTTATTTTCGGTTATGACAACATTTGCGTTTTTAAACATTTCGGCTTCGGCGGACATTATTCCGTTTTTTTCTCTTCCTGCCATGGGATGAGCCGGGATAAACGGCAGTGAGCAGTGAGTAGTGAGTAGTGAGTAATTGTCTTTAATCTGTCCGGCTATCTGTTCTTTCACGCTTCCGGCATCGGTTATAATTGTGTTTTTTCCGACGATTTTTGACAGTTGCTTATAAATCGGGACAATGGTATCTACCGGCGTGCATATAACCGCAATGTCGCAGTCTTTAGTATCCTGCAAAAACAAAGAAACTTTATCAACCGCGCCGATTTTAAGCGCGGTTTTTAAAGTTTCTTCTTTTCTTGCTATACCTATTATATAGTATTTATTTCCGGATCTTTTTAAAGCAAGCCCCAAAGACCCGCCCATCTGCCCTAAACCAATGATACATACTTTTATAATTTTGTTCATTATCTTATTCCAACAGCGTAACGGCATGATGTACGCCTTCGGCGCATGATGTCGCTGCGCTAATGATGTATTGCCGCTTTGCGGCAACATGATGTAATGTGTCCTTGTCTT
>WRJZ01000010.1 GCA_009778325.1 Candidatus Endomicrobium neocapritermitis | reverse complement strand
AAGAAGTTCAAAAATTTCATTATGCCCTGAAAGCAAATCTATTAAAGCCACTGTTTTTATTCCGAAGCGCTGGCCGCTTGCTTCACCGGGATTTAACACGATAGTCTTTCCGATTTTTTCTATGCCGGCGCGGTGAAGGTGCCCGTATAAAATAAAATCGTATTTGCCGCTATTTGCCATTGTGCCTAAATTAAAAGGCTTGTGCATCATTACAAAAAGTTTGCCGGAAACTTTAAATTCAAAAGGCGCCGGCTGAATCATTCCGAATTCGGAAATAATATTTTCAAGTTCGGCTTGTTCAATATCGTTATTGCCGTAAACGGCTTTAAATCCGCATCTTAATCCGGCAAATTCTTTTGCCGCAAAAGGCGAAAAAATATCTCCGCAATGTAAAACGAGATCCGCGCAGCGGAGATTAAAAAAATCTACGGCATTTTTAATGCCTTCAATATCATTATGAGTATCTGAAATGACGCCGATTAACATAGTTTAGATGAATAGAAGTTGAGAAGTTAAGAAGCTAAGAGGAACTGTGGCCGTTAAAGTCTTTGCCGTTGCTCAACTTCTCAGCTTCCCAACTTCCAAGCTTCTGCCGTTTTTACACTGCCTTCACTTCTTTTATTTCAGGCACTGCCTGTTTAATCGCATTTGTTACGCCGTACTGCAAAGTCATTGCGGCCATAGGGCAGCTTCCGCACGCGCCGGTAAGTTTTACGAAAACTGTGCCGTCTTCGCTGACGTCAATCAGCTCGACATTTCCGCCGTCAGCCTGCAAATGAGGCCTTATTGTGCCCAAAGCTTGTTCTACTCTTTCTTTTAAATCGCTCATATTACCACCTTTTTTAGGGCGTGTCGACATATATAATGCGCTTGCGCTGCTCAGATTTTTGAGGAAATTTTAGCTTTTTTATGACGAGCATAGCCAAAGCTATGTAAGGAATAAAAAAGTTAAAATTTACCAAAAAGCTGGCGCAGCCCTTCGGGTTTGGCCAAAAAAGAGCCAACTCCGTTGTTGCGGCTCCTATCAATAGGCGCCGCTATTGCTTCGTCGCCGCGCCTAGGATTTGGCTCTTTTTTGGACAAACGCAAGCGCGTTATACATGTCGACACACCCTAAGCTATATTTTCTGTTGAATAATTCTGATAATGTTGCTTATCCAGTCAGTTATAAAAGGAATATTCAGCGTAACTATCATACTCAAAATCTTGATAATAACGGCCATAGCCAGAGTCATGCCCAAAACAACCCCTATCCCGCGCATTATGCCTTGCAGCAGGTTCCTCCACCAAGTGTTATGCACGGCGTCTAAGCGCTTCACCAGATATTTGAGCCTGGCTGCTACTTTTCTGTCAAGCTTATGTTCTGCCGAAGGCGGCTTGGAAGGCTGCTGTGTTTTTTCCTGTTCTTCTGTCATAACCCGTTTCCTGCCTCAATCCGTTTATTTGTCAGAGTTAGCGAGGCAACTTATCATATACCAGCTGATTTTTTATAAACTATCGCCAAAATCTTTGCGGAACTTCTCAGCCAGCAATTCCGGCCAGTTTCCGATTGGCTTCAGCCTGCCAAAGAAAAAGCGGAGCATTTTAGGTTCTTCCGTAAATTCAAGCCCGCCGATGAGCTTACGGTTTTGAAACAGCCAGTTTACGCGGTCAGCCGTATACTTAACATGCGATAAAGTAAACACCCGTCTTGGAACGGCAAGACGTATCAGCTCCATTTCAGCCAAACATTCGCTGCCGTCACTATTACGCTGTTCGCTTAATGTTCCGCGCTCCATGCAGCGCACGCCGCTTGCGATAAACAGCGCCGCCGCTAATGCGCCCGCCGGATATTGCGTCTGCGGGATATGCGAACAAAACTGCAAAGCGTCCACATGACACCCCAGACCGCCAGAAGGCGTCACAACCGGTACTCCTTTTGCCATTATTTCATTGCATAAAGCTTCAACAATAATCGGCGTTTGGCTTACTACGTCAATGTCCATCGTTTCGCGAAGTCCCACGGCGAGCGCTTCCATTTCGCGTACGGACATTCCGCCGTATGTCAGGAAACCTTCATATAAAGGCACAAGTTCGCGCATTTTGAGAAATAAATTTTCATCGGACACAAGTATGCCGCCGCCGCGGGCAGAACCAAGTTTTCGCGCTGAAAAGTAAACAATGTCCATAAGCGAGGCGATTTCGCGCGTGATTTCAATTATATCAACGTCTTTATAATCCGCGTCCCGCTTCTTTATGAAATATAAATTGTCGCCCAGAAGGCTGGCGTCGTAAACTAACTGTATGCCTTCTTTTCTGCAAATGCGCGAAACATCGCGCATATTTTTCATTGATACCGGCTGTCCACCTATAAGATTAGTGCCGGCTTCAATTCGCACAAACGCGATTTTATCTTTTCCCAGCCGTTTTATTGCTTCATTGAGTTTATCAATGTCTATGTCGCCTTTGAAGGGAGCGTCGCTTTGTATTTTAAACGCTTCGTCTCCGATGATTTCTTCAACAATGCCGCCGTTCAATGTAATGTGCGCCTTTGTCGTGGTAAAATGATAGTTCGTAAGAACTGTGGACCCGGGCTTTACGAGCGCGAGCGCAATAATGTTTTCGCACGCGCGGCCTTGGTGCGCGGGCAAAAAATATTTCATGCCGAAAATATCCTGCAGCACGCTTTCCAAACGGTAAAATGTTTCCGATCCGGCATAACTGTCGTCCGCCTGCATCATAGCCGCGTATTGATTCTGGCTCATGGCATTGACTCCGCTGTCTGTGAGCATATCTAAAAACACATCACGGTTTTTTAAAAGAAATGTGTTAAAACCGGCTTCCTTAATGCTTCTCAGCCTGTCTTCCACAGGAAGCAGATTTACTTGCTGCACCATCCGCACTTTATGCATTTCAAGCGGAATATTTTCTCCGGATAGGAATTTTACGTTGGCCATAATGACTCTCCTTTTAACAACAGAGTGGAGAGTGAAGAGTGTAGAGTGCAGATATTGTGTTTCGCCTTTGGCGAAACTTGTTAACAGGTTTTCGCTTTGCGAAAACTCCGTATCTTCATTCTTCACTCCCCACTCTTCACTTTTTTTATTTTCATATTTGATAAAAAAACACCCGGGCAATCACTTCCTGTTTCTCCGGGCGCACTTTCAGTATTTTTTAAATCCCAGCGCGTTCCTCTTTGGAACCTCCAAGGCGGCTGCCGATAATAATCAATTAAAACATTGTATAGAATCAAGCGGAGTCTGTCAAACGGAATTTTAATCCGCTTTATTTATTGCTGAGGGACAGCTTCCGCGGCGTTTTCAATTTGCTCTTCCCTTTTTTTGTGCCTTGCGAAAAGTTTATCGGCGGTTTTGTCAAAATAACCTTTTTCAATTAGGAATGACAAAACCGCGCAGAAGATAAAAGAGAAAAATATCAGAGAATATACCGAATCCCTGATACCGCTGGGGTCGGACATGGTTTGCGCCGCAGTTGACGCAAGCACAGCCGTAACAAGCCCGTTCGGACACATTGCAAGAGCAATGCTTGCATCCGTTCTGTCTATATCTTTTGTAAAGACATAATTAACAACGGGAATTCTTGAGGCAATTTTGACAATCATAAAAACTAAGCCCAAAACAATAAAACCGGCGCTTGAAAAACGCATGGAAATTCCCATATAAACAAAAAATAATGTTTTTAAAATATACTCTATCTCTACAAAAAAATTTTTTTCTTCAAGTTTAAAAGATAAGGCTTGTATCGGAATAGTCTTGTCCCAAAATTTGTTCAGCACTCTCATGTTGCCTAACATAAGTCCGAACATCAAAACTCCTATAGCTCCTTCGGATTGAAACAATCCGCAAACGCTGTAAACAAGAAGAATAAAAGCAAAAGATAAAGAGTTGGCGTTTTCAAGCCGTCTTATTTTTTTTAAGACAACAGACCAGAAAAATCCCGCGAGTATTCCTATTACGGAAGCAATCAGAAATGAATAAGCCATTTTGCCGAACACAGCCGAAGTGCTGAAACTTCCCTGCTGCGACATATTTAAAAGCGCCAAAACAAGCACGACATTTATTATGCTGCTGACGCTTCCTTCAATTACCAAGATGGTTTTCATTCTTTCGGAAATGTTGAGTTTAGACAGAAGAGGAGCAACTACGACAAGCGAATTATCCGCGATTATGTTGCCCAAAAGAATCGCGTAAACAGGGCTTAAACCTAGAGCGGCTCTTGAAATCCAGAAAGTTAAAATAATTACCGCCGCGATAGCTGCGACGGTAAACGCGAGACCTTGCCCGATAGATTGGCGCAGCGCGGAAAAACGCAATGCCTCGCCGGAGCGGAACATTATTATAATAAGAACAAGCTCAGTGAAAATTCTGTCTAATTTGCCGAAATGTTCGGGTTCGATAAGATGAAACATCGGGCCTACGATAAGCCCTATTATCATAAGCGGCAGCGCGTCCGGAACTCTGGTTTTATAAAAAGTCGCGGAAAAAACCTGCCCCAGTATTAATACCAAAGCTATAAAAAAAATAGAAGCGACAATGCTTGTTCCCATAGATATGAATGATACCACTTTTTTAATGTTGTGTAAAATTATTTAGGGAGCGCCTCCCATCCGCCGTCTCCGGATGCGAGACGTGAGCGCTCTGCCCTTCAAATAACGTTTTGCAAAAAATTATTTGATATAATTATAACGGTAAATAATCTTAGCAGTTATTGATTAAACGGAGCGTTGAAAATATAAGATTATTTGCCGGGAATGCGCAAAGGCGAAAGTTTTGTCTGCATTGAGTTTGTTTGCAAGACATATTCAAAGAAATAAAAAATGTAAATAATAGGGAGTCATAATGTATGTTTTAAATCGTTTTTTTCAAGAAATAGGCAATATGAGAAAATATTTATCAGCAATAAACAGAAAAACGATAAGGTTGTTTATACGCGTAAGCCCTTTCGTTTTAAGAAAGGTCATTTTAAATTTAAACGGTAAATTTTATATAAAAAATGATAACCTTTATTTGTCAATAAACGGCGGCTTTACTTTCTTGATTAAATATCCGGACAGTATATGGGTCGTATATGAAGTCTTTTACCTTCAAACATACAATTTCAGCTGCAAGGAAAAATGCACGGTAGTGGACATAGGTATGAATGTAGGCTGCGCTTCGATTTTTTTTGCAGCGATGAGTAACGTCGAAAAGGTGTACGCTTTTGAGCCTTTCTTATACATATATGAAAATGCCGTCGAGAATTTTAAATTAAACGAGCAATCCAGTAAAAAAATTTCACATTATAATTTAGGCATATCGGACAAAGACGAAGAACTTGATATTCCTTATGATCCGAAAGAAACTATAGCTTCCTCTATTGTCACCAAGCCGTATACAAAATCGCCTCTTACCGCACATCTGCAAATAAAAAATATCGGTTATATTTTTGAGAATCTTATTAAAAATGAATCTAACAAAATTGTTTTTAAAATAGACTGCGAAGGTTCCGAATATGAAATTTTCAGGTTTATGGATGAAAATAATCTTTTTAAAAACATTTCCATTATAATAATAGAGTGGCATGTAAAAGGCAGCCGCCCTATATTAGATATTCTGGAGAAAAACTCTTTTTCTTCATTCCCGAGATCGCAAGAAGAGCATCTCGGGTTAATATATGCCATAAAAGAAAAAGATAATTTATAATAAAGTTGACGCATAGTAACGAGCAAAAATACGACAGTTCATTTCCTTGCGTAAAAAATGCAGAAATGGCAGTATTTATAAAGGATATCCGAAGTTTTAAATCCTGCTGCTTTAAGCCATTTTAATTGATCTTGCGCAGTTGACGGTTTGTCAAGTTTTGTCCTGCCGAATGCTTTCATAACTTTCTTTTTATTCATTCCGCTTTCAATTACCAAATCTTTCCATAAATCCGAAAATATCTTTTCAATTTCGGCATAATGGCTTAGCGCCTGGTCGGCATTAATAAAAACGCCGTCTTTTTTTAAAAGTCCGAAACATGTTTTAAAAAGTTTTTTCTTTTCCGCTGCGGTTAAATGATGTATTGAAAGAGCCGATATTATAAAATCGAATTTTTCATTAAAATCGTATTTAGTATAATCGGCGTTTATAATTTTTATATTTTTGTTGTTCGCAAACCGTCTGCCGGCGATTTCGAGCATTTTGTCGGATAAGTCAATCAAAGTTATTTTTGCGTTTTTATATTTATTAATTACAAATGAAGAGAAAAGTCCTGTTCCGGATCCAAGGTCCAGTATTTTAGGAGCCGTGCCTTTGAATTTCATGATTTGTAAAGGGAGATTGTAAAAATCGTCAAAACACGGAATAATCTGTTTTCTCTGTTTGTCGTATTCATACGCTATGGAATCAAAAGATTTTTTTAAAAGCATTTCAGATTCTCTTTGTTTTTAAGTGTGTTAAAAAATTTCAGCCAGTTTTACCGCTTTATCAACAGCTTCGGCTATAATTTTTTCAACATTCTGCCCTATTACGTCCAAGCCGTCGGCATTAATAAGCGTATAATCCGATATTCCTAAAAACCCTAATATTGTTTTAAGATAACGGCTGCCGTTTTCAAATTCCGACATCGGCGGCTCGGAATAAAATCCGCCTCGTGTCGTAATAAAAGCGGCTTTTTTGCCGGATAATAATCCTACGGCTCCTTTTTCAGTATACTTAAAAGTAATTCCTTTCACTGTTACATAATCAATATATGCTTTCACAATTGAAGGAAGACCGAGATTCCATAACGGAGCGGCAAATATAAATTTATCCGAGTCCGCGAACTGTTTTGCGTATTTTATCATAATATTTTTTTCGTCAGGTTCGGCGGCATGCCCCGCAGCCTGTTCGGAAGTTAAAAAAGAAATATTTTCTTTATATAAATCCAAAGCGATAATTTTATCCTCAGGGTTATTTTTTTTATAAGCCTCGATAAACTTTTGTGAAATTCCAAATGTTCTTGAAATTTTGTCCGTTTTTGGGTTTGCCTTAATGTATAAAAGAGTTTTCATGCGATTCCTCCTTTTGGAACAATTGGCTAAACTATAATAATAAAAAAGGAAGTTGTAAAGAAAAACCGTTTAAAAATTGCTAAAATAATGCATTGTAAAAAAGTGTGGAGTTTGAAGTCTGGAGTGTGGAGTTGTTGAATTTCGGCAAAGCCGAAACTTATTTTAGGTTTTCGTAAAACGAAAACTCATTAACTCCACTCTTCACACTCAAAACTCCAAACTGTCGTTAAAAGGAGAAATCAATGCTGGATATTAAGTTTATAAGGGAAAATGTCAAAGAAGCCGTAAAAGCGATGGAGTCGAGAAACCAAAAGATTAATTTTGACCAGCTTTTAGACTGGGACAATCAAAGAAAAACAGTAATTCTTGACATAGAGCAGCTCAGGCTTAAAAGAAATAAAGAATCCGAAGAAATAGGCAAACTCAAGAGAGAAGGAAAAGAGCCTTCTCGGGAACTTCTCGCGGAGATAAATCAAATAAGAGACAGAATTCAGGAAGAGGAAAAACATCTCCTTATGATCGAAAGCCAGCTGGAAGATTTTTTGCTCAGAGTGCCGAACATTCCGGATGAAAGCGTTCCGGTAGGAAAGAATGAACAGAGTAATAAAATAGTGCGTTTTTCGGGAGACCCTATAAAATTTCCTTTTAAAGCAAAATGCCACTGGGAGATAGGCGAAAAGCTCGGGATTTTGGATTTTGAAACGGCTTCAAAAATTTCAGGCTCGCGTTTTGCCGTGCTTAAAAATGAAGGCTGCGCTTTGGAAAGAGCTCTTATTAATTTTTTTATAGACGCGCATCAGGCAAGAGGGTACGCCGAAATAATGGCTCCGTATTTGGTAAACTATGCGTCGATGAGGGGGACAGGACAGCTTCCGAAATTTGATGAAGACGCGTTCAAATGCGCTAACGACGATTTATATCTTATTCCCACGGCCGAAGTTTCAGTGACAAATATTTACAGGGACGATGTTTTGGAAGAATCGGAGCTTCCTAAAAAATACGTTTCGTATTCCGCTTGTTTCCGCAGGGAAGCCGGCTCTTACGGCAAAGACACAAAAGGTCTTATCAGAAATCACCAGTTTAATAAAGTTGAGATAGTTAAGTTCGTAAAACCTGAAGATTCGATGAATGAGCTTGAGTCTCTCGCGCTTGACGCCGGAAACGTTTTGGAACTTCTCGGGATTCCTTACAGGGTTTCTCTCTTGTGCACTGGAGATATGGGTTTTGCTTCCTCGAAGACCTATGACCTGGAAGTCTGGCTTGCCGGAGAAGGAGAGTATAGGGAAATTTCTTCCTGCTCCAACTTTAAAGATTTTCAGGCAAGAAGGATGAATATAAAAGTGAAATATAAAGAAGGAAAAAAAAGAGATTTTCTGCACACATTAAACGGTTCGGGCGTTGCTGTCGGCAGAGCTTTTGCGGCTATTCTTGAAAATTACCAGCAGGAAGACGGAAGCGTCGTAATTCCGGAAGCTTTGAGAAAATATACGGGCTTTGACATAATAAAATCAAAATAAGTAAAACGGCAATTAACAATTAAAAATTAATAGATAATAATTAAAAACAAAAAAACTTTACAGTATATTTACTCTTCACTTCACGACAAACGCATGCAGTTACCCTCGCCCCTTGAGGGAGAGGGCGAGTGTCCGACGAATAAGGAGGACGTGCCTGCGAGCGTGCGCGAGACGGTGAGCGCCCCGGCCCTTGCGAAGCAAGAGGGTGAGGGGTTGCCGTGGTCGATGAATATTTTTTATGCGTTTATCGTGCTCTTCACTTTGTCTTTAGCTCCAAGATGTAAAATAAAAAACCCGTCTCTTATGAGACGGGTTTTTTATGAAAAAAATAAAGACAGCTCTTATTTTTTCTTTTTCTTAGGAGCTGCTTTCTTTTTTGCCGCAACTTTCTTTTTCGGAGCGGCTTTTTTTGCTGCAACTTTTTTCTTTGGTGCTGCTTTCTTTGCTTTGCATCCGCAAGCCATTGTTAGGCTCCTTTTTGCCTTTCGGCATTTTTTCTCCGCCGTAGCGGGCCACTTCATAAGCGTATTATATAAATGAATGCCGCAAATTGCAATAGTTTTTTTCAAATTTTTTACAAAAAGTATAAACACGGATTCCAAACATAGACGCTCGGGAGTGACAAAAGAGAGGAATTAAGACCTGCCTGATTGCCGCGTCAGGACTTTGTCCTTCCCTGCAATGACAAAAGAAAGGAAAGACCTTTGGGTCCCCGATTGGGTGTCTCGAAAAACCCCTGATTTTGTCATTGCGAGGGGCGAAGCCTCCGAAGCAATCTAGATATTTACGACGCTGGATTGCCGCGTCAGGACTTTGTCCTTCCTCGCAATGACAAAAGAGTGGAATAAAAACCAGCTTTTGTCACTTTTGTCATTTCAAATCATCAGGAATTTCTCTGGGCGGAAGTTTAATTCCGATCAGTTCAAATACTCCTGAAATTATCGCTCCGATAAAATAAATTACCCAGACATAAGTATAATAAGAGCCGAATATCACGGCAGCTCCGGCGACGAGAAATGAGCCCGCAAGTATCATTAAGCTCGCTTCAAGATATCTCCATTTTGTAGGCATAAGATTGTAAATGTGCGCGAGCTGATAGTTGTGGCGTCTGTGTTTTACATAAGCCGCGGCAAGAAGAAGAAATCCTATGGGCGAAACAAACTGGCAGATCAAATGTATTGTCACAAGCTGTAAGACAGGCGTGCCGGAAGCAAACCATACCGGGTCGTACATGTTAATCATTCCCCATGAATAAATAACTTTTGAACCCGTAGCGGCTAAACTGTTTACGAGCACAAAAATTATTCCCATAAGAATGCCGATTGTGTAAGCCGCAAACGACGACGATTTCGGCGCGCCGCTCGGCGTGGGCACCCAGTGAAAAATCGCGACAAGAATCGACGGCGCTATCACCGCCATTAAAAAAAATTGTCTCATGGAATTAATTATCATCGGCATCGGATGCGGTCCCGCGATGTTTTGAAGAGGGCGCGTAATAAAATATATGCCGAACAAAATAAACGCTATGGATATTTTTTTAAAACCGATCTCTCCGAACATCATCGAGCGGAATTTGCTTGTGCGCTTAACTTCAAACGCCATGAAAAAATACAGAAGGCCTGTTATTATCGGCAAAAATACCGTTATGGCGAAGTCTAGATTCATTTATTCTCCGTTGATAATCTTATATCAAAATTTTTCATTTTAATTTTATTACTCTCAAGTCCCGACGGCTCCGTTACAAAAAAAACAGGATGCTGTCCTTTTGAATTGTCCGTTATTTCGCAGTGGACGGTATTTTTTAACATTATAAAAAAACTTAACCGCGGATTGTTAAATTCGAGCTCAATTGCCGCGAAATCTTTTTTCGATATTTTTCTGGCGGTTAGTTTTTTCAAAAAAGCCGTTTTCTTTAAATAAGAAATAATCAAATACAATTTTTTGAATTTCAAATTCAAAGGGTTTATTAAAAGAAAATCTTCATTGTCGCCATGCCAGCTTAATTTTATATCCTGAGTTCTCTTTCCTACGCTCATCAGCGAGTGCGCTCCGGACTTCGCGGAAGAAACGTAGAATTTGCTTACAGTTCCGGTTTTTGTTTTTGTCTCAAGCGTTTTTTTTGCCGGCCTTATAAGTTTTATGAGTTTAAGCTTTTCAAGTGCGGTAAATAAACTTAAAGATACTTTTTGCGGTTCAAGAAGTATTTCTTTTTTCATTTTCTGTTTGCAAAAGCTTTTAACGTATTGTCAAGCAGCATTGTTATTGTCATGGGGCCTACTCCGCCGGGCACGGGCGTAATCAGAATATTCATATCTTTAACGTCGTCAAAATCTACGTCGCCGCGCAAGCCTTCGGGCGTTCTGTTTATGCCTACGTCAATTACGCAGGCTCCTTCTTTAATAAAATCTTTGTTTACAAATTTAGGCTTTCCTATCGCAACAACGACGATATCCGCATTTTTACAGATTTCTTTCAGGTTTTTAGTTTTTGAATGCGCCATAATAACCGTCGCGTTGTTGGCAAGAAGAAGCATGGAAAGCGGTTTTCCCACAAGATTAGACCTTCCTATTACAACCGCTGTTTTGCCTTCAATTTGAACATTTGATTTATGAAGCATATGAATAACTCCGGAAGGAGTGCATGAAACCAAAATATTTTTTTTCAATATATCATTCCAGTTTTTAGAAAGATTCAGAAGCCCGGCATTAAAAGGATGAAGCCCGTCAACATCTTTTTTAGGGTCAATACTATTTATGCATTCGTCGGCGAAACTGTTGTCCGGAAGAGGAAGCTGCAAGAGTATTCCGTCAATTTCAGGGTCGGCATTGAGATTTTTTATTAAAGCTATAATATTTTCTTTAGAAGAATCCGCGGCAAGATTGTGATGAACCGATTTAATGCCGGCATCCTGGCAGGCCTTGATTTTTGAAGCTATATAAACTTTACTTGCGGGATCTTCACCTACAAGTATTGTGGCAAGTCCTGGAACTTTTCCCGTTTCCGACTTGATTTTTTCAACCGTCCGTTTAATTTCAAGCCTTTTGTCGTTTGATATTTTTTTACCGTCAATCAAAATCATAAAAACCTCAGTATAAATTAAAATATTTTAATAAATAGCCGTTAAACTCAGTAAGTTTTTTTGAAGGCATTTCGCAGTATTTTGCCCCGTAAAGATGACCGAATCCGCCGTCTGTTACGTACAAAATTTCAGTGAGAATATTATAATTTCTCCCTTCTGGAGAAACAAAATTCATAACGATCTTTTCGCCGGGGATAAAATCCTTTTTGGCTTCCAGTCCGATGCCGCCTTTGCTTATGTTCACAAGCAGCCCGACGGCCACGTTTTCAGTGCCTTTCGCATTATAACAATTGATATTCATCGCGGTAAAGCGGCGAATGTGTTTTCTTTTTTCACGCATAATGTTTTCCAGTTTTACTTATTTTTTAACAAATAAGCGTCTGCCATGCAACCATGAGAAAAGGCGGAATGGATATTGAAAATCTCGTAAATGTAGATCAGATTTAAATTTCGCTATGTTGTTAGGATAAAATTATATAAACTCCTGACGGAAAATGCAATCAGAACGGCAATTACAAATTACGAATTACTAATTACGAATCAACGGCAACCCCTCTCCCTCTTGCTTCGCAAGGGCCGGGGCGCTCACCGTCTCGCGCCCGCTCGCAGACACGTCCTCCTTATTCGTCGGACGCTCGCCCTCTCCCGCAAGGGGCGAGGGAAA
>WRJZ01000009.1 GCA_009778325.1 Candidatus Endomicrobium neocapritermitis | reverse complement strand
TTTCAGCATTTTAATCTCTCCTCTCGCAAAGAGTTGAGTAGTCGTCATGCGCGTATAGCTGCATAAACGGAATATAAATAATTTTATAGCCGTTAATCTGTGCTAACTGTTTCATACGAGTTACTGCACCGTCTAAGTTGTTGTACCAGGTTGTTTTCAACTCTGTAACAATTTCTTGCGCTTGCGCTTCCGTAGGCACGGAATATAAAGATATATACGCACTGCGCCGATATTTTGTCACCCTTCTTTTATTTGCGCCTGTTAAGCCGTCTTCAAGATCAACTTTAATTCCAAATACATTAACATTGTCTTTTCTTGTCTCAACCGCATTGGCTCCTACGGCACCAGTAGGAGCTGTCGGAGGCCAAATGGCCGGCTTCCACCACCAAAATTTCTCTACTCTGTATTTTCCAAGCCCTTTACTATAATAAACTTGGGCAACAACACATATATTCGGACCATATCCATCTGTATCATTAGGCCTGGGAGGGGTGGTTACGTCCGGAGTATAATCCTCCCATAATACTTTCTCCTCATAAGGAGGATGAAGAGCACCGGGTTTAATAGTAGGATTAGGATTACTTGGCGTTGCATCTATTCTCATGCCTACAACTTCTGAAAGATTATCATTAAAAAAATTTACACCGGGCACGGCACTGGGGTTAGACGTCCATCCGGCTGGGTTTGCTGTATAAAATCTCAATGAATGCGGTTGGTACTCCATCGACATACCGCTTGCGCTGCCGCCTTCAGGCTCCGTGCCAGGTAACACAATCTTCGGCCAGCTGGCGTCTGTCATATATTTAGATGCACCATACCCAATCCCCGGTATGATGTCATTTCTATTCTCGCGGAGATGATAATAAAACGGGTAAATAGCTTTACCTGCATGAGCAGGCCAATCGCCAGGAATTACATTAATCCATTTTTCATAATAAAGATCAAGCCCTGTTTTGTTTGGAGTAGTCGGATCCAACTGGACTCTTGCCTTCAGCTGAGCAAAAGTAAGCTGCAAAAATGCGTCATAATCTCCCTTATAAACAAATTTGCGATTCTCATCGCTAAATGAGTATGTATAAGTAAAATAAGTATCTATATTATTTACAGTATCTTTAAGAACACGGCCATACCATTTTCCATTATAATATACATGACTGGTGCTGCCAGGTCTAGCCCCCCAGTCAGAGTCGTTGCTCATTCTATTTAATCTTAGCTGAATTCCGTCAAAGTTATAGCTCATTATACCATTAGCATCTGTACCGGTTCTTCTATACATTATCCCATTAGTTGAGTTATATACATCAGTGTCCGGCTTCCAAGTGTCCGTACTTTTTTGGCCTATTATGTGAGCGAGGTTATATCCTAAAGAGTTGTCACTAGTTGAACCATTAATATTAGAAGCGGTCTTCCATTCCCACTCTGATTCTTCAGGCACAAAACCCGACTTTGTATAAGATCCAAGTTTACCCGTACTATGTCCAATTATTCCGTCCTTCACAGTTTGTGCGGAATAAAACTGTAGGTATTCATTGGCGGAACCGTAGAAGGCGGGGTCATCCCGGAAAACAACTCTATTCTTTATAAAAATCCTAGTCACTCCACCGTCTCCTTCCGCATAATCTTCGTAAAAATACGGACGCGGACCGACATCGCCCGATGAACTGTTAACGAAATAAACGGTAAATCCTACGCTTTCGGTACCGATATTCTGAAAATAACCTGCCGTAGGATAATCTCTTCTTTGCACTTTAAGCCTTTCGACATATCTCAAAGCATGGTCAAGTCTGTTAGCATGTTCCAAATAGCTGTATCTTATTCTGTAAGCGCTTGTAAAAAAAGATATGCCGCCTATCATTGCGATAGACAACACTAACATGGCAACCATAACTTCAATTAATGTCATGCCTTTTTGCGCTTTCATGATGA
Organism: Candidatus Endomicrobium neocapritermitis; assembly: GCA_009778325.1. Classification (GTDB taxonomy): domain Bacteria; phylum Elusimicrobiota; class Endomicrobiia; order Endomicrobiales; family Endomicrobiaceae; genus Endomicrobium_B; species Endomicrobium_B neocapritermitis. The sequence goes on along the minus strand of WRJZ01000009.1, from coordinate 4,932 downwards.
TTACCTCTCAATAGTACAATTACTAATTACGAATGACGAATTAATAGCAAAAGCAATTACGGCAATTTATGAACAAGTTTAATCTATAATTATTTTTTTGTTTTGCCGTTGATTCGTCATTCGTAATTGCCGTTAATTATGGATTTAAAATCGGTACAAGCTGCCCGTCGCTGTCATATTTCATGCTTACTGTCACGCCGGCCGCTTCGGTGCCGGGTTTTCCGTAAATGTTCATAACAAAAGTCGCTGTAGTCGCATCGACAACTTCAAAATTCTGAAAATACAGGTATTTCCTGGCGTCAACAACTTCCAATCCGCCTACGAGATGGTAAGAAGTCGAGGGAATATTTTCATATGATGAAAGATTTCTCGAGAAATACGCTATTTTTTGCTTATTTACAATATCGGTAATAAGAATATCCGCTTCTCTTAAATACGCGGCTTTTATCTGCGATTTTCTGCTTATAGCAAACACTATAAGAAGAATCGCGCTTATTACAAGCACTATCATAATTTCTACTGAAGTAAAACCGCGTTTATTTTTTAACATTTAATTCTCTCTAGAAATATTAGTATGCTTATGAAAACAGTATATGCTAAATACTCTTTTAATTCAATAGTTTTTTTGAAGTCAATTCCAATGCCTATTACAAATTAAAAACTTTTTAACGATAACTATGTTTCTATATTTTACTTTGAGCCAATTTATGTGTCCCTGTGACCCATAGCATATGTCGAATGCTTTTTTATTTCAATAGTTTTTTTAAACTGCCCTTTTTAGACGGTGCGGGTGATGGGCTGCCGGATCCCGTAAAATGCACCGCAAAAGGAAAGTTAGTCCCGTCGGGATTTGTCAAATTACCCCCACTGCCCCCATAATAAGAATTACCCCTAATTTTTGCAACAATAGTTACATAACCTTCCGGCTCTGTAAATAGCTCGCCGGAGAGCTGCGCCAATTTGCCGGACAAAGATGACGATGTCTCATAGTTACTACCTACTGAGTTGGAAAAAAATATCCCCGGACTTGAACTCCATTCTACTAATACATTTTCAACTTCCGAACCGTCGTCGAGACGCCTTACAACTGCTTTAATACCTCCAGATACAGTGCTTCCGTAGTAGTATGTTCCGCCAATCTTACTGTAAAAGCCAAGCTCTATCTCAAATGTAACTGTAATGGGATCGGGATCATAAGTTACGCTGATCTCCTTTACAGCAGTTCCCTGTTTATAGTCGGCTTTTATCTTCAGTTCCGAAGGTACAACTGCCCCAACCTGAACCTCACAAACGCCAGAATAAAGGTTCGTGCAGTACCCAGGAGGTATGGATGTCCATTCAATGTCACTATAATCTGGAGCTATAATTGCCCCATCTTTATCCTTAATGAAAGCTGTTAAGCGCGCCTTGCGATTCGGCCATAATTCTATAGTATCCACCCCATACTCCTGATTGAGATCGCCTACCTCAGAAAATTGCCAATCTCTAATCATTATAGTCGGTACATTTGCGGGATCGCCGGTTTTCTTATTATTGTTCTTAGAACAGGAAGCGACAAAAAACAATGCTGTAAAACATACGGCCAAGAGTAAAAAAATTTTTTTCATAATAAGTTTCCTCCGTTTATCCCATCATTGCGGACGCAAGATAGAAAATAGGCAAGTACATTGCCACTACCGCTATGCCTACTATGAAACCCAGCCCGATAATAAGAACGGGCTCTATAACCGAACTGATTGTCGCTACGGCAGCGTCAACTTCATCAGTAAAATAATCGGTTATTTTATCAAACATCGCGTCAAGCTGCCCTGACTTTTCTCCTACAATGGTCATTCTTGTAACCATTCTCGGAAATATCTCGTATTTTTCCATCTCAAAGCCCAGCTGGTTTCCTTCAAGAACTCTCGCCCTGATGTTCCGCATCAAACTTTCCGCGTAAGCGTTATCCATAACGTTGGTTGAAATATCAAGAGACGCCACTATATCTACTCCGCTTTTTACGAGAGTTGATAAAGTCTGAAAGAATCTGGCGAGAACCATTTTTATATAAATTTTGCCGAAAATAGGAATTTTGAAAAGAAGTCTGGAATAAATTAAATTGCCTGCCGGATTTCTTTTAAACATTATGAACCCGACTATAAGCGCAACCGTGCCCAAAAACAGCCAAAGCCCGTTGCCGATTACAAATTGGCTTACGCCCATAACCATTTTTGTAGGGGCTGGCAAATCCGCTCCGAAAGAAAGAAACATTTCTTCAAACCTTGGTATAATGCCGATGACTAAAGCAAGCAAAACAATTATAAAAAAGCTGCCGATAAAAATCGGGTACGTGCTGGCTGATTTTATTTTTCTTATAAGTTTTACGTTATTTTCGAGGTATAAAGCCAAATCCGCCAAAACTTTTGCCAGTTTTCCGGATTTTTCGCCGACTTCAACCATTGAAGTGAGTGTTTTTGTGAATATTTTATGTTTTCTTAACGCGTCCGAAAGAGGCGTTCCGCTTCTTAAATCATCGGCGACTTCTTTAAGAGTAGCGCGCATTTTGGGATTATTGGCCATGTCGGAAATATCCTCAACGGCTTCCAATAAGTTTACGCCGGCGCCGACAAGAGTCGCCAACTGCCTGCAAAAGAGGGCTATGTCGTCAATTTTAACTCTTCCCGGCATTTTGTTTGAGGATTTGAGCTTGCCCTTAGATGAGGCGCCTTTAAAAGACCTCGCTATTGCCGCTCCGGCTCCGCCGGCTTCTTCAATGCTTATAGGAGTAAGTCCTTCACTTCTCAAAGCAGCAATCGCGTCTTTTTTTGAAGGAAAATCTTTTGAACCTCTTACGGTCTGCCCTCTTGAATCAACAGCCTGATACTTAAATAATGGCATTTAATTCCCCTTTGAACGGCAAGTAACAAATAACAAGTAATAAGTAACAATTAACGACAAACGACTTTTTGCCGGACTAATTTAGTACGATACTCTTCATTTTTTCTTGTTAGTGTCATCAACGTAGTCGTTGCCGAGCTGCTGAGCTGCCAAACTTCTGAGCTTCTGTCTTTATTACGTTGCCGCTATAGTCACGCTCATAACTTCTTCTATAGTTGTAACTCCGGCCAGCATTTGTTTTATCGCGGCGGCTCTCAAAGTCACAAATCCCTGCTCAACGGCTTTATCTCTTATTTCCAAATCCGTGGCGTCTTTAACAATAAGCTCTTTGATATCTCTTGTCATAGCCAAAATTTCAAATATTGCGGTTCTTCCTTTATATCCTGACTTATCGCACTTTTCACAGCCTTTGCCTTGATATATAGGCGTCCCTACCGGAACTCCCAGTTTTGCATATATGTTGTCAGGAATATTTTTAACTTCTTCTTTACAGAAAGGGCATATTTTTCTTATAAGCCTTTGCGCCATAACAAGATTTACCGCGTCGGCAATCAAAAATGACTCTATTCCCATAAACGACATTCTCGAAAGGGTGCTGACAGAGTCGTTTGTATGAAGCGTGGAGAATACAGTATGACCTGTAAGCGCGGCCTGAATCGCTATGCCCGCCGTTTCCTGGTCTCTTATTTCACCGACGAGAATAACGTCGGGGTCTTGACGCATGAATGAACGCAGGATGCTTGCGAAAGTAAGGCCTATATCAGCTCTTACGTGCACCTGATTTATATTCATCAATTCGTATTCGACAGGATCTTCAGCGGTAAGTATGTTTAAATCCGGAGTGTTAAGATATTTTAACGCCGAGTACAAAGTAGTGGTTTTACCGGAGCTTGTAGGGCCGGTAACAAGTATCATTCCGTAAGGCATGTTGATTGCCTCTTTAAAAAGGTTAAGCTCATTATCGCTCATACCGATTTTTTCAATGTCCAAAGCAAAAAGTTCTTTGTTAAGCATACGCATAACAATCTTTTCACCATATACCGTAGGTACAAGCGACACACGGACGTCGACTCTGTTTCCGTTAACCTTGATTTTACATTTTCCGTCTTGTGGAAGGCGTCTTTCGGCAATATCCAAATCCGACATGATTTTTATTCTGGATACGATAGCGTTGTAATACTTCTTTTGCGGGGCCGAGAATTCTCTTAAAATACCGTCGATTCTCATTCTCAAAACAACGTCTTTTTCAAAAACTTCCAAATGAATATCGGAAGCCTTTTTAACGACAGCGTCAAAGAATATTGAGTTTACATACCTTATGACAGGAGCGTCTTCGGCATCCGCCGAGTCTAAATCGCCTTCAAGAGACGCGTCTCTTCTTTCTCCGGGTGTAATGTCGCCTTCTCCTGCTGCGGCATCATCGCCAAGACTGGTTCTTACATAATACTTTTCTATTGCTTCTTTAATTTCGGTTTCGTCCATAAGACTTACCGAAAGCCTCATATTGACCATTTTTTCAATTTCGTCTTTCATAACAACGTTTGAAGGATCGGCCATGGCGATATTCAAAACATTGTCTTTTACCGAAATAGGCACAACCAGAAAACGCCTTGCGTTTTTTTCCGAAATTATCGAAAGAGCGCTTCTGTCAACGTTCAAATTGGATAATCTTACGTAAGGAACTCCCAAACAATAAGACAGGGCATTAAGCAGAACATCTTTGGTAACATGGCCTTTTTGCAAAAGCAAGTTGCCGAGTTTTTCTTTTGTTTCCGCCTGCTCAAGTATGCATTCATTAAGCTGCGCCTGAGTTATCACTCCCTGCGCGACTAATGTTTCTCCAAGATACTTTTTCTTTAAAGGGGCTATAGCCATTAGCATCTCCCATGTGATTTTATAGTTATATATTAAATAATGTCTATATACTACAGTATTGAAAAAAATTTGTCAATATTTTGTATTGGTTATGTCATTTAAAAATTAAAACTGGACTGAATTTAAAAAGATTTAAAAATTAAAAGTGGACTGGACTATATAAAATACTTTAATCCAATT
>WRJZ01000008.1 GCA_009778325.1 Candidatus Endomicrobium neocapritermitis | reverse complement strand
CTCGGAAGTTCGGCAGCTCAGTAAAGGCAACACAAATCTTTTGTCTTTACCGAGCTGCTGAGCTGCCGAACTTCCGAGCTTCTAATTTACGCAAAGCGTAAATTCACTTTATCAATTTTATTATTGAATAGCCGAGCCAAAAACCGATTAATGCCGGGAATACGGAAAGAACAACATATAACATACTGCTAAAAACATTGCCGTTGCGAATGAGGTTTGAAAATTCAAGCGAAAAGGCTGAAAATGTGGTAAAACCGCCAAGCAGGCCTACGGTTACAAAATATCTATAATGGTTTTGAACGGTAAATCTTCCAAAAACGCCGTCAGCCATACCCATAATGAAACTGCCGGTAAAATTGATTATTATTATTGTTAAAGGGATGTTGAATTTATTAACCGGAAACCATTCTGAAATTAAAAATCTGAACAGCGATCCGAAAGCTCCTCCGAGAAATACCGCTACGGCGTTTAAAAACATTTTAACTCTCTTTTTCTTTTGTAATTTCTTTTATTTGTTCTTTTGAAAACAGCATATAATCGCCGTCGGTTTTAGATACGGGCTTAATCTTGCCGATTCTTAAATAATACCTTATTGTCGATACCGGAACGCCTGCCGCTTTTGCAAAGTCGCTGATTTTAAGCAGTTTATTTACCGGAATATCCGAAGTTTTCTCATCAAACATTTCTATATAAGTATTCATGGAACGTATATAAGCGTTAAGCATAAATCTCTCATAATATTCATTTTTCTGCGTTAGCTGCGCTTCTTCAATAACATTTATGTAGTGCTTGCGGTCTCTCGGTCTTATAATCAAAGGCAAAAGCCCGTTTTTCAATAAAATAAGATTCATCAACAGCCTTGCGGTTCTGCCATTGCCGTCAATAAAAGGATGAATTGACACAAAGTCAAAATGAGCGACGGACGCTTTATGAGCAGGGTCTAATTCGCTTTCTTTAAGCCATTTCACAAAATCATGCATCAGGTCATACACTTTAGCGGGATTGGGCAAAATTACCTGCGAGCCCGCTATTCTTACGCGGACATTTCTATATCTTCCGCTAAAATCTTCGTCTATTCCTTTTAATATCTGCCTGTGAATATCCAAAATATCATTTTCAGTGATATCTCTTTTATCTTTTGACAATTCCAAAACAAGTTTAAAAGCGTCTGCGTGATTTTTTGCTTCAATATAATCTTTAACCGGCTTTGAACCTGTCGTTATATTTTCGGCAATTGCTCTGACGGTTTCTCTGCGCGTTAAAGTATTGCCTTCAATAGCATTGGAAGTATACGCAAGTTCGGTCAAAAGCCAGTCCTGCAGCACCCTCATTTTTTGGGCATCTTTAACAATCAGCTTTATTTGCTCTTCTTTTACGGCAATTTCTTTTAAAAGGTCTTGCATATTACCATCCTTACTTTTAGTGTATAGTTCTATTTACAACAACTATACACTAAATTTTAAAAATAGTCAATTGTATAAATTTTACGGCTCGGGAATATTTGTTGTAACTTATATGTTTTTGTAGATATTTTTACCGATAAGGTTTCTCTAAAAACCCATAATTGTCATTGCGAGGGGCAAAGCCTCCGAAGCAATTGTTCCTTAAAAAGAATATATAATAAAGCGTATAAGAGGATTGGAAGATCGGGAAGCAATAGGGAACAACCCGTCTAGATCAAGATCTCCAATCCGAAAAGGTAAAAGCTTGATCTAGGCATATACGACGCTGGATTGCCGCGTCAGGACTTCGTCCTTCCTCGCAATGACACGGCACAAACAGGATTTTCAAGAAACCTGATAAAGAATTTTGCGCTTTTAAATCATATTCCCGCAGGAAGTTTGGATTGCATTAGTTTTCTGTAATTTAATTTTTTGCCGTCAACTATAAAAGTTCCGTTGCCTACGGCGTGAAACAGACGCTTGTCTGTTTTTTTATTATTTATCCACGCGCAGACGCCTTTAAGAACAAAAATCCCGTGTTTTTTTATGTGGTCTGTTACTTTGCATTCTATATTTACATAACATTCTTTTATAAGAGGAGCTCTGACAATTTTAGCTTTTAAAGGCGTCAGTCCGAATTTTTTAAATTTATCGGTATCGCTTCCGGAGCAAGCGCCTATTTGAACAACTTTTTTTACAATGTCCGCCGCGGGAATCGCCAAAACGCATTCTTTATTTTTCAGCAGCGCTTTATAAGAATAATTCCACGGACCGGTAAGCATACAAAACTGCGCGTCAAAATCTTTGACCATTGTCCATGAAATAGTCATAACATTATTCTTTTTTCCGTCAAAAGTGGATATCAAAACAACGGGACCGGATTCTACATATAAAAAAGCTTTTTCCAAAGGCAGTTTTTGCATGTTACATCTCCTTCTAAGAAGATTGGCAGCTCGGCAGCTCAGAAGCCCAGAGAAGCTCTGGCCGTTTTGTCTTTGTTTTTTGCTGTTACCGAGCTGCTGAGCTGCAGAACTTCTGAGCTTCAGCCTTTCGTTGCCGTTTATAAGGATTATACAAAATTAAAAATTTGCAGGCTGCTTGGCGCTTGAGTATTTTTAAAATAAATTAAGTATAATAGTTATATGAAAAAAATATTAATGCTGGTATTCTTACAGATTTTTTGTTTAAGCCTTGCCGTGCACGCAGCGCAGGTGACCGGCCTTTGGCAAACATTTTATGACGGAACGAACATTCCTAAAAGTGTAATCCGCATTTATGAAAAAGACGGCCTTGTACACGGAGAGATTGTGGTAACTTTTAGAAAGGACGGCGCTCCGGATATTATTAAGAATGAGAAGGGCGAAGTCATTTGCGATATATCCGTCAGGGCGGAAAATATGAGAGGCAGACCTCCGTTCTGCGGTCTCATAGTCCTAAAGAATCTCAGGCCTAACAATAGAGGCGTTTACAGCGGCGGCACCATACTTAATCCGGAAAACGACAGATCGTACAGGGCGGAAATATGGGTTGCCAACGACGGTAATTTAAAAATAAGAGGCAGATGGGGCATATTTTGGAGAACAATGACAGCCTTCCCATTTACCGAAGAGCAGCTGAAATCAGTTTTTACTTTATAATATTCTGCAATACAAACAAGCAAGATTTCCGGTCAACATCCCGTCACTTTGACCAGTTCATCGCATTTCTTTGACTTTTGTCAGCCTTCTGTATTCTAACCATTTTGAAAATTAAAGAATGATTTCAGGTCAATATCCACTTTGGCCAGTTTCTTTCATGTATGCAGAGTAAATATCTTTGCCTGCCTCGATAGGTGCAAACAGATTTATTGTTTTTATAACGTTATCTGCATTAATATTATTCGGATTATTTATAAAATTTGAAACTGCATCTTTAATCTCTTTTGATTCCACGCAAAATGAGAAAAACCTCAAATCTTCTAAAATATAATTTAGCTGCCCAGGATGTAAGTATCTTGAACGCAAAAAATAAAACATTATATTTCTAACTTTTATAATAGAACTATACTTAACGCATTTTGTTATAATTTTTAAAATATCCATACTTTATATTTCTCCATATTTCTTAACTGTCAAAACTGCTCAAAAATTCCCTTAATCTTTCTCTGTCTTCGTTTTCTTTATTGCCTTTATAATAAATCTCAACAAATGTTACTTTATAACTTCCCTCTTCAAAAACATATATTACTCTTATTCCTGACGCGGAACCTTTTCCTTTCATTGCCATACACGAAAATTTTCTGACCTTCATTGAGTCATATTTATCGCTGCAAAAACCCTCTATTTTCACAACGGCAGGAGTAGGTATATTTTTTAAGTGATAAACTTCTATAACGCTCCGTTTCATAATTTCAAAATCTTTATCTAAAGTGTTATATTTCTTTTTTAGTTTTTTGAAATCTTTATCAAATACAGGCAACGTATTATATTGAATCGTCATCGTAGGTCCTCACCGAAGTTTCAGGAGTTCTGTAAAACACAGACTCATAGTCTATTATCTGACCGTCTTCCGTTGATATCCAAGGGATGTCTTTATGAGATAAATCAGAAAGTTCTTTGGCTGTCTTATCCGAATGTTTGTCTAAGATATCGTCAATATGCTTTATCTCTTTTGCCGTTAAGCAATTTAAATTTGCTGCCCTATTTGGTAAATATTTTGTTTGAGGACGATCAAAATAAACAGCTTTTACTTCCTGCAGATCATCATTTTTTTTCATTTTATCAACTATTTTTATAAAATCTACCGGCGTAGGCCCATACTTGTTTTTAATATACTCCGCGCCTATAAGTTGTTCTTCATAAAGCTCATAAAAATCAAAATCTATAAAATAAAGCAGTTTATACAAAACTACCTGCCCGATATTAGGTTTTGCACCGACTTTATTAAGAATGTATAAAAATACTTCTTTAAACTTATCAATATTGTTTTGAGGGATGTTTATACGCTGTACATTACTTTTGTTAGCGTCATTACAATCTGCAATAATATTATAAGCCGGTACTTTAGGCAGCTTATTATCAATAATAGCTTCGTATGAAAGGTCAAAAATTTCCGATAATTTTTTAATAATATCTGCCGGCAAATTCACCTTTTGGGTTTCATACTTCACCAATGTTTGCCTTGTAATTCCAAGCAATTTCGCTAAATCTTTCTGAGTGTACTTTTTTTCTTCCCGTAAAGACTTAATTATGTTGCTCATAATAAATAATCTCCCTTTTACTTATTACTTCCTCTGCAATTGTATTATATCGAATATTAGACTTTGTGTCAATATAAATTTACTTTATAATGTAAATAATAAATTACATTGAACAAGGGCAAGGAGTTATTACGTCGCTGCGACATAGGTAAAATTTCTACAAAATGCGACCGGCTCAATTGTGTCGACAGTGTCGCCACAATCTTGAAATCCATAAATTGTTTGGCAAATTGAAAGTTGAGAAGCTGAGCAACAGTAAGAACAGCAGATGTTGGAATGATGGGAAACGGGGAAGCTGAGCAATAGCAACGACTAAAACGACCACAGCTCCTCCCAGCTTCTTTGCATCCAAGCTTCTATTCATCTATATTGATTGTTACCTTTATTCTAAATTAGTAAAATATAAAAAATCAATTTCGCGGAAAGGTAAATTTCTCCACAAGGATACATGTTATGAAAAAGCTTTTTGTGATTTTAATAACTCTTTATTTTATAACTTCATCTGGAGTTTTCGCGCAAGATTCCGACAATTTTCAAACTGTTTCGCAGACAGGTTTTCGAAACAGCACCTTGACTCGTCATTACAGTTTCGGATTTTGGGGCCCGACATGGGGCTCAAGCCACAGGTGGCATAATCATCATATGTGGCACCATCCGCGTCCGTTTTTCCAAAGTCATCATGTTCACAGCAGGCCTGTTACCGTAAATGTTGTAAATCCGGATCCTTTTAGATATGAGCGTGAACGGGAAATGCTTGCAAACGCCAGAGAAGCCAGAAGAAATCTTGCTTTAATAACCGTATCAAGCGGAAGGTTTTTCAGGGCTTATTCCAGCGATGCGCCGCCGGCGCCTATGGCGGAAGTAACGGTTATAAATAATTCGGATTTGGCGGTGTCCAGAATATTTTTCAGGGGAAGAATTGAAAGCGAGATAACAAACAGAGTTTTAATTGACGATATTTTCAATTATGACCTTCCAAGACCTCTCAATCCCGGTGAACGCGAGGTTTACAGAATACCTCTACGTCCTTTCGGCCGCTGGGCAAACTGGGCAAGCGTAAGACCGCCGGATACTATAACCTTTACTGTTATAATCACGGGAATAACAACATCTTCCGGCGAATCAATAAGAAGCAATTAATACAGCCTCTACTATTACAAATCACAGTGACAATCTCCGCTTAAAGTATTAAATAGAAAACCCGCCGGTAAGAATAATTTTACCGGCGGGGTTTTTTTTTT
>WRJZ01000007.1 GCA_009778325.1 Candidatus Endomicrobium neocapritermitis | reverse complement strand
TTTTTTTTAACGACAAAATGAAGAGTGTGGTCATGGTGGACGGGGGTGTTGACCACACTGGTCAACACCCCCGTCCCCTTGACCATCCACTTTCCGCTCTACACTTTTTCGTTATTTTATTATTGCAGCTCTAAGTTAATTTGTTCCGACAGTAATGCTATGTCCAAATCCTTAGGATTTAAGGCCATTGCCAAATTTAAAGCGCTTCTGGCATTTTCATATCTGCCTTGTTTGAAATTGCTCAGCGCTTCTCTGAAATATGCCTGAGTTCTCTCTCTATTTGTATACTCAACCTGATAAAAATCAACCATCCCTCTATAGTCAAGCATATTTTCATATCTTTGCGATAAATATTCTATGAGGCTTTTTGCTTTTTTAAAGTCTCCGTCCTGAAAAGCTTCCACTGACAATAAAAATGCTTTTCTGTCCGAGCCTTTATACCTTAATGCCTGGGCATTGAGCACGCCTATCATAGTATTGTATTTTTGAGCGTCATAAATTTCCGGCATTAAATCAACCGCTCTCTTATAATACAGCAGTCCCTCATAATAGTTGCCGTCTCTGAGGCTTCTTTCAGACTCGACAAGATAATCTTCGGCGGCATCTCTTTTAAAAACGAATAATTTTTCTTTTACAATAAGTATTTTATTTTTTAATTCAAGAGCTTCCGTGTTATCGGGGTATGTAAGAAGTATTTCATTAAGCATCAGCTCCGCTTTATCAAGTTTGCCGGCAAAGTAATAATCTTCTACTTTTGACAGATCCGTAACAGCATATCTTTTGTTTTGCTGCCTGCTTGCTTTCTTATCCACCGCAGGAGCCGCAAACTGTTCGGAAGACGACTCTCTTTTCTGCGGCCTGGCATATGCGCCGACGCCGCATAAACTTAAAATTAAAAGAGCACATATAATATTTTTTATTTTCATAAACTCTCCTTTTGACGGCAATTACGAATTACGAATGACGAATCAACTGCACACGACAACGACAACTGCAAATTAACAAATTTTTTAACGGCATTGTTACACATACTATATGACGGATGCTTTTTTATTTCAATAATTTTTTAACAGCAATTACGAATCTTGAGGGCCGGTTTCATTTGTAATTTCTTTGTGTTCGCCGTTGATTCGTCATTCGTAATTCGTAATTAGTAATTGCCTTTTTTATCCCCAATAGAACTCTATTATTTTTCTAAAAAACATTCCGGGAATGGAAAATACTTTTTTTACTATGCCTTCTTTGCCAAAAGCCCTCAAACTGTCTTTGCTCGCTAAAACTACAGGGTCCATATCATTAATAGGAAGCAATGAATTAATAACCGAGTCGTGGAGTCTTTCTTTGCCTCTTCTGAAAATATCTCTCTCTTTCAAAATAGTAGTTATTTCCGTAACAAGAGCCTCAATATCAACCGGCTTTAAAAGATAATCGTACGCCCCCATTCTCATCGCGTCCACGGCAGTTTCAACCGAGCTGTAACCCGTAATAACTATCGGCACGGAATCAGGGGAAATCGTAAGAGCTTCTTTTATTAACGCAAGCCCGTTCATATCAGGCAGGCGGTAATCCACCAGAAGAATATCGTAGTGAAAACGTTTTATCATTTCAAGAGCAGACGCCGCATTTTCAGCGGACTCGACAAGAAAGCCTTTCTCTTTAACGTTTTCGGCTAAAGTTTCTCTTACTATTTCTTCGTCTTCAATAATTAATATTTTTGCAGGATTCACTTACAATTCCTTTTGAAACATTTTATTTCACGACCTGATACATTTCAACATCTGGCACTAATACCCGCCGGAGCCTATCCTCGAGTGTCTAAATCGTAAAATCTTCATGGATGACAAAAAAACCTTTGGGCCCCCGATTACAGCGTTCGGGATGACAAGAGAGTAGAATTAAAACCCGCTTTAGATCCCCGATTAAGACTTTCGGGGATGACAAAAGAGAGGAATTAAAACCTGCTTTTGTCAGTTTATAATTTTCGCTGAAATAAATATCGTAAGCTCATGTCTTTGTTTGTTTTTTACGACATTTTTAAACAAGTATCCCAAAATCGGAATATCTCCGAGCAACGGCACTTTATTCTCGGTTTTTGTTTCCGTTTCTCTTATCAGCCCGCCGATAACCGCAGTTTCGCCGCTTCTGAGCATCATTATTGTTTTTACTTTACTGGTGTTAATTACAGGCGTGCCGTCTATACTTTCACCGGTTCTAAAACTTTGTTCCGGCTCAACCTGCAAAATAATCGTCCCGTCTCTGTTAATCTGCGGCCTTACTCTCATTTTCAAACCGACCTGCTTAAATGCCGTCGTAGCGGTAACGGTTGCGGCATCCGAAGCCACGGTCCTGTCCGACTGATAAGGAACCTCTTCAACAATATCAATGGTAGCTTCCTGATTATTTAAAACTATTATTTTAGGATTAGTAAGCACTTTCGCGTTTTTATCTTCTATTCCCGCAAATACGCTGCCTAATATATTCCAGTCTCCGGCCATTACTGCCGCATTAACCCTTCCCAAACCTACTTGAGGAATAAGAGACATAATCTGACTATATTCCGCGTTATTTCTTGATCCTGTAGCAGGTCCATTCCCAGCGGCACTTTCGGTCCCGCCGTTCGCAAGAACATCCCATGGATTTCTCCAGATATATCCGTTGGGGTCAACAGCGCCGTTAACGACTTTCGGCATTCTGAAAATATTGTCTATTTGCGTTCCTATGGTAAGCTGATTGCTCAAGTTAACGTCAACGATTCTTGATTCAATTAAAACCTGAGGCGTCGGCACGTCGAGCGCGCGGATAAGATGCTCCATTTTGTCTATACTGTCCGCCAAATCGGTTATAATAACGGAGTTTGTTCTTTCATCGGAAGTGATTCTTCCGCCTCTTGTAAGCCTCGCCTGCAAAACTCTCTCCAAATCCGTGGCTTTAGTATAGTTGCAAAAAATAACTTTTGAAACGGTTATGGGAGATACGTCGCTTTTGCTTTTTATGACGTATATCTGCGTATCGCCCTGTCTTACGTAATACAAATCATACGTATCAAGCAGCGCGCTTAACGCTTCATCCGGAGTGACGTCCTTTAACGTTAAAACTATCCTTTTATTCAACAAATCCGCGTCTGTAACAAACTTTCTGCCGGTTTTCATGCTGAGAACATTCAACACAGTATATAAAGTTGTGCCCTGAAAATCTATGGAAATAAGCCCCCTAGACTCAATTTGGGCAAAACCCGTTTGAGACATCATCATCAAGACAGCGACAAACAAAGCCAGAAACTTCTTCATTATTACTCCCCCTTGTCAAACCTTATAATATGTTTTAATCCGTCTAACTCAACAGTGATCGTTCTTTCCTGAATCGCAGTAATCCTGACAGTTATATCGTCCTTTTTATAAAAATCGCCTACTCTGTAAAGTTTGCCTTCGATAATAACTATAGGATTTGCTGCGTCAAAAATGATGCCTGAGATGTCCATAGGCGGAGGCTTTCTTCTTTCCGCCACTCTTTTTCCGCCCGCCGGCCTCGGCGGAACATACTGGTAGAAAGGATTTTTAGGCGCAGGATCAATGTCGCGCCATGTAGGTATATGACCTATGCCGCTTACAACATCAGCGGATTTTCTAAAAATTTCTTTAAAATACCCGGCGGTTCTGACTTCATCCATTTTTTCAAATCTTCCGCTGAAAAAATCGTCAACCTGAGAGCTGTACAATATCGGGCTGCTTACTACGGTGGCATTATTTTCGGAATCCAGTGAAAACGAGTGTACCCGCGAAAACATTTCAATATCGAAAAGAAATCTGAACATAGTATCGTATTTTGCCTGAAAATCCAACGTCAGCGTAACCATCCCGGTAGCGTCATCCCTGACAATTGTTTCCGTAGCGTTTTTAATCGAATATCTTTCGGCTACTTCAATAACTCTGTCTCTGTATCCGGTAAGCAAATCCTGATTAGGAACAAAATTCAAAGGCATTTTGGATATAATATCTTCAATAAGTATTTTAGTCTCGGCCATATTTTCATTCGTTTTCGTAAACCACTCAAGGTCGTTATAAACGCCCTGAAATCTTTCACGCAGGATCTGCTGCTCTTTTAGCTGAGTTTCAACATTTTTATAAACATATTGATAAAGCGCTACTAAAATAAGCGTAAAAAAGATATTTCTGATTATTACGTAAACAAGATTTTTCTTTGAATAACTTGCCATTTAATTTTTCTCCGTCACAAAAGGCATTGTAATAAATAGCACTTCGATTGGGCGGCCTTTTATTTCAATTTTTTCTCTAGATTCCACAACGATAGGATCTATTCCGAGGAATGTGCTTCTTTCAAACGCTTCTTTAATCGTTTCCGGATATGTTTTGATCTCAAATTTAGGGTCCGCCAAAGCTTTGGCTTTCACGCCGGCTTTTATCGTATTGTCAGGCAAAAACGCGAAACTTGTTAAAAAATCTCCTTCGGGCATGTATAATCCCACTTCTCTAAGCATTAACCCCGCTTTTGTATTATTAGTGATCATGTCTCTGATGGCGAGAAGCTTATTATAATTTAAAGTCCATTCGGCTTCAATGTCTTTTATTTTATTAAGACGCCTTGTTTCGTCTATTTTTATTCTGAGTTCATTTATATCGTCAATAACTTTATCTCTTTCCATGACGGTATACACGGTGTACGCGCCGAGACCTAATATCGCGAATGTTAAAAACAAAGAAATAATTTTAAAAACATTAACGGCTTTTTGATTTTTTTCGGAAGAAACAATGACTCGCCGGACGAGATTTACATCATACATTGCTTTTTTCTCCTTTTTGTACGGCAAGGCCTAAAGCGACTGGAATAAAGAAACCTTTTTCTTTATCCACCGCCCCGATTATATCGCCTGAAGCTAAAGGATTCCACTTTTGAGTGCTGATTCCTAAAGTTTCGTAAACAAAGTCGTCTATGCCTCTCAAAATCGCGCCTCCCCCCGTTAATAATATCTTGTCAATCTTGCCTATTTTCTGTCTTGAAACCGAATGCTCCATAGAACGGAATATCGCCTCAAGCAGATTGCTCGAACTTTTTTTCAGTATGTTTCTTACGTTAAACCCTATGCTTTCCCAAAACTCGGGCTGCCTTTTTATCTGCTCCGCGGTATTGACGTCAACTTCATAGGCGGCAGCAATTTCTTTCGTGACATCCAGCCCGCCGAAAGCTACATTTCTTATAAATTTCAAACGGCCTTTGTCAATTATAGCAATATTTGATACCTCATGTCCAATATTTACAAGCACTACAGACGATGAAAGCGCTCTCTTTTCATCAAAAGTAAGAAAGCAGTTTACAAGCGCCATGTTGTCCGCGGTTATTCCGAGAATTTCCAGTTCGGACTGAGAAAAACTGTCAAGCATATGGTTTATCTGTTCTTTCGGATAAGCGATAAACAAAATATCCATTTTTTCGCCGCTATCGGAAATAACTTCGTAGTCGCAGTACATATCGTCTAAAGTTTCAAAAATACTGTTCTCCGCCTCTATCATAACGGCGCCTCCGATATTTTCGGCAGCCATTTTAGGCAAAGAAAAATCTCTGGCGAGCAAACTGCTGCCGCCGGCTGATAAAAAAGCGTCGTGATTTTTAATTCTCATCTGACGCAAGAGCGTGTTTACTTTATTTTTAAGAAGTAAAGGGCTTTCCTCTCTGTCGCCGTTTTTATCATCCGCGGAAATCATTGAAGCGTAAACTATGTACCTTCCGTCGGTTTTTGCTGAAACCCTGCAAGCTTTTATAAACTTCGAACCCCAATCAATACCAATCAAAATTACCTCCTGGCTCTAATGTAATATCTGAAAACAGGCAATACTTGTTTTGTAAGCATTGACCGTTTCGGCGCGGATTCAATATACGGACGCTCCGC
>WRJZ01000006.1 GCA_009778325.1 Candidatus Endomicrobium neocapritermitis | reverse complement strand
TTTCGGACAATGAAGTGCTTGATCAAGTGCTTGAACCAGTAATAGAAGCGGCTGATGCTGATGCAAGAGCAAAAGAGAAAAATAAAGTTGAGGACAATAACTCGCTTGATCAAGTGCTTGAACCAGTAATAGAAGCGGCTGATGTTGATGCAAGAGCAAAAGAAGAAAAGGAAGTTTCGGACAATGAAGTGCTTGATAAAGCGCTTAAGTCAGTAAGAGAAGAGGCTGATATCGCTGCAAAAGAAAAAGCAAAAACGGAAGCTGCGGCAATCAAAGCGGTCCAAAAATCGCTTGATGACAATGCTTTAGCTAAAAAGAAAGAAGATATTGAAGAATTGTTTACTAAAAAAGGATTAAAGGATGGCTTTACCATAAACGGCGCTGCAGCTTATTTATCAAAACACTTTCAGGTTGCTGATTTGCGTACATTTATTGAAACAATTGAGAATGTCGGCGTGGATATAAACATATCGGAACTTGAAGGCCGCGATATTTCCGCTCCCAGAATAAGCATGATAATCAATGATAAAAGCTACAGGTGGATGAACGAGACTGTAAAAGAGTTCGGCATGAGTATCGATCATCTGCTGGAACCGCCGGTAAGAATACAAACGATAAAAGTAGCTTTTACGAAAATACGAGTCATGCATCTTATAAAAGCGATTAAAGATGTGATAGACGGCAATTATGCTTATTACAATTTGCGCAGATCGCCGGCCAATTCGTTTCAGATTATTATGGAAAAACCCGGGGAACATTTGAACGCAGGAGATTTAAATGTAGTCGGCGATATGAGGAAAGCGGGAATAAATACGGCCGTAATGCGCGAAATTGGAGTTGGAGAAAAACTCGGGTATGAGTATAGCAGAATGCGGCCTAATGTGGTAATTACAAAAGAGATAAAAGGCGAATCCGGTAAAATTCATACTTTTACTTTTAAGATTGAAAACTATGTCAACAGAACAACTTTTGAAAAGCTTCCGTTAATATATACTCTGGTAAGCCCTAATGATTCTTTAGAAAAAAATACTGATTTTACGCCTGAAAAGCGCAAGGAAATATACGATGAGGTCTATCTCGAATCGGGTGAGCTTTTTGCTCAGGATTTTGAAAATGCAAGGCATTTTAAAAATTATGGAGTAAGCGGAGTCGGGGCGATAATTTATATGGGTGAAAAGTCCGGTGAAGAATCCGGAATTGCAAAATACGGTTGGGAAGAATTTAAAAAACGCTTCTATGATAACGGCCGCTTGAATGACAAAGAAGGCATAATAGAGTTTTTTAATGAAATTAAAGTCGTACGTAAAGCCGGCAGAAATATGGATCCGAAGGTTTACGGACGTTCGATAGACGCGCAAAAGAATGCCGGGAATTTGTCAAATCCGGGTTCCGCGGAAAGACTTTTTAATGCCGATAGACACAGAGGCGTAACTGAAGCAAAAATATCCGTAAACGGCGTAAAAGAAGTTATTAATGCTCTCCACGAAGATACAGTATTGAAGAAAGGAGATAAAAATAAATCTGAATATGACAAGGTAAGCAATTTTCTCAATAACGGAAAAGATATAAGAAAGACGATCGATATAAGAGCAGAGGAATTGGACGAAGATTTTATAAGAAAAGTTTATGAAGTCGGTTTTAACGGTATCAATATAATAATAGACAGAAACACCGATATGACCCGCTTAGAAGGCATAATTGCAAAAATGCCTGCTATTTCAAAAAGATTCGGAATAGACGTTCAGAATTATTTGACCGTTACGGCAGGATTGGTGAGTCCGCAGCTTAGCGTAATTATTTCAAGACTTGAGAATTACGGAGTGATGCTTAACATTAAAGTAGACGGTAAACATGTCTCCGGAAGTACGGTAAAGAGAGCAGTTGAAGATGCAGCCGGTCAAAATTTTAGCGGCAATATAGCGGTTGAGCTTGAAGAAATTAGCTCAGGCGAAGAGCTTAGCCTTGTTGAAAAGGTTTCCGTAGTATGGCTGTCGAATACTGCCGGAATAAAGAAAGCAAAAAATGAGTTTGGTAAGCGTAAGCAGCCTTCAGCAAAATCTTTCGGTGAGATTTACTCGGATACATATAGAATAAGTTCAGAAGATACCGATTATATAGCTTCATTTGACGTTTCGGAAGCTTTCAAAGAAACTAACAGAGAAAAATTTAGAACGTATATGTCTAACTCTATCTCCGAGCAGGAAGCCGGCAATATAGAAACCGCTTTTATTGCAATGATGAAGTTTATGGAAGAGATCGGAATAGCCAAAAACAGTTTTGTATATAAAAATGCGGAAGCTTTTTCCAAGAAGCCTTCAGAAGATTCTTACGCTAAAGCGAAAGCTCATTTCAGGGCTGCCGTTGAAAACACTTTGGAAATGCTGTATCTTAAAGAAGACGGTAAGCATAGCTATGAAACGTATATGAAGAGAGTTTCCGTGACAGACAGGAAAGCCGTAAAAGCGTTATCTCTGGACTTACTTTTAAACGGGCAAGAAGAGCGTAATATAAAAGATGAAATTAATTATATTATTAAAAAATACACGCTATCAGACAGCAGGGGAGATATGACAGTCCGAGACCTCAGAAATGCCGTTAATGAAACTATTAACGAAATAATTGCCGATCCTTTTGCGGTAAGAAGCGCTGAAAAAGTCGAAAAAACCAGAGAAGCTTTGAAAGTTCTCAATGCTGCCACAGGATTTGCGTTCGATAGATTACTGAGTGAAGCAAGAAACGGAGCGGTTACTTCATTGAAGGTAGCCAGAGAAATAATGACAGCGGCGTAAAACAATAACGGCAATTACGAATTACGAATGACGAATTACGAATCAACGGCGAAAGGCAAAGATAATTACGGCAATTACAAATAAGGTGTAACCAATTATTTTTTTGTTTTGTCTTTTATTCGTAATTCGTCATTCGTAATTCGTAATTGCCGTTTAAAGATTTCACATATTTTTTACACGTAATATGGAAATATTACACGAATTTGGAGTATATTATCTATTAACGTGCAACACATTTGAGGGAATTTATGCTTAAAAAGCGCAGATTATCATCATTTGGCAGCGAGTACGCGTCTTCTTTGTTTAAGAAGAGGCTCGCTGCGTTTTTTATATTTGCGTGCATGGCGGTAAACGGTTTTGTGCCGAATAATATGGAAGTCAATAAACATAGTTTTATAATGTTATTTGCCAACATTTCGCAGAACGCGGCAGTGCAGCTGTTGAACAAATGCGGCAATTCGCTGATGGCGGTTACAAGCAAAATATGCACTGATATTTCCGGTATGATGCTTCCTTCTGCTGACGATAAGCAGCCTGTAAATAATCAGAAAAGCAGTAATAAAGAAGACAGGTCAAATGATTACGCGGTTGTAATAAATTCCATATCGGGCATTAGTAAACGGGTGAATCTGTCTGACGGTGAAAGTAAAATCTGGCAAATGCCGGCGGCAGCGTATGCCGACATAGCGTTTAAAAAGTACAGCGGATATACTGCCAAGGCGGAATCGCCGCCGGGGTTACTGATTTTATTTTTAATATTTGTGACGGCTATAAGAATGAGGAAGGGAATAGCCGAAGGGATAGCTGCGCGCGTAAAAGAAACAATAAATAAGAAGATAAGAATCTCGGCATAAGGAGTAAAGTGCCGAGGTTCTTATTTTTTTATGCGATGAAAAAAGGATAATAAAATGGAAAACAAAAAAGAAATAAAAAATAAAAGAATCACGGGGGACAAAATGAAAATCAAAGAAAAAATCATGGAGTATTTCCAAACGTATTGGCGGCGCGGTAAGTTTATGAAAATAGTGTCGCTGATAGTGGCGCTGTGTTTTGTGACGAATATAATCCAGCCTGCTTTGGTATTTGGAGACAATACTACTGAAGATATGAGAAAAAGACAGCGCGATATGGTAAGAGGCGGCGGAACGGCAACGAGCGGAGTGATAAACCCAAATGCCGGAACAGTGAACCAAAAGGTAGATTTGAATAATGTTGTTCATCTCTCGCAAGAAATGAAGGTAGAACTGAGCCAACAGAATATAACAATAAACAAATTCGGCAACGTAATAGACCAGAAAAAAGGGCCGGATAAACCGATAGGGTCAGTGGATGATAACGGTAAAGTTACGGTAACATTTGACGATGCCGGAAGAGCCGAGAAAGATGAAGCAAAAAGATCAGAACTTCAGGGAAGGGTAGATGAGTATTACAGCAAAGGCGGAGTAAAGGGCAACGGGCAATACAAGACGACATTGGCTGCGGAGTACAGAACGGAAAACCGCCCGGACGTGAAAGAAGCCGAGCGCGAAACAGAAGCGAAAACTGAAGCTGCGGCGGTAAGAAGAGCGGAAGAGCAGAAAGATGAAAAAATAAGCGAGATAGAAGGGAATATAGCTGTAGATAATAAAGTAGAAACGACAGTGTCGCAGGAGCAAGAAGTTGTAACGAGGCAGAATGTAAACGAACAGAGCGCGGAAGAAAAACAGGCGGAAGTGCAGAAGGCGATAAGAGACGGCCGCCGTGAGTCAACGAGCGTAACAAGGGCGACGATAGAGAAAGTACAGGCGACAGGCGCGCAGCAGGGACAGGCTTTGATAGCCGTAAGGAACGCCGCAGAAGAAACTCCGCGGATATCGCTGTATCAGAATGAAGACGGAACGGAAAACATATATGTAGGAATATCGAACGGCAAAATGGCGTATGCCAATCACAGCGGAGATGTGAACGTAAGAGAATATTCCGACAATATAAAAGTAGAAGGGCATGTATATACGAAGACGGAAATATCGTTAGTGTCAGGGAAAGAAGAAAACGAGGACGGAAGTATAAATAAGAGGGTTGAAGGATTATTTGCCGCGGAGACATTATTGATGGTAAAAGACGGCGAAGTGAATATAAGTCAGGATCCGGAAACAAAAGGCGTAATGAGGGCAGTAATAGTAGTAAAGAAAACGGTCGCGGTATTGGGAACAGTCGGAGCGGAGATAGCGGAAAACGGCGCGGAGATAGCGGATTGCGCGTCAACAGAAATAAAGAACGTGATGAACGGCACGTTAAGGAACGTATTGGCGGTTCAGCCGGTAGCCGCGGAGATAGCGGTGAACGGCACATACAGCCGGGAAAGCGTTGGCAGCGAGTCAGTGTCGGCAGCAGATGCAAAAAGAGTCGGAGCTGTGTTAGAGAGCTACGCAATGAATGAGCAGGCTGTATCGCAAGAGGCAGTAACTGCGGCAGTTACAGAAACAGCGGCAACTGCAACGCAACCAACAACTTCAAATACAACGGCAGTAACGGAAACAAAGTCATTTAGCTCATATATAAATCCGCCTATAGGCAAGGGCGGAGCATTAGGAAAGATTACAGGCAGTATCGGTAAAAGAACAAGCGTGAATAATAGAAAAGGGGAACAAGAATTCGCGGCAAAGGCGAAAGAATCGGGCTTGAGCGTTATTGAAACGAACGCCCTGATAAATAAGGCAAGAGAAGACGGTGTAAGCGCGGAAGGATTGAGCGCATTATTTGATAAAGCGAAAGAAGAAGGCGTATCTGTACAAGATTTGTACAGAGCGAT
>WRJZ01000005.1 GCA_009778325.1 Candidatus Endomicrobium neocapritermitis | reverse complement strand
TCCGTCTCCCATTTTTGACGTATCGGCGGTAAATACCGTTGAAGATGCGGGATTTACGTCAAACACTCCGTAATCTCCGGGAGATACTGACCAGACAACGGCAGCATAGCGCTGTTCAGTTCCGTTGTATCTGACAATAGCGCTAAGAGTATGCGACGAATTTGAAACGGTTAATGTGCCTAATGTATCGGTTGAAAGCTCAATCGTTACACCGCTCATACTCTTCTTTTTCGAACATGACCCTATAAGAAAACCGCATACTAAAACAGCTGCCAAGACAAAAACCAGTTTTTTCATAATTTTCATTACTACCCATTCCTCACATTTTTTTATTTACTGACACGATAAATTTATCTGTAATCAAATTCGTTGAAAAGTAAGACATTGCTGTCTGACGTGAAAATTGACAAAACATTGTCTTTCAAGCCCCGGAGGAACGTTTTTTCAAAATACTTGCGGTATATTTAAACAAAATAGTGTATAATGAGCCCTTTCGTCAAGACAAATTTTCGAATTTATATATAAAATCATGCGGAGATTAGCTCTCTAATCTCCGCAAAAAAATTCCGTGACTTTTTTACGACAATTCGTAATTGCCGTTGCCGTTTGATATAATATTGTCCGCGTTTAAATATTATCTTTGCCGTTCGCCTTTGATTCGTAATTGGGTTTCTCTAAAAACCCTAAAATGTCACACCAACTAAGTCAAGTAGTGTCATGCTGAACTCGTTTCAGCATCTTGTCGTTTAAAAGTAAAACTACTAGACCCTGAAACAAGTTCAGGGTGACACACCATGGGTTTTTAGAGAAACCCAATTCGTCATTCGTAATTCGTTTATAGGGGAAATAAGGAAATGAAAGACGTCCGTAAAGACAAAAGCAAAACTTCAAACGAAATATTAAAAGCAGGGCTTGATATAGGCTCTACTACGATAAAACTTTCTATTTTAGATCAAAATAACAAGCCTCTTTACTGCAACTATAAAAGGCACCAGCTTGACCTTTTAAATACGGTGCTCAGCCTTATTGACGAAGCGCCGTCAGAACTTAAAAACGCCGATATGGCAATCTGCGCAACCGGAAGCGGGGCCATTGCCTTATCGCAAAATGCAAAAATCAGTTTTGAACAGGAAGTTATCGCATGTACGAAAGCCATAAAAACTTTTCTTCCGGAAGTTGACATTGCCATAGAGCTTGGCGGAGAAGACGCGAAAATAACTTTTTTTGACGATTCTTCAATAGACCAGAGAATGAACGAAACCTGCGCCGGCGGCACGGGCGCGTTTATAGATCAAATGGCGCAGACTTTGAAAACCGACGCAGCCGGAATAAACGAACTTGCAAAAAATCATCATACGGTTTATCCGATAGCTGCGCGCTGCGGTGTTTTCGCCAAAACCGATATCATGCCTTTGCTTAATGAGGGCGCGGCAAAAGAAGATATCGCCGCAAGTATTCTCCAGGCTGTCGTAAACCAGACGGTCGGCGGGCTTGCCAGAGGAAGAACTATAACGGGAAACGTTTGCTTTCTCGGAGGGCCTCTTTTCTTTTTGTCAGAGCTTAGAAATTTTTTTATAAAATCTTTAAAGCTTGCTCCGGAAAACGTTTTTTTTCCGGAGAATGCGCATTTTTTTGTTTCTTTCGGGGCAGCGCTGCTCAGCCGCGGCGAAAGCATAACGCTTTCCGAATTAAAAGAAAGATTTGCAAATCTTAAAAACGAACCGCTGCGCCAAAATTCGGATCTCCTTTCGCCTTTGTTTAAAGATGAAACTGAACTGGAAGCTTTTAATGAAAGGCACGGCAAAACCGCCGCAAAAAGGCTTAGCCTTGAAAACTACGAAGGCAATTTGTTTTTAGGCGTGGACGCCGGCTCAACAACCACAAAAGCCGTCCTGCTTACAAATAATCAGGAAATAGTTTATTCGCATTACGGTTCAAACAACGGAAATCCTTTACAGTCCGTAGTAAACGTTTTAAAAGATATTTATTCAAAACTGCCCGGCACTGCGCACATATCCGGCTCATGCGTTACTGGTTACGGCGAAGCTTTGATTAAAGCCGCGCTCGGTTTTGACGAAGGCGAAGTTGAAACGATTGCCCACTATAAAGCCGCCCACTATTTTAATCCGCGCGTATCTTTTATTTTGGATATCGGCGGCCAGGACATGAAATGCATCTATGTCAAAAACGGGCTGATAGATAAAATAATTTTAAACGAAGCGTGTTCGTCGGGATGCGGTTCGTTCATACAGAATTTTGCCGAATCTTTAAATTACAGCGTTGCGGACTTCGCACGGCTTGCCTTATTTGCAAAAAAACCTGTGGACCTCGGTTCGCGGTGCACGGTGTTTATGAATTCAAAAATTAAACAGGCGCAGAAAGAAGGCGCGTCCGCCGGAGATATTTCCGCAGGGCTTGATTATTCGGTAATTAAAAACGCTTTATATAAAGTCATAAAAATTTCAAATCCCGAAGAGCTCGGCGGAAACATCGTTGTCCAGGGCGGAACGTTTTTTAATAACGGCGTTCTGCGCGCTGCGGAACTTCTTCTGAATACCGAAGTTATGCGCCCCGACATTGCCGGCCTTATGGGCGCTTTCGGCGCGGGCCTTATAGCTCTTCAAAACAAGAGGTCTTCGACCTCAATAATAAGTAAAGAAGCGCTTGAAACTTTCAGTTGTAAGATGAGAAATACGCGCTGCAAAGGCTGCGAGAATAAATGCCTTTTAAATATTACCGTTTTCCCGGACGGAAAAACTTTTATTTCCGGAAACAGGTGCGAAAACGTTTTGCAGAACAAAAAAGTGCAGAGCTTTGAGTTCAATATGTTCGACTACAAATACAAACGCCTGTTTGATTTTTATAAGCCGCTGCCTTTGGAAAAAGCCAAGAGAGGCGAGATAGGAATACCGCGCGTTTTAAATATGTATGAGAACTATCCGTTCTGGTTCGCGCTGTTTACGAAACTGGGATTTCGGGTAGTTTTGTCCGACCCTTCGTCAAACGCTTTATTTAACGAAGGTTTGGAAAGCATCCCTTCGCAGACTGTCTGCTTTCCGGCAAAAATGGTTCATGGCCATATCGAAAACCTTGTTAAAAAAGGGTTGAAAACCATTTTTTACCCGTGCATACCTTTTGAAGTGAAAGAGTTTAAAGACGCGGATAATCATTATAATTGTCCGGTGGTGGGAAGTTATCCCGAAGTTGTCCGTCTGAATATGGGTATTTTGGAGGAAAAAGGCGTAAAGTTTTTACAGCCGTTCCTTCCTTTTGACAATATAAAAAGATTGATTTACCGTTTAGAAGAAGAGCTGAAAGATTTTAAGATAACAAAAAAAGAATTAATTTTTGCGGTATTGCGCGGCCGCGCTGCGCTTAACTTATTTAAAAAAGACATAAGGCAGCAAGGCGCAAAGCTCATAAAGGAGATTAAAAAAACCGGCAAACCGGCAGTAATTTTAGCGGGACGTCCGTATCATATTGACCCGGCAATAAACCACGGCGTCGCCGATTTAATCGCTTCGCACGGAATGATTGTTTTAAGCGAAGATTCGGTCGCGCATTTGTCCGGCCCTCTTCCGAAAATTAACTTTGTAGACCAGTGGATGTATCATTCGCGTTTATACCGCGCGGCAAATCTTGCCACGAAAATCGACAGTCTTGAACTTATACAGCTTAACTCTTTCGGCTGCGGCCTTGACGCCATTACCACGGAGCAGGTTGAAGAAATACTTTCAAAATCGGGAAAAATATATACTGTTTTAAAAATTGACGAAGGCTCCAATCTCGGAGCGGTAAAAATCAGAATACGTTCGCTTCTTGCCGCGATTAAAGAAAGAAAGGGGTTAAAATTTTCCGAAGACGTTTTCGGAGGCACAAAGTTTTCCGAATTTACAAAAGATATGAAAGACTCCTATACGATTTTATGTCCGCAGATGTCGCCCATACATTTCCGTCTTGCGGGCGCGATAATGCGCAGCCACGGCATAAAATTTGAAGTTTTGCCGAAAGTCGGCAAAGCCGATATAGAAGAAGGTTTGCGATATGTAAACAACGACGCATGTTATCCTACGATAGTTGTCGTGGGCCAGCTTATAAACGCTTTAAAATCGGGAAAGTACGACATAAACAAAACCGCGATGATAATTTCGCAGACCGGCGGCGGATGCAGAGCGACAAATTATGCCGCTTTTTTAAGAAAAGCCGCCGAAAAAGCGGGATTTAAAAATGTGCCCGTGATTTCTTTAAGCACTACAAACCAAAACTTAAACAAACAGCTTGGCGTAACGTTTAAAATGCTTAAAGACGTGCTGCTGCTTTTACTGTACGGTGATCTGCTCATGAGGCTTTCCAACCGTATGCGTCCGTATGAAGTGCATGCGGGGCAGACTAACGCGCTTGTGGAAACATGGCTTATGCGTTTATCGGACAGAATCAAAAAAACTTACTACTTTGAATTCAGCGGCACGGTGAAAAAAATAGTTAAAGAGTTTGACGCTGTTCCGGTCAAAAAGATTAAAAAACCCAGAGTCGGCGTTGTGGGCGAGATTCTCGTAAAGTTTCACCCTGACGCCAACAACAACCTTGTTTCCGTTTTGGAAAAAGAAGGAGCGGAAGCAGTTGTTCCCGATATGACGGATTTTATAAACTATTGTATGCTTGACGACGTTTACAAACACAAATATCTTTCGGGCAGTTTTAAAAACAGGGCTATTTCGTGGCTTGCAAGCGGATATATCGAAAGGCTGCGTTCAATAATAAGAAGAGCTCTTAAAAAAAGCAAGAATTTTGAATCTTATCATACGACAAAAGAGCTTGCCTCAAAAGCTTCGGAAATTATTTCGGTATGCAACCAGACCGGCGAAGGATGGCTTTTGACGGCTGAAATGCTTGAGCTTATTGAAGACGGCGTTAATAATATTGTCTGCGTCCAGCCTTTCGGATGCCTGCCGAACCATATTACAGGAAAAGGTGTGATGAAAGAACTTAAAAAAAGATACGGTGACGTAAACATTGCTGCCGTTGATTATGACCCGGGCGCAAGCGAAGTTAACCAGATAAACAGAATAAAACTGATGATGTCGGTGGCGCATCAGCAGAATAAAGGATAAAGGCGGAAGTTCGGAAGCTCAGCAGCTCGGAAGCTCGGCAACGGCAAAGACAAGAACGGACTGTGAACGCAGTTAACAGAAGGTAATGGATTGCCGCTGTTTTTGTCGTTGCCG
>WRJZ01000004.1 GCA_009778325.1 Candidatus Endomicrobium neocapritermitis | reverse complement strand
TCTTGTATATATTCTTCCTTAAGTTTTGCTTTGCCTTCCGCTTTTAACTCAACTACCCTGATGTCTTCAGCTTTAGTTTTCTGTAATTTAGGTGTTCTTTGAACAACAGCATCCCTAACATCCGCAAGCGGCTTAGTGGCGGCAGCAATTATTCTCGGACTCTCCGTTGGTTTTGCTTCATCTGCCGCTTTAGACTCTTCTATATTTTGCATCTGAATTCCAACCACCATAAGCATCATAAGTCTTTCATTTCTTGCGCTACCCGCTTCATGATCTAAACTGTTTATATGATTTTCTAAGGAAATTATTAGCACGTGAAGAGTATCTAGCATCTTAGAGTGCTCCTGAACGTCTTTCGCCGTATTACCTTCCCTTTTTGAAAAACTGGCATCTAGTTCATCGAATTTTTCTTTTGCTGCTTTAATCATTTCTTGAACTTCTTTATTTTCTGCTTTTTTATCAATCTTTAACCCAACGCCGTACATTTTCAAAAACTTCTCATATTTTGTTAAAAATTTCTTATCAACACTGCCGTTGGAGCGCAGAACTTCATATACTTCATTAATAATTGGCACATATTTCTCTTCTGCCCTGCGTTGAGCATATGTTTTGGATTTTTGTTCTTTATATTCGCTTGCTAACTCAGATAGACTTCCCATTAGTCTTCTCATTTCTTCTTCTTCGTTGACTTTCAAATCATGCTTATTTGCATTTATTATCTTATTTATTTCCATCTCTATATCTGAATCTAGAATCTCCAAAATATCACCAAGACCGACCCGACCCCATCTTGGCATTTTTAACTCAAAATAGTTATCTCCGTAGTCCTGTAGAAATTTAATCATGTTACTTTGGGAATTGTTATAAGATTTAGCAAAATCTTTAAACTTTTTGATATATTCTTCATTAAATTTTTGCTCTTGATATTCGTTTACCAATTCAGACAGACTTCCCATCATTTTTCTAAATTCTTTTTCTATGGCGCCTTTCAATATATAACTATTTCTATTTATTAGATTATTTGTTTTTAACTCTATATCTAAACCTAAAATCTCCGAAATATTGCCAAGAAAGAGATGCCCTCCTCCATTGAAGTCCAACACAACATTTTCATTGTTTCTTACAGCAAATTTAAAACCTGTGTTTGTGTTTTGCTTGTTATAATCCTTAACGAATTTTTTAACCTTTTGGACATATTTTTTATCAATGTCTTCAGCTTTAGTTTTCTGTAATTTAGGTGTTCTTTGAACAACAGCGTCCCTAACATCCGCAAGCGGCTTAGTGGCGGCGGCAATTATACTCGAACTCTCCGTTGGTTTTACTTCGGGCTTAGAAACTCTAATATTGTCCAGAGTTAGCCCTCCAATTTCATTTGTATGCCTAAAAATTAATTCTATTTTTACATCTTTTTCATCAAACCTTTTTCTTAATTCTTTTAATAATTCTTCTTGCGCTTCAAGTGAATTACCATGCACATAAAAAGAAAGATGGTCTTCTTCTAAATAACCACGTGACGGATATCCTTGCCGTATCCATTCTTTAGTCTCTCCTTCAATCTCCATAACTTTCTTATCAAGCCAAGGCATGGCTTTATATATTCTTATTATGCTTTCTACTTCTGTACGGTACTTAGAAACTTCATTATCGGACAACCCCTCTACATAAAACTGAAAGGTATCGCGGTATGATGTATAATATATTTCTTTACCGTTATCAGCAAATTTTCCGCTTGGATAAAAAGTCAATAACTTATTTTCATTTTTTAAAGACAAGATATCTGACCAATTGCCAAACAGCACTGTCTCCCCAGCTATAGTCGCTTGTGTTGAGCTTCCATATCGGGAAACACGCACAATGTTAGGAATTGGTTTTACTTCAGCGGTTTCGTCCACTTCCAGTCCAGCTTGCAGCTCAGTTGTCCCTGGCACATCTATAGCATCCGCAATCTTTGGCTCAACTCCGTAAAATTTCAAAAGATTCTTATAGTCTTCTACAAATTCCGGTTTAGTCTCACTATAAAACCTATTTAGAGTTTCTGTCGCCCCATCCGCTTCCAAGTCTTCAAGAATTTGTTTTACATCAAATATTTTATTCATATCGCCGTATGAATGTAAAATATTTATGGATTCAATTAAATTTCTAATCGCTTTTTTATACCCGTCTTTATCTTTCAAACCTTTATAAGCGTTATACTCATCAAAAGCAGTTGCAAAATTTAACGATGCCTGAGCTAGCCTTTTTTTACCAAACAAACTTTTCAGGGTTTTAGAAGTAAAAGTATCTCTAAAATGAGCAGCGAATTCAGAATTTTCAGCCGCTTTGATACTCATTAATCCACGAATATGAGTTAATTCATGATTTAATATAATATTGTCAATTAAATCCTGATTTAACATCATCAATGCCAAAGCATTAACCATAATTACTTTATTTTCTTTATCAACCTTGGCAATAACGTCTAAATCGATAACATTCTTAATACGAAATCCGTTAAGTTCATCTTTATATATTTCATTAAGCGATCTTACATATTCAGCTACCCTGCCGAAGCTTAAATATTTATTTTTTAGGTATCTGACGTCATTATTGCCTTTAGCAAGAGCATTCTTAACCTGACTAGCATTATATATTGAAGCAGCAGAAAAACCTGATATTCCCAAACCTGCAGCAGTAGATACGCTTATTCCTAAAACGGCAATTATCGGAACGGCTATAGAAAGAGACACAATGATTCCGCAAATAGAGACAACTGCCCCAAGTCCAACTCCGAACCAACCGTATTTTTTTGCTTCTTTTACATCATAAGCCTGCGCATCATCAGATATGACTTCTATGCCTTCATCTGTTACTTTAAAAGTTTCGGTTTTACCGTTTGCATTCGCAGTTACCGTATAGCCACTGCCGTCTTGGGAAATTTCTATTTTTGTAATTTCAAAATCTTTTAAGCCTTCATCATCCCGGATTGCCTTATCAGAGTCACCTTCAAAATATTTAATTAATTCAAGTATTTTCTGCGCTAAAACCGCATCAGACACTTGCAGTTGACCTGGACCTTGAAGGTGTTTTTTATACGAGTCTAATATATCTTTGGAAAAATGAATTCCGATATACGCTTTTAAACTTTTGTCGGATAAATGCCAAGAGGCGAACAACATAGGTTGCTGAAAAGTGTTTGTAGGAATATATTTTGAAATTCTTACTACGTTTTCGGCAAATAGTTTATCTGCAATGGCCGCGTCCTGCGTTACATTCGGCGTTATTACCACATAACTTTGGCGGGCGTTTTGCAGAATTCTTGAAACATCGACTGTATGAAAGCCGCCGGTAATAACAACTTCCACTTCTTTTGCATCTGCTAGAAGCGAGGCAACATTGGTCATAATCATATCTTTTGACAATGCTACATTCATTTCCTTGGTTTTCGGAAGGCTGCCCGACATTTCTTTTACAAAGATATTGTTTCTTTCAAGGTTTACTTTGTAAAAACTTTCAAATAAAGAATAGTACTGCTCAAGCCCCGGCAGTTCCGACATTCTGGTATATTTTGTCCACAATGCTTTAAAAGCCGGGAGTTCTCTTTCAAAATATTTATATTCCGGCTCTGTAATTTCATTTTCAAGAAAACCTTCCATTAAATCTATAAAGCTGCTCAAATAAAGGAGTTCTCTTTCTTTATTGGTTGTCGCGGCATTTCTTTTTATTTCCCAAAGCAGCGCTCTTTCTTCATTTACAAGATTAAGCGGATTTATAGTCTGGTTTAAACCCATAAACTGTAAAAACTTGGCAAGTTCGGAATATTTTCCGCCGTAATTTCCTTTATTGTAAATTTCTGCAAGCTTAAAATAAAATATGCCTTCGGTTTCCGGTTTTGACGAATAATCAGTCAGCTCTTTATATTGCATATAAGGAAGCTCGGATTTAAGGTCTTCCATAAAACCTGCTATCTGCGAATTGATTTTATTTTTATTGAGCCTGTTTTGGACCTTTATTGTATCCGACAACAAAACCAGCGAGGGATAAAAACCGAAATATACGTCTTGTTTTTTTGCTTTTCTGATTAAGAAAGAATAATATTTGTTGAATGAGATTTTGCCGCTTCTATGGTCGTTTACTACGGATTCTATTTTTTTATTTTCTCTGCCGTAATGCTGGTTTGTCAGATATGAAAGAATCATTCTTATTTCGGTAAATAAAGTTTTTATTTCATCTCTTTGGGACTCAATTTCCAGAAGTCTTTGAAAGTTGTCAAGATAAGCTTTTCTGTCTTCAATACCTTTGAGTATTTGCGTTTTTCCGGAGTTGATCGAAAATAATTCCGAACCGGTCAATATGCCTTTGGCAAGCAGCGAATTTACTATCGAATTTTTTAAATTTTCATCGGAAATATTTGCAAGCCATGACGTATCGACATCGCCGACTGCGCCTTCTACATATATCTTGCTTACATTATACTTAGAGTCCAAAAGCGACAAAATGCCGGCTATATTTCGCTGGGTTTCCTCGTGGGCATGCAAATCCTGAATTTGCACTATGACTTTATCGGTTTTAAAGTTTACGGCATCGGTAACTCTTCCTATATTAAAAGGAACGACAAAGTTTGAAGGATTTAAAGCCGGAGAAATGTTAACCGTTTGAAGTACGGGCGTTGCGCTTTGAGCAAAAACTGCGGAAGTAAAACCGCTTGTAGCAAAAATCGAAAAAATAAAACAAGCTAATGTAACTACCGAAACAATTTTTTTGAAATTTAACATCTTAATCATCTTTGACATCTTTTCCCCCTATTGGAAATTGAATTTTGTAAGTCATATTTACGTCACCGGCAGTGCCGGCGTGTTTCATATACAAAAAGAAAACACCCTGTCTGTGATAAGACAGGGTGTTGATTTATTAAATATTTAAATGACGCTTCGCAATTATCTTTTTTTCTTATAGATAAGATGAGCATACTTATCAAAAGAATCATCCAGCCCAAAGAAATAAAATTGCCGTCTCCCGTAATTTTTGACACATGCACATCTTTTGATATGTCAAAAGCCAACGGAATGCCCGGCAAAAGATTAGTTTGAAAAGTTTTCTGAATGCCGGCGCCGGATATTATTACTTTGCCGTTCAAATCATTTTCATTTTCAGATTGTTGCGGAACTTCTTGGGGGGGGG
>WRJZ01000003.1 GCA_009778325.1 Candidatus Endomicrobium neocapritermitis | reverse complement strand
TATTCTCGCAGCTTCAGTTGCCTCAGCTTTTGCTTTGTCCGCAGCGGCTTTTCTTTCCTCTGCCTGTCTTACTTTTTCAGCTTCTTCTTTGGCTTTTTGCTCAGCTTCTATTCTCGCAGTTTCAGCCTCTTCCGCCTGACGTCTTTGCTGCGCAAGAAGCTTCTCTTCTTCAGCTTTACGCTTCGCGGCTGCGTCCTCAGCTTTTGTTGTTTTATCTTCCTTTGGAACAATAGTTAAAACCGGTTTTCCCGTTTCCTCTTTTACGGCAGATTCATCGTTACCTCTATATCTTCTATTTCTTCCGGTCGGAGCTGCCTTTTCTTTTGTCTCTTTCACTGCGGGAACTTTTTTTGCTTCGCTTATCTCGGCTTTTTGCGCGGAGACATTATCTTTTTCTTTTTTCGCCGATTGTTTTATCTGAAAATTTATTTCCCTGTTTCTGTCCAGCATTTCAACAACAAAAGGAGGAGAAGAAATAAATCCTTCTTTGCTTGCGATTAAGGTATATGTCAGAGCCATGGGCATATTTTCAATAAAATACTTTCCTTTTGAATCCGTAAGAACTCTGATAGTATCGAAAGTAGTTTTAATTTCAATTTCGGCATTTTTCAATATATCGCCGTTAAAATCAGTCACTGTGCCGCTTATTGAAAACTTCTGCACTGTCGCCGTAAAGTTTACGACTCTGTCATTATCAATTTTGTTAACCGCTACTCTGAAAGGAGTTATTACAACGCCTTCTTTTGAAGCGGTTATAAAATAAGTATTTCCGTGAGAAAGCCCGTCAATAACGAATGCTCCTTCTTTGTCGGTATATGCGGAAAACTCATCAACGCCGCTTATTACCGTTATATTAACCCCTTCGACTCCATACTTTCCGTCAACCACTCTGCCGTGAATTTTATATCTGCTCGCGACGGCTTCAACGTTAATTACAATATCCCGGCTGGCGTCGGTAATTTTATATTCCGCCGGATTAAACACATAGCCGTCGCGGCTGAATGAAACAATATAATCCTGCCCTGTCTTGAGATTTTTAAAAGAAAAATTTCCGTTAACGTCCGTAGTCGTCATAAGCCTTCTGTCATTGTTGAGCATAACTCTTACGCCGACAAGCCCTGACGCGTAATAAATCACTTTGCCGCTTAAATCAAAAGCGGTTTTTGCCGGGGCATCGTTTTTTTGCGCGTCTGTTTTTGCGTCCGCGGATGAAGCGAAAAACGGCCTCGTATCAGTGACATACTCAGACTGTTTTTGCGTAACTCCGCTTACAGGTTTCGGAAGCGCCGGAGCATCCTGCGATTTCCCGGAATCCGAAGCGAAAAACGGCTTCGTCTCAGTGACATACTCAGGCTGTATTTGCACGACTCCGCTTACAGGTTTCGGAAGCGTAGGAGTATCCTGCGACATTTTGGAGGCAGCTACGACTACCGGAGCTTGTTTCGGAAGCGCCGGAGTATCCTGCGGCATTCCGGAGGCAGCTACGACTACCGGCGCCGGTTTTGGAATTACCGGAACATCCTGCTGTTTTGAAGTCTGCCGGTTTTCCTGCGTCGGCAAAGCCGTAAAATTTATTGTTCTGTCGGAATTGATGGACGGTATTTTCATTATATCGGGCGATATTACAAAACCTTCTTTGACCGCGCTGACTTCAACATACAAGCCGGCGTCTATGTAATCTATTTGATAAAATCCGAAAATGTCCGTTTTATCAAAAAAATCTTCTTCTCCGACGGAAACCGTTATGTCGGCATCTTTTAACGGAGAGCCGTCGGCCTTGTTTGTAACCGTGCCGGAAATCGTATACCGCGCAGTGTCGGCAAAAAGGTTAACAGCAAAGCATGCCGAGAAGTAAAAAAGAACAGCCGCTAAACCCGTAAGTATCTTTTTATTCATTAAACATCCCCATTTTTAAATGTTTTGCATTTATTTTACATTTTTTTAAAGCATGAATGCAAATAAAAAACATATGATTTTGCTTATATTTTTACAATCCTCGTTTTTTAAAATCAGCCCAGCGGCAAAATATTAAAAATTTCATGAAAAGAATGAAAAGAAGCGACTTTTCCATTCCCCACGCGATAATAAAAAAACAGCCGCCGGTCAAAGCCGAAAACACTGCCCCGGACATGTTGGCAAGATAAATTTTCAAATTATCTTTTGAACCTTCATTAACCAAACCGGAAATTCTTATAAGCTGAACAAACTCTGTTCCCGCCGCAAACCCGGCGCCGAACAAAAACACATATATAGTATGTATAGTTATACCGCAAAATTTGAAAATCGGCAATAAAAAAATTATCAAAATCAAAAATAAAAGCTCGCTGTAAAACATCTTCTTATTGAGCGGAGCGGTATTTTTCGTCTTATAAGAATAAACAAGTCCGGCCAAAATGCCTAAAACAAATAAAGCTGACAAAAGCCCGTATATTTTATATAATTCGCCGCTTAAAATTTGCGCGGCGAATAAAAGAGTGATAAAAATCCATGCCGACGCCGCGCCCGACACAAAAGCCGTTGTGCCGTAAATGGATTTCGAGAGAAAAAATATTATTATCACTATTATAAATATGAAGTACAAATATTTTCTCGCTTTATCGGCGAAAAGCGAAAGATACGGAGAAAAAGCCGACTGCGAATGAAGAACCGAAAGAAGCATAGCCTGCGGATTCCAGTCGGTGTTTATTAATGAACTGTCATTTTCAATTTTATTAAGTTCGTTGCTAAGCCAGCGCGTGCGCTCCGTATCCATTCTTTCATCAAGATAATATTTGGAAAGAACCAAAGTCGTTTCCTGCATCTTGTACAGTCTTTTTTTTATGTGAAGCCTGTAAGGCATCTTTCTGTCCGACGCGATTAAAATATTGCGGCTGCCCGGAATAATAGCCGTGTTTTTAAAAACGCTTTTCATCGCTTCCATAACGGATTGGTTAAGTTCCGCCATTATATACGTTGAAAAAGCCATTGTTCCCGGAAGGTTGACCGCTATAAAACCGTTGCTCCTCATTCTTTTTTTCACGGTTTGAAAAAATTCTTTGGTATAAAAACCGTTAAGTTTTAAGTTTACCGGAGTCGGCATGCCCACAAGAATAAGGTCATATCTCCTATCGCTTTTTTTTAAAAAATCCCTGGCGTTTTCATTATAAACGTGAACTCTTTTATCATTAAAAACATATCCTAAATTAACGGCTCCCTGCTTCATTATTTCAACAACGGCGTTATCCGGCTCAAGATAATCGACCCTTTCGACTTTATGCGTCAGAATCATCGGAAGATACTTCGCGGCGCCGCCTATTATCAGAATATTTCTGGGATATACAGGATAAAGCATCGGTATATGCCCGAAATCTTCCGAATTTAAAACATCGTTATCCGGAGAAGAAAGCAGGATTACATTGTTTACCAGCAGCGAATATTCTTTATTTTTTTGCACAAGAGCCGTTTGCCCGTAAGAAGTGTATTTGTGCTCTACTATTTCCGACGATCCGAAACTTCCCTGAAGAAACTTTTTTTCCATATCGTCAATATTTACAAACAGCCCGAACAAAACCGGGATTAACGCTAAAAAGAAAAAAACTTTAGCCGTTATTTTGGTATCTGCCGCGATTACCGAACCCGCGCATAAAACTGCCGCGATTATTAATGCCGCGCTCAGCCCGGAAATGGCGTATATGACTGCCGAATAGCATACTCCGCCGATAACAAAGCCTGAACATAACAGCGTCAGAGAGGTTTGTATACCGTCTTTATTCCGTTTGGATTTCACCGCTGAAAAGATTGCCGCTCCTTGAGCGAAAAACGGCGGAAATACAACCTGAAAAGCATAAATAAACGTGGTTTTTAAGGAGATTCCCCCTCCGAGGGGAATATGCAGAAAATTTCTTATATTTATTATAAAGAGGAAGGACAATATAAAAAGCGCGCCTGTTAACGCGGAAAAAACAGCCGCCGCATTATTAGAATTACTCATTTTTTTGATTTTTGAAGAAATGTAAATTCCCAAAGACAGCGCGAACCACGAGTGCGCCAGCATAATTCCGACAACAAGCTCATTGCCCTGAAAAACTGCCAGCAGTTCTCTCAGAAACAATGCCTGCATAAAAGCGGAACAAACGCCTGTAATAAAAATAAATGTTTGGAACATAAGTTATTTAATTATGAAGGTTTATGAGTTGTAAAAAAATAGAGCAACAGCATGATGTACGCCTTCGGCGAATGATGTCGCTTCGCTAATGATGTATTGCCGCTTTGCGGCAACATGATGTAATGTGTCCTTGTCTTTA
>WRJZ01000002.1 GCA_009778325.1 Candidatus Endomicrobium neocapritermitis | reverse complement strand
TAAAGACAAGGACACATTACATCATGTTGCCGCAAAGCGGCAATACATCATTAGCGAAGCGACATCATTCGCCGAAGGCGTACATCATGTCGTTATGTTTGAGAAAGTTTAGATAAAATTGCTGCTTAAACTGCTTACACTGTTCCATAGTCGTGCTCTATTATAAATAACCCCTAATTTGGCAAAGCCATGTTGGGGGGTTTTCATTTCCCGAACCAAGAGAGCTCAATTCCCGGAACAAACCAGCTAAGCTTACCAAAAATAAGACTCCAGCTCTCTACTGCCAACCAAAAGAGTTCGTTTCCTTTATATAAAATTATGTAAAATGAGGGTATCAAACAGGAGAAAAATATGCCGCAGGTTGGAATTTGTAAATTTTGCATACAAGAAAAGAAGTTGGTAGCCTCTCATATCATACTAAAATGCTTTTACAAGATAAAAACATTGGGCAGAATGGTTGCTGTTGATTCACAAAAACAACGAATCGATAAAAAAAATTACCAAAATGGACTGAAAGAGCCATTATTATGCAGGGAATGTGATAACCAGCTTGGAATACTGGATGGATATGCTAATAAAATATTATTCGATATAATTCCAAATCGTGAAGTTAAAGTATTTAATGGTCCCGGAAAAACGTATTTATTAAATGCCACCGAATTTGATTATAATAAATTACGTAAATTTTTTATATCTTTAGTTTGGCGTGCTTCCATATGTAAATCAGAGTCATTTTCGCTTGGTAAATATGAAGAAATCGCATTGAAAATTTTGAAAAATGAAATACCTGCCGATAAAGAGTTATTTCTGCCGTTAATTTTCAGAAAGAATACGAATACATCAGCTGATCGTATAACTGCATTTTTCAAAGGCACGCTTTTTGGGAAACATATGTGCCATTTTAGATTTTCAAATTACGAAATTGCAATTATAACTAATACAAAAAATAGCGCTGATGATAACGCAATGAATAATTTTAAAAGAATGTTTAGCAGAGATCAAATATTGGTAATCGAAACAACTGAGAAAACATCTTTTGACGATAAGTTAATTTCAAATGTGATTGAAATTAGAAAGGCGAAGCATTAATTATATATATATAATCAAGTCTGCTTTCGGCAGCAGGCCGTAAGCAGCATCTTATTGCTAAAAAGATGATAGATTTATAGAATGTTATCCGGAAGATAAAATTTTGCCGGTATTAAATAGATCTGACAATTTAATGTGTTTTGCCGGAAATATCAGCATAAAAACAAATAAAGGAGTAATTATGGTAAAGTACATTCTTTACGCGGTTTTAGCTATTGTGGTTGTTTGTCTTATTGCGGCAGGGCTGCATCAGGGCAGGGTATATTTTAAAAATAAAAAAGAAATGGCCCGTTACATGGATAAAGAAGTTAAGTTTGATAATAATTTGGGCAGAGTTCTTGTTGTTTACTATTCGCTTAGCGGTCACACGCGTGCTATCGCGGAAAATATACGGGCAAAAACAAATGCCGATATTTATGAAATAAAAACAAAGAACCCTTTCCCATCAGGTTTTAAAATGCATCTGCAAATAAGAAATCAGCTTAAAACAAGAAACTTTCCGGAACTTCAGGGCGAGATGCCGGATTTTGAAAAGTATGATTTAATTTTTGTCGGTTCGCCGGTTTGGTGGTACACGGCTGCTACGCCTGTGCTTGCTTTTTTGGAGCTTGCTGATTTTAAAGGTAAAAACGTTGTTCCTTTTGCAACGCAGGGCAGCAATCCCGGAAATTTTATGCGGGATTTTCAGCACGCGGCAAGAAATGCCGTTGTGCTTGAAGGAAGGCTGTTTAACAACCTTTCAAGCAAATATGATAAAGCCGTGGATAACAAAATTTCAGTATGGCTTAATGAATTGCCTTCAGTGAAATCAGATGAATAAGACTAATTTGCATGGAAAAAATAAAAATTGACGATATTGAAGCGGTAATAGAACGGAAAAAAATCAGAAATATTTATATTTCCATAAACTCCGCAACCGGAGAAGCGGATATTTCCGCTCCCGTGAAAGCTTCTTTTCATGCTATAGAATCATTTTTCAAGTCGAAACTTGCCTGGATACGTAAACACCGCGCGAAGATTTCAGCGCGTCCCGCAAAAATACAAAACCAATACGCCGGCGGCGAAAAAGTCGAAGTTTTCGGAAAAAAGTATGATTTGAAAGTTTACGATTATAAAAAAGAGGCAAAAGTTTTTCTTAATTTTGATTCCCTGGATTTGTATATTGATTCGGATTCGGGCTTTGAAGCCAGAAAAAAAACCATTGATAATTTTTATGCCGCAAAACTTGAAGAGGTTGTTACCGCATCTGCCTTAAATTGGGAGAAAAAACTCGGCATATACGCCGAACCAAACTCTTTAAAATTCTTATTAAAAAACGCGCAAAACAGACTGTTTGGCATATGCGCAGGCGATATAGATAATGAGCCGGTAGTTTTAAGAAATCCCGTGAAATTTAATTTTAAAAGAATGAAGGGCAAATGGGGAAGCTGCAATATTTCCGCCAAAAAAATAACTTTAAATACCGAGCTTGCCAAAAAGAGCCTCAGATGCGTTGAGTATGTCATAGTTCATGAACTTTTGCATTTAAAAGAACGCAAACACAACAAAAGATTTAAAGATTACATGAAAAAAACTTTTCCGGACTGGAAAAAACTTGAAGCGGAGCTTGAAGGGGATATATAAAAAACAGAGTTCAAAGTTCAGAGTTCAAATTAGGAGTTTTCGCGAAGCGAAAACCTATTATTAGTTTCGGCAAAGCCGAAACACAACATTTGAACTTTGCACTCTGAACTTTGAACTCTGTCTTTTATGTGTTTACAATAAAATGATTATACCGACGCCCGCAGCCTGTACGCCTTTCTTGAGTTCGGCTTTAATTTGGTCATTTGATGAAACATTTAGTTCAATATCAGGCATGGAAATATACGTGTATTTCGCGTTTACGAGAAGCCAGTCGGTAAGTTTTACATTGAGTCCGCCCTGAAACTGCCATGAAAAACCGTTCTTGTCCGCTTCGTTTTTAATGCCGTTATAGCTTATATTTAAATTCGGAGAAGCTACTCCGGCTCCGGCCCCTATAAAAGGCGTGAGAAAATGATCCTGCATATCCCAAAAATCATATATAAGATTTGCAAAAACGCCCGTAGCTTTATATTCGACATTACTGTTTGTGTGATCTGTTTTAAAGTTGTTTTGGCTTACTATTATATATTGAGCTTCAATTCTGTATTTTTGGCCAAGCCTGTAACCCAGCGAGAAGTCATATCTGGCTCCGGAAAGAGATTTTGCATTGTCTGTCGCAGTAGTAAAATTATCAATAAAATCGTCATAAGAAAAGTTTTCAAAACTCATTGAAAGGCCTGCTCCGATATATACTTTATCTTTCGCGCCTTCGGCGAAAGATAAAGATGCTGCCAACGCAAGGCAAAAAATTACAGCCGAAATTTTTTTCATAAAGCCCCCTTTTTTAACGGCAATTACAAATTACGAATGACAAATTACGAATTATTGTGTTTCGGCTTTGCCGAAACCTAATTTATAAGTTTTCGCTTTGCGAAAACACATTATTTGAACTTTGAACTCTGAATTTTTCACTTTTTATTTCGTATAAAGCTCAATTAAACTATATTTCTTTTCAGCTGATTTGTCAATAAAATTTGAAAAAAATGTTAAAAATTGACTTTCAATCGAAAAAATAATAAAATCATAGAACTTATTTTAAAGGCGGCGTAGCTCAGGGGTAGAGCAGAGGACTCATAAGCCTTTGGCCGGTGGTTCAATTCCACCCGCCGCCATAACGGCAATGATGTGTCCCTGCGGGACATGATGTGCACTGCGTGCATGATGTATCCTTCGGAAATGCTGTATGCGCTTTGCGCACATTAAAGACAAGGACACATTACATCATGTTGCCGCAAAGCGGCAATACATCATTAGCGAAGCGACATCATTCGCCGAAGGCGTACA
>WRJZ01000001.1 GCA_009778325.1 Candidatus Endomicrobium neocapritermitis | reverse complement strand
GCTCGGAAGTTCGGCAGCTCAGCAGCTCGGTAAAGACAAAAGATTTGTGTTGCCTTTACTGAGCTGCCGAACTTCCGAGCTTCTGAACATCTGCATTTTATATCTGCTTGACAAGGAATACAAATGTATTCTATAATATTCTAAAATGTAAAAATAGAGGTATAAAATGAAGTCAGACGAAATAAAAGAACTATTTGTTAAATTTGAAAGCGTTGCAGCTGAAGTTGGCGGGGTTGAGTGTTGGAGCGCTAGGGAATTGCAGGAATTACTAGGTTATTCAAAATGGGAAAATTTTGCAAAAGTTATTGAAAAAGCAAAGGAATCTTGCGTTAATGCAGGGCAAAAAATAACCGATCATTTTCCTGACATCAGGAAAACGATCGCTATGCCGAAGGGAGCAGAAAAAGAAATAGACGATATTTTGCTTACACGCTATGCCTGTTATCTTGTTGCCCAAAACGGCGACAGCAAAAAAGAGCAAATTGCTTTTGCTCAAAACTATTTTGCTGTCCAAACAAGACGTGCTGAAATAATAGAACAGCGAATATTAGAGTATGAAAGAGTTCAGGCAAGAACAAAGCTTGCAGAAACTGAGAAAAAATTGTCAGGCGTTTTATTTGAACGCGGCGTTGATGAAAGAAATTTTGCAATAATCCGTTCAAAAGGCGATCAGGCTCTTTTTAGGCTAAATACTGCCTCATTGAAAAGAAAACTCGGAGCGCCGGACAATCGTCCTCTTGCAGATTTTTTGCCGACAGTCGGAATAAAAGCAAAAGACTTAGCTGCGGAAATGACTCATATCAATGTTCAATCAAAAGATTTAAAAGGCATATACCCGATAGAAAGTGAACATGTTGATAACAATAAAGCGGTTCGTAAAATG
This sequence comes from Candidatus Endomicrobium neocapritermitis, assembly GCA_009778325.1. Taxonomy (GTDB): domain Bacteria; phylum Elusimicrobiota; class Endomicrobiia; order Endomicrobiales; family Endomicrobiaceae; genus Endomicrobium_B; species Endomicrobium_B neocapritermitis. The sequence continues at coordinate 2,207 of WRJZ01000001.1, read as the reverse complement.
TTATTGGAACGCGGAATTGCTCCCGAGAACCTTCCTCCTGCGGAGGATGTCAAAAAAGTAGAACGCAGAATTAAAAGTGATGATAAAAAAGTTCTTAAAGCACCACAAGATACGAAAAATTAAACAGTTCAATATGTAAAGGATAAAATTTTATGTCTGAATTTTCTGCAGGGCAGCGGTTGGATGCGCTTAAAAAGTATTTTGGGCATGGTTCGTTTCGTGGGGCACAGGAGAGGGCGGTTGAAAGTATTTTGGCTGGGCGCGATACGCTTTGCGTTATGCCTACCGGAGCGGGCAAGTCTGTTTGTTTTCAGCTTCCTGCCATGTTGCTTGACGGTATTACGTTTGTAATTTCTCCATTGATATCTTTGATGAAAGACCAGATAGATTCTCTTTCCCAAAACGGCATTCCCTGCGCCTGCATTAACAGTTCTCTTTCTTTGTCAGAGATAAAAAATGTTCTTTCAAATGTTAAGAAAAACAAATATAAACTTATTTACGTTGCTCCGGAAAGGCTTGATAATGATTGGTTTTTATCTTTTGCGAAAACTCTCAAAATATCCATGATTGTGGTTGACGAAGCGCACTGCGTGTCTCAATGGGGGCAGGATTTCCGCACAAGCTATACAAAAATTTCTGATTTTGTAAGCTTAATCGCGCAGCGTCCGTATGTATGCGCTTTTACGGCGACCGCGACTCCGCGCGTCCGCGAAGATATTGCCAAAATGTTAAAACTTCAAAATCCTGAGATTATAGTTGCGGGTTTTGACAGGGAAAATTTAAACTTTGAAGTGCGCCGTCCGGCAAAAAAATTTGAGGAGCTAAGTTCTTTTTTAAAAGAGAGGAACTCTCAAAGCGGGATTATTTATTGTTTAACAAGAAAAACCGTTGACGAACTCAGCGAAAAACTTAAAAATCTGGGTTTTAATGCCGTACCGTACCACGCCGGCCTTTCCGCGCAGGACAGACATAAAAATCAGGAAGATTTTATTTTTGACCGCGTTCGCATTATAGTCGCGACAAACGCTTTCGGCATGGGCGTCAACAAATCCAACGTGTCTTTTGTTGTGCATTATAATATGCCCAAAGACATAGAAAGTTATTATCAGGAAGCAGGAAGAGCAGGCAGAGACGGCAGCCCGGCAGACGCTGTTATTTTATACAGCGGACAGGATATAAGGACAAATCTTTTTCTTATAAACGAAAGCAAGGATAAGCAATATGCGTCTGCCGAAGAAGAGATGTATTTAAAATCTTTGGAAAGAAAAAGATTAAAAGAAATGGATTTATACTGCAACACTCACGAGTGCCTAAGGCGCTACATTTTAAAATACTTCGGCGAAGAAATAGAAAACCCTCAAAGAGGGTCTCAAGAAGGGCGAAGCTGGTGTAAAAATTGCGGAAACTGCAATTCTAACTCTGAAATTAAAAATATTACCGTTTTATCGCAGAAAATTTTGTCATGCGTTTTCAGAATGCGCGGAAATTTCGGCAAAAATACGGTGATTGACGTATTAAAAGGAAGCAAAAACGCCCGCGTTCAGAGATTTATGCTGGACAAACTTTCAACTTACGGAATATGCAAAGAGCACAGAACGGAAATTCAGGACGCGATAACGTTTTTGCTTGTTAACGGCTTTTTAGAGATGACAAACGGAGAATTTCCGGTCATAAAATTGGGCGGCCGCGCGGATGAGATATTGAAAGACAAAATTAAAGTCGAGATGAAGCTTTCTGCAAAAAAGCAGCAGGAATCGCAAGCCGCTGACGAACGTTCTGCAAAAATTTCTGCGGCCAAAATACTGAAATCGCCAAGCAATGCTTCTATAGACCAAAAATTATTTGCAAATTTAAAATCCCTCAGGGCAAAACTCGCCGCTGCCCAAAACCTTCCGGCTTACATAATTTTCCATGACAGCGCGCTGATAGACATGTGCGCCAAACTCCCCAAAACCAAAGAAGATTTTTCCCAAGTATCCGGCGTAGGCGCCCAAAAATTAGCCAGATACGCCGATGTGTTTATAGATGAAATAAAAAATTATTTAGGGCATGCCGGCACGCCCTGAAAGATAATGATGTGTCCCTGAGGGATATGCTGTGTGCTTCGCACATGATGTATCCTTCGGAAATGCTGTATGCGCTTCGCGCACATTAAAGACAAGGACACATTACATCATGTTGCCGCAAAGCGGCAATACATCATTAGC